>DATEGP010000011.1:0-105034 GCA_035280045.1 Candidatus Acidiferrum sp.
GGGGGAGGTGGCAGTATCCCGCTCATCGAAATCCCGCCCGGCGAGAAGAGGCGTCCCAATGGTTTGAAAATAGCCAGGCCCCAAAAAATTTTCCCACGCTACACCCTGGTCTTGCTCCGATCCTTCCAAGAGGACGTTGTCGTTCCAAGTGCTTCCTCCAAAAGGGACCAGTAGCGCGTTGGTCGCGGATTCCACGCCTGGTATGGCCTTCACGGACTTGACCAGCTGGCGTTTGTACTCGACGTAGCTGCTCTCTGTAAGCTGCAGGCGCTTGAAATTGATGTCTGCAACTAAAAGGCCGTTCTGCTGAAATCCTATGTTGAGCGTGGTCAGGTTGCGCAAGCTGCGGGCAAAGAGCAGCGCACCCATCAGAAGAACCACAGAAAGCCCGACTTGCGAGACCACCAGAATTCGCCGCAGACCCAGCCGCTTGCGCCCGCCGGTCATTCCTCGGCTGCCGGACTGCAACAACGCGGCCGGTTCCACGCGCGTCGCGCGAAATGCCGGCGCCAACCCGAACAGAATTGTCGTCAAGCCCGCAAGCGCCGTGGCAAATCCGAGTACGCGCCAGTCCATCCCCAGGTCGAGAAAAATCTGTGAATCTCCAGTGCTAATGAACGCCACCAGCATTCGGCTGATGGCATACGCAAGAAACAATCCGCAAATCGAGCCTGCGGCCGCAAGAAGGACGCTCTCCGAAAGCAGCTCGCGAATCATTTTCCCGCGAGTGGCGCCAAGGGCGAGACGGACTATAATTTGCTGCTCGCGCGCCCCCGCCCGCGCCAGCATCAAGTTCGCCAGGTTCGCGCATGCGATTACTAGAACCAATCCGGAAATCCCAAGCAACAGAAAAAGCGGCGTCTCCGAATCGCGCCGCAAGGAGGAAAACCCGGTGCTCGCCGAAAAAACACCGAGCTTGTATTCAAGATACTTCTTTGCCCCTTCGGAGTCGTAAAAAGGAGGAATGGTTTCCTGAAGGATCGCCGGTGTAACCGCCTTGACTTGCGCATTCGCGCGTTCAACGGTCCACCCGGGTTTCAGACGACCGATGGAAGCCAGCCACCACGCATGGCGAATCGTCAGGCGGTTATTTCGCGGGCTCACTATGGGCTCGATGCAAACGGGCACCGCTACATCGAAGGTGTCTCCCACCGAAATACCGTTAAAGCCTGGGGGTGTTACTCCTACAATCTCGAATGTATTCCCGTCCAGCGTGAGCCGTTTCCCCACAATCGCCGGATCGCCGCCAAAGTTTCGCTGCCAGAACGCAAAGCTGATGTTTGCTCCGCCGATGGCGCAGCCAGGCTGATCATCGTCCGGCCGGAGCAGGCGTCCCAGGAACGGCTGAACGCCAAGCACTTGAAAAAACTCCCCACTAATGCGCAAAGCCTTCGCGTAATGGACCTCGCCGCCTGTCGCCAGATTAAACAGTTGGTTGCTAAAAACCGCCATTTGTGCAAATCCCTGCTGACGGTCTCGAATCTGCTCCCACATGGGGAAAGTTAGCTGTGAATATTGACTCGAGAACTGGCCGGAGCCCCAATGGCGCTCCGCAATACGCACGGTCGCCAACTCTTCGGGGTTCTTCACGGGAATGGAGCGCAGCCGGATGGCGTCAATGAGCTGGAAAATAGCGGTATTGGCGCCAATGCCCAAGGCGAGCGTCAGGATGGCGATAAGGGTAAAGGCAGGGCTGTTGCGGAGCTGTCGCAGGCTATATCGAACGTCCTTCCACAGTGAAGACATCTCGCCCCTCCCACGGTATTAGGACGATGGGAATGGCCAAATGTCACGAAGGGATCCGATTGCTTGGCCCCTGCATAGCCCGACTTATTCCGCAGTCTTCGTAGCCGGTGCTGGCTCGGCCGGACGCGCCGGGGCGCGATCGCCCTTGACGTAATGGTTGTACCAGGCAAGGTAGCGCTCGAGTCGGTCTTTGATGTGTGACGGCGTTTTGAATTCATGGTACTCGCCCGGATAGACAACCAGTTCCGTGGTGCGCCCCAGGCTCTTAAGCGCCTGGTACATTTGCTCACCGCCTAAGATGGGAACATTCCAATCAATGTCCCCGCCCATGAAGAGAGTCGGTGTCGTTATGCTTTTGACGCGATAGAAGGGCGAGACCCTCTCCCAAACCGCTTTGCTCTCCCACGGCTCGCCGAGTTCGGCGCCATAATCCCGCTCGTATTGGTCGTGGCCGTACATGCTAGCGAGGAGCGCGGTCCCTGCGCCCGAGATGGCTGCCTTGAAGCGGTTGGTCTGAGCAATGATGAAGTCGGTAGACATGCCTCCATAGGACCAGCCGCCGACGGCTAACTTTGCAGGGTCCGCTATACCCTGCTCGATGGCGTAGTCCACCATGGCCATGTCGTCTTGAAAATCCTTGTTTCCCCAATCTGCCCAAATGGCCTGAGCGTACTTCTGGCCATAGCCGGTAGAGCCCCGAGGATTGGGAAAAAGAACCACGTAACCGTTGGCGGCACAAAGTTGAGGCAAGTGGTCAAATTCCGCGTAATAAGCCCAAACTGGGCCGCCGTGAGGGCGAAGAATCGTGGGGTACTTCTTGCCTGCGACATAATCGAGCGGTTTGTACAAGTAGCCTGAGACGGCCGTGCCGTCCTTGCTCTTAAAATGAACGTATTCACCATGCGAAACCTTGAGCTGAGCCATCAAGGCGTCATTAGTGTGAGTGATTTGCGTTAGTTTGCCGGTGGAAATAGTGAACAGCTCATCCGGGCGGTCGATGGTGGCGACTTGGGCGACCACATCACCCGTTTTCGCCAAAGCGTAGTCGTTCACCATGAGCCGGCCACCGACAGGACGGGTGATCTCGCCACCATCCGCAGGGACACGGCAGAGATTCTGCGTGCCATCGTCATCGACAATGAAGTAGATGAATTTGCTGTCGGGTGAAAAACGCGGAACCGAAGACATTCGATCAAAGCCAAGCGTCAGGACTTTGGCGGCTCCTCCGGAGGTAGGGGAGACGGCGATGTGCCGCGTGGCGTAATCAAACAGGCGCGGCTCAAGCTGCGTGACGTAGGTGATCCATTTTCCATCAGGCGACCAACTGGGAGCCGTGTCCGGCCCGGGATTCGTAGTGACCTGGGTAAGATGAGCGCCTTTGTCCGTGTTATCGGCCGCGACGGTCCAAATGTTGAGGTCATAAGACGCATCGGCGTCCGGCTGCGAGCGGTTGCTGCTGAACGCGATGAACTTGCCGTCGGGCGACCAGGCTGGCTCCGAATCGTCGAAATCGCCTGAAGTGATCTGGGTCAGCGTTTTGTCCGCTAAGTCGAACGCGTACAAGTGAGTCCGGCGCCGGTCGAGGTAGCCGACTTCGTCCACCTTGAACTGCAAGCGGTCAATCACCCAAGGCTTCTGGGTTTTGGGCTTTTCCTTTCCGGCAGGCTTGTCTTTCTTTTCTTTGGCAGCCTCGACTTCCTCAGGTTTGGGATCACGCAGGACGAGGACGAGCCGGCGACTGTCCGGCGACCATGAGAAATCTTCCACATCTTGCGGAGTGCTGGTGAGCCGCTCTGCCTCGCCTCCTTGGCGCCGCAGCAGCCAGATCTGCGTTTTGCCCTCGTCGCGAGCGGAAAGGAAAGCGATGGATTTGCCGTCAGGGCTCCAGCGCGCGTGGGAAGAAGAAACTCCCGCTGCCGTAAGCGAAATCGCTTCGCCGCCCTTCGTGGAAACCATCCAAATGCGGCCTTCGTTCTTATCCTCCTTCAGCAATGCCGTCTCCACGGTGTAGGTAGCGAATTGGGCGTCCGGGCTAAGCTGCGGATCACTGACTCGGCGTATCTGAAAATAATCGTCAATCGTGATGGGGCGAAGAGTGGGAGAGGATTGCTGGGCGAGTACGGCTGGCGTAAGTACCAATACCAGAAGCAGGCAGACAGGAAACGCGGCGCGACCGGGCAGCCTCATTGCAACGCTCCTTTAAAACGGCATAAGAACGACGGCAAAAGCGAATTAGCAGTCTAGCATGAGCATTCCGCGGCAAATGAGAAGCGGACTGGCCAATAGCAGACGTAGGAAAGTAGTGCTGCGTCGCATAGTACGAAAGTCCGGGTGGCGAATTGAAAAAAATTTTGTCCTGCATGCATTTTTCTCTTGCATGCGGAGACGACTCTTGTATTCTGCACCTGCGAACTCGCTTCACCGCAGCGCGAGAGCGAGTATCGTTTAGGAGGACGAGAGTAAGAATTGAGTTCGATATCTGTTCCCGCGCAGTTTCCTTCCAGCGCTATCCCAACCACCAAAAAGAGAGTTGCGAAACTGACGCTCTGGCCTCTCGTTGCGGCCACTTTCTTCATGGTGTCCGGCGGCACGTATGGCACGGAGGAAATCATTCATGGCGCCGGTTACGGCCGCGGAATCCTGATTCTGCTCTTCCTTCCCGTGCTATGGAGCCTGCCCACCGCGTTCATGATCGGGGAACTTTCGAGCGCCTTGCCCGCCGAGGGCGGCTACTACGCCTGGGTGCGGCGCGGCATGGGGAACTTCTGGGGATTCCAGGAAGCCTGGCTTTCCCTGGCCGCCAGCATTTTTGACATGGCGATTTATCCGACGCTGTTCATCGGTTACCTCACACAGGTGGCGCCTTGGTTTGGCGGCGGTGAAGGGTGGCAGATATTGCCTCACGTGGTGATCACGCGAGGAATCATGGTCGGAGGCTTGGTGGTTCTGGGGTGCGCGATCATCAACCTGCTAGGAATCCGAGTCGTCGGCATGACGTCTCTTTGGCTGTTCTTCCTACTATCGGTTCCTTTCGCATTGATCGTAGTGTCGGTGCCATTCAAAGTGGCCACCGCTGGCGCGCATCCTGCCACGGGGCCTGCCGAGTTGGGACTTCTTGGGGGCGTGCTCGTAGCAATGTGGAACTACATGGGATGGGACAACGCATCAACCATCGCGCAAGAGGTTGAACGGCCACAGCGCACCTATCCACGGGCGATGATTGCCGCGGTGATTCTTGTTGCGCTGAGTTATGTCCTGCCCTTTGTTGCGGTTTATGTCGCGGGCGTTCCCGCCTCCGCGTTTGAGCGGGAAGGCTCCTGGGCAACTGTGGCAGGAATGGTCGTGGGAAGCTGGCACGGGTTCAACTGGCTCGGTTTCCTGCTGGTGCTCGGCGGCATGATGAGCGCGTTCGGAATGTTCAATGCGCTGGTGATGAGCTACTCGCGCCTGCCGCTAGCAATGGCGCAAGACGGCATGCTGCCCAAAGTGTTTGCCAAAACCAGTTCGAGAAGAAAAGTGCCGTGGGTGGCAATCGTTGTGCTTGCTTTGTGCTGGGTGCTTTGCCTGGGGCTACGGTTCAGGCGACTGGTAACGCTGGACATCATGCTCTATGGCGCAAGTCTCATGCTGGAGTTCATCACGCTGGTTGTGTTGCGCATCAAAGAGCCGAACCTAAAGCGCGGGTTCCGCGTGCCTGGCGGCCTGACCGGCGCGATCATGACGGGCGTGTTTCCTTTGCTCCTGCTTCTCCTCGCTATCGTCGAGAGTAATCACGAAACTATTCTGGGCATGAACGGACTCTTGTTCGGCGGGCTGATCATGCTGGCCGGCTTCGTGGTTTACTTCGTGAGCGGCAGGCTAAAGCTGCTGCGCGCTAAGCCGATTGTGCGTGGAAAGACCGAGGAATTCGAAACGGCATAGGCAAGCCGGAATCTATCTTGCTCATTCCAAACAACTTGCAGAGCTCCTGGCAAGATAAAATCATCGGCTATGTAGATTGTTTGGCTATCTAGATAGCGCGGCTATGTAATTTGTGGCACAAATTACTTCTCGCTGCAACCACCTCTCACAAAATTTGGCTCTCGGGAATCGCACGGTCTCCAAACTGAGAGCTTTGGCTGAAAGCATCGTTTTTTCGGCAGTGAGATATACTCGACCCGCATTCCAAGAACTCTGGATTGCAATAGATTCTGGGAGAGCACTTTGAGACTGCGCCACATTGTTTTCATTCCTCTGTCACTGTCGCTTCTCGGTGTTGCGTCGGTTCGGTTGGTGGCCGGGCCGGATGCACCAAAGCAGATCGACCCGAAACTTTTTCAGGAGCTGCATTGGCGGTCGATTGGGCCTTTCCGTGGCGGCCGCGTGCTGGCCGTGACGGGCGTGCGCGGCCAGCCGGACACTTATTATTTCGGAAGCGTGGGCGGCGGAGTTTGGAAAACGGACGACGCGGGCCGGACGTGGAAACCTATTTTCGACTCGCAGCCCGTCGCCTCCATCGGAGCGATTGCTGTGGCGCCTTCGGACGCGAACGTCATTTACGTTGGCTCTGGCGAAGCGGACATGCGGTCATCGATCTCGGTTGGAAATGGGATGTACAAATCCACGGATGCGGGGAAAACCTGGAAGCAGATTGGGCTGAGCGATTCACGGCAGATTGGAAGGATTCTCGTTGATCCGCGGGACCCGAATCGAGTTTTCGTTGCGGCGCTGGGGCATGCGTACGGGCCGAACCAGGAGCGCGGCGTCTTTCGTTCGAAAGATGGCGGCGCCCACTGGCAGAAAGTGCTGTTTCATGATGAAAACACCGGCGCGATTGACCTGGCGTTCGAGCCGGGAAATCCGAAGACGATTTTCGCGGCGCTGTGGCAAACACGCAGGCCCCCGTGGAGCATTTATCCACCGTCGAACGGCCCAGGCAGCGGGGTCTATCGTTCGAATGATGGCGGGGATCACTGGCAAGCCGTGAAGGGCGGGTTGCCAACAGAGGTCGGGCGGATGGGAATCGCGTTCGCTCCAAGCAATCCGAAGCGAATTTATTTAATTGTGGACGCCAAGGAAGGCGGGCTGTATCGCTCTGACGACGGCGGACAAAACTGGCAGCAGATTTCCAAAGACCACCGGATTTGGGGCCGCGGCTGGTACTTCAACGAGGTCACTGTCGATCCGAAGAATCCGGACATCGTCTACGTGCCAAACACCTCAATCTATAAGTCAGTTGATGGCGGAAAGAGTTTCAGCGTATTCAAGGGCGACCCGACGGGCCCCGACTACCACGCGTTGTGGATTGATCCGGACGATTCGAGGCGGATGGTCCTGAGCTGTGATCAGGGTACGGTCGTGACACACAACGGCGGCGAAACGTGGAGTTCCTGGTTCAATCAGGCGACCGGGCAGTTTTATCACGTCGCGACCGACAATCAGTTTCCGTATTGGGTGTACGGAGCACAGCAGGATAGCGGGCCCGCCGCAACGGCGAGCAGCAGCAGGTATCGGTATCTGAATTTCCATGATTGGCGGCCGCTCGAGGCCGGCGACGAAAATGGATACATCGCCCCCGATCCTTTAAGTCCCGGCGTGATCTTCGGCGGATTTGTGGATCGACAAGATTTGAGCAACGAACAGGTCCAGGCGATGCCGCCAACGATTGCGCAAGATGGCTCGTTTCGGCGGACGTGGACGCTGCCGCTCGTCTTTTCCCCGCTCGATGCGCACGTTCTCTATTTCGGTTCGCAAATTCTGTTTCGAACCGAGGATGGCGGAGATTCGTGGCAAGCCATCAGTCCTGATCTAACGCGCGAAGATCCGGGAGTACCCGCAAATTTGGATCCAGCAACAGCCGCGGACGCTGCAAAAGGCAAGCGCCGTGGCGTGATTTACACGATTGGTCCGTCCTATGTGAAAGCAGGAGAAATCTGGGCGGGAACCGACGACGGCCAGATCCAATTGACGCAGGATGAAGGAAAGAACTGGGCAAACGTCACGCCAAAAGAATTGACGCCGTGGAGCAAAGTGACGCACATAGAAGCCTCTCATTCCGACGCCGGAACAGCGTACGCTGCAGTGGATCGTCACCGGCTCGAGGACTATCAACCATACCTCTACCGGACTCGCGATTTTGGGAAGACCTGGCAGCGGGTTTCGAACGGAATTCCGGATGGAAGTTTTTTGAATTGCATTCGGGAGGATCCCTTTCGCAAGGGGTTGCTCTATGCGTGCACGGAAAAAGGAGTGTACGTTTCTTTCGACGATGGAGACGACTGGCAGCCGCTGCAGCTAAATTTGTCAATGACCTCGGTGCGCGACCTGGTCGTGCATGAAGACGATTTGGTGGTCGCTACATTTGGGCGTTCCTTCTGGGTGCTGGATGATGTGACGCCGCTGCGGCAGATTGATCCGCGCTCAGCATCAGCGGACGTTTGGCTTTACCGCCCCGAGACCGCGTATCGTGTGCGGGCGGGAAACGACCAAAGCACTCCCGTGCCGGACGATGAAGCGTTGGCAGTCAATCCGCCGAATGGCGCAGTGTTGGATTACTACTTGAAGGAAAAATCTACGGCGCCGATTCAATTGGAAATTTTCAACAGCGAAGGCAGGCTGGTGCGCCGGTTTGCTAGCGACGACCAGCCCCGGAAGGTTAACCCGAACGATTTGTCTTTTCCGGCGTCCTGGGTTCCCCAGCCGCAAGCCCTTTCCGCCGACCCGGGAATGCACCGGTTTGTATGGGATTTGCGCTATCTCTCGCAAAGAGGAGCGCGCGCATCTTTCCGGAGGACTTCCGGACCGTTGGCGTTACCTGGAAACTACACGGTGAGACTCACAGCCCATGGAAAGAGCAGCTCGCAGCCGTTGATCATCAAACTCGATCCGCGCGTGAAGACGCCTCAGGATGCGCTGGTGCGGCAGTTTGAGCTGGCATCGAAGATTTCCGCTCGGGAAGGCGAGGTTTCTAACGCGCTACAGCAGATCGCAGAGCTGCAAAAGCAACTTGGCATGCGCAAGAAAGAAACGAGCGAGAAATCCGATGTGGCAAAAACGCTCGACGAGCTGAATCAAAAGCTCGAAGCGATGGTCGCCTCGGATGGCGACGGTGGCTTTGGATTGTATGGACTCGCATTTCCGAGAAAAGAGCCGGAGTCACTGACGAAAACTGCATCGGCTCTGAACGGCTTGCTGAGCATTGTGGAGAGCGCCGACGTGGGCCCTTCCACTGATGCCGTGGCCGCGCATGAGAAGTGGGACAAGGCCGCAGAAGAAGCGCTGGCGCGTTGGGCCGACTTTCAGAACAAGGATCTGGCCAACGCCAATGCCGTACTGCAAAAAGCGAACCTGAAACCCTTGGCCACAACGGAAACGTCCGCGGATCGATAGACTCTTTCGAGAGTCTTAAGCTGCAAGAGCGGATTCCTTGACAGTCGCGCGGCCTTCGTAGCTCTGCAACCATCAGGCTGCGCGAATCCTTGGGTGAATTTGATATGCTGCTGGATGTGGGAAACTCCCAACGGCCAAGAATCCTCACTATTTGTGGAATAGCTTTCCTGTTTCTTGCAGGCGCGGTGGTGACGCACGCCTTACAAGCTCCCTCGCAAACGCAACAACCGGCTGCCACGGCCGCGCCGCCGGGATCAACGGCGTCGGGGGGACAGAGTGCAGCGACGGCCCCCGGTTCTCCAATCAGTGCACCAACCTCGCAGAGCGGACTGAACGTTGTAGTGCTGGACCCGGCGCACGGTGGAACGGACCTTGGCGCGCGCGGAACCGGCGGAATGCAGGAAAGCGACATCGTCATGGAATTCGCCGCAGAGGTTCGGAAAGCACTTGAGCGACAAGGGTTTCAAGTGGTGCAAACGCGGCAAACGAATGATAACCCGTCTTTTGATGACCGCTCCGCAATTGCAAACGCACAGCGAAACGCAGTTTTCATCACGCTGCACATTTCGTCAACGGGATTGCCGGGAACCGCGCGCGTCTATGTCAATTCAGACTTGCCGGCAATCACAGCGACGAACGGGTTCATCCCCTGGGACCGCGCGCAAGCTCCTTTTCTTGGGCTCAGCCGGAAACTTGGCGATCTGGTGCAGGGTATGCTCACTCAGCGCTTCAAGGGCTCGCCGGACACCGCACAGACTGCAACGATCCGGCAACTTCGGACTACAGCTGCACCGGCAATCGCCGTCGAAGTTTCCAGCGTAGTCGTCAACAATCGCACGGATCTGGACAACATGGCTCCCGGGGTTGCCGATGCCATCGCGCGCGGCGTGGCAGCATTCAAACCCCTCTATGTAATTGCAGGCGCCGGTGGAGGGTCGCCATGACGGACCCCACGATCGACTCCTTGACCGAACTCGCGCCAGGACCCGCAAGAGAAAAATGGAAGTTCTGGCTGACGGCGCTGCTCGTCTTCATAGTGGTTGGCGCGGCGATTTCCGTTCCCATCATTCGCAGCCGCATGAAGCGCGCCGCACGATTGCAGCAGCAAACCGAAGAGCAAGCGAGGCGTGAATTAACGCAGTCAGTTCCGATGAATCCCGCCGATCCGCACGTGAAGGCGAAACTCTTTTGGGTTTCTGATTCCGATAATTCGGTGCTGGCTCCGGTGACGGTAGAGTTGCCACTTTCTGGCGATCCCGTGTTGCGTTCCAAGCAGGTGCTGAACACTCTGCTCGCTGGCCCAGTTGATGTCGAACTCCGAACTCTGCCGCCGGACGCTGTGCTGCTCGCGTTTTATATCCTGCCGGATGGAACAGCAATTGCAGATTTCTCGGAGGCGCTTGCCACTTCGATCCCTTCTGGAATCGCCAGCGAACAGCTGGCAGTGGACTCCCTGGCGCAAACGCTCGCAGCAAATGTGCCCGAAGTGAAACGTCTGAAAATCCTGATTCATGGCCAGGAAGCGGAGACGCTCGCCGGTCACGTGGATTTGACCGGAACCTTTGTGGTGCATGCTGATGCTGGACCGGCACCGGCGAGTCCCCCGGCCGCACCCTCAGCGAGCAAGGTTGGAGCTTTGGTCGTGCCGCCGTTGACAGCACGCAACAGCACCGTCAAACTTGCTCAAAGGTAAATTGTTGCAGAGCGCCTGCAAGTCTACACAGGAGGATGGGTGAGAAGCGACGGCCGGGCTGCGGACCAGATGCGTCCTCTCAAAATCACGCCCGATTTCATCTCGACTGCCGAAGGCAGTGTGCTGATCGAACTGGGAAATACTCGCGTGATTTGCACGGCTACCGTGGATGATGGTGTGCCTCCCTTCCTGAAGGGCAGTGGCAAAGGCTGGGTGACGAGCGAATATGGAATGTTGCCACGCGCCACGGAAGAACGGACACCACGGGAGGCGACGCGGGGTAAGCAGTCGGGGAGGACGCTGGAAATTCAGCGACTGATCGGCCGCTCGCTGCGGGCCGTGACGGACCAGGAAGCTATGGGCGAACGCACGGTGTGGCTTGATTGCGACGTAATTCAAGCCGACGGCGGAACGCGCACTGCATCCATCACCGGAGCGTTTGTGGCGCTAGCGCTGGCGTTCGAAAGAATGGTAGCCGCAGGAATGCTGAAAAGTTCGCCACTGATTGACACGGTGGCCGCCACGAGCGTAGGCATTGTGAATGACCGTGCGCTGCTGGACCTTGCCTATGAAGAAGATTCGCACGCGGAAGTGGACATGAATGTCGTGATGACCGGCGGGGGGCATTTCGTGGAAATCCAAGCGACGGCAGAGGGACGCGCGTTTAGCGGCAGCGAAATGCAGGATTTGCTCGCGCTGGCCGCCGCGGGAATCCGCCGGCTCACCGACGAACAGCGCGCCGTGTTGCCCCTGAAATTCAGTGCGCGCGCCCGTTAAGCTGTATCTCGCCTCGTCCAATCCCGGAAAACTGAAGGAGTTTCGCGTGCTCGCAGAGAACGCCGCGCCGTCGTTTTCCTTCGTCGAGCTCGAGTTGCTCCCGGAGTTTCCAACGCTTCCAGAATTTGAGGAGAGCGCGCCGACGTTCGCCGAAAATGCCGCGGGCAAGGCGCTTCATTATTCCCGGCTGAGCGAGGGGTTGGTTTTCGCCGATGATTCCGGACTTGTTGTGTCAGCTCTTGGCGGCGCGCCAGGTGTGCGTTCAGCAAGATATGCAGGCGCAGATGCGACGAATTCGCAGCGCATCGAAAAGCTCTTGAGGGAGATGCGGGATAAAGTTCGCATAGAACGCTCCGCGCATTTCGTTTGCGCCATTGCGCTGGCGCGAAAAGGAAGAGCGCTGGCGGTGATCACCGACCGCGCTGACGGAGAGATTCTGGAGTCTCCCCGAGGTGCGGGAGGATTTGGATACGACCCGGTGTTTTACTTCCCTGCTCTTAGGAAAACTTTCGCTGAACTTTCCGCGGAAGAGAAGAATCGGCATAGTCACCGCGGCAAAGCCTTCCGCAAATTGCTGGCCGCACTTTCCTCCATGCTATAGTTTTGGCTCCATGGCAACAAAGCTGAAGAGAAAGAAATCCTCACAAAGAGAAGTAGTGCGCGAAAAGGCGAAAGCTGCGAAACGAACAAAGGCAGCCAGGTCGGCCGCAAAGCTGACGCGCGCCGCCGGGACCGACCCGAAACGAGTCGCGGCGATCCTTGCAAAGTTGGATGAAGCATACCCCAACGCGATTTGCGAACTAAATCACAAAAATGCGTTTGAGTTGCTGATTGCCACGATCCTTTCGGCACAATGCACGGACGTGCGCGTGAATCAAGTCACAGAGGCTCTTTTCAAGAAATATCCTGATGCAAAGGCGTTCGCGTATGCCACGCCGGGCGATTTGGAGCAAGAGATTCGGCCTACCGGATTTTTCCGCAACAAGACCAAATCAGTGATGGGAGCAAGCAAGGGCATCCTGGAGAACTTCAACGGAGAAGTGCCGCGCACCATGGACGAAATCCTCACGCTACCCGGCGTGGCGCGAAAAACCGGGAACGTCGTGCTGGGCACGGCCTACGGGATCCCCAGCGGGGTTGTCGTGGACACGCACGTGCAGCGTATCGCGAACCGGCTGGACCTGACGCGCAACGAAGATCCCAAGAAAATTGAACAAGACCTGATGCAAGTGATTCCCAAAGAAAAGTGGATTCAGTTTTCACACCAGATTATCTGGCATGGACGCAGGGTTTGCCAGGCGCGCAAACCAAAATGCGCGGAATGCAACATGGAATCGCTCTGCTACGCCAAGGACAAAACTATCTGATTTGGGAAAGGCCTGCGATTTGTTTTTTTGGAAATCCCGACCAATCGAATCAAGGAAGCTGACAGGCAAGTGGAAGCTCGAAACAATTGCCCGGCGAGACCCTACCGACTTTAACATCAAGGAATTGACCATCGAGTTTAGCGATGATGGCCATTGGCGAGCCACAGGCTTTGCGATCGGTCCCTGGGAAAGCTTGCAGGTTGAAACCAGTGCGACTTGGCGGGTCGAAGGCAACCGCATTTTCTTCAAGACAAATGATCGAGAAACCGAGTGCGGCGCGAAATTTGATGATGACACGTTGCTTCTGTTCGACGACCCCGTAATCACCCCCAAACTTCGTACCTCCGCGGAATTCAAGTACAGAAGAATCGAAGATTAGAACGGCGAAATCGAAACCGGATTACCGGGGCTTCTTGGCGGATGGTTGAGCCTGTGCGGCCGGTGGTGATGCCGTTTGCGACGAACTAACAGGCGGGTGACCCGGAGGAAGCGTGCCTTGCCCCGGGTTCGCTGAGGGATTCAGGAGTTCGTTGAAGTTGGGCATCGAGTGGACGGGCTGATTTGCTCCCGGGTTTTGACTTGTTGCGGGATGCTGCATCCCACCGAGCGGCTGGCTCTTCAGGACGACCCAGGCGTCGCCTCGCTTTTCGAGATCGTACGCAACTTGCATCCCGCCCCCCGGAGGGCTGTTCTTGACGCGAAACTCGACTTCCGCGTGCGCTTGATTGCTGGTGACGGCGACTCTGCGCATGTCCATGTCCATGGCGCTCATATTGAGCGTGCCGATAGAAGTCAGATGCTGAAGAATTCCCGCGCGAATGGCATCGTTGTCGTTTGTCTGCTTTTTGCAGGCGTTCAAGCCGATGAGCGCCATCGCTAATCCAAGGGCCACGGTGATGCGCTTCATGAAATCCTTTCGGATGGTGAATTCGGAGCAAACAATTTTGCTTCAAATCTGTTTCAGGCCCCTCGCAAGCCGTTCGGAACCATGGGCAAATTATTGAGGCGAACCCCCGTAGCGTCGAACAGCGCGTTGCCTACCGCCGGGGCAATCGCCATGATGGGCGTTTCACCGGCACCTGCTGATGGGATATCTTTTCGATCGAGCAGCACAGCTTCCACCTCGGGGACATCACGGAAGCGTGGGACGCGATACGATGCAAAGTGCGGATTCGTGATGCGCCCATTCTGAAATTCAACGGCTTCGAAGAGCGCTCCTCCCAATCCCTGAATAACTGCGCCTTCCACCTGATTGCGCAAGCCATCGGGGTTGACGATGGCCCCACACTCGAAAGCTTCCACAACGCGCACCACGCGCACGTCTCCGGAAGTACGGTTCACGGCGACTTCGGCACAAGTCGCCACGTAGCCTCCCTTCTCAAAACCGCACGCAAGACCAAATCCTTGCCCCGTTTGTGTTTTCTTCTGCGGCCAGCCAAAGGATTTCGCGGCGGCTTCCAAGACGGCGCGCACTCGCGCGTCGGTGAGATTCGTCAGCCTAAACTCCAGAGGATCCATTTGGACAACGTGCGCCAGTGCGTCCATATGCGATTCGCGCGCGAAATGGTTTGCGGTGGCTGCCAGACCTCGATAGGACCCGCTGCGCAAGACCAACGGCACCTGATGATATTCGGTGTGCTGGTTCGCAACGTCATAGGGAGTTTCGATCCCCGACATGCCGGAGTGATAGTTGTGAAATTCCCAGGCGGTCAGTTTTCCGTCTTTGGAAATGCCGCTCTTGACTTCGATCACTCCCGCAGGACGGAAATAGGCCCAGGTGAATTCTTCCTCCCGCGTCCACACAACTCTCACCGGCTTTCCGGCTGCCTTCGCTAAACGCGCTGCTTCAATCGCGGCGTCGCTGGTGTGTTTTCCGCCGTAGGCTGCGCCAGTATCCGGAACGATGACGCGAACGCTGCTCTCAGGAATGTGAAAAAGACTGGCAAGCTCGTCGCGATTCGCAAACGGGCGCTGCGTGCCGGTCCAAACCGTGAGCTTGCCTTCGGCCCATTGCGCTACGGCTGCACGGGGCTCGAGGGGGGCGTGGGCGATGTACGCAACGTTGTGAGTGGTTTCGAGATGATGCGCCGCGGCGGCAAGGCCTTCCGCGACCGATCCCTTTTGGTGCCGAAATCGCTCATTTGAGGAAGGCTCGGCGTTTTTCTTAAGATACGAGAAAATTTCTTTGCTTGAAACTTGCGGCACTTCTTTCCACTGGGCGCGAATTGCGTCGAGCGCTTTCTGGGCTTCGTGCAAGCTCGGAGCAGTTGCGCCGACGAAGTCCCCGTCGCGAACGACCGTGACGCCATTCATAGCTTTCGCCGTGCTGTCGTCATGCGAAGCCAACGTCGCGCCAAAAGAGGGCGGGCGCAGCACTTTGCCGTAAAGCATGCCTTCCGGATGAATGTCGCTGGTGTATTGGTGACTGCCGGTGACAAACGCGCGGCCATCGACCTTGGGAAGAGGCTTCCCCGCAACTTTCCATTCCGTTGCGGGAGTGATGGGATCCTCGGCCGGCAGATTCTGCGCCAGAGTTTTGCCTCGCGCGAGTTCAGCGTAACTGAGGGATCGCTTCGACGCCGGATCTGTGACCTTCGCATCGGCAGCTACCAAGCCTTCCGGCGGAACGTTCCATTCCTTGGCGGCCACTCCGATTAACAGGTTGCGCGCGGCTTCGGCGACTCGGCGGAAGTGCGGCGTCATTGTCGGCGTAGTGCGGCTACCGAAGGTGCCGGCGTCAAATGGCGTCAGGGTCGTGTCCGCCATCACCAACCGCACGGTTGCGAATGGCACGCGCAATTCGTCGGCGATGGTTTGCGAAATCGAAGTGCGAATGTTCTGGCCTACTTCGGCTTTCCCTGTGAAGCCGGTCACGACGCCGTCTTCGCCGACGTGCAGCCAGGAACTGATTTCCTTCGGCAGCTCCTCATTGTGGAAAGAGCGCGACCCGGCGGGGGTTTCTTGCGCTGCAAGGGCGTCTTTTGCCACTACAAAGACGGCGACTCCCGCGCCAAGAAGTTTGAAAAATTCGCGGCGCGCCAGGTCGAATTTATGGATGGGCGCGCCGGTGAATTCAAAACGTTCGGGCTCGGCAACGAAACTCTGGCGCACGGTATTCATCGCGCACGCTCCTGCATCATTTTGGCCGCGTGCTGCACAGCCTCTATGACGCGCGGGTGCGTGCCGCACCGGCACACATTGCCTTGAAGGAATTGCACAATGTCTTCGCGCTTCGGATTGGCATTCGTCTGCAGCAAACCGACGCTGCTCATCACCATTCCCGAAGTGCAGAACGCGCATTGAAACGCGCCTGCATCGAGAAACGCCTGCTGCACGGGATGGAGCTTTCCATCTTTCTCGAGGCCTTCAACAGTCGTAATCGGTTTTGCGGCTGCTGCGCCGACCGGAATCTGACACGAGCGCCTTGGCGCCCCACCTATTAATACTGTGCAAGCCCCACACTGCCCTTCCCCGCAGCCATACTTCGTGCCCGTGAGGCCGAGTTCATCGTGCAGCACATACAAGAGCGGGGTGTCAGGAGGGTAGCTGACGGCGTAGTGCTTCCCGTTGACCTCGATTTCCATTGATTTTGCCATGAGCCCTCCTCGCTCGTAAATTTTCCGCCTGATTCTTGCCTGTCGCAAGTGTTTGTGGCAGCAGTCGCAAAACGAAATCGTTTTGCCAGGTACTCTTCGTTCTTGAACTTTATTTCTACTCTATCCAGACCGTCTTGATGTTGGTGAACTCCCGAATGCCGTGCACTCCTAGCTCCCTCCCGTGCCCCGACCACTTCACTCCTCCGAACGGAAGCCGCGGATCCGAAGCCACCATCTTATTAATGAAAACCATCCCCGCATCGAGCTCGTTGATGAAGCGCTCGCGTTCTTTGTCCTCATTGGTCCACGCACTCGCTCCCAATCCGAACCGGCTATCGTTGGCGATGCGAATTGCATCATCCACATCTTTCGCGCGAAACACACTCGCGACAGGGCCGAACAGTTCCTCCTTGTGCGCCGGAGAGCCTTTCGGGATTTGGGTCAACACAGTCGGCGCATAAAAATTTCCTGGCCTATCCAAAGGTTTGCCGCCGGTCAGAACCTTAGCGCCCGCTTCGATTGTGGCCTTCACGTCACGATCCAGGTCTTTCAATCCCTGCTCCGTCGAGAGCGGGCCAAGCTCCGTCGCTTCGTCGAAGGGATCTCCCACTTTTAACGCCGCCATTTTCTCCGCGAATATCTTTTCAAATTTGTCGGCAACCTCCTCAGCAACAATAAAGCGCTTCGCCGCGATGCACGATTGCCCGTTGTTGACAGTCCGCGCCTTGACCGCGGTGGCGGCGGCCGCCTCCAGGTTCGCGCTGGGCATCACGATGAATGGGTCGCTACCACCCAGCTCCAAAACGACTTTCTTGATTCTTTTCGCTGCTCCCATGCCGACTTCGACGCCGGCGCCTTCGCTGCCGGTCAGCGTGGCAGCTTGCACGCGTGGATCACCCAACACCCGGTCCACTTTTTGCGAGCCAATCAGCAGCGTTTGAAAAGCTCCTTCGGAAAAGCCAGCCTTCTGCAAGACCTCTTCAATAAGCAGCGCCGATTGCGGCACGATCGAAGCGTGTTTCAATAAGCCGACGTTCCCCGCCATCAATGCGGGCGCGGCAAAACGAAATACTTGCCAGAAGGGAAAATTCCAAGGCATCACCGCCAAAACGGGGCCCAGCGGCAGGTAGCGAATGTAGCTGCGCTTCGCCGTCGTTTCGACGATCTCGTCCGCAAGAAACCGTTCCGCATTTTCCGCATAATAGCGGGAGACCCACGCGCACTTCGCCACCTCGTCCACCGCGGACCGGAATGTTTTGCCCATTTCCGTGGTCATCACACGCGCGCAACGTTCTTTTTCGCTTTCCAGGATTTCTCCGGCTTTGAGCATCATCCGTGCGCGTTCGGCAAATGGCGTCTTGCGGTAACTCAAGAACGTATCCGCCGCTTTCCGGAGTTTCACTTCGAGTTGCGCGTCAGACAGCGCTTCAAAGGTCTTCAGAACCTGTCCCGTTGCCGGGTTCACGGTTGCGATTGCCATCTTTGTCGTTCTTCCTCCACACTTCTTTGCCCAACGCAACCCACGCCAACAGCCAAGTCGAACAAACCACTATACCTCCAACGTTGTTTCGGGGCACAGCTCGACGCTTCGCGTGACCGACGTGAAGAGCGGTGTGACCTATTACTATGTAACCAGATCAGTGGATGCCGACGGGCACGAGAGCGTCAACTCTCCTGAGATCAGGGCAGTAATTCCCTAACGCGTTGCGAGCTCCACCTAGAGAAGTGTGCGAGTAAGCGGTAACCCTTCCTTCATTTAGAAGCCGGAGTTTGATCGCCTGAAACTACGGGAGTCAGAACCAGTCGCTGCGGTAGGCGACCCACCAGCTTACGAAGCCAATGGGGATGGTAGCCAGCAAGCCCCATAGTAACGGCAACGTAACGCCGGCGATGAGGTCGAGGGCCATAAAGACGGTCCAAAAGACTTTGCGCTGCATTTCTACATTGTAGCGCGCCAGTGCGCACATGCTGAATTTCGTTGAGGGTAGTTCGTACCACTCAACGCACTTTCAAACACAGACGCACCCGAACCCACCTCGACCAGGGCAGCATCGCCGGCTCGACGCGCGGAGGCTGCGCACGCCAGCTGGATTAGAGCCACACACGCGAGAGTTCTGAAGTTCCGCTTCATCTGGTTCTCCTCAATCTGCCAGCCATTTTGTACAGACACGGTGCACTCTCTTGGCGTCCTCAGCGGGAAAGAGAACATGAGATTCTACTACTTGATTCCATAACGCTGAGAGTTTAAGCATCTGTGCCTTGTGGCAGGTAAAATGGCGAATACGAAGGAAAGTTTTGTGAAGCGGCATCCAGTAGCGGTCTATTTCGTTATGACGTTCGCCATTTCCTGGCTTGGCGCGCTCGCCGTAGTAGCGCCAAAACTCTTGCGCGGAGAGTCCATTCCCAGATTCAGCGGAATTCTAATGTTCCCGGTGATGTTGCTGGGGCCCGTCGTGAGTGGAATCGCGCTGACCCGCGCGGTGGATGGACCAAGCGGCGTGCGCGACCTTTTTTCGCGGATGCGGCGGATTCGGGCGGGAGCTCAATGGTACGCACCGCTGCTCATCCCACCCGTCACCATCTTCCTCGTTCTTCTTGTTTTGAAGACCTTTGTCTCTCCGGTGTTTGCGCCCAACCGGTTCTTCATCGGAGCGTCTTTCGGCATAGTTGCGGGATTTTTTGAAGAAATCGGTTGGACAGGCTTCGCGTTCCCCAAAATGGCAACAACTCCTAATGCTCTCCAACCAGCCGTCACACTCGGAGTGGTGTGGGGATGCTGGCACATTCCGGTGATCGACTTCCTCGGAACGGCAACGCCACATGGCAACTACTGGGTACCGTACTTTCTAGCGTTCACCGCCGCGATGACTGCAATGCGCGTGCTGATTGGCTGGATCTACACGAACACCAGAAGTGTTGCTCTCGCTCAGTTGATGCATGCCATTTCGACGGGTTCGTTGGTGGTGCTAAGCCCCAGCGCCGTAAGCGCAAGCCAGGAAGCAGTGTGGTATGCCATATATGCAACGGCCTTGTGGCTCGTCGTCGGAATCGTGGCGGCAAGATATGGAACCAACCTGACGCGCGAAAGCACCTAGCAGAACAAGAAGAAGTCCCGGCATCGGAAATACTTAAGAAGTCGATCCTCAATACTGATTCTAGTTACGCAATTCAGGCGGGATTCAAATGCACCTGTCCCGTGGTGCAGGCTTACTTTCTGGGAATACCAGCCAAAAATGCACTGCCGCCAAGGCCGCCCGGGCTGATGATGAAAGCACAGCCTGAAAGGCGGGAAATATGGACTATACAAAGCAGGCCGAACCCTCCTCCGGCGAGCTTACTTCCGCCGCTGTTGCCGAGCGGCAAGCAGAGGCAAGAGAGATTGCGGAGTCAATTGCTGGCTCACGTGCCACAGAACCGGCGAAGGCATCGCGCTATTCACCGGTAACTGTACCGGGGAGCGCGACGCGCGAGTCGACGCCTGTCACCGAATTCCTGGATTTTCTGAAGCAGACCAAGCGGGTCTGGCTGATGGTCGTGGGAGCGATCGCCGGTCTAATCCTGCTGGTTACGCTGGCGCAGCGCGGGTTCGAGTGGATCGGCAAGAAGCAAGAGCGCCGGCACGAACAAGCCGTGGCCAGTGCGACACCGGAACACCTGCTTGCGCGCTGCGGGCAGCCGGCCGAAGACACGACCCGGAATCTGTATCCGATCCTGATGCGAACAATGGTCTACCAGATCAGCCGGAACGAAGCCTACACTTTTGAGTTCAGCCGGACGGCGGAAGAGCAAAGCGACTGGGTGTTTCTCTCCATGAAGGACGCCACCGGCAAGAGCTACGAAACAGCCGAAGAAAAAGTAGCGGCGATGTCCTGCCTGAATTCGCGCAAATGAGCGGTTCGTTTTTCCACAATCTCAAACCCGCGAAAAAGCGGGCTTCCCCGCGGGCTATTCCTCGCGCAGAACCTGCATGGGGTCGAGGTGAGCCGCTCGCAGGGACGGGATCAGCGCGGCGAAAGCGGACACCAGCAACATGAGCAAAACAACGCTCAACAGCGTCGCAACATCGGAAGGTGAGACTCCATAGAGCATCCCAGAAAGCACGCGCGCGAAGGCGGCTGCGAGCAACCAGCCGGCCGCACATCCAAGCAATGTCACCGCCAGCCCTTTGAAGAGGAATTGCTTTACGATTTGCCCCTGCAAAGCTCCGAGGGCGAGACGCAGACCGACCTCGCGCCGCCGCACCGTCACTGAATAGCTCAGCGTTCCATACAGCCCGATGCATGCCAGCGATACCGCGGTTACCGCAAAAAACGTAAGCAGAATCGTCCGAAGCCGGTTCTCTCCAAAAGCATCGCTCAAATGCTCTTCCAGCGGGATGATGTTGAATACAGAGCGAGCAGGCTCAATGTCATGGATTTTTTTGCGAACCGTTTCCGCCAAAACCGTCGGTTCCGTGGCCGTACGAACCAGGTAGTATGGGTCCGGCTCGGGAGCACTGATGCACCAGTACACCGTGGGACCGGGTTCACGATTCAGACCTTCTTCTCGGGCGTCTCCCACAATACCGCGGATTTCGCCGGCATCCTCTGGCCGCAGAAACGCATTTCCCAGAACCCTGAGATGACGCCCGATGATATTTGAGCCTGGGAGGTAGGTGTCGGCGAAGCTGTGATTGACAAGAACAGTGAATGAATTGGGCCTGACAAGAACGCCGCCCGGGGCTCCAGGCGTAACTATGAATTTCGGTTCTTGGCAAGGTTCTCCAGCGAGTTGCGGGATTTGCATTGTCGAAAAATATCCCGGAGAAACGAAGCGGCTTTCCACCACCATCTTGCGGGTCGGATCAGAGGGACCTTCGGCGAACTGAAGCTCCGTCTGAAACTCCGTCGGGACTCCAGGCAGTTCTGCGGAACTCGCGGCGGCTTGCACGCCTGGCGTGTTTCGCAAAGTCTCGATTATGTGATCAATCCGCTGCGTTAGCCCGTTCATGTCCGTGGTTTCCCCCCACGAACCGCTGACGTGGAACGTCAAGACATGGCTGGCCTCGAAACCCGGTGAGACGCGGCCAAGGGCTTGAAAGCTACGTAGCAACAACCCTGCGCCGCCCAGCAAAGTCACCGCAAGAGCCACCTGCACGCCCACGAGAAACCATTGGAGAGGCGTGCGCGAGGATACCTGCGAGCGGCTAGCTTGGGCCAGCGCTCCCGAAAGGTTGCCGCGCGTGCCGCGAATGGCAGGAAACAATCCGCAAAGAAGCGTCGCTAGAACAGAACAGCCAAACGTATAAAGCACGATGCGCGCATCAAGATGAATCTCCTCGACGCGAGGAAGCCCTTTGGCCAAAGATCGAAACACGTTGGAGGCTGCGCTGGCGACAATCAGGCCGACGAGCGCGCCAGCAAGCGCCAGCACAAAAGACTCGGTCAGCAATTGCCAAACTACGGCGGAGCGAGGAGCGCCCAACGAGCGGCGTACAGAAATCTCATGCTGACGCTGCGCTCCGCGGGCCACGAGGAGCGCGACGATGTTCGTGCAGGCGATCATCAGAAGCAGCGACACCGCGCCAAATAGCATCCAGAGAGAACTCCGCACACCTCCTACGGTTGTTTCCTTGAGCGGATCGATTCCCGGCGTCAAATCCGCATCCGTTTGTGGATATTGCTTCCCCAGTTGCGCTTGCACTGTTTCCAGGTTGGCTCGCGCCTGTTCGAGCGTGACTCCCGGCTTCAGGCGTCCTATGGTGCGATACCATGTCGAACCCCGATCCTGCGCGAACGGAGCATCCGTCGGGACAGCACCCCAAACGTCCACATCGCGGCTCGGAAATGCGAACGAAGCGGGCATAATCCCCACGATTGAGACGGAAAAACCGTCGATCCGCAGCTTCTTCCCCAAAGCGTTGGGATCCGCCCCAAAGCGGCGCCGCCAAAATCGGTCGCTGATGAGCACCCCATGTGGTCCGCCAAAATGCGCTTCTTCCGGAATAAAATCGCGCCCCAGAGCCGGCGAGATTCCCAACACCTCGAGGAAGCGAGGGGTCACCAATGCCTGGGTTACTTTTTCAGGCAGCGCGCCGGAAGTTTCGGATCCATCCTCGGTGTAGTAACCGGCGATGCCCTGAAACGTGGAATTCATCCGGTTCCACTCTTCCAAGCGCACCGGAGCGAGTTGCGTCTGCGGTGTCTTCACTTTGGGATTGTATTGATACAGGAACATCATTTGATCGCCGTTGGGAAATGGCAGAGGACGCAACAGGATTGCGTCGATGGCAGAAAAAACGGCGCTGTTCGCGCCAATACCCAGAGCTAGCGTCAAGATAACAACAATCGAAAAAGACGGGGACTTGCGAACGAAACGCAACGCCCACCGGAAATTCTTCAGCGCCATTTCCAGCACAGGAATGCGCTGCACGTCGCGCAACTCTTCTTTGATTTGCTCCGCGCCGCCGAATTCCAGCACGGCGCGCCTCCGCGCCTCTTCCGGCGTCATGCCTGCAGCCATGTTCTCGTCGGTGAGCTTCTCGATGTGGAAGCGAAGTTCAGACTCGTATTGTGGGTCGAGCGTGCGCTTGTTTGAGGGGAATTTCCATAACGACATGAAATGCTCCTATTGCGCGGTCTGAAGAATGCTGGCCACTGCTCCGGCAAGACGATTCCAGTTGGACTCCTCTTTTCTCAATTGTTGTTTGCCCTTCGCCGACAGTTTGTAGAACTTCGCCTGCCGGCCGTTCTCGGATTCGCCCCACTCGGCGGCCAGCCATCCGCGCTTTTCCAGGCGGTGGAGGGCCGGATAGAGCGAGCCTTGTTGGACCAGAAGCACCTCTTTGGAAATTTGGCGCAGCCGCTGCGAAATGCCATAGCCGTGAATCGGGCCCAGCGTCACGATTTTCAGGATCAGCATGTCCAGCGTGCCCTGCAGCAAATCCGATTTCTCGATCGGCATTGCGCTCCTCCTAGACGTTCGACATATATAACCGAACGATAGGTAGATTGTCAAGGAGAGACTTCGTGAAACGTCTTAGAGGCGGCTTCGAGACCAGGCTGGAAAACGTTTCCCGCCAGCAGCGCCTTACTGCGGCGGATCTAAAGCCAGGTTGCTATTCTTTGCAAGAAATGGACAGAAGCGGGCCTTCCCGTTCGCGCCTGCAACCATATCGTAATACGATACGTCTTAATAAGTAGGCGAACTTAAAGGAAGTTGGCATCGCCGCAGTGCTGGAGAATTTTGTGATCACCGGGCCTGACAAAAGAGAGTTGAGAATTCACAGGAGCAGTTATGGCCCCCCGCAATGCAGTCTGGCTTCGCCTGCGGCGGGCACTGCAGCAAAATTCCGGCGCTGGAATGTAGTGCTGATTGCAATTCTCGTCTTTATCGTCCTGGGAGCCTTCGTAGCCGCCGAAGCTCCGCGGGCGGCCAGAGACACAAACTCTCCCCCTAGGGAAAATGCGGCCCCTGCTGTCGTCCAACACGCCAACTCCAGCAAGAGCGAACTGCCACCGCTTCACAGCCACGGTTCGGGAAATCTCAACAAAGAAGTTTCAAGCAATCATCACACCGGCTGATTTTGAAGGCGTTTCGCGCGGAATTCTTCCCCTCGCATTCATTTGATAGCGCGACGCTGCTGGAGCACGTGTGAACGGCCAAAGCGATTCCTCAGGGAATAGTCTTAGGGCAACAAACACTGGTTTCGCCGGGCGCAAATCTCTTAGAATGAATTTGGGCGCCCGTAGCTCAACTGGATAGAGCATCAGATTTCTAATCTGAGGGTTCGGGGTTCAAGTCCCTGCGGGCGCGCCATCTTCTGTTTATCCATCCCCCAAAGCGCTTTTATTTTTTGTCGCCCTCGCCATCAGCCCCAAGAATCTTGCGAGCGTAGGCGGGAGCTTTGCCTTCGTCTTCATGTTTGCAATAGGCGTATACTTCGACGCCCTGGCTCATCCATGCATCGAAGCGTTTTCTCCAGACCGCTAATTGTTTCGGCGTGTAGTTCTCCAGGCGCAGCCGCACATACGTGAAATTCGAGGTGAGCACCTCCGGCGGCTCCTGCTTTTCTGTCTCTGCAATGCATAGCGCCGTCTGATACTTGCGCAGAGTCTCATACGTTTCCTCGGTGTACCACGACGCGTGCCGCACCTCGAACGCAAATAGAAAAGCTGGCGGCCGCAGCGCCAAAAAGTCTTCCAGCAGCGGTTTGTCAAATTTGAACGTCGGTGGAAGCTGCACAAGTATCGGCCCCAGATGATCGCCTTCCTGGAGCACGCTGGCCACTTCCAAAAATCTCTTCAGCGTGCTCTCGCTGCCTCGCAATCGCTGAATGTGCGTGATCTGCTGGTTCGCTTTCAACGCAAACCGGAATCCCTCTGGCACGGCTTTGGCCCAATTCATCAGCAAATTCTCAGTCGGCATGCGATAAAAACTGTGATTGATCTCCACCGTCGGAAACTGCGTCCCGTAGTAACGCAGCATCTCCTTGTCCGGCAGTTTTTCGGGATAGAAATTCCCTTTCCACTGTTTGTATGAGTATCCCGATGTGCCCACGCGAAGTTGTCCCGTGTTGGGAATCACACACCTCCTATTTCTGCGCCATGCGGGTGCTCAACGCCTCGATAGCACCCTCAATTCTTTGCTGGCTCTTCCAAAAATCTTTCCACAAATCGCCCTTCTCCTTCAGCCGCGCAAAAACCGTCTTGATGTTCAGGTTCTCCGGCTTCAGATTTGACTTCAACTCGCGTGACAACACCGGCGTCGAAACCGGGGCCTTCGGAAACGCCCGCACCGAATACGCACACGCCAGCGGCTTCCCCATCGCATTTTGCTGCACGTCAATCAGCACGCGCCCCGCCGGTCTCTTCGCCACCGACCGCTCGTTGGTCACAAGATTCGGATGCTGTGCTGTCCCCGTTCGCGCAATAATCTCACCGAACGTCCGCAATTGCTCATAGGTATAAAGCGGCTCAACAGGAATAAAAATGTGAAATCCTGTCGCGCCCGACGTTTTCAGAAAGCTCACAATCCCCAACTCTTCCAGCTTTTCATGCAGCGCCCGCGCAATCGTCAGCACTACCGAAAACTCCGTCCCGTCCGAAGGGTCCAAATCAAAAAAGAAATAATCCGGATGATCGAGGTCCTCCAGCCGGCTGGTCCACGGATTGTGGTCAATGCAACCGAGCCCCGCCAAAAACAAGAGCGAAGCGCGATCCTCCGCCGTGGCGTAATGAATCTGCTTTCCGCGCTCCTCGGACTCAATCGGCGCCGTCTTGAACCACTCCGGAACGCCTTCGATCAAATCCTTTTGAAAAAAAGCCTGCCCCTGAATCCCATCGGGGTAGCGCCTCAGCACCAGCGCCCGACCTCGCAAAAACGGCAGAATGTAATCCGCCATGCGATAGTAGTAAGATAGCAAATCGCGCTTCGTGTAGCCCGATTCCGGAAAATACACTTTGTTCAAGTTGCTGAACCGCAGCCGCTTCCCATCCAGCTCCATGTTGATGGTTTCCGCGCGGCCCTTGAATAATTCCTCTTCGATCTGCGCTTCGTCGCTGATCACTTTCCCAACAACTTCTGGCGCGCGCACAACTGCTGGCGTAACCGCCGCGACTTCGCTCTCCCATTTGCATTCTTCCGGCCTCAAGTCCTCGCGCAGTCCGATAAAAACGGGATGCCGTAAGTATTTCTCCTGCGTCCAACCTCCAAATTTCACTTTCGCCACCAGCTCCGGCTTCGCCCAGAAAGATTTTTCATTCGTCTCCGGCACTCTCTCAAATGGAGAAGCCGCCGCGCGCAGCTCTTTGAATCGTGCGCTCAGTTCCGCGTGTTTCTTCGCATCAAATCCGCTTCCGACGTGTCCGATGAACCGCAACCTCTTCCCTTCGTACAATCCCAGCAGCAACGAGCCAAACGGAATCGCTTCTGTCCGCGCTTCCGTCCAACCGCCGACGACCGCGTCGAGCGCCTGGCTCACTTTCAGCTTCGCCCAACTCGTGCTGCGGTCGCTCACATAACGGCTGTCCGCGCGTTTCGCGACAATTCCTTCCAGTCCATTCTCTTTCGCCAACTCATACAACTCTTTTCCGTGCTCCGCCTGATGGTCCGCGTAGCGAAATCGGTCCGTCGCGTGCAGCATCCGTTCCAAAAGTTGTTTTCGCTCCAGAAGCGGCGCATCCCGCAAGTCGTAGCCATCGCAATAGATCAAATCAAACACAAAATAAACCACTGGCGTTTCGCGAATCTGCTTTTCGCCCGGCGCGCGCACGTGCATGCGTTCCTGCAAGCGCTGAAAGTCGCCCCGCCCGTGCGCATCCAGCGCCACAATCTCGCCGTCCAGAATCGCGTCGCGCCCCGCAAACCTCTTCGGCAGCGCCGCGAGTTCCGGGTAGCGCGCCGTAATATCAATGTTGTTGCGCGAGCGCAGCGTCAGCGCGCTGTCAGTAATCCACGCCATCGCACGCACACCGTCCCATTTAATTTCAAACAGCCAGTTGGGATCGGAGAACGGCTGCTCCACCAGCGTCGCCAGCATCGGCTCCACGCGCGACGGCATCGCGCTTTTGCGCGCGCCGTGTACGCCCCTCGCCTCAATCGGATAAGGACTCCGCTTCGGCGGCGCTTGCTCCGCAATCTCCCCGAGGCTCCTCCCAGTCAAAGACGAGCCATCGTGTTCCTCAATATTCCACTTCGCATCTTCGGCCGCGTCTTTGTGTTTGATCAGCAGCCACTCGTTGCCCTTTTCGCTGCGCTTGATCTTCACCAGCACGAAGGCGCCGCGCAACTTTTCGCCATTCAAGCTGAATTTGATCTCGCCGCGCTCCACTTGCTGCAATGCGTCGAGCACCGGGCCTTGCGGTTTCCCGGGATCGCCTTCCACCACAAACGTTCCGCGGTCCCACACCATCACCGTTCCCGCACCGTAGTTGCCTTCAGGAATTTTCCCCTCGAAGTTGCCATACTCCAGCGGATGATCTTCCGTCATCACCGCCAGCCGCTTGTCCGCCTGACTCTGCGAAGGCCCTTTCGGCACCGCCCACGATTTCAGCGTCCCATCAATCGCCAGCCGGAAGTCATAATGCAGCCGCGTCGCCGAATGTTTTTGCACCACGAACGTGTTCCCGTGTTCCCCATGCCGGCTCGGCTCCAGCCGCAGCTTCGGCATCGGCTTCGGCAAGCGTGTACGCTTGCTGGCGGCTCCGAGCCTGTCCGCCACAGTGGACTTGCCGACTCGCTGCGCCGCGGGGGCTCCCGCGGGTTCGTCCTTGCGCGCTTGATCAACATCCAGCGCACCCGCCGGCTCCGGCGTCCGGTCAAACTTCCTCTTCCGCCTGTACTCCTCCAGCTTCCCCATGCCCGCATTCTATCCTAGCCACCTCCCGCAGCCTCAAACGCCGCTTCACCATCGCCGACCCCGACGGCGACAATCCCTCTTTCCAAGGTCCGGTTAAAACTCTGTGACCTAGACTTCCGTTTCTAACCGCCCACAAATTTCCCGATTCGCCCCGCGATTCTCCTTCCACTGTCATTCCAAGGAGCGCAGCGGCGAGGTACTCCGCGCCATCGCGCGGGTTCAGCGCAATGAATCCTGGCTGTTCTTCTTTCGTCGTTGTGACTGATCCTCACTCGTGTTAAAAGCCTCTGAGAAGTAGGCATACCAATGACTTGGTGGAACCGTTTACGGAAGTGGATTGCTCGAACCACGCAGCGCGAGAGTGCGCGTAAAACTGACGGACCGAAGTCCGAACGTCACGACGCGCTAACTTCCGAACAAACCCCGGCATCTCGTCCCGCCTTACCCTTCTATACAGCCATTGAGCGCAGCCGTCCCGGCGGCGGTCACAAGGATTTCAACAATCTGGAAAACTCGCCTGAGATTCCACGGTTGCGTGAACGTTTTGAATCCGAATTGTTGAGTCCGACTCGTCGCCCCGCCGAAGACAAACCCTTGCTAACGACTCTCCTCAGCAGTCCTTCTGGCTTCTTCACTGTAACGCTCCCAGATTCCAATCCTTGCCTTCTCGCCTTCTCTACTCCTCTCCGGGCAGCTGCCTACGCTCATATCCATGCGCCTTTGCTCCCGTTAAGATTCCTGGCTTCGAGTCCGCAAGAATTTGCGCGAATGCTAAGCGACCTGAAGCACCACAGCCCGGTTCAATGCTTTGCACTCGATGTGTGTCCCTATTGTTTGACATTTCCTGTCCTGACGCCTGACTCTCGGCTGACCCCTGAACAAATAGTGAAAACCTGGGCGATTCACAAGTCCGGAGAGCTTGCCCGGGAGTTTCTGTATTTCGCTCAAGCCAGTGACGCCTATGCTCGCGGTGACCTTCCACTCGCAAAAGCAACCACACTCGAAGCCATTCAGCACATCACTGCGGAATCCCCGCGCCTTCATCTTCTATTAGGCAAAATCGCTCTTTCCCTGGGTGATAAAGATCTATTCCGTGAAGCAAAAGCCTTCTTGGAGTTTCTGCAAGCAGCCCAGTCCGTCCAGGAGCTGCTCACAGCAGAAAAATGTAGCCAGACTCAAAACTGATTGAGAGCCGGGTTCCGCACAGGCCGGTGGCGTTTACCCGACTTGGTCGGGGCCTACGCGAGTCCTGTTTCTTCAGTCTTCCTATCCCCCACGATCCAAAGAACTTAGAAGGCCCTGTAGATCGCCCGCAAGGCGTTCGGAACCCGAGGTGTCTGTAGTGCCCCGATAGTGCGAAGCGAAACAAAAAATGACCTATTCCGTATCGAATTCGCAGCATTTCAGGCAACCATTTCTCCTCTCCAAACATATTTAGCTATTGACGGTTTTGCCCCGCCCTCAGTTCTCGTGTGTGATTCCCTGTTCGGTATCGTCCCTGGAGGATCTTCCATGAAACGCATGCTCTTTCCTGTCGCAGCGGTCTTAACTTTAGGGTTGCTCTTTGCCTGTGGTGGTTCCATGAGTCCGGTCCATGTGACCAATGGTGTTCCCATGAGCCTGACCATCGGCGATACACCGCCGAATGGCGTGGCCGTTCTGTTCTTTGAGGCCTCGATCACGGGCGCGAGCCTGCAGCCCTCCGATTCCACGAAACCTGCCATCTCCGTGCTAACCAATCCCGTAGAAATCGAGTTTAGCCATTTGCAAACGGATACCGCCTTCCTGAGCCTGTCTAAGATCACCCCGGACATGTACAGCAGCATGACCTTAACCTTGGCGAATGCCGAGATGACCATCGTGAATCATTCGGGGGCAGCCATCGGCTCCTGCGCGAACAACTCTGTCTGCCAGTTGACGCCGAATCTTTCAACCTCCATGGTCACTCTGTCCGGGGCGCCCTTCCCGGTCACCATTGATATGAATTCGGTCGTGGGAATCAAACTGGATTTGAACTTGAACTCTTCCGTGCAGAGCGACCTTTCCATCAATCCTGCAGTCACCATTGCGCGCTTCCGGCAGCGTCAGGATTCCGATGAAGACCAGGAGATGGAGGATCTCGACGAACTGGACGGCCAGATTACCGCGCTGGGAACCAAGCAGTTCACGCTGGTTGACCGCAGGAACGGCCAGTCGTTCACTGTGACCACGGACAGTAACACTATGTTCGAGGATTTTGGCCGCACCGGATGCATGGCCAATCCGCCGGACTTCAGCTGTCTGCAGATGGGTCAAATTGTGGAAGTCAACCTGGGCGAAAACGGCATGGGCTCGATGCTGGCCAAGCGCGTGGAATTTATTGAAAACGCCAGCCAGCGGGCCATCAAAGGAACCATCACCAGCGTGGACAGCAGCACGCAGTTCCACATGGTTGTCTTTAAGGAAGAGCCTGCGGTCAATGGCATCTCCGAAGGCGCCCCGGTTGTTGTGACCATTGCTCCCAACGCGACGTTCCAGGTCGGCATGGAAGAGATGGGCGAAAACGGTGGCTTCAGCATGTTTGGCTTCAGCTTCGCCAGTTCCGCGGACTTGATGGTGGGTCAGGACGTACAGGTTCGTCCCGGAATGCCCACTTCCGCCGGCGGGGTCGTTACCATCACGACCGACCTCGTGCGCCTGTGGCCTTCGCAGGTCACCGGCAAGGTGGCCAGCATCAACTCGAGCAACGGTACGTTTACATTGTCAGGGCTGTCGCCGCTCTTTACGGGCGCAACTCCTCCCGTGAATTCCATCACGGTTATGACCCTCTCCTTTATGAACTTTCTGGGCTTCCCGAACCAGGGGCAGCCCGCCGTCGGCAACACCGTCTCCGTGAAGGGGTTGCTGTTTAATACTCCCACGACGCCAACGCTGGTTACGCGCACAATTGAAGATCACCAGTAAGGTTGATTCTCCGCCCCAGGGGCACAACAAAGGATAATTAGATGACGGCATCGGATCCTAGCCGGGTGCCGCACAGGCCACCCTTGCCTGTGCGGGTTTTTGACTTCGGCACGCCTTCCTATCCCACACGATTCAAAGAACTTAGAAAATCCGCACAACTCGCCCATCTAACGGAAAATTTCTTCCTTTGCAACTTCCAGAATCCAAAGGATTTGTTTTCCTCTTGACAAGCAGTACCTATGTAGTATAATAACTATGTGAGGACTTCGCCCAACTCCGTCATCAGCCGCCGCCCCACCGTTCCTTGCACCCAACGCTGCAAATTTGCACCTTTATTTTCAACAACTTCCAGGATGCTTTTCCCGCAACCCCTTTCCGTTCACGCATTTGCATTGTTACCCGGGGGTGGGTACACCCTCATCCACGAAAATCCACGAGAATCTGCGGCCTACAATGTTCCGTATATTCTTCCAAGTTCCGTATGCTCTAACTCCTTTGTTTGCCACTCTTACGAAAACTGCCGGGGTGTACCCCGTTTGTTCCCAATTTGGAACGCGCCTCGTTCAACTTGCAACCAACCTTCTTCCTGCCGCCCCGGCGACCTTCGACGTTCAGGCGCTCCGACGTGTGACGTTCGGACGTTTCCTATCCGTAACCGCCCGCAACGATTCGACTTGCTTTCGCCCCCGCTGGCAAACTACTCTTTCCACTTGGTTTATCAATCGACCCTGGGCGACCCTGGAAACTTTCGCGAAGGAGTCTCCGCATGGCTTCAACGGTTTGGAAGGGGCATCTTACTTTTGGTTTGATTTCGATTCCCGTGCGGCTGACCACGGCGGCGCGCACCGAGCGCATCAGCTTCAACCAGCTCCACAAGGAATGCCACACGCGCGTCAAGCAGCCGCTGTTCTGCCCGACGCACAACCGCATCATCGAGCGCTCCGAAGTCGTCAAGGGCTACGAGTACGAAAAAGATCAGTACGTGCTCTTCGACGAAAAGGAAATCGAGAAAATCGAGCCGGCTTCGGCGAAGGTCGCGGAGATTCTCGAATTCGTGAAGCTGGGCGAAGTGGATCCCATCTACTTCGACGCCTCGTACTATCTCGCGCCGGATGAAGGCGGCTCGAAGGCCTACCAGCTCCTGATGAGCGCGATGCAGGAGTCCGGCTACGCGGCCATCGCCAAGCTGACCATGCATCAGCGCGAGCACATCGTCGTGGTGCGGCCCAGCTCCAAGGGCATGATGCTGCACACCATGTTCTACTCGAACGAAATTCGCGCCGCGGAATCGTCTTCTACCGACAAGGTCGAGATCAAGGACCAGGAGAAAAAGCTCGCGCAGCAACTGATCGAGAACCTCGCCGTGCCGTTCGACCCGCAAAAGTACAAGGACACGTACCAGGACAACGTCCGTGCGATGATTGCCGCCAAGCTCAAGGGCCAGGAAGTCACCGAAGTGCAGCAGCCACACATGGCTCCGGTGATTGACTTGATGGAAGCCCTGAAGAAAAGCCTGGCCGAGCGGCAAGCTCCGGCGAAGAAGCCGCCAGCACGCGCCGTCGAGCCTGCGGCAGCGGCGGGCCCGGTAGCTGTTCCAAAGAAGGGCAAAAAAGCCGTCGGCTAGATTTTGCTTTAGTTGTCATCCCGAGCGCAGCGAGGGATCCTGGCTGGATTCCTACGTTACCGGGAGCGATGGAGGATCTGGGATTCCTCGTCGCTTCGCTCCTCGGAACGACAGACATTCTTTTTGAGGCATTTTTAAGTCTTCATGGGAACCACGGACCGATTCAGCCGCGACGAAGTCCAACGCATACTGGGTCTGTCTCCAAAACAACTGGACTACTGGGACCGCCTCGAACTGGTTTCCGCGCGCAACGATCAGGGCAACCGCTTCTACGATTTCCGCGACCTCATCGCGCTGCGCACCGTCAAGCAACTGATCGAGCAAGGAATTCCCGCCAGCCGCTTGCGGCGCGCGCTGGCCGCCCTGCGCGAGAAACTTTCGCAGGTGCAGGCGCCGCTCACCGAGTTGCGCGTTCTCTCCGACGGCAAAGACGTCATCGTGGAGCGCGAAGGCGCTCGGCTCGAGCCGGTGACCGGCCAGTTCGTGATGAATTTCGAGACGCGCCAACTGGATGAAGAAGTCCACGTGATTTCGGAACGCGGCGCGGATGAGTGGTTCGCGTTGGCGCTCGATTACGAAGCCGACCGCGCCAACCGCAAGACATGGGCGGAAGCAATTGACGCCTACGAACATGCCCTGCGGCAAGATCCGCGGCGCACGGACGCGCTGATTAATTGCGGTACGCTGTACTACGAACAAGGAAATTTCGAAAAGGCGGCGGAGTGCTATCGCCGCGCGATTGATTTTGACCCGCAGAGCGGGCTGGCGCATTTCAACCTGGGAAGCGTATTGGAAGAAATGGGCCGGCTCGAAGAAGCGCGGCAGCATCTTCGGCTCGCCGTTCGACTCGACGCGAGTCATCCCGACGCGCGCTACAACCTCGCGCTGGTTTGCGAAAAGCTGGGTGCCTTCGATGAAGCGCGTGAACACTGGCAAGCCTACCTGCAACTCGACCCGGCCAGTCCGTGGAGCGATTACGCCCGCCAGCGCCTCGCCGCCAGAACCGCAAAGTCCGCCGGCCGCCGCTGACTTGTTGTCTTTGTAGTGGCGCAGCTTGCTGCGCCTTCCGCTGTTACTCGGCTTAGGCGATTTTGAGTTTTTTCTGCATCTCTTCGAGCGAGATGCCTTTGGTTTCGGGGTAAAACGCTAGCACGACGAAGAATTGCCCGACCATCATCACTGAGAAAAACGCAAACGGATAGCCGCCGGAAGACGCCGCCATCAGCGGGAACGTCCAGGAAATCAGCGCGTTCATGATCCAGTGGGAGAAACTGCCGAGGCTCTGGCCTTTGGCGCGCACGCGATTCGGGAAAACCTCGCTGAGATAGACCCAGATCACCGCGCCCTGCGAAAACGCGAAGAAAGCGATGAAGCCGATCAGCATCCAGACGAGCAAATCTTCGTGGTGGCCGGTGAAGAAAATGGTGGCAACACCGCCAAGACACAGGCAAGTTCCAACGGAGCCGACAAGCAGCATGGTCTTGCGGCCAAGCTTGTCGATCACCGCCATCGCGATCATGGTGAAGAGCAGATTGGTGGCGCCGACAGCGACGGATTGCAAGTCGCTGGAGACTTTGCTGAAGCCGGCGTGGGCAAAAATGCTGTTCAGGTAATAGAGGATGGCGTTGATTCCGGAAAGCTGGTTGAACATTCCGATGGTGACGGCCAGAAAAATCGGCACGCGATATTTCGCAGTGAAGAGCGCGTCGCTGGCAGAATGTTCGGCGCCGATGGATTCCACAATTTCTTGCAGCTCCTGATCGGCATTCTCTTCGCCGGTCTGGCGCAACACGTCGCCGGCTTCGTTGGTTCTTCCTTTCTTAACGAGCCAACGCGGACTTTCGGGTATTCCGAAAAGCATTGCAAGAAAAAGAGCAGCGGGAATTGCGGAAACACCGAGCTTCCAACGCCATTCGGTATCGCCAAAGCCCATGGTGCCGACCAGATAGTTGGAAAAATAGGCAAGGAGGATTCCGAACACGACGTTGAATTGAAAAATGCCGACCAAGCGCCCGCGCCACTTCGCCGGAGCTATTTCAGCGATGTACATCGGGCCGAGAACGGAAGAGCCGCCGATGCCGAGGCCGCCGATGAAGCGGAACAGCAAAACAGCATCCCAATTCCACGCAAAGGCACAGCCGACGGCGGAAACCACATACAGAATGGCCATCCAGCGCAAGCTCGCTCGGCGGCCGATGCGATCTCCGGGAATGCCCGCGAGCATGGAGCCAATCACCGTGCCCACCAGCGCCGCCGAAACGGTGAATCCCTTCCAAAACGGCGTCAGATGGTAGAGGTTTTGAAGCGGGTCAATGGCCCCGGCAATGACCGCCGTGTCGAATCCGAAGAGCAGGCCTCCCAATGCCGCAACGACCGTGCTTTTTACGAGCGTGGCGTTCAGTTTCATGGCACCTGCCCTGGGTTAATCGGCAAAAGATTCCTGAGACGAAGCTCCCATTGAAGCAGCGGGATTGTACACAAAGAAAATGAAAAATAGAAAAGGGAAAATGGAAGCAGGCGTGATTTAGAGCAAGGCAGAATGATGGTCAGGAAATTCTGGGCAGAAACATTCCGGTGTGTTGCTTGTGCTCTGCGAAGCCGGGACCGAATTCCTGGGTGAGGAAGGATTCCTCCCGGCGTGCTTTGATGTAGAAAGAGAGCCAGACGATGGCCACCATGAGCAGCGCGCGGACCTCGCCGAAAGTGATGGCAGTTCCGAAAAGCCCGAGGAGAATTCCCGAGTAGATGGGATGGCGAATGGAGCGGTAGGGGCCCGTCCGAATCAGCTCGTGACCTTCTTTGAGGGTAACGACGCCGCTCCAATTGGTGCCGAGATGCCAGCGCGCCCAAAACGCGACGCCGATTCCCGCAGCGGTCAGTAGAACTCCGAGCCATTCGCCGAGCGGACCCGCGGGAACGAAGCGACGGTCCAGCCAGCCATAGCGAGCCTGCGGTTGAGAAAGCAGGTAGAAGCCTAGAACAAGGGGGAGTACATAGCCAAAACGCTGCGGGAAGGTTTCGCGCTGCTTGGTCCTCTTGCGCTTGAGCGCAGACACCAGCCAGTAGACGCCAAAGAGAATCCACAGCGCTTTAATCCATTCGCGGGAAGCAGAAAAATCCATGACGCAGTTTAGGATGCCGCAAATCTGAAGAAGGAACAAGCTGACTGTCAATGCAAGCTTGCACACGTAAGAACAGAAGGAGCAAGGCTCCTTCGGCTCCGCTTCGGCGCTAGAGGGAGAACCTTCTTACACTCCAAATGGCTTCCAAGCCGAACCTTCCTGGTCTAATGTTTGGTGAACAAGGACAGGGAGATGATGTTGCCTTGGGCGACGTTGCCGGCGTTGTTGACGTGCAGGTGGTCGCCGCTGTCGAAGGCAGGCAAGATTTGTGTGGGGTGGCTCGGGTCGCGGACGGCTTCGTCGAAATCGATGACGCCGTCGAATTCGCCGCAGGTGCGGATCCAGGCGTTCACTTCCTGGCGAGTCTTCTCGTTCCCGGGGCTGTAGAAACGGTCATAGAAAGGATCGCGGAAAAGGGCGTGCTCGAACGGCGGAATCGTGGTGCCGATGACGCGGATTCCTTTTTTGTGAGCGCGGGAGATGAGCTGGCGATTGCCAGCGATCACATCCTTAGCAGTCACGCCTTCGGTCAGAGGGATGAATGCGCCTGGGAAGAGCATGTCATTCACGCCGAGCGCGAGGATGACGTATTTCACGCCGGCTTGAGCGAGCGCGTCGCGATCGAAACGCGCGACGCCGGACTGGCCCAGGGCAGGACCTAACTCATCGAGGACTGGCCCCAGCGGAGGAGGGCCGCCGGCCTGTCGCGGACTTTCGGTATCGCTCAACAAGCGGTTGCCGATGATGCCCTCGTTGAGGACGCCGAGTTGCGCTGCTTCCCCGCCGGCTTTTTGCAAGCGCTCGGCGAGCACGTCTGGCCAACGGCGGTTGGTGTCTCTTGTGGAGCCGTCGCCGTCGGTAAGGGATGAGCCAAGAGCCACAATGCTGGCGCCGTGAGATAAAGCTGCGACATCCACACCAGTAAGGAATGGCCAAGCCGTGATGGTCTTGGCGACGGGGAATTTCGTTTGTGCTGTCGCGTCGCCGGTTTCGGCGGAGACATAGTTCGTTTGCTTCGCCAGGATGTGCGAGGTCGTCAGCGCGGCGGTTTCCGGAAAAAAGAGGCTGACGGCCAAATCCGACAGCGCGGGCACGTCGAGGTCGACTGGATCGCTAACCATCATTGAGCGCGCCGGAATCGTGACGGACGAGCGCCCATGAAATTTCAGAGTCCGGTCGGAGGCGGGATCAATCTCTGCTTCGGAAGCGCGGCGGGCGATGTGAGCGGCGCCAATGAGCAACGGCTGGTCTCCAAAGGTATTTGAGATTTTGATGCGGACTTTTTCCCCGCCGACGCTGGTGTGAACGATGAGGCGAAGAGTTTGGTTGTGGAAAGCCTGAACTTGACCGCGAGGGGCGGCCTGCGGGGCGGTGGCCCAGGTTCCGACCCACTTGCCTTGCGCGGCGTTTCGCGCCGGGAGGACAAACAAAAAGACAAACGCGAGGGCGCAATTCCGTAACTTGGTCAAGGGGTCCGCCTCCTTATTTCAGGTTCGCTGCTGTTGACGCATTGGATGGGTAATCTATATCCTGAGAAGTCAGTCAGTCAACTGACTATTGGACGGGGCGATGGCAAAAACGAGAGCAGATAACCGGACACGACTCTTGCAGGCGGCCGAGAAGACCAGCTACCTGCTGGGCTTCGGGAACACCGCGATTGCGGATATTGCCAAGGAAGCGAGGGTTCCGCTCGGGAACGTCTACTACTACTTCAAGACGAAGGACGAGATTGGCGACGCGATCGTGGAGCTGCGCGCGTCGCGATTCCGGAAGCTACTGCAAGAGTTTGATAAGACAGACTCTCCGAAAGAGCGGCTGTGCGCGTTCGTGCAGATCAAGATCAAGAACCGCGAACAATTGGCGCATAGTGGATGCCCGGTCGGCACACTGTGCTCGGAATTGCGGAAACTGGGCGGGGCGGCGGCTGGCAAGCCGAAGATACTGTTTGTGATGGCTTTGGACTGGATGGAAAAGCAATTCCGGGAGCTTGGCAAAGGGGCGGGCTCGCGCGGGCTGGCGGTGCAACTCTTGTCGGCGACGCAAGGCGTGTCGGTGCTGGCGCACACGTTTCATGACCCTAGCCTGATCGACCAGGAAGCAGCGCGGCTGAAAAAATGGATTCGCGGGCTTTAGGTGCTGTTTCGATTCTTCCCGATGATTAGGCTCACGCTCAGGCCGTGGCGGCTCTGCGGAGCGTTGCGGCGTAGTCGGAAACAGAGTGAAGCGTGACGCCGTACTGGCGCGCCGTTTCCAAGCTACCCGGGATAGCATCTCCTTTGGCATAACCAATCATGAGAGCCGCAAATGTCTTCTGCAGTGGATCGGTGGACCGGTGTTGCTCCTCGAGGGCGGCGAGGGGCACTCTCTCCACTTCGCACTTCCTGCCAAGCAAGCGCCCGAAAACGGCAACGGCATCGAGTTGGGATAGCGGCTCGGGCCCACCCATCTCCAAAAAGGCTGACGGATGCGAAGGGTTGCTCGCCACGGCCAGGGCAAAGTCGACAACATCATGAAAAGAGATGTAACTGACTTTCGCTTCGCCGGAACCATAAACGCGCACACGGCCGCTGGCGGGATCGAAACCGAGGGCGGGACTCAGCCACATTTCCATGAAATAGGATGGTCGAAGAATTGTGAAGCGCATTCTTGCGGCGAGGAGGCGCTTTTCGCAATCGCGCTTAGCGGTTTCGAGCGGGGAGTCCTGGCGGATGTTTCCCGAATAGGACGTGTAGACGAAATGCTGGACGCCCGAGCTTTCCGCCGTGTCGATCAAGGCGAGAGTGCCGTCGCGGTCGACGCGGTGCAGGCCGTCGTCCTTGCCTTGAGGCATGGAAGTAGCCGTGCAGAGGACGGTTTCGATGCCCGCGCAAGCGGCGGGTAAGGTTTCCGCCTTGGTGAGATCGGCATCAATAATCTCGACGCCTGCTGCAATCAGCGAAGCGGCCTTTTCGTGACGGGTCCCGCCACGCACAAGGGCGCGCACGGCGCGGCCCTGACGACGAAGGCCAAGGGCAATCTGCCCACCGACAAGACCAGTGGCGCCAACGACGAGGTCCATAGGCACCTCCTTTGCGGAAGCCTGCGGGGAGAGCAAGATTCTAGCAAATTCGACACTTTGGGGAATAGCAAGATTCAGGGGACTGCTTTTCTCCTATAATCGAGCCGAAGGGCAACGAGCGAAGGAGAACGACGAGGCATGATTAAGTTTGCAGCGATTGCGGTAGTGGGTATCGCACTACTAATTGGGCAGGGCTCGTCACAGCAAGATGAGCGGGCGGCAGAGCGCAGTGATTGCATCCGGCGTTGTGTCACCCAGAATTTCGACCCTGAATTGCGGCGGCAAGAGATTGTCAGCCTGGAGAGGGAGGCAGGGCGGGCCATTCAGTTGAGAAATGGCGCCTATTTCCATCGCGTGTACAACGACGATTTTGCGGGGACCCTGTCTCACGGCCAGCAAGTGAACAAAGCACAATGGGTCGCATTGATTCAGTCTGACGCGGTCAAGTACGATTTCTTCCAGGCGTCCGACATCAAAGTGCAAATCTATCAGGACATGGCGGTCGCTACATGCCTGTGGTCCTCGAGGTTCACCATGAAAGGCCAGCAATTAGGCCACCAGATGCGCGTTATTCACGTTTACTTGAACGGCGCGAGCGGCTGGCACGTAGTTTCCGGCCAAATCAGTAACCTTCCTCCGGATGTGGGGCAGCTTCTGTAGCAATTTTCAAGTAGAAAAGGCGCATTCGATTGACGCTGCGTAGGGTGGATGCTACGCTCGCCAGCGCCTTCCACACGCATGCGCGCCGTCGACCTGATCCGCAAGAAACGTGATTGCGGGGAACTATCCCGCGAAGAGATTAGTTTTCTTGTGTCGGGCTATACCCGCGGCGAAATTCCCGATTACCAAATGGCGGCGTGGCTGATGGCTGTCTGGATTCGCGGGTTGAACCGCGCGGAAATCGCGGCGCTTACCGAAGTAATGTTGCATTCGGGTGAAGTCCTCAGTCATTCTGAAATTCCGGGCAAGAAAGTAGATAAGCATTCGACGGGAGGCGTGGGAGACAAAACTTCGCTGATTCTCGCGCCCATTGTTGCCGCCGGCGGACTGACAGTTCCGATGATTAGCGGGCGCGGGTTAGGGCATACCGGCGGAACGCTGGACAAGCTGGAAGCGATTCCGGGCTTCAATGTAAACCTATCACTCGCGGAATTCCGGCGCGTACTTCGCGAGTGCGGGATGGGCCTGATTGGACAGACGGCGGAAATTGCGCCGGCGGATAAGAAGATTTACGCGCTGCGCGATGTCACGTCGACGGTCGAAAATGTCGGGCTCATCTGCGCGTCCATCATGAGCAAGAAACTGGCGGAAGGAATCGACGCGCTGGTGCTGGACGTGAAAACGGGTTCGGGCGCGTTCATGAAGAAAGAAGAAGATTCCGTGCGGCTGGCCGAAGTGATGGTGGAAACGGGGAAGCGCATGGGCAAGAAAGTGGTGGCGTTGATTACGGACATGGATCAGCCGCTGGGACGGATGGCTGGGCATTCGAATGAAGTGTGGGAATCGCTGGACGTGCTGAAGGGGCGTGGGCAAGAGGACTTGCGAGACTTGAGCCTGGAGCTTTCGGCGTGGATGTTTTTTCTTGGCGAAAGGACGAAGAGCGTCGAAGAAGGGCGGCGGCTGGCGGAAAAGATGGTTGCCACAGGGCAAGCGCTGGAAAAGTTCAGGCAAGGGATTCGGCTGCAGGGAGGAGACGAGCGCGTTGTGGATGAGCCGGAGCGGCTGCCCCAGGCGCATCTTCACGCTGACGTCGTTAGCCCGTTGGCTGGCTATGTCAGTGTCACGAATTGCGAGCAATTAGGAACAGCGCTGGCCATGCTCGGCGGAGGCCGAGAGACGAAAGAAGATAAGATCGATCACGCCGTAGGACTCGAGTTTCACAAACGCATCGGCGACCGCGTGGAAAAGAACGAAAAGCTGGTCACGATTCATTACAATACCAACACGAAACTTGCCGAAGCGAAGAGTCTCATTGGCAGCAGCTATGTGGTGAGTGAGAGCGCTCCACCGGAGAAGCGGTCATTAGTGCGCCGTATCATCGGTGCTTAAAAGAGTGGGCTTAAGCGGGGCAGCTAGGCAGGCGCCTGAATGATTCCGGGGACCTGGAACCATAGAACGCGCAGATAAAGGAGAACGAATGGGAAGATTCACCGGAATCCTGGGCATGGCGGTGATTCTCGGGCTGGCATGGCTGTTTTCCACGGACCGGCGCGCCATCAAGCTGAAGACCATCGCATGGGGACTTGGCCTGCAATTGGTGCTGGGCTATTTTGTGCTGCGGTCGGAAACCGGAGGGTATGTCTTCCAGGTGTTGAGCGACGGCGCGAAGAAACTGCTGAGTTTTTCCTATGCGGGTTCCGAATTCGTTTTCGGCGAGTTGGGCAAAGACCACTCTTCGCTGGGGTTGATTTTTGCGTTTCAAGTGCTGCCAACAATTATTTTCATCGCCGCGTTTTTTGCCGTGCTTTACCACATCGGGGTGATGCAGCTGATTATTCGCGGCGCGGCCTGGGTGATGACGCGTGTGATGGGGGCGAGCGGCGCAGAATCGCTGAACGTCGCGGCGAGCATCTTCATGGGGCAAACAGAAGCACCGCTCACCATCCGGCCTTTTCTCAACAAGCTCACAAAATCCGAATTGATGTGCGTGATGACCAGCGGCATGGCGCATATTTCCGGTGGCATGATGGCTGCCTACATGAAAGTTGGCGGAGCGGACGCGAAGAACCTGCTGACGGCGGTGATTATGACCGCTCCGGGAACGCTTCTTATGGCGAAGATGCTGGTGCCAGAAACAGAAGAATCGCTGACGGCTGGCAAAGTGCAAATGCCCGCGACGGAGAAGGAGTCCAACGTTCTGGGAGCGATTTCGCGAGGGACCATTGATGGACTGCATCTCGCGCTAAACGTGGGCGCCATGCTCATCACTTTTTTGGCTTTGCTGGCGCTGGTGAACGCGATGATGGGCTGGGGACACAATCACATTTCGTGGTTCCCGGATAGTTTGCAAACGGTTTTCGGATGGGTGCTGGCTCCTGTGGCGTGGCTGATTGGCGTTCCCTGGCACGAGGCGGCCAGAATCGGCAACCTGCTGGGAACGCGCATGGTCATCAACGAATTCGTGGCTTTCTCGCAGCTGGGGCCGATGCAAGGCCAGATTTCAGCGCGGACCTTCACGATCGCGACGTATGCGTTGTGCGGATTCGCAAATTTCAGCTCGATTGGTATACAGATCGGCGGAATTGGGGCTTTGGCGCCGGAGCAGCGCGGCCAGCTCGCCAAATTCGGCGTTCGCGCAATGCTTGCCGGAACTATGGCCAACTTAATGTCTGCGGCTATCGTCGGTATGTTTACATGAGCGCGAAGAAGGCATCGCCGAAGACGCAGAAGAAAAGCAACACAACCAAGAAGGCGGGGACTCTTCCGGGAGAATTCGAGCGCGCCGGGCTGGCAGCGGATTTCATTTTTTCGCGAACCAAACTGCGTCCGCAAATTGCTCTCGTTCTGGGTTCTGGGTTGGGCGCGTTTGCGGACGAGTTCGCCGGCGCAACGAAAATTCCTTATGCTGAGATCCCTTATTTTCCGCGGTCGACGGCCATTGGACACGCGGGAAAATTGGTGATCGGAAAAGCGGGGCAGGTTCCTGTTGCAGGAATGCAAGGGCGAGTCCATCTTTACGAAGGGTATTCGGCGAAAGACGTCGTGTTTCCCATTCGCGTTTTAGCACGAATGGGAGTGAAAGCTGTCATCTTGACTAACGCGGCCGGCGGCATTAAGCGCGAGTTCACGCAAGGACGCCTCGTGGTCATCAGCGACCACATCAATTTGCAGGGCGTGAATCCTCTGACCGGCCCTAACGACGAGCGATTTGGGTTGCGTTTCCACGATATGACCGGCGCTTATGATCGGCAATTTCGCCAAATTGCCGCGAGTGAAGGAAAGCGCTTGAGCCTCAAGTTGGATGAAGGTATTTACGCGGCGCTTGCCGGGCCGAGCTACGAGACGCCCGCCGAGATTCGCTACTTGCGTACGATTGGCGCCGATCTCGTAGGGATGTCCACGGTTCCGGAAGTGATTGCCGCACGGCACAGCGGTATCCGCGTGCTCGGTATCTCTTGTGTGACGAATGCTGCGGCGGGGATTCTGGATCAGCCTTTGAATCACGTTGAGGTTTTAGAAACGGCGGAGCGCGTGAAAGGGCAGTTCATCAGTTTGCTGAAAGCAGTGATTCCGCGAATTGCGGAAGCCATTGCGTAAGGATTCTTTGGGACGGAACTGAAAGGAAAGCGCGTGAGCGACTACGACAATCTGATTTCAGCGGCCAAACAAGCGAGAGAGAATGCGCACGCGCCGTATTCGAATTTTCGCGTAGGAGCGGCGCTTCGCGCCACTTCTGGAAGGATTTTTGGCGGTTGCAACGTGGAAAATGCGACTTACGGGCTGACCGTGTGCGCGGAACGCGTGGCCATTTTCAAGGCCATCAGCGAAGGCGAACGCGGTTTCGACGCCATTTCCGTAGTAACGGACACAGAAACATTGACTCCGCCCTGCGGGGCCTGCCGCCAATTAATTTGGGAATTTTGCGATGACGTGCCGGTGATTCTTGCCAATCTGAAAGGAAAAACAGAAGTGCTTCGGATGCGGGATCTGTTCCCCAAACCTTTCGACTCTTCGAATTTCTGACACAGAACGTATGAGGGCGCGTCTGTTTGCTTTACCGATTCTTCAGATAGGCCACGCCGCAACGAAACTTCTTTTCATTTTTTAGTTCTTCCACGTGAACGATTTCAGCTGTGGTAAAGAAGTTTTGCACTCCAGGCGTATACGGGGCTGCGACTTCAATCTTGAATTTCTCGGAATATGGCTTGCGGCTCTTGAAGCACAGCCCGCCGCGGGAAACATCCTCGCAAGTCACTATGTCGTCCCCATGGGCAAAGCTCCGCACGCACGCCTTGAAATTCGCCTTCGTGCGCACATGTTTCCGCCGATTCTCTCGGCGCGCCCCGGGCACCGGTTCAGGCGGCGCCGCAACAGCAACCGGAGCGGGCGAGGCTGACTGCTCTCCCTCATCGACCCACCCCATCGAGCGGCTTTGAACCATTTCCGCGACAGCAGGAGCTTCCTCAGCATCTTCTGATCCGCGCTTCCAGAAAGTAGAGGAGCCGCAATTCTTGCAGAAACGGACGATGCCTTCGTTGATCCGACAAACGTCCGATTCCAGGTCACTCTGCTCAACCTTTTCGCGCGCCTGGCAACTGCCGCACTCCATTAACACCACGCGCGCTTGTTGTTCCTCTTCGGAGGGCGTGGGAAATTTCATGCCCCAGAAATTACTCGCCGAATCCAGAAAGGCCACGCCGTAGGTGTAGACTTCGCCCTCGACGCCAATCTGACCCACCAGGCGAACGTCAGTTTCCTTGTTCATGTCCAGCCGGCGGAGAATCAATTCCTGCTCGGCAGATAGCTTGTAGCGGGAAACGATTCCTGCTCCATGCCTGCTCAGAAGCACGGTTTTCGTTTGTTCGGAGAAAACCTTGCCCTCAATATCGCTTCCGGTCAAAAGGATAGCGATCTCTTTGGGAATTCGGCTGCTTCGTCGCACACCCTCGGGGGGCATTCGTTCGCTCACTGAGAGGACTCTTCCGATGGTACTGTGGGAAATTTATTTCCGTCACGGACTTTGTCGGGGAATGACGCGCAACCAGCAACGCTTCACACGGCCCTTTCGGGAAAACATGTAATTAGGTATAGAATAGCGCCCGTCCCAAGGAAGGGCCCAGGCCATGGAACAAGAGCGCAGACGTTCTCCACGATTCCCTTTCATTGCTTCCGCAGAAGTTCACGAAGAAACCAACGGTTCGCGGCTTTCTGCGTGCATCAGCGACATCAGCGCCACGGGCTGTTATGTGGATACCATCAATCCGCTGCCCGGTGGCACGGCGGTTCTGGTAAAAATCTTTAATGAAACACAGTCTTTCGAGGCGCCTGCCACGGTGGCATATTCGGTGGTGCACTTGGGAATGGGGCTAAACTTCGGCGAAGTGCCGCCTAGCTCGAGAGACGTCTTGCAAACCTGGTTGCCTGCAGCAGTTTGAAACTGAGACTTCCTGTAACACTTCTACCCATATTTTGTGGATGATTTTATTCGTAGGCTGGAACTCAAGACCGGAGGGTTAATTAGCGGGCCAAGGCCATCAGCGATTCGTTCAATTTGCTGAGGTCTGAATCCACTCGATAATAGCCGGACCGCCACGGAGCTGTGGTCTCTTCAGGATTGAAACGGATCACCGCAAAATCGCTTGTTGCCTTCGGATCGTTACCCGAGTGAGGAAAGTCCTGCCCCACATATGTCGCCGGATGCTGCTTGACCACCGCTTCGCACTCATTCACGGAAAGAACTGCTCGAAGCATGCCCTGGTTTTTCGCGTGTGGCTGGCAGAAGTAGAGGTTAGGCATACCAGCAAATCATCCACGAGCCTGTGGAAAACTCAAATAGTACTTTCGGACAACTGGACATCGTGAATGATTCAGCGCGCCTTATACCGGGTCGGCGTTCGAATTAAACTCTTTCTGGTCAATGCCTTAGAATTAGGTTTTTGTTTAGGAACACCTGTCCTTTGGTGCAATTATTTAAAATGCAGAGGGCAGGTCAGGACCGCGACTAGATCACGTTTCTCTCGAAGATTTTCGCGGCAGTCAGAGCGTGGATCGCCGCGCATTCTGTAACTCGGCGCAGATCCACGTATTCGTTCGGGCCATGCGCAACGGCAAGGAGGCCTGGCCCATAGGCGTAGCTGGGTATTCCCTGCGCTGCGTAAAACCGCGTCTCCAGCAGGCCAGGGCACAGCTCAAAATTGGCCGGCTTGCCCGTAATTTCCTGGATGGACTGAGCTAATGCTTGGCCTGTGGCTTCTTCCTGGTCACTTGAGGCCGAATTGCCTTCTTGCAAGACCTCCCACTCCAACGAGATTCCTTCGCGCTGGCACTCTTTCAGAACATCCATGAGCCTGGACTTCTCTTCCGTCAGGCTTTCTTCGGGGTTAATGCGACGGTCAATGGTGAACCAGCAACTTTCAGGCACCACGTTGAAGTTTGTTCCGCCGCCACTCTGCCCGCCAAGTAACAAGATGGAATGGGGCGACTGGCCGGCGCCGACGTTCGACCTGGTTGCGCGCTGTTCCACTTCGCATTTGAGCTCTTGGAGACGCTCCACAACGCTGTGCATGCGTTCGAATGCGTTTTCCCCTTGGTGCTGCAGACCAACATGAGCGGATTTCCCTAACACTTGAACGCGCAGCGAGATAGCGCCCCGGTTGGCATTCCAAACCACGCCGCTAGTGGGCTCCGCCAGGAGCATGCCAACCCCATTTCCGCCCAGAGCTCCCTGCTCAGCCAGCTTTGTTGAACCGCGCTGTCCTCCAGTTTCTTCATCCGGAACCAGAATGAGCTGAACTTTTCCATCCATCTCTACGCAGCATTCTCTTAACGCGAGAAGTGCATAGAGCATAGAAACGATTCCACCCTTCATGTCGCACGCGCCGCGGCCAAACAGGAAATGGTCTTTGCGGCTCGGCTTGAATTGCTCTTGCGATTGCGCGGGAACTACATCGTAATGTCCGTGAAAATAGAAGACGCGTTTCCCCTGTCCGTGGCTAACCGATAGACAGGCGGGCGTATCTTCCGCGACGCCGCCCTTTGAGGCAGCTCCTAGATGCTCGCACCGTAGGCCGAGGCTTCCAGCGCGGCTCTTAAATAGCTCTGCAAACTCGCGGTAATGGCGGCCAGGAGGGTTTTCTGTAGGCACAGCAACGAGATCGGCCAAGAGCGCAGCCATTTCGTCTTCACGTTCTTGCAACCAACGCAGAAACCGCTCTCCTGCTCTGTCTTTGTCGGCCTTTGATCGCATGACGAGCCATGGTCAATCCCTTCGATACAACTCTCCAAGCTCCATATTGGAGCCTGTGGTACGCTTTGGCGCGTTTGGGTTCCAGGGAAGCTCATGGCCGAGGAGACCAAATCTTTTACTATCGCGCGCTGGGTCGCACTTGTTTGGCTACTCATCTGGCTGCCTCTTTACACCTGGTCATGGGGTTGGCGGAACATGCTGCACCTGTGTGACGTCAGCGTGGTCATAGCCTGCCTGGGATTATGGTTCAGGAGTTCCTTGCTGGTTTCCAGTCAGGCGCTTCTTGCTCCTCTTGTCGGAGTTTTGTGGACGCTCGACGTTTCCTGGCGCTTTGTGACCGGCCATCATCTAGTTGGCGGCACGGAGTACATGTGGGACACCCACTACTCCCTGTGGTTGCGCCTGCTCTCGTGCTTCCACATCGCATTGCCGATCGTGCTGCTTTGGGCTTTGTTCGTTCTTGGCTACGATCGTCGAGCGTTGCCCCTGCAAACAGCACTTACGGGAGTTTTACTCGTCATCTCGCGATTTCTGCCTCCTGATCTCAACATGAATTATGCGTTTCAGGATCCCTTGCTGCACCGCGCGTGGGGACCGGCGCCGTCGCATTTGATCATTATCCTCGCAGGGTGCATCGCGATTTTCTTCTGGCCCACGCATCTGGTTTTTCTGCGAGTTTTTCCCATGGCTCAAAACTCTCGATGAAGATGCATCAAACGGAGAACTCCACCGGTGTGCGCGGACACAAATAAGAATCGGGAGCATTACAAGAAGATGCTGCAGACCGCCATCGTAGAAGGTCGCGCCGGCCTTGCCGAAGGCGGAATTCCCATCGGCGCCGCTCTTTTCACTCGCGAAGGAACAATTCTGGGCAAAGGCCACAATCGCCGCGTGCAGGAAGGCGATCCCTCCGCGCATGGTGAAACCGACGCGTTTCGCAAGGCAGGCCGCCAGCGAACTTATCGCGACAAGATCATGGTCACCACGCTCGCTCCCTGCTGGTATTGCAGCGGATTGATCCGCCAATTTGGAATCGGAACGGTCGTCGTGGGCGAGTCGGTCAATTTTCGAGGCGGAATCGATTGGCTTCGTGAGAACGGCATCGAGGTCATCGACCTCCACTCCCAAGAATGCATCGAGCTGCTGGCCAACTACGTAAACCAGCATCCCGAAGTCTGGAAGGAAGACATCGGCGAAGATTGAACTCATCTAGACTTCGGCAGCTATCGGTGGTATTTCTAGGGCGGCTCTCGCCCCAAGGCGGTGGACGCCTCCCGGCACGACCCAGAATGAGCGCAAATTCCCTGGAACCATTTCTGCCCGCGGACATTCCCGAGCAGTTCAATATTGCCGCGTATTTCATAGATGCTCCCGCCGCGCGCCATCCGCAGAAGACCGCCATTGTTGGCGAACCCTGGGCGTCGACTTACGCGGAACTGTCAGCGCTCACAAATCGCGTTGGAAACGCACTGCTCGAACTGGGGGTATCCCGCGGCGACCGCGTCCTCATCGTGCTTCCGGATTCCGCGGAATTCATCGCTGCTTTTTTTGGCGCCGCCAGGATTGGCGCCGTGGCCGTTCCTGTGAATCCTTTTGCCCGGTCTGCGGATTACATCCATTACATTCAGGACAGCGAGCCGCGCGTTGCAATTATTCACTCGGAAGCGCTGGAAGCCTTCTTGCCTGCTTCCAGCGAACGCTCTCAAATGCCAATTGTCATCGTCACGGAAGGACGGGTCGAAACGCATGGCGTGTCCTGCGCCATTTGGGACGAATGGATTGCTTCGGCTTCGGCCACGCTTGCTCCAGCAGAAACTTCCTCACGCGATTCGGCGCTCATGCTTTACACCTCCGGAAGCGGCGGCACGCCTAAAGGCGCGGTACATCGCCATGCCGACATGCTGGTCACAACTCGCAGTTACGCGCAAGGCGTCCTCGGACTGCGTGCCGATGACATCACTTTCTCGACCTCGAAACTATTTTTCGCTTACGGCCTGGGAAATGGCATGTATTTTCCGATGGCGTTTGGCGCGAGCACTCTTTTGAATCCCAAGCGCCCAACCGCTGCGCACACCATCGAAATGGTCTCGCAACATCGGCCGACGATTTTCTTTTCTGTCCCCACTTTTTATGCCGCTCTTCTGCGAGAGGCGGATACCGCGAGCCGTCTCCTCGATTTCTCCTCGGTTCGGCAATGCGTTTCCGCTGGCGAAACGCTGCCTGCGGAGATCTTTGACCGCTGGAAGCGAGCGACGGGCTTGGAAATCCTCGACGGCATTGGCTCGACGGAGATGCTGCACATGTTCCTCTCCAGCAAACCGGGCCAGTGCAGGCCGGGAAGCTGCGGCTTTCCCGTGCCTGGTTATGACGCAAAGATTGTGGATGACGCCGGCGCCGAGACGCCTGTCGGAGAGATCGGCAGCTTATGTGTGCGCGGGGCCAGCGCGCTGGCAGAGTATTGGCGGATTCCTGAACTCACGTCGCGCACGAAACGCGGCGAATGGGTGGTTACCGGCGATAAGTTCTTGCGCGATGCCGACGGCTATTATCGCTACTGTGGCCGCGCCGACGACATGCTGAAGGTCGCGGGCATGTGGGTCTCGCCCGTGGAAGTGGAGAATGCGCTCCTTGGCCATCCCAATGTGGCGGAAGCCGCGGTGGTGGGCGCGACGGACGCGCGCGGGCTGACCTATGCGGTCGCGCACGTCACCTTGCGCGCGGGCTGCGAGGGATCCAGCGAACTCGCGGAAGAAATTCGCAGCCACGTCAAAGCGCGCCTGGTTTCCCACAAGGTTCCGCGCGAAATCCGTTTTTGCAGCGACCTTCCCAAAACCGTGACAGGAAAAATCCAGCGCTTCAAACTCCGCGCCAGCTCGACAAGCGGGTAGTTCAGCTTTTGCTGCCTTGTTTTAGGGCTCGGAGAGACTTTCGGCGATAGCTTCATTTTCTATCTGGACTCAACTCCGCCAGCACAAACCAGCCCGCCAAAGGTAAAATACCAGCGCACAAATTTCCGGAGGAAAAATGGCGCAAAAGGCCACCGTCGAACAGGCCCGATTGATTTTGGAGCTGTACAATCTCCGGCGCGAACCGGAAATGCGCAAAGCTCGCCAGTGGTGGCTCACCACTTTTTGGCCCACATGCGCTGACGACTTCATGAAAGTGGCTATGGACTTCGGCTCGCAGGAAAACAACTGGCTGCGCCAGGTGGGAAGCTACTGGGGCATCGCCGCAACTTTTGTGTTGAATGGCCTCATCAGCGAAAAACTGTTTTTCGAGCCGGCGTTCTGCGGCGAGCTGTACTTTATGTTTGCCAAAGTCCGCCCCTTTTTGAAAGAAATTCGCGAAAAGGCGAAAAATCCCGACTTGTTTTTGCTTTCAGAAAAAGCGATCTATGGTTCCAGGCTGGGCCGCGCCCAATTTGAGAAGGTAGAGGCGCGCGTGAATATACTTCGGCCAAAGAAGGGAGCTTGAAGTTGCCCGGGAGAGTTTCTGTCCGCCCCTTTTTGAGAGGCTTTCTGTGCCTGGCGCCGGCATTGTTTCCACTTTCCGTTATGGCTAAGAGTGTCGGCCCGCAAACATGCGGACCAGGCGTCACTCTGAAATTGAGTGCGCCTTCGTCGAGTCAAGGCAGTCTGCTGCTTCTGGAAGTGCGTAGCCGCAAACCGCTGTCCGAAGTAAAAGCCGAGTGGAATTCCAAGAATGTTCCGTTCTGGCAGGTCTCCACCAGCGGCGCGGACTCTAATAAAGTTCCCGTGACTGATTTGCGTGAGGCGATTCTTGGCGTGGATTTGGAGAAAGCGCCGGGCACTTACCCGCTGCTCGTCCACGTTCAAGCGGTCGCCGACAAACCGGAAGCATGCACGCTGCAAATCCCCGTTCGCGCGGGCAAGTTCGCCACCGAGAGATTGCAAGTCGGCAAACAATTCGTTGAACCGAGCCCCGAAGAAATCAAGCGAGCAAACGAAGAGCGCGACAAACTGCGCGCCATCTTCGATCAGGTGACGCCGGAGAAATTATGGGACGGCGGTTTTCGCGTTCCGCTCGACGGCGTGACCACTGGAGGCAATTTTGGCAAGCGCCGCGTCCTCAACGGCCAGCCGGGCTCGCCTCACGGCGGCGTGGATTTCCCCGCCGTGACAGGCACTCCTATTCATGCTGCCCAGAGCGGGCGTGTAGCTCTGGCTCAAGAGCTGTTTTTCTCTGGCAATACCGTTGTCGTGGATCACGGGCTAGGGATCTACACCTTTTACGGACACCTCTCCGAGATCAATGTAAAAGTCGGCGACGCATTGCAATCCGGCGAGGTGCTCGGCAAAGTCGGCGCCACCGGCCGCGTCACCGGGCCCCACCTCCATTGGGGCCTTACGGTCGAGCGCGCGCGCGTAAATGGCCTGCAATTAGTAAAGCTTCTTGGAGCAACAACCGAGCCTGAGACGAGCCGCGCGACGGCAAAACCGAAATCTTAAAGGCGACCCCTGGAATCTCAAAACGGGAATGCTATGAAACGAATGGCTGCAACGTGGCACTATCCGGAGAAGGAGCAAGGGCAATCAGCCGATGTCTGTGGAGTGGTCAGACGCTCAAGCACCGCCAATAGCAGCAACACATGTAGAATCAAGCGGTTACAAAGCTTGGCTGGTGGGCTTTCCTCCGCTGAAGGGACTTGTGGTGACTGCGCTTTAATGAACTCTACCGCGCCCAAAAAATGGGGGAGTACGGGAGTACTGTTGGAAATTCGCGCTTTGTGGTACTGTTACGCCATTGTCACGTGAGAAGTCCAAGGGCAGAATGGGGCTGTGTGGGCAAGATTCGTGCTAGTCACCTCTCTTTTGCTGTGCTTCCGTTTTAGCACACTGCTTGCACGTCACTACAGGCGAGCTCCCTCGGCTTGAAACGTCGGCTAGCCGCGGTGAGGCTCTGAAATTCTGAAATAAGGTTTGAGGTCGAGCAAGAATGTCCCTGCTTCATTTTCGTGTCAAAGAACGCCGCCGCACGCTGAGGGTGGCTTTGACCGTCCCGCTGACGGTTCAAGGGAAAACAGAGACCGGCGAACGCTTCTCTGCCCGCACTACCTCGCGATCCGTCAACCGCCATGGCGCCCTGTTTCATCTCGAAGAGATTGTGTTGGTTGGGCAGGCGGTGATTTTGATCAATGATCACACCGCGCAGTCGATGGAATGCCGCGTGGTTTCGATTCACCGCGCCCGCGACAGCAAGCAGTATGTCGGCGTGGAATTTCTCGCACCGGAAAAGGATTTCTGGCACATGCAGTTCCCCATCCCCGGAGCGAAACCACTGCGCCGCGTGCTTCCCAACAAAGCTTCAGCTTAACCATTAAGCAATCAAGATTGACGAAACGGCTTCCCTGCTAATTCTCAGATGTAAGAAATCGCCAAAGCATTAGAATTTCTCCGTGCACGCTTCGCCGACCTACATTGGTCTGATTTCAGACACTCACGGGTTGCTGCGTCCGCAAGCACTGGAAGCTCTTCGTGCTTCGGAGCTGATTCTTCACGCCGGCGATGTGGGCAAGCCGGAAATTCTCACTGCGCTGGGTGAACTGGCTCCAGTTGTTGCTGTGCGCGGAAACGTTGACGAGCTGGACTGGGCGCACGGTTTGCCCGAAACAGCGGTCGCCGAAGCTGGTAAAGTTCTCCTCTATGTTCTTCATGATGTCCATGCGCTCGACTTGAATCCCGCGGCAGCTGGTTTTCATGTCGTTGTCAGCGGGCATTCTCATCAGCCCGGAGAATCCGTCCGCGACGGCGTGCTGTACATCAATCCAGGAAGTGCGGGCCCGCGGCGGTTTCAGCTGCCGGTCACAGTGGCGCGCTTGAATCTTGGCTGCACGCCGTTCAAGGTCGAGTTTGTGGAGTTGAAGGTTTAGAACTTGCGATAGGCGATCCGCAAGCTACTTTGTGCCGCAAAGTTTGATGTTTTACTTTAAGTGTGGCTGTAAGCCCTTGTAAGGAAGCACGTTGGCGCTAATAACGTCCCAAACGCCCTCCCAAAGGGTGCTTGATCTGGAAGCGCTTCATTCCCCGTCAAGTATGACGCGCCTCGTAGTGATCGGCGGTCTCGGGAACTTTCGCCAGCCCGGAATCGTACTCCACTTCGGAACTTCCTATTGACATCCCATAGGGGGAGTGTACGTTTGTATTGCTTTCCCATAGGAGGCGTATGGGCGACAAGGCGGATGTTTGGCAGGGCACGCTGGCCCTCATGATTTTGAAAACGCTCGAAACACTAGGTCCGCTTCACGGCTACGGGATCGCGCGGCGCATTGAGCAGATCAGCGGCGGCGTGCTGTCGCTCAATTACGGGACCGTCTACCCCGCTTTGCTAAAACTCGAGCAGGAAGGTTCGATCGATTCTGAGTGGGGCGTTTCTGACAACAATCGCAAAGCGAAATACTACAAGCTCACTCGCGCGGGACGAAAACAGTTGGAACGCGAAGAACGGGATTGGCAGCAGGCGCAAATGATTCTCGCGAAGTTTTTGTCCGCAACGGAGCCGTCCACATGAGCGCTCTTCGGAAATTGTTCCGCGTTTGGATTCGACGTTTCGCTGACCTTTTTCGCAAACAAAAGCGCGATGCGGAGTTAGCGGCTGAGTTGGAGAGTCATCTGCAGCTGCACATCGAAGACAACCTTCGTGCGGGGATGACGCCGGAAGCGGCGCGGCGGGACGCGCTGCTCAAACTTGGTGGGGTTGAACAAACCAAGGAAAACTATCGCGACCGGCGCGGCCTGCCTTTCCTTGAAATTCTCGTTCAGGACCTTCGCTTCACTTCCCGGACGCTTCGCAAGTCCCCCGGATTCGCCGCAGTGGCCGTTCTCACGCTTGCCCTGGGCATAGGCGCCAACTCGGCCATTTTCACCGTGGTTTATGGAGTTCTGTTTCGTCCACTGCCATTTCCTGAGCCGGATGGGATCATGGAGCTTGTCGAGGGAGGCCAGGAACAATCAGGCGAGATGGACGTGACTGCAACACAACTCCAGCGCCTTCGCGAATTCGGGCAAGTGTTCGAGCATATCGCCGGCTGGACGGATCAGGGATTCAATGTAGCGGCAGGGCACGGTTCGGAGCACGTTCGCGGGACGCCTGTGTCAGCGGACTATTTTCAAGTGCTGGGCGTCCATCCAGCGGCGGGCCGAGAGTTTCTTGCTGAAGAAGATCAAGGCCCGGGCCAGCGCGTAGCCATTCTGAGTCACGCCCTGTGGAAGAGGCGCTTCGGAAGCGAGCTTTCCGCTATTGGCGGGAAAGCGCTGCTCAATGGTGAAGCCTACACCGTGATCGGGGTCATGCCCGCCGGATTTGATCCTCGCGGCTACTCGGACATAAACCCGGGACTTCCGGTGGATGTATGGGTGCCCCTGGCGCTTGTGGCGAAAACAGCAGGAAGCGGAGAAAACATCGCGGTGCTGGCCCGGCTCAAGCGGGGGCTGACGCAGCCGCAGATCGATGCGCAGATGAACCTGGTTACAGAACAATTCCGCAAGGAGTTTCCAGGAGACGTAGGGCCAAAGACGCGCATGAGCTTCTTGCCTTACCAGTTCATGCTCGGTGCAGACTTGCGGCCTTTTCTTCTCTTGCTGCTGGGCGCGATTGGTTTTGTGTTGCTAATTGCTTGCGCCAATGTGGCCAGCTTGCTGCTCGCGAAAGGAGGATCGCGAGCGCGAGAAATCGCGCTGCGCGCGGCCCTTGGGGCAACTCGGGCGCGGCTCTCGCGGCAATTGCTGACGGAAAGCATTGTGATGGGGCTCGCCGGCGGCGCACTGGGCCTGGCTTTTGCCGGCGCAAGCCTGGGATCGCTGCTGGCAATTGCGCCCTTTGATCTTCCCCGCATGAGTGACATTCACCTGGACGGCTGGGCATTCGGTTTTACGCTCTTAATTTCCGTTCTGACTGGTTCGCTCTCCGGGCTTGCGCCAGCAATCTTTTCGACGAGGACCGGTCTCAATGACGTTCTGAAAGCCGGTGAGAGCAGAGCAACTTCTGGTGCAGGCCGGACAAAGCTTCGTCAAGGCCTCGTGGTTGGGGAATTTGCCTTGTCGCTCGTGCTGCTCACGGGAGCCGGCCTGATGATTGCGACATTTGCCAAATTGATGAGCGTGAACCCGGGATTCGATCCCCACAACGTAGTCTCGATGCAATTCTGGTTGAACGGATCGAAGTACCATTCCACTCCGGAAATCACGACTTTCTATCGTGATGTTGAGCGCAGAATCGGATCCTTGCCTGGTGTAGAAGCAGTTGGCATCGTGGCGGCGGGGTTGCCTCTCGAGCGCGGCGGGCACAGCGCAGTAAAAATTGCAGGGGAGCAGCAGCCGGAATGGAAGCCCTGCGATTACCGTGAAGCTTCGCCGGATTATTTTCGCGCCATGGGGATTGTCCTGCACCGCGGCCGCGGCATCCTGGAAACAGATACAGCTACCTCCAACCAAGTTGTAGTGGTCAACGACGCGTTCGTGCAACAGTATCTTGCAGGCCGCGGTCCCGTCGGCGAGCATGTTTTCATAGGCGACGTGTCGCGCGAAATCGTAGGCGTGGCGGCGGATGTGAGGTCTTTCCTCGATCGGCCGACGCCTCCAACGGCGTTCATTCCGGCAGGGCAAGCGTCATTCGAAGGATCGAGAGCCTGGGAGGAGTGGTTTCCCAGAAGCGTCGTGTTGCGTTCGAGCGTTGCACCGCTGGGTTTAGGCAAGACCATGAGGAAAGCGATCGAAGGCGTCGATCCGCTGGTTCCTACAGGAGCGATCCGCTCAATGGAAGAGATGATGTCGCGCTCGCTCGCGCTCCGCAATTTTATGATGCGCTTGCTTGGCGTTTTCGGCGGCTTGGCATTGCTGCTTGCGAGTGTGGGGCTGTATGGCGTGATCTCCTTCCTGGTCACGCGCCGAACACGAGAGATCGGGGTGCGGATTGCGCTCGGCGCCCGTTCCTCTGAGGTCTTGCGACTGATCCTGGCCGAAGGAATGAAACTCGTAGTGATCGGGGTCGTCATAGGTATCGGGGCGGCCCTCGTGCTCACGCGAGTGCTAGAAAGCATGGTGTACGGCGTGAGCCTGCGCGACCCGCTCATCTTTGTCCTCGTTAGCCTTGTGATGATCGCCGTCTCGCTGCTGGCGTGCTATGTTCCCGCCTGGCGGGCTTCTCGCGTCGACCCCATCACCGCCCTGCGCCACGAGTAAAGCGCCGGCTCTTACCGACCAAAATATTGCTTAAAAACAGGAAACAAACGTGCGAGTTCGCTCGTCTATACTCCTGTGGCATTCCCACACAAAAACTGCTACCTTGCTGTGGCCATAACACAGGAGGGGTGAATGTCCCAGTCGAAGCTCGATTTGCTGCAGGGAACTCTGGACCTGATGGTTCTTCAGACGCTTACGGCCATGGGCACATTGCACGGCTATGGCATCGCGCGCCGTATCGAACAGGTCAGCGGCAATGCGGTCCTCCTGAACCAAGGCACAATTTATGCATCTCTCGTTCGCTTGCAGCAGCGTGGATGGATTTCCGCAGAGTGGGGCACGTCCACTAACAACCGCAAAGCCAAGTTTTATTCCATCACCAAACGCGGACGCAAACAGCTTTCAGAGGACGCGGCGTACTGGCAGCGGCTCTCGGAAGTCATGGGCCGCGTACTGGCTCTGCCGGAAGAGAGCGGTGACAAATGAGCAGCCGCCTTCGTCAATTGTTCCTTCGCGTGCGATCTTTCTTTCGAGGGATGGAACAAGATCGCGATCTCGATGTGGAAATGTCGTCCCACTTGGAGCTCGCCATCGAAGAAAATCTGAAGCGCGGGCTTTCGCCTGAGGAAGCTCGCCGTCAGGCCCTGGTGCGTTTTGGGGGATCCCAGCAAGCCAAAGAAAACCACCGCGAAGCGCGCAGCTTGCCTCTTCTCGAAACCCTTCTGCAGGATTTTCGCTTCGCATTGCGAATGCTTCGCCGCAGTCCCGGCTTCGCGCTCCTGGCGATTTTCTGTCTGACCCTGGGTATCGGCGCCAATGCCGCGGTCTTCAGTTGGATGGAAGGCCTCCTGTTTCGGCCCTACCCAATGGTAGCGAATCAGGAAAGGCTGGTCGCGCTTACTGGGACCACTTCGTCTGACCGCACCGGGCTTTCGTGGCCCGATTTCCTCGATCTGCAAAGAGAGTGCAAGCAGTTTGACGCGTTCTTTGTCAGCAAGATTATGGGAACGACGCTCAGCATTGGCGACCGGGCCCAGGTCGTTACCGGAAGCATCGTTTCCTCGAACTATTTTAATGCGCTGGGGATTCATCCGATTCTCGGGCGCACGTTTGAACCGAATGAAGATGTGGGCCGCGACGCGCATCCCGTGACGGTGATTAGTTACCAGCTATGGAAAGACCGCTTTGGTGGCGATCCACAAATCATTGGCAAAACGCAGCGGATGAACGGCGTGATTCACACGATTATCGGTGTCGCGCCCGAAGGCTTTTACGGGACATTCGTCGGCTGGGCGATGAAGTTTTGGGTACCGGCTTCGATGGAAGACACGTTCGAGGGCGGCAGTTACAAACTGGAAGATCGCGGCGAGCGCTGGATCGAAGCTTACGGCCGCCTGAAACCTGGTGTCACCATCGAGCAAGCACAGCAGGAAGTTTCTGCCGTGGCGAAGCGCCTGGATGCGGATTATCCGGCAACCAACCGCGGTCACGGCGTCCAGCTCTGGGCCCTGTGGCAAACACCGTTCAATAACGCGGGAACCCTGCTCCCCACGCTCGAGACCATGCTCGTTGTTGTGGTTTTTGTGCTTTTGATTGCCTGCGCCAACGTGGGCAACCTTCTGCTTGTACGGTCTTTCGCGCGAAGACATGAAATTACAGTCCGCGTGGCGGTGGGTGCAGGACGGAAACGTCTGTTGCAGCAACTTTTTATCGAAGGGCTAGTTCTTGCCGCGATTGCTGCTACTGGCGGACTCCTCATCGCGCGTTGGTGCAGTCATTTGCTCGTATTGCTCTTGCCGGTGCGGAACGGAAACGCCATGCACCTGCCTGGCGAAATGGACTGGCGCGTGATGGCGTTGAGCGCGGTCGTTTGCCTGGTTGCGACGCTGCTGTTCGCACTGGTTCCGGCAATTCAAACCAGCAAAATCGATCTCGCCGGGACGCTGCGGTCGGAAATGGCTGGAGTCGCGCGGGGCCGCGGTAAATCTTGGGCGCGATCGAGCCTGGTCGTGGTTCAGGTGTCGCTCTGCTTCATTTTGCTCGTGGGCGCCGGCTTGCTTCTGCAGAGCCTGCAAAAAATTCGGTCTGACAGCCCGGGCTTCACGACCAACGGCGTATTGGTAACGGCGGTGAATTTGGTCGCCGCAGGATACGACGCTGAGCGCGCAAAAAGCCTTCAGGATGAACTGATCGACCGCGTACAAGCCCTTCCTGGCGTGGAGTCGGCTGCGCTGGCGCGCCAAACGCCTCTGGGTTATGGCACTTTTTCGTCAGCCCCCATTGCGGTGGACGGATACGAACCACCGCCGAACGAACAGCCTTCCGCCGATTACAACCAAGTTGGACCCGGCTATTTCGCGACCATCGGGATTCCGTTGGTGTCTGGACGTGAGTTCACTCGCGCCGATAACGAAACTTCCGCTCCTGTTGCCATCGTGAATGAAACGATGGCCGCGCGCTATTGGCCGGGGAAAAGTCCTGTCGGCGAACGCGTTCAGGCTAAAGGCAAGTGGCTGCAAATCGTTGGTGTCGCGAAGACTTCCAAATACCAAAGCATGCGTGAAAAACCCAAACCGTTTTTCTACGTTCCTCGGCGGCAAGATTTCTCCATCAGCGCTGCATTGACGATTCGGACCAAGCTGCGGCCTGAGATCTTTGCGGCCGCGTTGTCGCGAGAGATCAAAGCCATGGATTCAAACTTGGCTCTATATGAGGTGATCTCACTTCAAGAGCAGGTGGATCGCTCCACGTCTGCCCAAAAGGTTGCGGTTACCTTGACCGGAGTTTTGGGAGGATTGGCGCTCGTGCTCGCGGCCATAGGACTGTACGGTGTGATGTCGTACACGGTGTCGCAAAGCACGCGCGAGTTGGGCCTGCGCATGGCTTTAGGAGCGGAATCTAGTGGACTCTTCCGTCTAGTCATTTCGCGCGGCCTTGCTTTGACGTTTGGCGGGATTCTTCTAGGCGCAGCGCTTGCCTTGGGTCTGACACGGCTGCTTGGATATCTCCTTTATAAGGTAAGCCCGTACGATCCGCTGGCCTTCGGCTATGCATTCCTGGTGTTGACCATCGTTTCGTTGATCGCCTGTTTCCTGCCGGCTTGGCGCGCGACAAGCGTCGATCCCATCGTAGCTTTGCGTTACGAGTAACTATGCGCACCGCCATATATATAGCGTCCGCAAACGAAGGAGGCGCTTAGGCATGATTGACCGGATCAGGCAACTGCTGCATCGCATGCGTTCTTTCTTTCGCGGCGGCCAACTCGACCGCGAGCTCGAGGCGGAAATGTCATCTCACCTGGAACTCGCCATTGAGGAGAATCTCCGGCGCGGACTTTCTTCCGTTGAGGCGCGCCGCCAGGCGTTGCTTCATTTCGGCGGATCGCAACAAACAAAGGAAGAACACCGCGAAACCCGGAGCCTCCCGCTCCTTGAAACGCTGGCTCAAGACATTCGCTACTCCTTTCGCATGCTGCGCAAATCGCCCGGCTTCACGGCGATTGCCGTTCTTACGCTGGCTCTCGGGATTGGCACGAATACCGCCATCTTCAGCATGGTGAATGCCTTACTGCTGCACCCCTATCGCTTCCACAATCTGGATTCGCTTGTTCTTCTGTGGGAGAGCCGCGGCATTGACGAAGGGCCCGATGCTCGCCGGATTTCGGCCGGCGACGTCACCGATCTTCGGACGAACTCGCAGTTGTTTGAAGATGTCGCCACTTATCAGTGTCCGAATTTCAATCTGTCTTCCGAAGGCCGAATGGATGTGGCATGGGGTTGCCGCGTTTCGGCAAACTTTTTTGCGATGCTTGGCGCGGCTCCGGCACAAGGCCGCCTTTTCTCTTCGGACCAAGAAACACCCGGCGCCGATCAGTCTGTCATCGTGAGCCACCGTTTGTGGCAATCCAGGTTTGCGGGCGACCCTCAACTGCTGGGCAAGACCGTCCGCCTCAACGGACGCAATTACACGGTTACTGGAATTATGTCGCCGGCTTTTGACTATCCGGTTTCCGCGGAACTATGGGTCCCCTTGGCGCTGACGCCAGGCGAGAAATCCGACCGCACACAATTGTCGCTCTGGGCCCTCGCGCGCTTGAAGCCTGGCGTCACCATTGCCCAGGTTACGCAAGCGCTCAACGCTTTCTCTCGTACGCTTTCAGAACTGTACCCGAAGAGCAATGCGGGACGCGCACTGAATGTGCTGCAACTTCGCAAGGAACTCTACATCTACAGCTTGCCGCTCTTCTTGTTGCTCCAGGCCGCCGCTCTGTTTGTTCTGCTCTTGGCTTGCGCCAATCTTGCGAATCTCCTCTTCGCGCGGATGATTGCGCGGCAAAGAGAGCTAGCCGTCCGCGCAGCACTGGGCGCAAATCGCGGCAGGCTGGCGCGTCTCCTGGTCTCCGAGATGTTGCTTCTCGCGGTTCTTGGAGGCGCTGTTGCGATTGCCGCGTCTTTCTCAAGTGTGCGTATCCTGCACGACAGCATTTCGCCCGATTGGACCAAATGGGTTCCCGGCTGGGATGGCATTCGGGTGGATTCTACGGTTCTGTTTTCTACGATTCTTCTTTCGTTGCTCCTGGGACTGGTCTTTGGATTTGTCACAGCGCTCAACTTGCGGCACATCAATCTGAATACAGTTCTTAAAGAAACCGGGCGCAGCTCAGCTGGGCGGGCTCGCGGACGTTTGCGCAACGGACTTGTCTCGGCGCAGGTCGCGCTCGCGTTGATTTTGCTCGTCTGCGCTGGACTGACCATGCAAGGATTTAACCGGCTCGCGCAAGCCTATCAAGGGTTTCAGCCCGGCCAAGTTCTAAAATTCGAAGTGAGCCTCCCGGAGAACAGCTATCCTGACAGCGCCAAACGCAGCAACTTCTTCCAAACGGCTTTGCGCGGCGTCTCTGTCCTGCCGGGAGTTTCGGCAGCCGCTCTGACTTCCAACCTCCCCGCGAGCAACGTGGACAACGACAAGACTTTGTTCACTATTCAAGGCCGCCCGGCTCTTCAAGCCAGCGAATCGCCTGCCGCGGATTTGCAAACCATCAGTGGAGACTACTTCTCTGTCCTCAAGATTCCACTGATCGCGGGACGCTTCTTCACCGAGGCCGACAATGCCGCGGCCGCAAGGGTCGCCATCATCAGCCGGACGATGGCCAATCGTTTCTGGCCCGCAAGTGATCCTCTGGGGCAACGATTCAAGTTTGGTCCTGCGGATTCGGCCGAGCCCTGGATGACCGTTGCGGGCGTCGTCGGTGATGCGCGGCAAAATTGGTGGAATCCGGCAACTTTCCCCGTCATCTATCAACCGTATCTTCAGTCGTCGCGGAGTTCCTTTCGATTTGTTCTGCGCGCCGCTTCAAACCCATTGGGAATCGCATCGGCCGCGCGCGCCGCGATCTCTCGGGCCGATCCGGAGATCCCCATCACCGAATTGAAAACGTTTGAAACCGAAGTGCAGGACTCCATCGCCATCGTCCACATCATGGGAGTGCTGATGGCCATCTTTGGATCCGTGGCGCTTTTGCTTTCCTCCATCGGAGTTTATGGAATCTTGTCCGAAAACGTTGCGCAACGCACGCACGAGTTCGGCATTCGCTTCGCCCTGGGCGCAAATCCGCGCGACGTGCTCGGCCTCGTATTCCGCCATGCCCTGACCGTCTCGGGCATCGGCCTGGGAATCGGTCTACCGATTTCGTTTGCCGTCAGCCGAGCCATGGCTGCTTTTGTCTTTGGCATTGTTTCGGTAAGCCTGCCGATTTTGGCATCGCTCGCAGGAATGTTGCTTATCGTCGCGCTCGTCGCAGCCTATTTTCCTGCGCGTCGCGCGCTTCGCGTCGATCCCATGACAGCTCTTCGTTACGAATAACTATGCCAATGAATATCATCCCGTTCAGCAAACAAGGAAGTGACCACCAATGACTACACCTCTTCGCCAATTCCTATATCGCCTACGCTCTCTCTTTCGCAGCGCTCAACTCGACCGCGACATCGACGCAGAAATGTCGTCGCATCTGGAACTCGCGATTGAAGAAAATCTCCAGCGCGGCCTCTCGCCCGAAGAAGCGCGCCGGCAGGCACTGGTCCGCTTCGGCGGCCCACAACAAGCGAAGGAGCAGCACCGCGAAGCTCGCAGCCTTCCGTTCCTAGAAACCCTGCTCCAGGACCTCCGCTTCGCTTTCCGCACGCTGCGCAAATCTCCAGGCTTCACCGCCATTTCCGTTCTTACTTTAGCGCTCGGCATTGGCGCAACCACCGCCATTTTCAGTGTGGTCTATGGAGTCCTCCTCCAACCTCTGCCCTACAATCAACCGAACCGCCTCATGGCCATCTACGAGGTCAACAACCATGGCGCGTGGTCTCACCTCGCCGACCCGAACTTCGACGATTTTCGTGATCAAAACCACAGCTTCGAGTCCATCGCAAAATACAATTCCAACACCGCGTCTGTTTCCGGAACCTCGCAGCCGACGCGCGCCGTGACTGCATGGGTCACACCGGACTTCTTCAAGGTGTTTCGCGTTCAGCCAATTCTCGGCCGGGACTTCACCGCCGACGACAACAAAAAAGGCGCCGCCCCGGTCGCTCTCGCCGGCTACGGATACTGGAAGGAGTACCTTGGTTCGCCGCCGGACCTTTCGCAGGCGCATTTGCGGATTGGCAATACCGTCTATTCCGTGATCGGCGTCCTTCCGGCTGGATTCTCGTTCCCGCGGGACACAGCCTTATGGCTCCCTGCCGACCTGGACGGGGAAAACACCAGCCGTACCTCGCACAACTATCTTGCCGTCGGGCGCCTTCGTGACGCCCTGACAGTTCAGCAAGCCAGTGGCGATATCAGCGCCATTGCGCGTCGCATTCATGAAACTTCCAGTGAGCAAGGCGATTATCTTCTCAAAGACGCGGCTGTCGTCCCTCTTCAGGACTCGATGACTATCGCGGTTCGCTCGCCGCTGTTTATCCTTCTCGGCGCGGTGGGATTCCTGCTCCTGGTTGCGTGCGCCAATGTCGCCAACTTGCTGCTCGCGCAAGCTTCGGTTCGAGAACGCGAGCTTGCGGTTCGCAGCGCCCTCGGAGCAGCCCGTGGGCGCTTGATCCGTCAATTTCTCACCGAAGCGTTCGTGCTCTCTCTCCTCGGTGGCGGCTTTGGTGTTCTCGGCGCTTACTTAGGTATCGCTGCCTTAATCGGCTTTGCGCCGGAAAATCTGCCGCGGCTGGACAGCGTTTCCATCAGCATTCCGGTTCTTGCTTTTGCGCTCTTGCTGGCCACGGCAGTAGCCGCCGGACTCGGGGCGTTCACTGCCGTGCGTGGCACATCCGGCGATTTGCGCAGAAGCCTGGAAGAAGGCGGGCGCGGCCAAGCCGGCTCACAAAGCAGCCAGCGCATTGGCCAGGCCATCGTCGCGGGGCAAATTGCCGTCACGCTCGTTCTCGTCATCGGCGCGGGTTTGCTCGGTCGCAGCTTGCTCAAAGTGCTCGAACTCGATCCCGGCTTCCGCGTGGACAAAATTATCGCCATGGACGTTTCACTTCCCTGGGCAGATTGGTCCGATGTGAAAGCGAAGGCAGGTCAGGCCATTTTCTTCTCAAACTTGATTGACCGCCTCAAGCAGATTCCTGGAGTGCGCAATGCGGGCGCGACGAGCGGCCTGCCGCTGGACGAGGGCGGCGGCCTTCCCGATGGCCAGTTTATGCTTATGGCGCCGAACGAAATCCCCAAGAACCCCAACGACTTGGCTGCGCTTGCTCAACAAAAGGAACGCCTGGGGACGGCCGATTTCGGCGTCGTTACCGCCGGTTACTTCCAGGTTCTGCAGATTCCTCTGATTCGCGGCCGCATCTTTGATGACCATGATGGTCCCGATTCTCCGCACGTCGCCGTTATCAGCGAGTCCCTTGCCCGCGAACGCTGGCCCGGTCAGGACCCCATCGGCCACACCGTCGAGTTCGGCAACATGGACGGCGACTTGCGCTTGCTCACCATCGTCGGTGTGGTCGGCGACGTTCACAATTACAGCCTCGATTTGCCGCCGCGTCCCACCGTTTACGTCAATCTGTTCCAGCGCCCACGCTCGGCGATTACCATAACTATGCTCAGCGGTGCCGACACCCAAATGGTCACATCGGAAGCGCGCCGGATTCTTCATGCCCTCAATCCGGATATTCCCACGCGATTCCGTACCTTCCCGCAAATCTATTCCGCTTCGCTCGGTTCGCGCCGGTTTAATGTCATTCTCACTGGCTTCTTCGGAATTGCAGCGCTTCTGCTCGCTACCGCGGGCGTCTATGGCGTGATGGCCTATTTCGTCAGCCGCCGCACGCGCGAAATTGGCGTGCGTGTGGCTCTCGGCGCCGGCTCACGTCAGGTCCTCGCGATGATTCTGGGCCAGGGAGTTCGCACGATACTCACTGGCGTCATTATCGGGCTAGCCTGTTCACTGGTGCTCACGCGCTTTCTGCAATCACTGCTCTTTGGCGTCACCGCCAGCGATCCGCTGACGTTCGCCGTTGTGATCCTGCTCCTCGTGGGAGCCGCTCTGTTGGCTTGCTACATTCCAGCGCGACGCGCGACAAAAGTAGACCCCATGGTCGCCTTGCGCTACGAGTGAGCAAGCAAATGATCACTTCAATTCGCCAATTCTTTTACCGCGTGCGGTCCTTCTTCCGGCGCGCGCAACTCGACGGCGACTTGGATGCAGAAATCTCCTCGCATCTGCACCTCGCCATCGAAGAAAATCTCCAGCGCGGCCTCTCTCTCGCCGAAGCTCGCCGCCAGGCCCTTCTCCGCTTCGGCGGCCCACAGCAAGCCAAAGAACAACATCGCGAAGTCCGCAGTCTCCCATTCCTCGACACGCTCTTTCAGGATCTTCGCTTCGCCTCTCGCATGTTGCGCAAATCCCCTGGGTTCACCAGCGTCGCCGTCTTTACGCTCGCTCTCGGCATCGGCGCGAACGCCTCGATTTTCTCCGTGGTTTATGCGGTCTTGCTGAAAGCCTTGCCCTATCCTCATCCCGACCGCCTCGTCATGGTCTACGAAAACGTCAACCTGCCGAGCTATCAGAATCCTCGCAACGAGGTCACGCCAGGAAATCTTTCAGACTGGACGAACCAAAACACGGTCTTCGAGAACATGGCCGACTATCGCAACCGGAGCTTCAACCTCACGGGCGCCGGCGAGCCCCTGCGCGTCGAAGGCGAGTTGGTCTCGGCAAACTTTTTTACGACTCTGCAAGTCACCCTCTCGCTTGGCCGCAGTTTTTCCACGGAAGAGGATCTTCCCGCCGCCTCGCATGTCGTAGTTATGAGCGATAGCTTATGGAAGAGCCGCTTTGGTTCCGATCCACAAGTCCTGGGACAAAAACTTCTCCTTGATGGAGAGAGCTACGCAGTCATCGGCGTTGCGCCGCCTAGATTCCACTTCCCCGATCTCGACGACGAACTGTGGGTTCCCCTCGCTCTGAACCCGGCCGAACGGGACAATCACGGAAGCCACTATCTCGAGGTGTTTGCCCGATTGAAACCTGACGTGACTCTACAGCAGGCGCAGGCACAGATGTCTGTAATCGCAAAACATCTCACGGAGCTTTATCCTCAGTCGAACACCGGCCAGACTGTCCGTCTCGTCCCGCTTCACGAAGATCTCGCTGGCCCCGTTCGTCCTACGCTTTTCGTTCTTTGGGGCGCAGTAGGTCTTGTTCTTCTGATCGTTTGCGCCAACGTCGCGAGTCTAGTCCTCGCTCGCGCATCGACACGGCAACGAGAAATCGCTATACGCTTGGCGTTGGGTGCTAGCCGCCTCAGGCTTTTCCGTCAGGTCCTTACCGAAAGCACTCTTTTGGCGCTATGCGGATGCGCTTTGGGTCTGCTCCTCGCTCGTTGGGGCGTAATCGCTCTCAGGGTCTTGGCCGCCTCGCGCCTCCCGCGCACCGACGAGTTCGCTCTTAGCGCGCCCGTGCTGATTTTCAGCGCAGGCATAGCGATCCTTGCCGGACTCCTTGCCGGACTCCTTGCCGGACTCGCGCCCGCGCTCCAGACCGACCGCGGAAATGTTCACGGAACCCTAAAAGCAGGCGCTCGCGAATCCGCCGCCGGATCTCGCCTGCGGATTCGCAACCTTCTCGTCGTCCTCGAAACGGCCCTGGGCGTTGTAGTCGTAATCGGCGCTGGTCTTCTGCTCCGAAGTTTTCTGCGTATCGAACAAGCCCCGCTCGGATTTCAACCTCAAGGGATACTCACCTTTCGTGCGATTCCACGCGGCCAGAAATATTCCACCTTGCCTCAGCGCGCCGCTTTCTACCGGCAAGCAATCGAACGGATCGACACGCTCCCCAGCGTGAATTCTGCGGCCGCAGTCACCTTCGTCCCGCTCACGTTTGTCCGCGGAAGCAAAGGCTTCACCATCGAAGGCCGCCCGCCCATCGCACCGGGACAAATCCCTATGGCTGGTTATGACGTGGTGGCTCCGGGATACTTTGCGACTATGCGCATTCCTTTGCTCGCGGGAAGAGATTTTTCCTGGAGCGATACTCCCGAAACTCAACTCGTCATTCTCATCAACGAAGCAATGGCCAAGACTTATTGGCCCAACGAAGACCCTCTCGGCAAACGCATCCGCCAGGGCGCGTCCGACGATCCCTGGCTGACCATCGCGGGCGTGGTCGGTGATATCCGTGAGTTTGATCCCCTGACTCCTCCTCGTCCGACAATTTATTTCCCCATCACACAGTTTCCTGACGCAGGAGGCATCTTGCGCGATTGGGTTGTACGCTCCGCCGGAGATCCTCTCACGGTTGCAGCTTCCGTTCGGAGTGCGATTTGGGACGTGGACAAAGATTTGGCCGTCACACGCGTTCGCACGATGGAAGAAGTGCGCTCCCTCTCCATCGCTTCCCAACGACTGAACCTCCTGCTTTTCGCGCTCTTCGCCACGCTCGCGCTGATTCTCGCAGCCGTCGGAATCTACGGCGTGATGGCCTACAGCATCACGCAGCGCACGCGCGAAATCGGCATCCGCATCGCGCTCGGCGCAAAGAGCAACGACGTCCTGCGCCTCGTTCTGCGGCATGGCTTTCGTTTGGCGGCGCTTGGTTTGCTGCTTGGCCTGTCCGCGGCACTCGCATTAACCCGATTAATGAGCAGCATGATTTACGGCATCGGTTCCACCGACGCGGCAACATTTACGGCCGTGGCGCTCCTGCTCGCCTTCGTCGCGCTGGCTGCATGTTACATCCCCGCCCGTCGCGCTATGCGCGTCGATCCGATGGTCGCTCTCCGCTACGAATGACTATGCTCTCGTCCGTGGAAGTCATGCTCAAAGGGAAGGAGTTCCGCCCATGATCGTCTGGCCCCGCCAATCATTTCATCGACTACGATTCTTCTTCCGTCGCACCGAACTCGACCGCGACCTCGACGCCGAAATCTCTTCTCACCTGCAATTCGCCATTGACGAAAATCTCCAGCGCGGCCTCTCTCTCGCCGAAGCTCGCCGCCAGGCCCTCCTCCGTTTCGGCGGCCCTCAACAGGCCAAAGAGCGGCATCGTGAGGCCCGCGCGCTTCCCTTCCTCGAGATCCTGCTCCAGGATCTACGTTTCGCTTCTCGCATGCTCCGCAAGTCTGTCGGCTTCACCGCCATCGCCATACTGACATTAGCCTTCGGCTTGGGCGCAACCACCGCCATCTTCTCCGTGGTCAACAGCGTCCTCTTGCGGCCCCTGCCTTACAAAAACAGCGCTCGATTGTTGCGAGTCGACGAGACCCATCCCGGCGCTTCCGGCGCAAGTGTGACCTACGCGACCTTTCTCGATCTCCAGCGTGAAGCAAAAACGATGGAAAACGTCGCCGCCTACCGCGAATGGATTTTCAACATTACAGGCGGATCCGAGCCCGTTCAGATTGCAGGCTCTCTCGTCTCCGGCAACTTCTTCGCCGCTTTGGGCAGTGTCCCAATGCTCGGCAGGACCATTCTTCCCCAAGACGATCAGCCCGGCGGCGATAACCGCGTCGTGGTTCTGAGTCACGCGTTTTGGCAGAGCCGCTTTGGCTCCGACTCCAACATCCTGGGGCAAAAGCTCATTGTGAATGCGGAACCTTACAGGGTCATCGGCGTGATGCCACCCGGATTCGATTATCCCGCCCAGTCCGAAATTTGGTGTCCGCTCGTTCCCGGAGGCGAGTTTCACAACAATCGTCGCGCGCACTTGCTCACCGTGCTCGCCGATGCTAGTCAAGGTCAATCCATTGGCGCTGTGAGTGGTGAACTGACCGCCCTCGCGAAGAGTGTCGAAGCGAGGAATCCCGGCGTTGACGATCCCTCCTTGTCCCTCACCGCCGTCACCTTGCAGAAAAGTCTCACGGCTCCAGTCCGGCCCGCTCTCGTAATTCTGTTTTTTGCCGTTGGATTGCTCCTCGTCATCGCTTGTGCCAACGTAGCCAACCTCCTACTTGCCCGCGCGGCGGCCCGGAGCAAGGAAATTGCCGTTCGTCTTGCGCTGGGCGCCAGCCGCGGTCGCCTCATTACGCTTTTGCTGACGGAGAGCGTACTCATGTCGCTCCTGGGTGGAGCATCAGGGCTGCTCTTAGCCGAAGCAGGACTCAGCTTCATTCGCGCTCAAAACAGTCAAAACTTGCCGCGTTTCGGCGAAATCCATCTCGACTGGCGCGTCTTCGCCTTCTCGTTTGCCATTTCGATTCTTTCCGGTTTGTTTTTTGGCCTCGCGCCTGCCCTTGCCGGATCGAAACTCAACTTGAACGCCCCATTGAAGGAAGGCCGTTCGGAAACGGCTGGAGCAAAGCGCCGCCTCTCGAGCAACGCGCTCACGGTCCTCCAGTTTGGTTTCGCGACCATCTTGCTTGCCGGCGCTGGCTTGCTGGGCGGCAGCCTGCTTCACGTCTTGGGCGTCAATCCAGGTTTCAATCCGGACCATCTCCTAACCTTTCAAGTTTTCCTCTCGCCAGTGCAGTATCCGGAGAGGGATTCGAAAGTCGCCATCATTCTGCATGAAATGCTGGAAAGAATTCGGCCGTTGCCTGGCGTCCGGTCAGCTGGATTGGTGAACGCTTTGCCGATCACGGGTGGCCCCAGCACGGAGTTCGTGATCGAAGGCCGTCCCGCCCCACCTCTGGGAGATGAGCCCGGCGCGGATATCCGTGTTGCCGATTCCCAATATTTTTCCACCATGGGTATTCCGCTAGTCGCCGGACGTGTTTTCACCGAGCACGACAACGCCTCTTCCGCTCGTGTTGTTGTCATCAACCAAACTCTCGCTCGAGCGTTTTGGCCCAACGAAAATCCGCTCGGCCAGCGCATCACCATGAAAGATTGGGGTCCGCCGCTGACAGGAGAAATTATCGGCGTTGTCGGAGACGTCAAAACCAATGGGCTCGACGAGCCGGTGGGCCCGATGATTTATTGGCCTTACCATCAGTTTGGCCTGGTCTTCAATTCCATGGTCGTTCGCACCGAAGGCGACCCGCTTCTGATGGTTTCCGCGGTGAAGGACCGCATCTGGTCGGTAGACAAAGATCAGCCGGTCTCGCAGATTCAGACCATGGACCACATTCTTTCGCAATCGCTCGAGCGCCGCCGCCTCTACTTCGTTCTCCTCGGCGTTTTTGCGTGCGTTGCCTTGTTGCTCGCAGCCTCGGGAATTTACGGCGTCGTTTCTTATTCCGTCACGCAGCGAACTCGCGAGATGGGCATCCGCGTTGCTCTTGGCGCGGAACACCTGGATATCCTGCGCATCATCGTGCTGCACGCCGCGAAACTCGCGCTCACAGGCGAACTCCTCGGCATCCTGGCAGCCCTGGCTCTCACGCGCCTCATGACCAGCCTGCTTTTCGGCCTCACCGCTGTCGACCCACTAACCTTCGCAGGCGTGGCGTTACTCCTCAGCGCCGTCGCTTTCGTCGCCTGCTACATTCCCGCCCGCCGCGCCATGCGCGTCGACCCCATGGTCGCCCTCCGCTACGAATGACGCGCAGATTGTGAGAAAACCTCTATCTCCAATTGGCCGCAAAACACCCAGTCATTCCGAGCGAAGCAGGCCGACTTTTTCTTCCGCTCCGCTCCTGCGGCGTCAGCCTGCGGAGTCGAGGAATCCCTCTTCATATTTTCGGGCAACCGGCGCAAATTCGTTTTCTGTAACTCCGCCAAGTTATAGGACAATGCCCGCATGTCTCTACTCGATTTGCTCATCGGCAAGCCGCTCGCTTCGGACCAGGCGCGCGCCGAGTGCATCGGCACGTCCGCGGGCATCCCCATTTTTGGCCTGGACGCGCTGAGCTCCGCGGCTTACGGCCCCGAAGCCGCGCTCACGCTGCTGATTCCTCTTGGCGCGGCGGGAATCGCTTACATGATTCCCATCAGCATGAGCATCATCATCCTGCTGGCCATCGTTTATTTTTCTTATCGCCAAACCATCGCGGCGTATCCCGGCGGCGGAGGCTCCTACACCGTGGCGCGGCAGAACCTTGGCGTTACCGCCGGACTTCTGGCCGCGGCGGCGCTGATGATTGATTACGTGCTCACCGTTGCCGTCGGCATTTCCGCCGGCGTAGGAGCGCTCGTCTCAGCGGCGCCCAGCCTGCAACCCCACACCTTGTCCATTTGCCTTGGAATCCTGGTGCTCATCACGCTCATCAATCTTCGCGGCATGCGCGATACCGGCGTCATCTTCATGGCTCCCACTTATTTATTCGTGGGAACCTTGCTCGCGGCGATCGTCATCGGCTTGCTCAAAACGTTCCTTTCGGGGGGCCACCCTGTCCCGGTTGAAGCACCTCCTCCCCTTTCGCAGGCCGCGGCGCTTCCGGGTGCTTGGATCATTCTCCAGGCGTTTGCCAGCGGTTGCACGGCCATGACCGGAGTCGAAGCCGTAAGCAATGGCGTGAAAGCCTTTCGCGAACCTGTCGTCACTACCGCACGGCGCACACTCACGGTAATCATTGGTCTTTTGATGGTGCTCCTGGCCGGGATCGCCTACCTCGTCCACGTTTACGGAGTCTCCGCGACGGACCCGACTCGCCCTGGTTATCAAAGCGTGCTTTCCATTCTTCTCGCCGCGGTCACCGGTAAAGGCATTTTTTATTACACGGCCATGGGTTCCATCCTGATTGTTCTGGCGCTCTCTGCGAATACCGCTTTCGCGGATTTTCCCCGGCTTTGCCGCGCCATCGCGCAAAACAATTATCTGCCGCACTCTTTCGCTACGCGCGGCCGCCGGCTGGTGTACACGCAAGGGATTCTCAGCCTCGCAGTTGTCGCTGGATTGCTGCTCATCATTTTTGGCGGCATCACGGATCGGTTGATTCCTCTTTATGCCGTTGGCGCGTTTCTCGCGTTCACGCTTTCGCAGGCCGGGATGGTGGGTCACTGGCGTCGCGTGGGCGGAAAAGGCGCCAAGGGAAGCATGTTGATCAACGGCCTGGGCGCATTCGCCACCGGAATCACTTTGCTCGTCGTTCTCGTTGCGAAATTTGTTGAAGGCGCGTGGATCACGGTGCTGCTGATCCCCACACTACTCATTGCTATGGGCCTGGTCCGCCGCCACTACCACGCAGTCTTCCTGGAGGTTCGCAGCCCGACCCCGCTCGAGATGGATGATGTCACGCCTCCACTGGTGATTGTGCCGGTGCAGGAATGGAATCGCATCGTCAAGAAAGCCCTGCGCTTCGCCCTGAAGATTTCTCCGCATGTTCGCGCCGTTCATGTGGATTCGGGAGAAGGTTCGGAGATTCTTCACGACGAATGGTGCCGCTTCGTCGAGCAACCCGCGATGGAGGCCGGAGTGGCGGCACCGGAGTTGATTGTTTTGCCTTCGCCCTATCGGTTAGTGCTCGGCCCGATTGTGGATTACGTTCTCCAAGCCGAGCGCGAGAATCCGAATCAACAGATTGCAGTTCTGATTCCCGAGCTCGTCGAGCGCCATTGGTATCACCATCTGTTCCACAACAAACGGGCTTCGGTCCTGAAGACCCTTCTCTTGCTCCGCGGCAACCAGCGCATCATCGTCATCAACGTTCCGTGGTACCTGGATACTTAAGGGTCGCCGCAACTTTTTAAGGACGCAATACCTTTTCCTTCCGACTCCTCTCTGTGATCTCTGCGTCTCTGCGGCCCTCTGGGTTAAAATCTTTCTTCTTTTCAACGCGAATCAAAAGTAAAAATCAGTCCGACGGCCAGTAATTGCTGCGTCGGCACCAACGCCGTCAGCCCCGACGAGATTTCCGCGCCTCGGAAAAAGCCGCCTCCTGAGCCACGTGAATCGTCAAGGCGATACTCGAGCCGCGCGATGGTGTTCGTCTTCCAATAGGGCACGCGATACTCCAGCGTCGTGGTCACGGCTTTGATGGTCTGTTTCGAGCCAGTCCAGCGCCCATCGCGGTCCCACGCAAATTCCGGACGCACCGTGGCGCTCCACGGCCCGGCAATCACTCGATGAAACGGCAATTGCGCGGACATACACAGCGCGCGCGGGGTCCCTGCAACATTCACTTTTTCGGTTCCGATCTGATATTCAAACGCCGTTCTGAATTTATCTATCTTCCACTCCAAAATGCTGTCCGAGAAGAATCTCCAGAATTCCAAGGATGTATCTGACTGGTGCGGGCCGTAGAGTATCGTTTCCTTGAAGTTCAGGTGTTCCGTCGCGCTGTAAGCGAGTTGTCCGCCGAAACTCGGGACGTTGTTGGGATGTGCGAGATGAAAGTAATCATTGATGGCGAATCCCGTTACCGTGACTCTCTTGCTGAGCGGATAGCTCGCATTCAGTCCAAACATCAGATACGGCGTGTAGTCGGCTCCCCAGGGACGCGTGTAATTGAAATTCTCCTTGGCGTAGAGCGAATCGTAGCCAATGAGACTGCTGAAGAGCCCTCCCTGAACGGTCAAGCCATTGCCAACGGGCGCGAGATAGGAAACGTTTGCGGCTCCAAAATGGCGCAGCGCGTCTGAGCCATACAAGTTGGGCGCCGTGGCGGAGAATCCGAAGTTGGCAGAATCTTTCCCGCCTTGAACGCTGAATTCCATTCCCCAGCGCGAATCCTGCGTGGCATCCTTCTTCACTCCGGCGCCGGCCATGTTCACATCCACTTCATCGACGCGGAACGTTGTGCCGCGATCGCGAAATAGATTATTCGCCGGATGATTGAAGTCCAGCGAGTATCCGGCATCCAGGAAGCCGTTGTACTTCCACAAAGACTGTGGCGCTTGTGCCGGCGTCGAAGACTGCTCCGCAGTTTGTGACTGCGCTTCCTGCGAAGCTTCACTACTCGGGTTCCGGGCTGCTGCCTTGTCATCGCCCAAAACGCTCTGGGGAATCGCGCAGAGGCAGAACGCTGTCATGAACACGCACACGATTGTTCTTTCGTAAGTTTGGTCGCGCATTTTTTCCTTGGATTGATGCTCCAAGATGCTAGCCTGCGCGGCGTAAGGAAATCATAAGTGCGCTGTGAAGTTGTGGTTAGTGTTGCCTCCTGGTGGCATAAGAACTTTTCATTCTCATTTCAAAGGGCTGCGAGTCCTTACTCCGTTTCTCTGGCTCCTGATTATGAAACGCTCTCCAACGGTTTGGCGCGGCGGGAGATTTCGAGCGCGACTTTGCGGGTTTCTTCGTGGATGAGGCCGTTGGTGGCGAGAATGACAGGCCCGCCGAGCTGATACGGCTGGCCCTCGAAGTCGCTGACTCTGCCGCCGGCTTCTTCGATGAGGAGAATGCCTGCAGCGACGTCCCATTTGTTGAGACCGAATTCCCAGAAGCCGTCGAAGCGGCCGGAAGCGACGCACGAAAGATCGAGGGCGGCGGAGCCGTCGCGGCGGACGCCGTGCGAGCGCTTGGTGAATTCGCCGTAATACTGAAGATTGGGGCTGAGCTTGCGGTTGCGCGTGGGAAAACCGGTGCAGAGCAGGCTTGTGGAAAGTGTGGCGACTTTGGAGACGGCGATTTTCTTGCCGTTGCACATGGCACCTTCGCTGCGCGCGGCGGTGTACAGCTCGTTGTAAAAAGGGTTGAAAACCGCGGCGGCGAGGAGCGTGTCGCGCTGAGCGAGCGCGATGGAAACGCAGAAACACGGGTAGTGGTGGGCGAAATTCGTAGTGCCGTCGAGGGGATCGACGTGCCAGCGAAACTCGGAAGCGGTGTCCTGACCGGTGCCCTCTTCGGCGGTGATGGCGTGGCCGGGGAAATAGTCGTTGATGCGGGAAACGATGAATTGCTCGGAGCGTTTGTCGGCCTGGGTGACGATGTCCACTTCGTCGCCTTTGTAGCGAATGTCGAGCGGGCGGGAGAATTCCTCCATGAGGATCTTGCCGGCTTCCTGTGCGATCTCGACAGCGGCTTGGAGATAGGTTTTGGGCATGGGAAGGATTTTAAAGGAAGAAAGCAGGGGGCAGAAAGCAGAAGTAGGAAAAGTAAGACGCAGAGGCACAGCGATGTGGTTGAAAGAAACTGCATGCGCCGGCCACGGAGAGTTCCAGAATGGGAAGAAACTAGGTACACCCCGGCAGTTTTTGTAAGAGTGGCAAACAAAGGACTTAGAGGATACGGAACTTGGAAGAATATACGGAACTTTGTAGGCCGCGGATTCCGCGAATGAGATCGGAAGAACGCAGAGGACGAGAGCATTTTACTGGAGGGTTTTTGCTGCAGGGGGTATGGCCATCCCCGGGCAACAATGCAAGAACATGAAAGGAAAGGGGTTGCGGGAGGAGCATCCTGGAAGTTGTTGAAAACAAACGTGCAAATTTGCAGTGATAGTTGCAATGGAGCGGCGTCAGCGGAACGGAGGAGTAGGGATGAGGTCAAAGGAGCAGTGCGGGCGAGCATATGGCATCAGGCAGAAAGCCTGATGATATTTCCTATATCATATCGTCATCTATTTGTCAAGTTTCGAACGATAAAAAATAAGTCGAAGGGAATCTTGGGGTTATGAAGACAACATCTGAGTGAAGAGCGATCAACTTTTGCGCTCATTCGCAACGTGACTAAGAAAAAGGACTTGACTCTGGACTATACTCCAGGGTGTAGCTTTTTCGAGAGGAGCCGAAGTCATGCAAATCGGCATCATCGCCAAAAGGATTGGTCTTAGCGTGGACGCGATCCGTTTTTACGAACGCAACGGTTTGCTCCCGCGCGCGCCCAGGACAGAAGGCGGCTTCCGGCGATACTCGGAAACCGACGTTGAGACGCTGGCCTTTGTGCGTCGGGTGCAAGGGCTGGGATTCAAACTAAGCGAGATTCGAGGGCTCCAGCGGCTGCGAGGGGATCGTGTGCAGCCTTGCGCCCCGGTGCAGCGGCGGCTTAAAAAAAAGCTGGCAGACGTCCAAAGGAAGCTTCACGATCTGGAAAAATTGGAGCACGAGTTGCGCGTGGCTCTGCGCAGTTGCAACAGAGAGCTCCGCAGGCCCGACGCGCATTGCCCGATTTTGAGAGACAGAAGGCGAAAGGAAACGGAAAGCGCAAAATGAAAGTGGAAGTCTTGTATGTGGCGAAATGCCCGTCTCACCCTGCGGCCGTGAGGCTCGTGAATGATGTTCTGGCGGCAGAAGGCGCTGCAGCGGACGTCCATGAAGTGCTGGTGCGAGACGACGAAATGGCCAGAGAGCTGAAGTTCGTTGGCTCTCCTACCATTCGAGTGAATGGGCGCGACGTTGCGGGGGAAACGGAGGCTACAGAGAGTTTCGCTCTGAGTTGCCGCCTATACCCGGGATCGAAGCAGGTCGGTCTCCCACATGCCGAGATGGTTCATCGAGCGATAGTGGAAGCCAAGCAAGGAAAACGATCGTGAAACAGGGGACAGGGATTTCGGTGTCAGTAGGGGCGATCGTCAGTTCGGTCGCGACCATTAGTTGTTGCCTGCCTATTGGATTTGCCGCAGCCATTGGAGCCGGGGCCGCGAGCGCTTTTTTCACCACCTTGCGACCCTGGCTTTTAGGCCTATCGGTTGTATTGATTGGCTTCGGGTTTTGGCAGCAACGCCGCGCAAAGCAATGCGGGCTCCGCGGGAGATGGGCGGGCACAGTTTTGCTTTGGACGGCTGTTGTGGTGGTGCTGGGGATGATCCTGTTTCCTCAGGAGATTGCGGCATTGATTGCGGACCACCTGGGCGGAGCATGGAAATGAAGAAGTGGGTGATCTTCCTTGCGGGTATTGCGGTCTTTTTGGTGTTAGCAGCCGCTTATCTATGGGGTCCGACTTCGGTGCCGACGGGCCAGGAACCGCTTACAGTGCTTTCGAATGCGGGGTTAAATGAGTTCGCAGCGGCGTTCGACCGCGAAGCGGAGGTTCCACGGATGGTCTTGTTGCTGTCGCCGACTTGACCCGCTTGTCTGCGGGGGTCTTCCGCAGCAGAGCAACTCCTCGTGCGGTACGCAGATCGAAAGATGCTGGTGCTGGTGGTTTGGGAACCGATACTGCCAACCGACTGGAGGCGACCGAGTGCCAGGGTTTTGGGGCGGATTCCTGATCGGAGAGCGCGGCAGTTTTGGGACCCTGACCACCTTATCGCGGAGCAACTCGCTCGAATGGCGAAACAGAAACCGGGAACGCCTGGACCCAATTGCTGCACGAAAAACGGTTTCCATTGGGACGAAGCGGTTCTCTATCCGCCGCACTCACGCTGGGGCGACGAACCCACACCGGAGTTTTGGAATGGCCCCGTCTACCGGGTTGCCGCGTCGCTGGACAAGGTGTTGAACGAAGAACCACGATAGTTGTCTTGGCTGGTGGACATCGAGCGCTCCTTACTTATGAGTCCAAGTGGTGCCCAATTGGACATTGAAGCCCAGGGAACCACGTTTTCAAGACGCTTGTTTCCACTAAACTCCAAGGTGAAGTCCACAAACTTTCCATTTGGAGACTGCATGCGAAAAAACTACATTGCTCCGGCTCTTATGTTCGCACTTGCTATAGTTATCCCCGCGAGTTCCTTGAAGGCGCAAGGGATTCCGCCGGCACAGCCACCGGCGGACGCAGCACCCGCGCCGGCTCATCCAACCACAGCTGATGGTGACAAAGCTAAGGATTCGACGATTGTGTTCTTCAGGGAAGGTCACTTTACCGGATCGGCCCTGAAACCTTCCATCTTTGTGGACGGCAAAGAAGTGGATCGGCTGGCCAATGGCCGCTGGTTTTCCGTGCATGCCGAGCCGGGCAAGCACCAGTTGCAATCCAGCGCCAAAAACGAGCCAGCAACAGTGATCGAAACGGTGCCAGGTGAGACGACGTACGTGCAAATGGTAATCCTGACAGGAACCTGGCGCGGAGGCGGAAGGCTGTTGCAGGTGGATCCTGCAGAGGCACAAAAAGTTATCGCGAAACTAAAACCTCTTCACGATTAGCTGCGGATTAGCACACGTAAGATTAGGGGGCCGGCTCACTGTCGGCCCCCTTTTTTTTATGGATAGGAGCCGCGCGCATGATTCAGGTAATCGAGTACCTCCCACGGAACCATGACGGCGGATCGACGTATCCATGAGTGGCGGCACTGGAGCAGTGCTGCTGGATGGCTTCGACGAGAGTGTTCGGTCTTGGGACGGATTTGCAGGAACGGACACACGAACAGAAGCTGGCATCCGGGACGGGGCGCAGGGTCAAGAGCAAGAAAAGAGCCGGAGTATGACGCTGACGGCATGACTTCCACCTACTTGGCATCGTCTAATGAGCCGTCTGGCCAAGCTCTCGCTTCAATCTCATAGCGCAAGGAGCGTTCGATGCGAACTCTCTTCCAAGATTTGCGGTTCTCTTATCGCGAGTGGAGCAAGCGGCCGGGGCTGGCGCTGACGGCGATTTTGTCGCTTGCGCTTGGGATTGGGGCAACGACAGCGGTTTTCAGTGTCATTTATGCCCTCCTGGTGAATCCGTATCCCTATAAGGCCGCGGATCGCATGGTCCATCTCGTGTTGTTGAACGAGAAGGGAGACGATTGGTGGGTGGAGCTCAGCGGCTCGCAACTCAAGTTGGTGGGCCAGGCCAAGTGTATTGAGAGCATCGCCGCAACGTGGGGAACGTGGAACCTCACCACCACGGATGAGGAACTTCCTGAAGACGTGCCTTCGGTCAACATGACCGCGAACGCGTTCATTCATTTTGGAGTTCCGGCGCTGCTGGGACGGACTTTCCTTCCTTCGGATGCGCTGGAAGGACAGGACCCGGAACCGGTGGCAGTTTTGAGTTATTCATTTTGGCAGCGGCACTTTAGTGGCGATCCTGAAGTGGTAGGGCACAAGATTCAACTGGTTCACAAAACCTACACGATCGTAGGGGTGATGCCGTCGCGGTTTACCTGGAATGATGCCGACGTCTACCTTCCGCTGAAGCTGCCGGGCGGCGCGAACGATGCCTATGCGCCGACGATCCGGCTAAGGCCTGGAGTAACGCATGAAGCGGCCAACGCTGAGTTGCAGCCGCTGCTCGAGCAGTTTGCCAAGGAAGCTCCAAACCACTTTCCAAAGAAGTTTCGCGTGCATGTGAAGGGGCTCAACGACCAATTCATGGAGCATCTCGGTCATTCCCTATTCTTGCTATTTGGGGCAGTGGGCCTGCTGCTGGTCATCGGTTGCGCGAACGTCTCGATCTTGCTTCTGGCTCGAGGCACGGCGCGGCAGCAGGAGCTGGCGGTGCGATCTGCGATCGGGGCGAGCCGCTGGAGGATTCAGCGGCAGCTTCTGACGGAGGCTTTGACGCTTTCGCTGGCCGGTGCGCTTGGGGGAGTCGCGCTCGCTTACGGATTGCTTGGCGTGCTGGTGCGCTGGCTGCCGGAATACTCTTTTCCGCATGAGATAGTGATCAAGATTAATTTGCCGGTGCTAGCTTTCAGCGTCTTGGCAGCCATTCTTACGGGTGTATTAGCGGGGATTTCGCCGGCGTTCCAATTCTCGAAGCCTAATGTCTCGCAGCTGATGCAATCGGGTTCGCGGCGCACGACAAGCGGAGTACATGGCAGGCGCGCGCACAGTCTGCTGGTGATGGGGCAGATTGCGCTGACACTGCTACTAATGACTTCCGCGGCAGCCGCGATTAACGGATTCGTTCGCATCGTGCGCGCGAATCTCGGTTACGATCCGCATAACGTGATGTCCGTCGGCATTCCTGTGCATCAGAACGCGCACGTGCCGTGGGAAGACCGCGTTAATTATTTCGAGCAGCTTCGGGAGCACATCGCGGCGTTGCCGGAAGTCGTTTCGGCAGGCATTTCGACGAATGCCACGCCTCCCTGGAATGGCAACGAGACAACGTTTGAAGTTTTCGGCCGACCGTCGGATCAGCAGCAAAGCGCACGGCTGAATTTTGTCGATTCGGAGTATTTTTCGGTCCTGCATATTCCGCTGGAGGCCGGGCGGCTGTGGGACCATCCCGAATTGATGCGCGGGGCGCGCATGTGCGTGATCAATCAGACTCTGGCACGGCAATATTGGCCGCAAGAAAATCCAGTTGGCAAGCAGTTGCGCTTTCCGGATTTGAAAAGCGAGCCGCCTTATTTTCAGGCTGTACCGGACAGCAATAATTGGCTCCAGGTGATCGGCGTGGTAGCGGATGCGCGGGACGATGGCTTGCGCAATCCCGTCAAGCCGGCCGTTTTTGTGCCGTTCTCGCTCGCAGTGCGCGTTTGGACGCAAATTCTGGTGCGGACGCACGCGGAGCCGTTGGCGGCGCTCAACCACGTTCGCGGCGCTGTCAAGACCGTTGATCCAGACCAACAGGTTTTTGGGCATACGCGCGATCTGCAACAGTGGATTGAACGAATGCCGGAATATTCTTATGGAAGGCTGGTTTCAGGCATGTTCGGGGGATTCTCAATCCTAGCGCTGGCATTAGCGGCCACGGGGCTTTTCAGCGTGGTTTCTTACAGCGTGGCGCAGAGAACGAATGAGTTTGGTATTCGTATGGCGCTGGGAGCGAACGGAGCGCAGGTGTTGCGGCTGGTGTTCGGGGCAACCGCAACAAGCGTCATCGGCGGACTGGCCGGAGGGGTGGTGCTGAGCCTGGCTTTGACCAAATTCCTCTCCCGCTGGGCAGAAGGCAGCGCGCAGAGTCCGCTACTTTTTGTTGCGGCGGTGCTGTTGCTGATTGTGGCTGCTGCTGCTGCGGCGTTTGTGCCGGCGCGGCGGGCATCGTTGATTGATCCGATGGAAGCGTTGCGGTATGAGTAGGCATCCACGGAAGCGACCCTAGAAGAGAAATCCTGCAAACGACCAAAACGCCGGGCTGAAGCCCGGCCTCTACAAAAACAATTTGCAACGAACGCAAACGGAGAGGAATCTGCGTTCTGGCGCCGCCTACCTTTGGCCTGCGGTGGCAGGCCGTTTGGCAGCACCCGAGTGCTCGGGAAGAGCAAAAGCAAACAGATTGTCCTGAATGGGAACGAGCAGGTATTGGCGGCCGTCGAGTTCGTAGGTCATGGGAGAGGCTAGCAACGCTCCACCGACATTGAGGTGCCAGAGAGTTTTGCCGGTGGCGGGATCGATGGCCAAGAGATTGCCGGAGTTATCCGCGGTGAAAAGCAAATGCCCAGCCGTAGTGAGGATTCCTGCGATGGTTCCGCCGTTGCCGAGTTCGTGATTCCACACGACCTTGCCGGTCTTGTAGTCGAGAGCGCGCAGAGTGGAATTTGCCCACAAATTGCGGTCGCGTCCGCCCCAGCCTTCGGCCTTGCCTTCCGTGGTGCGGTAAAAAACGCTGAAGATGCGGCGGGAATTCACGTAGAACAAATTCGTTTGGGGACTAAAGCTTGGGGACATCCAATTGGTGCCACCGTCGGAGCTGGGTTCGACCAGGGCACCATCGGGGCTCGGGGCCGCGTCCGGTTTGGCGATGGGGCGCCCTTTCGAGTCCACCCCGGAAGCCCAAGTCTGGTCAATGAAGGGAGCGGTGACCAGATGCTCGCCCGTGGCGCGATCGAGGACAAAGAAAAAAGAATTGCGGCTGGCCTGCGCGAGAAGCTTGCGAGGTTTGCCTTTGAATTCGGCGTTGAAGAGGACGGGAGTTTCCACGGCATCCCAGTCGTGAACATCGTGCGGGGAAGGCTGAAAGGCCCAGACGAGTTTTCCGGTGTCCGCATTGAGGGCAACGATGGAGCAGGTGTAAAGATTGTCACCGGGGCGCTCGTCGCCAACGAGAACGGGATTGGGATTGCCGGTGCCCCAGTAGAGGAGATTCAACTCGGGATCATAGGTTCCGGTCATCCAAGTCATGCCGCCGCCGTGCATCAACGCGTCAGTGTCTTTGGGCCAGGTTTCGGAGCCGGGCTGGCCGGGATCGGGCTCGGTGTACCAGCGCCATTGGATGGCTCCAGTTTCGGGATCGAGAGATTCGAGGTAGCCGCGAACGTCAGTAACGTCGCCTGAGATGCCTGCGATGATGTGATCGCGGACAACCAAGGGAGCCATGGTGGCGAAGTAGCCGAGCTTGGGATCGGCAAGTTCGACGTTCCAGCGAAGCGTGCCAGCCTTAGCGTCGAGGCAAATCAGATGGGCGTCCGGCGTGGTGAAGTAGAGCCAATTCTTGTACATGCCAACGCCTCGCTGTCCGATGTGGTCGCCTTCGGACTTTCGGTAGTAGTGCCAAATCTCGCGGCCGAAGCGGGCATCCACGGCCCAAACGTTGTCCGGCGAAGTGAAATAGAGAATGCCGTTCACTTCGAGCGGAGTGGATTTGAGCTCCTGGTGGGGGGAATAGATCCATGCGAGGGTAAGAGAGTTGATGTTGGTGGCGTTGATCTGGTCGAGCGTGCTGAAGCGGCGGCCGGAATAGTCGCCGTTGTAGGTTGGCCAGGTGTTGGTGGCGGGTTTGAGAAGAGCGGCGGGATCAAGGCCCTGTGCTGGAGTGAATGGCGGGCTCAGGAGTATCGCGAGAAGTGACAAGATAAATGCAATCTGCGTCCTCTGCAAGACGACCTGCATGCGCGCGATTGCAGGAAGAGAATCTAAACGCAGAGACGCAGAGGACGCAGAGTCAGAGATTTCGTTGTGATTCCGTGTGTGAAAAAGCATCGTGGTTCCTCGATTTCGACTCATGGCGTTCTTCCCTACTTCAGCGTTGCTAAGTACGCAAAGAGGTTGTGCATGTCGGATTGGGTGAGCTTGCCAAGCAAATCGCGGTGGGCAGCAAGCGGATCCTGGATTTCGGCTTTCACTCGGTCGCGCGAAAAAGAACGATACCAGCCGGAGGCGTCGAGCAAACCGATGACAAAATCATCGGCATGCACGAGTTGACCTTTGATTTGTTCGCCGGATGGAAGCGTGACGATGGCGGTGGGGCGAGCGCCGTCTTTGCGATGGCCGGGGTAGAGCATGTGCGCTTCGAGTTCGATGGAGGAATATTTGCCAGCGACGCCAGCGAGGTCGCCCGTCGGTGAATGACAGTTCTTGCAGCCGCCAGCTCCGTTGAAGAAGTCTTTGCCGGTGTCCGCGTTGCCAGTAAGCAGTTTCTCGACAGGATAGGCGCTTGGGATGCCGGCAGACTCGAGCCCTTCCCTGGCGCGTTCATGCAAGAACGCAGCGATGTCGGCGATCTGCACATCAGTCATGTTGGCGAGAGGCGGCATGCCTTTGTCGGGGCGGCCGCGGCGAATCACTTCGCCAATTTGATCGCCCTTGACGTCATGAGCGACGAGCGACGAACGGAGCAGATCCGGTCCGCGCGCCCCGGTAGCGTCTGCGCCATGGCAGAATCCGCAGGATTCCGCGAACTGTTTGCGGCCGCGCTCGACGGCGGGATCTTTGGCGGCGGAATCCTGCGCGGATTGCGCGACAGAGTTCCAAAGACCAAAGAAGAAAACAAGCGTCAGCAATAGAGTTAGCAATATCGGCCGGTTTCTTTTTTGAAGACGAACACGCTTTCGCATTTATCCCCTCGCGGGAAGTATTCTACAACGCGCCTTCCTCTGGCAGACGTTAGACTGTACAGGAAATCGGAGAAAAATCGAGGGCGCTGTGCGTGAGCGACGCTGTGAACTAGTGAACGGCGGATGGGCGCGGGCGAACCCCGAGGACGTTTGGAACGGGCCAAGCGGCGGAATTCGAGTCGTTCTCGCGGAAGGAGGTTTCGTAGCTGCCGCATAGTTCCATCTCCGTGTTTCCCACGTGGACATAAAGCTGCGCTTCGGGGCCTCCCTCGAGATGCTGGGCGGCGACGAGGCCGATACCTGCGGCCAAGAGTTCCTCGTTAAGGTCGTGCATCGAGAAGGGTGACCGGGAATAGACAAACAGAATGCGGCTAGCATCGTCCTCGCCCAAAGCGGCCTCGCTCCATTTGCGTTCCTGCTGCGGCCATTGATTCAAACCGGGGCGCTTGACCAGGCGCAGATTCTGCAAAGCGGAAGTGTAGTCCTTTTGAAGGTCCGCGAAATGTACGCCTGGAGCGTCCAGGTCAAAAATGCGGAAGCGAGGCAGGGATTGCGAGTCGCGCGGCTCGAAAGCCGCGACGGACTGGTAGGCGTTTACATGGCTGTTGTTAACGTAGCTGGGGGAACCCATGTATCCGAGGTGCGTTTTGTAATCTTTGTCGAACATTCCCGCGTTAATGGCAGCGGAGAAATTGTGACTGTGCGACCAGTCGCGCGCCGTGTGTCCCGCGGATTCTCCGGTTTGCGTGATGCCCACGGCTTCCAACTGCCAGAGGTTGGGATCCATGCGCAGGATGACGATGCGCGAGTCACCGATGGAACTGGGCTTCTTTGCGGTGACGTACCTGAGATCCATCCCGGAGGCGATATTCTTCCAATCTGAGGCGGGCCGCGCGAACAGACATGAAAAAAGGACGAAAGAAAGAGTTGCGAAGAATGGAACTGCATTACGCCGCAGACTAGAGAACATAGTTTCCACTCATTGTAGCAAGAATGGTTTACGGATTCGCTGGCGGCGCCCTGGATATCGACGCGTTGAACACGGCTTTCTACAATAGTTCGGTGAAGTTCACCGGGAGTACGATCTGCGCGCGACGTGGGGCCTGATTTATTATTTTGGGGGGAGAAGGCCGGGCGCTAGGTTCCGCAGTTTCGCGGGGAAGCAAATCGAGTGACGGATCTATGCGCGATTTGCTAGGAAAACCGCAGATCGAGCGGGCGGCCGTCGAATTCAACATTCTTCGTCGAATCTCCGAGCTTGACTTCGATGTTGCGGCGCAGCGGCGGGCGCATGTGAGAGCCTGCGGCTAAGCGCATTGAGAGCGCCCGTTGCGCATCATTCCATTTGAGTTGAACTCCCATCCAGTCTCCCTTGCGATAGTTGAAAGAGGCGCCGTCGTCTTCATAGAGGAGAAACTCGCCGTCGGCGCCCGGATAAACGGTAATCGTGAGCGGGCCGTCGACTTTTTCATTTACATATTGTTTGACGGGGCCGAGCGGGAGAATTGCGCCTTCGCGGACGAAGAGAGGAAGCGTCTCGAGATCCACGGCGCGTTCTATTTCGCGGCCGCCGTCGTGACGCTCGCCAGTCCAGAAATCGAACCAGCCGCCGCGCGGAAAATAAAGACTGCGAGAGGTAGCGCCTTTCTCAACGACGGGGGCAACGAGAATGTCGCGTCCCCAGAGATATTCATCGCCGCGCTTCACCGCTTGCGTATCGTCGGGATAGTGCAGCCAAAGACTGCGCATCACGGGCATCCCGTTACGAGTGGCTTCGCGCACCGCGCTGTACAAATACGGCAGCAGGCGATAGCGCAATTCCAGGTATTTTTTGCAGATCGGCTCGACTTGCGCGTTGTGTAACTCGCTGGGATCGGGAAGCGCCGCACCACCGTAGTTGCTTATTTCCGTGGGGCCGATTTCGCCGGTGTTCCAGCCCCAGGGCAGGCGGAGCTTCCACGCGCGGCCGTGGCAACGGAAGAGGGTGCAGAACGCGCCGAACTGAAACCAGCGCAAGTAAAGTTCGGCGGTGAATTCTTTCGTCGGAACGAAGCCACCGATGTCCGTGCCCCAATAGGGAATGCCGGTAAGGCCGGTGTTGATGGCGATGGGAACGTGAGTCTTCAAAGTTTCCCAGGTGGAATAGACATCGCCTGACCAGAGGAAGGAAGCGTAACGCTGCATGCCCGCGAAGCCGTTGCGATGCAGCGCGTAGGGGCGTTCGTTGGGGCGGTCGAGCTGCGGACCCTCCCAGTACATGCGATTGCGGGCGAGACGCGCTTCGATGCCAAGAGGATCGCCTTCGTCTGGCCACCAGCCGTCCACGCCGAGAGCGAAAGTCTTGCGATGGGCATCCCAAGCGCAACTGACCTGCTCTTTGTCATAGCGGGCGAGGTTGCAAGGGTCGTGGACTGTGCCTTGCAAATTGTTCTCGAGAATGACGGAGTGAAGGACCAAGCGAAAGTTTTCTTTGTGGAGTTCGTCGATGGCTTGCTTGGAATCGGGGAAGACGCGCTTGTTCCAGGAGAAAGAACCATTCTCGGTGTTCCAGCCGGAAGGACAAAATCCCGTGCCGAGATAGATGAGGGCGTCGCACGGAAGTTTTTTCTCTCGAAACGTTTTGGCTTCGGTGATGACTTCGTCGTGATTCGCGAGCGTGCGGTGCGATTGCTGATAGCCAAAGCTCCAAAGTGGAGGTAGCTCGGCATAGCCTGTGAGCCTGGCGAATTCGGCCATGAGGACGCGAGGTTCTTGCGAGATTACGATGAAAATGTCGAGGGGAAGAGCGCTCGCGGGATCTTTCGGAAGAAACTTCCCTTCCGCACCAGTGAAATCAAATGTGCCGAAGGGTTGGTGAAAGTAAAGAGCCCAGCCTGCGGTGCCGATGAGCCAGGGAATCGGAACGCGTCCGCCGTGCGTGCCAAGATGGTAGCCGCCCTGTCCGCTGCGCATGATGTCCGTGGAGCCGCGGCGGTCGAATTGCGGGCCGCCTTCGCCGAGGCCTAAAAGAGCGGAATTGCCGATGTTGAAGGAAACTGCGGCGGTTTCGGAATCGATGGTGAGTTGCTGAACGGTTTCACCTTTAGCGTTCTGAACTACGGCTTGGAGCGGATTTGCAGTGAGCTTGATGCTGAGTTCACTGGTTTTGACTGTGCGTTCGCGCTCCTCGCCTGCAAGTTTTGCTAGCGGCGGCCCCCAGTAGGCCTGCACGAGCGAGCCGTTGCCCTTGACGGATTGCGGTTGGTCCTTTTCGACGGGAAGAACGCTGAGCCTCAAAGTGTGAGTGCTAACCGAAGCAATCTGAACTTCCACGGGGCGGCCGGCGATCTGAAGATTTTGCTGCGCGGTTTCAATTTTGGGAACACGCAGAAAACTTGTGGCGCAAATGGCGCCAGCGCCTTTCAAAATGTCACGGCGATCGTAACGGTTGGTCATTGACTCAGCACCCCAAGGAAAACGAAGACTTGTTTTTTGGAAGAGCGGCCAAATTATACACAAAATCCTGAAAGCGCTTGCAAAGCTACTCCTGCAGGAAGGCGGAAGCGGTTTGGATGAATTCGGGCCAGCGGGTGCCGATAACCGGGCCATGGCCGGCGTTGGGGACAATCCAGAGACGAGAGTTCGGAATGGCTTTGGCCATTTCGACGGAGAGTTCGACGGGATACAGAGGATCGCGGTCGCCTTGGATGATGAACGTGCGGGCATTGATGGTGGAGAGGAGGGGAGGCGTGAAGTTCAAGTCGTCGTAGCTGGTGGCGAAGGATTTGGTGCTGGCGAGGATGGCTTTGATTTGTTTATCGCCGCCGGGATGGCGACGACGCAGGATTTCCCATTGCTCTGGGGGGAGATTGTCTGCGTACTGGCTCATGATGGCTCGCGCTTGTGCTGGAAAGTAAGGAGTGGCGCTCACCAGGACCATGGCCTTGACGCGATCCGGTTGCTTGGTCGCCATGTGTAGGAGGACGTTGCCGCCAGCGCTGATGCCAACGCCCTTGCAGGCGCGGATTCCGAGGTAATCGAGCAGGGCAAATATGTCTTTTGCGGCGTCATGGTGGCGGAAAGGTTTCGAGAGGGTGCCGGAGCGGCCGTGGCCGCGCAGGTCGGGCAAGATCAACTGAAACTTTGTTCCCCATTGCGTGAGGGACGGAATCCAATCCTGGCTGGAACCGGAAAAGCCGTGCAACAGCAAGAGCGGCTCGCCGGATCCGTGGACTTCGAAGTAGAGTTGCTTGCCATTGAGCGTTTCGATGCGACCGGGCAGACGTGCAGGCGTCATCCTAAGACCCCCTTTTGAAGATTTTGTGGTTCAAAAAGAAAACCGCCCGCGCTTTCACGCGGGCGGTTTGAATATGTTTTAGCTTACCATGAAAATGAGGGGCGCCAACGGAGAATCGAAGCGAGTAAGCAAATCAGTCTCAGCGCCCCCTTTTTGCCAGGGCCTATCGTCTTGGGAGGGGGGCATTGTAGTGGCTCGTCTTCCGAGCGGGACTTGGTGACAGGCGCAAAGTCCGCTCCGCAGACGCTAGTTGCTTTCCCGTCCGGTCCTGAACATGAACGGTTACGCGAACTAGCCAAGGTCACAGCTCTCCATCCTCACCTACGGGAAAAGCGGCAAGCACGGGATTCAGGTCAAAGCCCCTTACAGCAACCTGCCTGGATTCGCCTGGTCTGAGAAGGTAAATGGGCATCGCCTTGAGGTCGTGCATTTCTGTCATTTGCCCCCATGTGACACTCGAGCTTAGTGCGCTGTTATCCATCTGTTCGTAAGCACGTGTCACCGGAGCGACAAGAAAGTCGACCGTGGTCCAAAGGAAATAGTCATCTGTCAAAACATCTTCACCACCGACGATTTCGCACTCCACATCGAAATTATCGGCCGGCAGTAGGTGCTGTCGCTTTGCTTCCAGGAACTCATGAACTTCTACACGTTTTTTTCTTTTACCGGCAGCCTGCCATGCGACCAGCTTCACATCCTTGATCCCGAACTTCTTCAGTTCAACCCTTGCTGTCTCATAATTCGACTCTTGGCAATTCCCGAAGGCTTGAAATGCCAAGAAGAGGCAGAGCAATAGAAATGGCCGGACGGATTGAGACAGCATGACCGAAACCTATCACGAAACGACTACACCGGGGCACTGCCTATTAAGCCCGCTGCTCAAGGGTGACCCGCGAAGCAAGATTTAATGGCGCTGCAGACCAAAAGGAATGTTATCCCGCCAAGGAGGCGATGCGTTTCTTGGCGAAGGGGACGGCGTAGGCGGCGGGAGGATTGTGGGCCGTGGCTGCAGCGGCTTTGCGATAAGACTCGACGGCTTTGTCCTTCTCGCCGAGCTTCTCGTATGTCTGGCCTAGCAGGCACTGGATGAAGGGATCGTTCTGATTGGCTTTTGACAATTCGTCGGCGGCGGTCTTGTACTCGCGGCCGTAAAACGCGACGTAGCCGAGCAGATACGGGAAAAACGGCGCCTGTTCCGGATTTGTGCCCTTGTCGAGGATGGCTTTGGCGGCAGTGACGTGATCCTGCGCTGCAGCCAGGTTTCCCCGGCGTGCGGCGATGCGTGCTTGCGCGTGCTCCCAGCGAAAATTCCACAGATCAACGCGGGCCGGCTTGATGTTTGGTTCCTTCAGCCCTGCGTCGTGACCATCTTTGTACCAGCGAAGGGCGGTGTCCAGGTCACCAGCGTCAATGCAAACGCGAGCGGCCTCGTCGGCGATTTCGCCTTGCTGGAAGAAATCTTGAACGCTGACGAAGTAATCGAAAACTTTCTGCTCGTACTCGACGGCTTTCTTGCAGCTCCCCTCGAAAGCATAAGACATGGCCATGGCGCGATTGGCCTGGGCTTTCTGCTCGGGCTTTTCGGCAACGTCAATGGCCTTTTGGAAATACTTGCGCGCTTCCTCTCCTTTGCTCATCAAGTCGAGAACGTTTCCGGCGGCGATGTTAGCGGGGAGTGACAAAGGCGAAGCTTGGAGCGTCTGGCGATAGAGCGCGAGAGCTTCCTCCAGCCTTCCTTCCCGCATCAGTTGCTGGCCCTGCCTGATGAATTCCGGTTGCTGGCGCTGCGCGGGAGCTGGAGCAGTCTGTGCAAAGAGAGAAGCCGGAGAAAAGATAACAATAGACAACGCAGAGAAAACCATTTGAGCCGCAACTTTCACGCGGTCATTATCCCACGAACTTTCGATAACGCGCTCTACAAGTTGGTGTAACGTAGGAACAAATTCGACCTGAGGTTGAACGACGATGATGACGATTGAAGACTGCCGAGAATTTTACGCGCGGGAGGTGAAGTTTGCGGCGGGCGTGACGACACCGGGGCTCGTGGAAGCATTCGCGAAGGTTCCGCGCGAGAAATTCCCGGGGCCGGGGCCGTGGCAGATCGGTTCAGCTGAAGCGCGGGCGATGTCGATATCGGGTTTCGGGCAATTGTCGTACATAACCGTGGAAGACCCGCGGGAGGTGTATCACAACGTGGTGATTTCCCTGGACCGCGCGAAGGATATCAATAATGGGCAGCCGGGCTCACTGGCCCGGTGGATCGACGCGCTGGCGCCGAAAGCGGGAGAGCGCGTCTATCATTTGGGATGCGGCGTGGGGTATTACACCGCGATCATGGCAGAAGTTGTGGGGCCACACGGAAATGTGATGGGCCTGGAGGTGCAGCCGGATCTAGCAGCGCGGGCGAAAGAAAATCTGGCGGACTACACGAACCTGATGGTGGAAGCCGGAGACGGAGCGGAGTTTGATCCCGGCGAATGCGACGCGATATTTGTCAATTGCGGCGTTACGCACCCTCAGACCAAGTGGCTGGAGCGCTTGAGCGAGGGCGGCAGGCTGGTCGTGCCGTTTACGATGGCCGTGAATGCCACCATTGGACAAGGAGTGATGACGAAAATCACGCGGTTGAATGGAAGGTATGCGGCAGAGATGGTTTCGCCCGTTGGAATTTATTCCGGCGGAAACCTGCGTGATGCAGCGCTCCAACCACAGTTGCTGAAAGGTTTGACGACAGGCGGATTGCTGAAGCTGAAGTCGGTGCGCACGGATGCCCACGAAGCTGCGGAAACGTGCGTGGTACACGCGAGCGAGGTTTGCTTGAGTCTAGCGGAAGCGAAGTAAGAGTGGGGGCGTGTGCAGGAGTTGGAGATAAGGAGACACCGAAATCTGAGCTGGCCAAATTGCAGCCAGCGGCCTCACTTTGAAACAGCGAAATAATTTGTCTTTTGAAGAGTTTTTAGAGACAGATTAACCGCCTTCTGAGTTACCATAGATGCCCCGCCCAGAAATAGGGGGCTACATGCACAGAAGTTCGCGGTTTCCTTCCAGGGCTCTCCTCCTACTCCTTCTATTCTGCGCCTTGCTTGCGGCTCCACGTTTGGCCGCACAAGAAAGCAAGGTCATGGGCGAACTGAAGTTTAAAGGCGCTACCGGCGTCGAAAGAGATGCGGGTGTTTGGATAGACGGCACCTATGTTGGTTACGTAAAGGAACTCAAGGGCGATAAGAAAGTGCTGCTCTTGCCAGGCAAGCACCAGATCGCTGCACGAGAGTCTGGTTACAGTGACTTCGTGAGAGACGTTGTCATCGAGCCGGGACAGACACAAAGAATCCGGGTGGCGATGCCGCTGCTCAAAGGCGCACGCCCGCCTGCCATAACCGCAGAGCTAAAACTGACGGTAGAACCAGGGCGCGCAGCCGTTTTTGTGGATGACAATTATGCCGGGCACGCCAGCCAGTTTGGAGGCGCTCTCCATTCTTTGCTAATCAGTCCCGGGAAACATCGCATCCGCGTGGCCCTTCCCGGCTACCAGACGTTTGAAACCGACGTCTCTCTTCTGGCTGGACAGAAGTCCGAAGTAAAGACGGAACTCCTTAAAGGAAGCATCGAACAAGCCAGCTCGGACATCAAGAAAGACCAAAATACTCAGAAGGACCAGTAGTTGTTCCCCCTCCCACTGCCCTGGCTAGGCGCGACTCGACGGGTAGCTTGTCTTACGATTTTGCTGGAACGGGCGGGCTTAGTTCACAGTGAGCTGGGTAGAGGCGGCGTGACTTACGTTCCCTGAGGTTCCCGTGACAACGATGGTATAGGTACCGGCCGGAGTCCCCCCGGGTGGACCTTTGCCCGGAGTAGGCGTAACGTATCCCCCACCACAAGAGGCACAGAGCAAGGCGAGAATCATCGCCGAAGAAGCCACCAGGAAACGGAACCCGCGACTTTGAACTTTGCGCGAACTGATTATTCCGACCCAAAAGAGAATAAAGGCTAGAAGTGTTACCTCGCTCCAGGGACCGATTTTCCCTTGCATTCGCAGCCGCGGCAAAGTGAAGAAACCGGAACGGTGCGTAGTCATCACAACGACGTTGGCAGTCGCCTTGTTGGTGCCGTCCAGTGTGACGGAAGATGGTGCCACTGTGCACGAAGCCCCCGTAGGCATGCCGGAACACGTAAACGTCACGACTTTATTGAACCCGCCGCTCGGCGTGATGGAAACCATGAACGTGGCGGATTGCCCCGCGTTGATAGTATCCCCGGTTGGACTGACTGAAGCACTAAAGTCCGCGGTGTTCCCAGGGGCTGGCGACACGGATTGCAAAGCTTGCACCAGGTCTAGGCGGCCATTGCCCATCCCCGTACCCACAGACACCGCGTGCGCGATTGCAGTAGATGCCTTGGACTCATTGGTCGTTGGGTCAAGACTCAACAAAAGAGCGCCTGCGCCGGAAACAAAGGGCGCGCTGAACGAAGTGCCCCATCCAGCAGCGTATGTGCCAAAGGGATAGGTAGAAATGATGCCTTCGCCGGGCGCCGCGACCCACACGATGGCGTCGCCGTAATTGGAAAATGAAGAGCGCGTATCGGTGTCGCTTGTTGAGGCAACCCCCATCACGTCAGTTTGGTAAGCCGCGGGGTACACAATTTCCTGAACGCCATCATTGCCCGCCGAGGAAGCGCAGATCACGCCGTTCTGATTGGCATAATCCATGGACTTGTTGAATTCGCCCGAATTCGACTTCATGTCGAAACTCATGTTGATGACATTGGTGCCGCTCTGGACACCGTAGTAAACGGCATGCAGGATGTTAGACAAGTAGCCCGTTCCGTCAGAACTGAAAGCTTTGAGCGGGAGCAACTGCGCCTGTGGTGCAACCAGGTGAATAATTCCCATTACCATGGTCCCGTGACCGAAGGCAGAGTATTGAGTATTCGTATCAAGCACTGCGGCCGTCGATTGGTCAAGCACCGCCGCAGTCGATTGATTTACTTGCGCGATATTCGAAGTGCTTCCCGAGGGCGGAGGGCCGCTGTAATCGGTCATCTCGGAACCGCCGGGCTGATTTCGCGTGAAGTCGTAGCCTGGCAGCAGCACTGCTTTCAACGCGGGATGATTCGGATCCACACCAGTGTCAATATCCGCAACAATTCCTCTGCCCATAACGTTAAACATGGTTTGAGCTGCGGATACACGAACAATGCTTGCCGCGGGTTGATTCACGTAGCCTTCCCACACCGTCGACCCGGAGTACGTGACAGGAGTGGTATCGGATAAACTCGCGGGATATGGCGTGGTCACTTGATTCAGGCCGGCGACCAGACTCAACAACTGATCCGCCTCCGCATCCACGATTCCCACGGTGTTGCCGAGCAGGTTCAGGAAGGTGGTCAAGTCAACGGGAGTCGTGATAAGGAAAAGCTGGCCAAGCGTACCGTCCAGGCCCGTGACTACCGTGCAGTTTTGCAGCAACGGAAGGCCATTGCAAAACGCCTGAAGGCCCTGCAAGCCAAGCGTAGTCCGGACAATAACGCGATTGTCCGCTCTAGCCGAACTGCCGCACAAACCGCAAATAAACAATGGAACCCACAGCCATCGCAATCTCATGATGGTTTTACCTTGTTTTCACGAAGCTTTGCGCTGTTGGTGATGAAACTGTCTGTCAGGACAGATCTGCCCGTCGCCTGGTCCTTGCTTTCGGTAGCCCAATCCAGCGGAGGGGTGATCAGCAACACCCATTCATTGGGGCTAACTTCAATTTCAAGAGATACGGCGCGTTCATCCTGAAATTCAAAGGAAAACTCACCAACCTCGTTGGTCATCTTCACATTGAGGGGGCCGCTCCTGCTCTTGAGCACAACCGAAACACCGTTCAGAGGAATCTGCGGGTCCTTTGTCCTTAAGACTTGCCCTAGAAGGGTTATCCGGCGGGAATTGGGAGATCGTTCGAAGGAAATATCAGCGGTCAGGGCGGGGGCCTCGTAGACTAACTGCCGAGTATCGGATGGCAAGTTTCGCATGCCCACCGGCAAGGGTTGCAAGAAAGTGTCCAGAATAAGGCGAGCCACTCTTGTGATGCGTCGGCTGCTGAGTTGTGGGTACACCATGGACTCTAGACGCGGCCACAGATCAACCGCCAGGCGGTCGCGGTGCACGGAAGGAATGGAGTATTTAGAGATCAGGCCACTGGTCAAAGCACCGGGTGTTCCGTCCGTCAAAACGATGACCCGCCCTGGAAACCTTACGAGAAGCTCCCTAATTCCCTGTTCTAACTTGTCAGCATCGGAAATCGCGCCTGGTAGCTCGAGCAAGGCTGCGGAAGTTCGCTCTCGGCCAAGCAGGGTCAAAGCTTCCTCGATCCCCGAAGCAAGAACCCACTGACACCCCATGGTCCCCACAAGTACACGAATCGTGTCTCGCTCCTGCGCTCGCTCACAGATAATTAACACCCTGGGCTGCATAGGGACGCGCCACCCCTAACTGCTAACATGGGAACAGGGGTGGGTCCTGTGCTCATGATGCTCAATACGTGCGCTGGTGTAGCCGGGTAAAGTGTGGGGAGTTACTGGAGTTGAAACAATTCAGGGGATACCGGAATCAACTCTAAGGTAAAGACCTTAACGTTGTGGAGTGGGAAGTTGAATCATTCCGAAGCCTAAAAAAGAAAGGCAAAGGAAATCATCAAAGACCAGAAAGGGCTAAATCCAGCGAAACTGCGTGGCGTTCTTGGTGACGACGAAGACCCGGAGGTTGTTGGAGCGGGGATCCGCGGGCACAAGGAAAAACCCTATCTTTTGGGGATTGTAAGCGTCCGTAGTACCTACAAGTTTTTCGCCGTCTCGAAAGGTGACTTCGGCTTTGCGGCAGCCATTCTGGGAGGTCAGGACTTGCGATTCCGTGTATTCGCTATTTCCCACGAAATCCTTGGCGAAAAAGATGGCTTTCAAGTCCTTCAATTGTACATCGGTGCCTTCGCGCTGAGCCGGGTCTTGTTCGAGGAAAAGCCGAAAACGATCTTTTTGCGCTGAGAAATTGTAGATGTAGCCCTTGAGACGGCGTCCATCGAGGAAGGCCACCACTGCCTTGTTCCGGCTGTCAAGAACGTTTGGCGTCGCCATAAGCAGCCCTATTCTAAGCAGTCAAAATTCGTCTAATGCTTCGCCTGTTTGGCCAGGTCCCAGCCCTCCATCACCACAGCGCGGTAATCCTGCTCCGTGCGGATGGAGTCCTGCATGATTTCGACAATTCTGCTTTTCATCTGCTTGGTCCGGGGGTCGTTGGGATCGAGCTTTCCTTGGGCATTCTGGCTCGACTGCACCTGCGCAACGATCTGTTTCATTTCGGCGATGAGTTCGAGTTCGTGAGAGACGTAGTGTCCTTTTGCGGCGTAGAGCTTGTCTTCCCATGCCCGCCGATTGGGAAAGTCCACGTCATTATCCAGCAGGACAACCTTCGCCAAGGTCGCCCGGTCAAGAGCATCTACTTTCCTAAGCCCAGCTTCGGCTTCTGCGACTTTGGCCAGGCCTCGCGCCAGCGCGTCGCCATTTCCTCCGCCTTGTGAACTTCCAAAGTCGCTCGCCAATCCGCCCAAACCTTTGCTGGAAGGCATGTCCTCGTCGGTAATTACGGTCTTGGGCTTGGCGGCGTTCTTTTCCCGGTCCTTACGGGCCTGGCGCGCCACGTCCCCTAAGGACGGCAGGGGTTGAGCTTGAGCTGGATCTTGGGATTGATCTTGGGCGTAGCCTGGTGTCGCAAGAAGCGCGAGCCAAAGAAGCGCTGCTACGACACTGATTGGCCGCAACATTTTGGGCATGATGGTCTCCGAACAGTCCTCGGAATAGGAGCGCAAGGCCCTATCGGGCATGTTCCCGTTTCGGGACGTTAAGAAGCCATAGGCCAAGAGTACTGCGTTGGCTAAAGAGCCATTATTTGATGGGCGGCGAAACGAATCGGCCGGGAAGGCGCTTCTATTACGGGGCGGTGAGATACGTCTTGCGATGTCGAACTTGGTAGCTGCCAGTCGTTACTTTCACTTCGATGGCACGGTACGTGTTGGCGGGTCCGCGAGGGTTTGGATAGTAGGCCAAGCGGTACTGGGTGCGAAGCTCGCGGTCGATGCGGTCGAAGATGGCGGTTAGCTCGGGGGCGGTATCAGGATAAAACATCGCCCCGCCGGTAGTATCGGTCATGGTCTCGAGGGCATGTTCGCCGGCAGTGTTGCGCCCGTTTTCGTTTTTCACTGGACGGATCACAATCGTGTAGAGAAGCACATTGTCGCCAACCGCCTCCCTGCGCGCAGCTTCGAAATCGGAGCGGCTCGTCGTTTCCCCTGCATCCGTGACGAGGACGATAACGCGACGGCGCTCATCGCCGCGATGCGCAAGCGCTCGAGACCCCAGCAGCACTGCGTCGTAGATGGAGGTGCCCGCCCCGTCGGGGATCTTCCGCACCGCCTCCTGAAGCACTGCGACATTGTCTGAGAACCCAACCTGCTGCCGCACCTCTTCATCAAAAGAAAAAACGGACAGGCGGTCCCCCGGGCGGACGACCTGGCGAATAAAATGCGCGGCAGCTTCTCGTTCAAAAGCAATCTCCTTGTGGGCGCTGCTGCTGGCATCGATCATCAGGGCCAGGTCGAGCGGCTGTGAGGTTTCCGGCTCGAAGACGGCAATTTCCTGTTCTTTGCCTTCGTCAAGAAGCTGGAACGCTTCTCGCGGAAGATCCGGCACGGGGCGGTTGTGCTCGTCCAAAACACTGACGAGCACGGTGACCAGATTGACGTTGACGCGAATGCCTTTTCCTTGGACTTCGGGCCGCGGCGATTCTTCCTTGGGAGGCGGCGGGGTGGGCACCACGATTTTCCCGGGCTCACCATCTGGGGGAGAGGTTGGCGAAGAAGTGCTCGCGCTTGAAGTAGTGCTGGAGGACTTAGCTTTCGCTTTGGACTTCTGCGCCCAGGGAGGGCGGTTGGGATCGTCCTGCGTGAAGGCAATTCCGCTTACCATGAAAGCCATAAGAGCGAGCAAGATAACGCGGCTGGCGTGGGGAGGGGTGTGCATTGGGAATTAAGATGCGGGTTTGGCGCGCGGTGTCGCCACAGGTGCGGGAGGCAATTCGCCATCGGCCCAGACTGCGCCATCCTCGAAATACTCTTTTTTCCAGATGGGCACATTGCGCTTCAGGGTATCAATGGCGAAGCGGCAGGCGTCGAAAGCAGGTGCTCGGTGCGGCGCGCTAACAGCGATGAATACGCTGGTTTCGCCGATCTCCAGGCGGCCTAGGCGGTGAACGATGGCGACGCGATGAATGCGGTACTTTTCGTGAAGCTCAGCGGCGATTTCACGCATTTTGGATAGAGCCATGGATTCGTAGGCTTCATAGTCCAGATAAAGCGTGGCACGGTTGTGCGATTGATTGCGAACGAAGCCGTCGAAGGTGACGATGGCACCGTCTTCGGGCGCTCGTATGTGGCGAATTAAGGGAAAATGATCAATCGGCTCGCGAACGAGTTCGATGATGTCTTTGTGATCGAGTGGCGGGGTCAAGGTTGAACCTAGCCTCCGCTGACCGGCGGGAGGAACGCTACTTCGTCACCAGAGTGAAGAAGAGAATCCCAAGGGGCAAATTCCTGATTTCGAGAAGCTACGACGGAAGAACGGTATTTGGCCAACTCGGGAATGCGCTGCGAATAGAGGGCAAAGAGCTGTTCGATCGTGGCAGGGTCATTGAGGTCCAAAAACTCTTCGGTCTGGCCGACAACGTCCTTCAAGCGGCCGAAGAAAAGCACTTTGACGCGAACGGTTTGTGAAACGGGAGGCACAAGGGAATTGTAGCGCGAGCAGCGTAGAGGGGCCAGTCATAGAGCCATCCATGGCCTATTAAAAACGAAGGGTAATAAGCTCCCGTGCAACAAACTGGAACTTTTCATCGCAAGAGAACATTTTGAACAGTTCGATAGCTTGACCGCAAAGCGCCAGTTGCGTAGGTTGCGAAAGCGAAGCAAATTGTCTTCCCGAGAAGCAGCTGGAGGAAGCGATGAAAATCCTGGTAACGGGTTCGACTGGCTTAGTCGGCACGGCCCTCGTCAAGGCGTTGGCGAAAGAGGGCCACACCGTTTGCCGGTTGATGCGTCCAGAGAGCAAGACAACATCTGGCGGCAAAGACGGCTTCGACGTGGCGTGGAACCCGGTGACCGGCGAGTTGGGCGGAGCGGGCGTTGGTGCGGACGCGGTGGTGAATTTAGCGGGAGCTTCCATCGCGGGCGGGCGTTGGACAAACGCGCGGAAGAAATTGCTGCGCATGAGTCGGATTGCTACCACGCGAGCGCTGGTAAATGCCGTTGCGAAAATGAATGCACGGCCAAGAGTGCTGGTGTCGGCGTCAGCGATTGGGTTTTATGGCGACCGCGGCGACGAAGTATTGACCGAAGAAAGCAAGCCGGGGTCCGATTTTTTGGCTGGGCTTGCGCGCGAGTGGGAAGCGGAAGCGCGGAAAGCGGAGGCGCTGGGGATTCGCGTCGTGCTCGCGCGCTTCGGAATCATCCTAGCAAAGCATGGAGGCGCGCTGGCGAAGATGCTTCTGCCGTTCAAACTAGGCGCGGGAGGCCGGCTTGGCTCCGGCAAGCAGTGGATGTCATGGATCACCCTGGAGGATGTCGTTGGGATAATTCAATTCGCAATCGAGAACAACAGCGTGCTAGGTGCGGTGAACGTCGTGGCCCCGCAACCCGCGCAAAACGCAGAATTCACGAAAGTGTTGGCGAGAGCCCTACACCGCCCCGCGCTCTTCCCTGCCCCATCTTTCGCGCTGCGGTTCGCGCTAGGCGAAATGGCCAACGCGCTGCTGTTATCCAGCCAGCGCGTCCAACCACAGGTCCTGGAAAAGCTCGGCTACCAATTCCATCATCCGGAATTGTCAGGCGCACTTCGCACGGCATTGGTGTGAGCCTAAGCAGCGGACCTTTATTTTTGCACGTTGATAGTCATGGAAAGGCGAAACGTGTGGCCATTGAGTGGGTCAGTCGACAGATTGTTTTCTGAGGTCTGGCCGTCTTTGAGGAATAAGGCCTCTTGGGTCCGAAACGTGCGCACAAGTGGCTGGCCATTGGGTTGCGAGACGAGCCGCTCGCCTTCAGAAGATTTGTTGGGATAAAGCGCGGAACGGTCAAGGGTGAAATTGACACGAAAGCGGCCCTCATCTTCAGGGGATATATTGCAGTCGATGCCCATCCCAACGTCCATATACGTGGTTTTCTCATCCTTTCCGTCGGTTTCGACGGGAACACGCACACCGGTGCGAACAGAGGTGTTGTTGAACCGGCCTCCAGCAATCACCATAAACGTGTACGGCATGCTGGAAATCTTCTTGTCACCGTCAAACTCGGTCAAGACAAACTGCACTTTGACGGGCACAGCCGGCTTTTGCTCCTCAGCCTTAGGCTTCTCTTGATTCTTGTCCTGCGCGCGCAATGAAGGCAACGCCAGGCTGAATGTCCCGATCAAACAGAGATAGAGCCACTTTTTCATCGAATCCTCCAAAATAGATTTAGGACGTTTGGCTGCGGCGGCGCCCCGGAAATCACTGCGAGTCCCCTTCCGCTAAAGGCTTGACGTCAAGCTTAGTAATTTGGATCGGAACAACTTCGAGAAGCTCAACGGCCGTCAGCTCTCCGTCATTGACGATCAACGGCGCGCGCCTGCGGGAACTCCACTGCTGTGCGTAGCCTGCAAGCAGTAATTCCTGATCGCGAGGAACAAGCACTTCATGAGCGGATTGGGCCGTCACCGCGTGCTCGGGCCGCGCGGAAGCGCTCGTGGCGTGTGTCGATGCCCGAGGATTCGAATCGCGCATGGGAGAAAGTGCGGACCGCAACTGGTTTTGCGTTGGCGGTACGGCCTCTGAAACGAGAGGCCGGTTATCCGTGGAGCGGACCGGCCGAATGCCAACGCGTTTCTGACTGACAACCAAGGCAACAAGAAGCGTGGCGGCCACAAGGGATGCGCCAGTCAGAGCAAACCAGCCGTGAGTCCAGCGCGAAAACGAGATCGGCATCTTCTCTAACCCGGCGCGTACGCGAGGAAGAAGAGACGGCGGAACTTCGGAGTTCGCACCAGCGTGCAAACCAGTATCAATGGCTATGAAGAGAGCCTGCTCTTCATTGAACGCCGCGCGGCAGGAGGCACACTTGTCAAGATGAGCGCGCAACTCCGCTTGCGGAATGGCGCCGTTAGCCGCAACCTCGATTAGCGCATCTTTATGGTGTTCGCATGGCATCGCAACTTCTCCGCTAATTTCTTTCGAGCGACAAAAATCCGCGACTTCACGGTTCCGAGCGGCACGCCGAGCATCGAGGCAATCTCTTCAATCGCGTAGCCGTCCATCGCCGAGAGCAGGAGCACCAGGCGCAATTTCTCCGGCAACTCTTCGAGAGCACGATCCAAGTGCACTTGAAACTGGTTCGAAGCCGCGACATCTTCGGCAGTCAGGGGCGCCGAAACATGAGTTGGCCCAGCCCACAGAGTGTCACGCTTCTCCCGCCGTTTCGCCGAGCGCAACCGGTCAAGGGCGAGCCGAAACGAAATGCGCACGAGCCATCCGCGGAAACGGCTCCGGTCGCGAAGCCGATCAAAACTCTTGTACGCCCGGAGCAGCGCCTCCTGGGCAACGTCTTCCGCATCCGCCGTATTGCGCAGCACTCCCCGCGCGACGCGAAACGCCAACGGGCCGCATTCGGCTAGGCGCTCTTCGAACTCCCGCCGGGCGTCCGCCTGAGCCTCGCGCACCAACTCGCTCCTTGCCGCGCTGACTGGTTGGTTCAGAACCAGCTCCTGCATAGGTTCCCTTCTAAACGCTCGCAACACCGGCTGCCCGGAGGAAGCAAGGGGCCTCATCTCCTTACACCTACCAGACGCCGTGGTGTCGGATTTGGTTCACTAAGGAATCTTGTTCGCTTGGGTATAGTCGGGCCCAACTAGTCAGCCCTTACTAATCAGGACTGACTACCGAGCCTCGGATCCTCAGATGCCCAGTTGGCCTAAAAGCCCTTCGAGATTAGCTTCGTTGACGACGACTTCCCGAGGCGGCTCCCCTTGGGGGCTGGCCTTGACCACGCCCTCATCGAAGGCGTTGAAAAGGCGCATTTTGGCCACGGCATATTCTTCAGAGCTGGAAAGAACGCGGCCGTTTTGCGTGGCCCAGCCGTCAAGGACAGATTGGTGGACAAAGATTTTGAACGGGAAAGCGGACTGCCGGTCGATGGAGATGACGTAAGTAAATTCGCCGCCCGGGCTTCCCTCACGCTGTCCCCGGTTCCCCTCGAAGAAGTAATACTGATACACGAAGCCGTCGGCGGCAGAGTAGGTCTTGACGCGGCGAACGGCATCCGGGCGAGCCATGCGCAGGATTATTCGCGGGAGAGTCTTGGAAGTCAACGGAAGACACAATCCGTACGATGGTCAGCCGAATACCGAAATGAAACATGGGCCCTTGGTTCGAGCCCCAATTCAGAACAGAGTTGGTTTCTAGGGGACGCTCTTAAAGACGCGCTCGTCATCGAACCCATACCCCCGGAAGTAGTCTCGCAAACTGCAAGCCATTCATTCGGCTTAGCTTCCCGGTTGGAGTTGATTTCCTCTAATCCCCAGCCCCTATTCCCTAGCCCCTGTCTTATTTCGCTGGCCCTTCGCCTGCTTTGTGCAGGGCATGCGGCCCCTTCCGCAAGACATCTTCGAAAGGTTTGGAAGGACACGAGTCCGTTTCTTCTGTCTTCTAGCGGCGGGCACATGGACGCTGGGCTGCGGCGGAGGAGGCGCAGTCGCCCCGCCGCCACCACCTCCTCCTCCCATCACTGTGAGCGTTACGCCGCAGAGCGGCTCTGTCGTGCTCGGAAATCAAATCATTTTCACCGCCACGGTGACGAATGCCACGGATACGAGCGTGAGCTGGAACGTCAACAACATCGCGGGCGGAAACTCCAGCGTGGGAACCATTTCGCCGGCAGGCGTCTATACCGCGCCCGGGGACTTGCCTTCTCCAGCTACAGTGCAAATTAGTGCGACGAGCCACGCGGACAACACCAAGTCCGGCTCGGCCAGCATAACCATCACAAGCGACATCACCTTGTCACTGACGCCCAACCCCGCAAGCGTGGAACTGGGCGCGAGGCAATCCTTTCAGGTCACCATAACGAGCAGCGGCCATCCCGATACTACGGTTCGCTGGAGCTTGTCGGGTGCTGCGTGCCCGAACGCGTGCGGGACGGTGGACTCGAGCGGTACATTCACCGCACCGGGAATTCTGCCAACTCCCGCAAACCTCACGCTCACGGCACAAAGCGTGGCGGATCAGTCGAAACAAATTGCCGCAGCGGTGACCATCACCAGCAATTTCACGTTGCAAATTTCGGCGCCATCCAGCGTTTCTGCGGGAGCTAGCGCCACGATTATCGCTACGCTCACACCTCAACCGAGCTCCAATCCAAGCACCACACTCACCTGGTCGCTCAGTGGAGCCGGCTGCAGCGGCTCCTCTTGCGGGATCTTGAGCGCTACGACCACGCAATCTACAGGCGGAAGTACAACTGCGAATTCCGCGACCTATACCGCGCCTGGTACGGTTCCGAGCCCAAACACCGTGACGGTCACCGTGACTCCGCAAGCCGATCCATCGAAAGCCGCCCAGGCCACCATCGCCATTCAGACCGGAGTCAGCGTAAGCGTTTCCCCGTTGACCGACACGCTCGCGGCGAATCATCGCGTCACGCTAGCCGTTCAGGTCAACGGAACTTCCAATTCCACGGTGAACTGGAACGTGAATGGAATCCCTGCCGGAAACGCGATTCTGGGCCAAATCTGCGCCGTTGGTTCGAATCCCTGCCAAGTGGTAGCGACCACCGCGGCATCCGCTGTCGATTACTTAGCTCCCGGCAGCATTCCTTCGCCGAATCCCGTGAGCGCGACTGCCGTGAGCGCCGCGGACTCCACTAAAAGCGCTAGCGCGCAAATCACCGTCATCAATCACGTGTTGGTCTCCGTGCAACCTGCCACTGTCACTCTTGCGCCTCTGGGTGTTCAGGGATTCCAGGCATCGGTCTTGGGAACCACGAATCAAAACGTGACTTGGCAGGTTCAGGGCGCTGCGTGTGCGACCGCCGGAGTCTGCGGAACGATCAACGCCAGCGGAATCTTCACGGCACCTGCCTCGACTCCGTCACCCAACGCAATTCAAATCGTGGCCATCAGTTCGGACGATCCGACACAGTCTGGCACGGCGAACGTCACGATCGCCGGAGGCCCGAACATTCTTACAATTCATCCCTCAAGCGTATATGCGGGCGCGGCACAAGGATTCACCGTGCGCGTCGACGGCAGCGGCTTTGTCGCGTCAAGCCCCGGGCCGGGCTCGACGCTGCTCATCGCCGTAACACCCAGAACTACGACGTGCGTTTCCGCCCAAGAGTGTACGGCGCCCGTCACTGCAGCGGACGTTGCACTCGCGGGAAATGTTTCTCTGCAACTCCAAAACGCTAGCGGCGCAACATCGAACTCCGTTTCGTTAATCGTGGCCGCTCCCAATCCATCCGACGAAATCATTTCGCTTACGAGTTCCTCTCCTGCCGCCACCGGCAAAGACATCGTGGTCGTAGACGCAACGACGGCAGGCATCTCGACGCCGGGAAACGATCTGGATCTCAACGTAGCCGCGCTGGGAGCATTTTCAACTGCAACGAACTCGTGCGCGCTAGGTGGAAATCCGATTCCGCTGCGGCGACCCGCGAGCGGCACGGCAACCGCGGACATTTGCCTTTTTTCGCAGAGCGGATTCGACACCAGCATGACCTACACCGTAAGCGGCCCGGGCGACATCGCCGTGATTTCCAAGCAGCCCGCAGGTCTAGGCATCATCCATTTGACTCTGCAGATCCCTGCAACCGCCGCGCCAGGCGCGCGAACGCTTTTCATTCAAACCACCAACCTGGACAAGACCGCGGCAAGCGGCGCGCTGGAGGTGCAATGAGAGGTCCACTGAAATGAGTTACGTCGAGCGAAGGAGATTTCTTTGGATTCTGCTTCTTGCAGCGTTGGCGCTGCTTGCGATTGCAGCCAGCGCGACCACGCTCGCGCGTCTGCGTTTCGAAGAACTCACAGAGAAGTCCACCGCCGTAGCCCGGTTGCGTTGCCTCAGCAAAAAAAGCCTTTGGCTCAATGGCGAAATCTGGACAGATACGGACTTCAAAGTCATTGAACAAGCTAAAGGCGCTCTCCCGGCCAACGTAACCGTGCGCACTCTCGGTGGCACGCTCGGCCGCTTGCATTCACGGGTCGAAGAAATTCCCGTTTTTCATCCGGACGAGGAAGCGTACCTCTTCCTATGGGGTCGCGAAGGACAGCCGTTTCGCGTGCTTGCCTGGTCGCAGGGAACCTTTCGCATCGCTCGCGATCCCAGGACCGGCGCGGAAACCGTCACCCAGGATTCTGCCGCAGCGCCGCTTTTTGATTCGCAGGCAGGCCGCTTCGTTCACGAAGGAATCCGCAATCTGCCACTTACCGCTTTTCAAATGAAATTACGACAAGCCCTTCAAAGAGAAAAGCAATGACGACAAACACCATTGCGAAGTGTTACGCAAAGCAATTCTCGGCGTGGGCTTTGGCTCTTCTCTATGGCTTTTGGTGGGCGCCAGCAACACAAGCCTATTCTTTTAACATGGTTGTCCCCGATGTCCGGCAGCCCGCGGCGATTTCCGGCGGCTCTGCCTGCCCCGTGCGAGCGCATCAATTAACAGCGGCCGGAAGCATCTCTCTCCAATGGAGCACCGCGCTGAACTCCAACCCCGTCAGTGTCCTGACGCAAAATCAAACCGCAAGCGGACGCCTCACTGAAATCGAGCAAACCATCGCACAATCCCTCAGCGTGTGGACAGGTGTAAGCGGCACTGTCTTGCTGCCGGGCACACTCACGCCTCTAACGCGAACGGCCGCGCAGAATGCGTGCGGCGCAGACGGCCTCAACTCCATCTGCTTCGACCAAATGGACATGGCCTTTACTCCCGGCGTTCTGGCGTTCACTCGCGTCATCACCGCGGACGTCACCGGAATCCAAATCGGCAGCAGCGTCGTTTCCACTGAACTCGGCCAGATTCTCGATGCGGACATTTACTTCAGCCCCGGTGATCCAAACACGACGTTCGCCACCCCTCAAGCCCTTCCGTCTTCTCCGAAAGCTTATGACCTCGAATCCGTGCTGACTCATGAGCTTGGCCACTTCCTCGGCTTCAGCCATTCGGCCGTGTGGAGTGCGATGATGTTCCCCTATGCCCCCGCGCCAGGAACCATCAGTGGCTCGCGTCCAACCGCGCAGCAGCCTGACGCTCCGCTTGGTGACGATGACCGCACCGGGCTGCGCGTTTTATATCCCGATCCCGCCGACGCCCTCCACCAAGGCTCCATCAGCGGCAAAATCATTCCGGCAAATCCGCTTGCGCTTCCCGCCTTTCCGCCTGGAGTAACGGGTGTTTTTGGCGCTCAGGTTATTGCCGTGGATAATTCAACCGGCGCGGTAATTGGCGCAACGCTGGGAGGCTGGAGTTGCACATCACCCGGCCCGGCGCAATTTGACGGCGCTTACCAAATTGCCGGACTGTCCGTCGCCAGTAGCTATACGGTATACGCAGAAGCTCTCAACGGCGCGGCGAATCCCTCACAATTCAACAACGCTCTGACTTCGCTCTGCCGCAACGCGATGACCGACGCTGGATGGCCGCCGTTGCAAGCCTGCGTTGTTCCGGCGGTGGACATCACCTTCACTACGCGAACGCGCCCCGGGCCATAAGCGGTCGTAGTGGCCGACCTTTTAGGTCGGTTCTTTCCGTCAATGCAGTGCGTGCCTTTTCGGGTTGCAGATGGGAACGCCATTTGCCTCCCTTACACAGGCGTAAGCCATCCTCCCCCAAACAATAAGCCCGGCCCCAGCGATGCCAAAAAAATGGGCTTGCGCTGACCAGGTTTCATCCCTGCTGCATTTTGCAGCACAGCATGAAGCGCCGCGCCGCACATCGAAGAACCCAAATTTCCCGACGTGCGGCAAATCGGAGGAAAAGCTTCCGCCGTAACGCCGCACTGCTTCGCTAGAAGCGTCAACAGCCGCGGGTTCGGCTGGTGCGTCGCAAAACCCCCTACCGAAGCGCGCGGAATCCCGCTGCG
>DATEGP010000012.1:0-112907 GCA_035280045.1 Candidatus Acidiferrum sp.
GTGAGCAACTTGGAATCCGGAACCGCGCTGAGTGGCGACCACCAGAGCTGCGCCTTGAATCCCTCCTGGTGAATCCGGTCCACCATCGCTTTGATGTCGGCATCGCCGTGGGGAAACTTCTTTGGATCGAGCTTCCAATCGCCATAATTGTTCTGCCAACCGTCGTCCAGCGTCACCCAGGTAAATCCCATGCGCTTAACGGTAGGCAGTGTGTCGTAGACTTGCTGCGGCTTAAAGTTGCGTCCGTATCCCCAGGCGCACCAGATCGCCCCGAACGCGCTTTCCGGGGCTCTGGCCATCTGGAATCCTTGCTTCAACATGAATCGGCGGTACGTAAGCAGCGTCTGGAAATAGTCTCCGTTGTGGACGGCAACGAACGTCCGAAAAGTGTGCAAGCTTTCACCGGGTTGCAACGACTGCTCATGACGATACTCCACGCTGACCTGAGCCTGACGGGCGTTGAGCATGGAAACTGGCAGGGAAATCAGACGGGGTCGCGGTTCGACGTGGCCTACTCCCATGCCAACGTCTCTGCGCCACACGTCAACAATCGGTGTGCCTCCTCCATAGTCGCTCGCGTTCATTCCGAGATAGTTCTGCTGCGAGAATCCTGCGTGCAGTGGGACGATCCAGTTCGGACGACGCTCGTAAGAGCCGCTCTGAAACGACCAGAAAGGCACATCCGCTGAGCTGCCCGGCGCGTCGATCGCATAGCGATTGTTGGTCCATTCCAGTATCTTCAGTTGTGACTTCCCAGTATTCGTGTAGCTGACATCAAAAACTGCGAGATTGGGGAATTCGTCGTAGATAATGACCGAAAGATCCTTCTTCAGTACCCCGGATATACCCGCAAGCGTGAGTTTCTCTCCTGCACCATAGGTGTCGGTAACGCGCTCGTGCGTCTGCGAGCTCAAAGCAAAGTCGTACAAGGAACGCTCAGTGTCTTTGACAGTCTCGGAAGCGGAGAACACGCCTAGTGGAATATCCTTTGCCCCGAATCGCGCAACCACGCGGCTGCGCATGTTTTTGTCGAACTCGATGCGGAGACTAGGGCTTTGGATTTGAGCCGACGGTCCACGACGCGCTGCGGATTGATCAGGCCCCGCTGGAGTCTGGCCCGCCGCCAGCAGTGTGGTGAAGACGAGCAATGAAGAGAACGCTTTCGTCACGGTTCACCGCCAAAAGCCATGATGGAGGAAAGACCCTGCAGCCCTTGGATAACCCTTTGGCCCAAAAGTGTAAACTATCTCTCCGGAACGTTCTGTAAAGGATCTCTTCGGACTGTACATGAAAGAAGTGGTCGGGGCGAATGGATTTTGAACCATCGACCTCCTGGTCCCGAACCAGATTTTAGGTACTATAGAAATCTGCGGGATTTTGTGGTTCTCAAGAGATTGAAAATAAACCAGTTGCGGTCCCTTAGTTGGAAGCGATTGAAATGTAAAGGCGCAGGATGCTACCTCAGCTACAAAATCATCTACATTGACCTTACATCGTATCACCGCCACGAAGACCGCTCACTTGGCCGAAAATCATATCCCTCTGTGCGCGGAAAATGGGGAGCAGGTCAGGGGCCAATTCTAAATGCACGCTAAGGGGTCAGTTCCAAATGCGCGTTGACGAAAGCATCGACATCCGTGCAAGAACTCCCAAGTACTGCGCCCAACGCTTCCCGATGGGCTGCTAGCGGTCATTGTCAGAAGCATGCAATGAGCTGCAATACTCGAGCGTCAAGACCACCAGTGAAAGCCAATAGCGCGAACGGTGTCGGCTTGTCATCCATGCCGCGCGTGTTTAGTTGTCGTCAGCCGACTTCCATTCACGACTTATTGCCCACTTGTGCCCACGCGACGACCGCGTAACCCGTTGCTAGCCAGAAGGATATGGCGGAAGCGTGTGGGAGTCGAACCCACCATTCGACCCGCGAAGGACCGAATCGCCGGCTTTGAAGGCCGGGGAGATCACCGGACCCCTTTCGCCTCCGCGAGCAGTATAGAGGAGGCGTTGGGAAGCGCTCAAGGCGAGTAGACTTAGTTGTGTTGGAGAGCCAGTTTGTCTTGCGGACTTAGCTGCGCTGAGAAACGAGCGTCGCTGCTTGATTCGTGCGAATCAGAGCGGCGACCAGGTTGTAGAGCGCGGGGCTGGTGCAAACTTCGTAGTAGCAATGTTCGGTGGCGCGTCCAACTTTTCCATCGGGAAGCAACTGGCGCGCGAAAGCTTTGCGAAGAACGAGCAATTCGACAGATTCGCCCAGCGGGACTTCGCCGTAGAACAGAGTCACATTTTGCTTGCCCCACGGCATGTCTAGTTTGGTCTCAATGGTGTCCAGGGAAATTTCCTCGGAAAGCTTCTTGAAGCCCTCCTCGTTGAGTTCGATGCCGTTCATGTTGTACCGCACCAGAAATTCGTCCAATTCCTCCGCCGAAGCGCCTTCCATGGTGTTCAGGAATTGGAATACCGAGAAATGTGATTTTTGTTTGGCGAGCATGCGCTTGGCCAGCTTGGCACAACCGGAAAGACGGTCGGACAGATTCAAGGCCTTCGAAATCATAATGCGCGAATCGCCGTCCACCCAATAAGTGGGGGCATCTCCCTGGAAGGCTACGCCTAGACCAAGTTCGAGAGCGGGTAGGTCACTGGAAGAAGCGCGCTCGTTGTAGGAATTGCAAACCGTAAGAATCTGACGCGACAGGATGCAGGCCTTCGCAACGGGGCGTGCGTATGCCGCAGAGGATTCAGTTTCGAAGATTGCCAGAATGATGGCGTCGCCTTCGATAAACACCTTCTTCGCGTCGTAGCGGTCGAGAAGTTTCTTCACCGGTTCGTGCAAATTCAGGCTGAAATGCGAGGCGGGATTGAGGCCGCGGGAGAGAAGATCCTGAGTCATGCGCGTGGAACCGCGGACGTCCGCTTTGATGATGACGTGCGAAATGACATTGTCCTGCTCTGGCCGCGCCTCTTCTTGAAGTACGCACTCGTAAAGCCGGTTGTTCATGCGCGATAATTCGCGTGCCTTTTCCGTCGTGATCAGGTTGATGCGCTCCATGCCCGTGGTCAGGTGCTCGGCGTCGCGCAAATCCCGGTGCAAATGAAAAAAATCTCCGGCGAAGCGCAAAATGAATTCCTTCATCTCGTCGCGCGAGTATCGCTGGATTCTTCGGGAAAGCTCCTCAATGGTCCGCAGCGACAGTTTTTTCGCAGGAACCTGCTTGATGACTCGTTCCACCTGCTTCAACTCGTCTTTCGAAATGAGGGCGCGGCGAAGCTGCTGAAGATGCAGTGGCGGGCAATATTCAGCGACAATCGGGCGGACCTCGTAGCTCGCCAGGACATGAAAGAGCATTTCGTGCTGCTCGAGACGGTCGAGAAGGCGCGTCAAAAGTTGAGCGCGAAGGGGCGCTGATTCTTCCGGACCGGATTTTGGATCCAACAGGCGCTCCGCGTTTTCCGGATCGTCGAGAAACTCTCCGAGCCGGGATGCTTTGCCCTTGCGGAAGAAATCTAGTTTCTGACGAGCATCCTCGACCTGCGGATCCAACTCTTCCAGCTTCAACTCCTGATGCTTGAGGCGGCCCTCGATGTCGTTCAGCGACGCCTTCAGGTTCGCGGGATTGTCGGAGCTAAGGAATTTATTGAAGAAGCTCTCGCCGCGTTCGAGTTTCTTTCGGGTGGCTTCGCGCTGCTCCTCGAGATTGGTAATCTCATTGCGAACGGCCTGAACACTTTCGATTAGGGCCGTATGCGTTTCGACGGCTTCCTTGTGGGCTGGATCGTCCGAAACAGTAATGCCCGCTTCCCGGAGAAACTCCTGAAAGAGGGCGTCCATGGCTTCGAAGCGGTCCGGATCCTTTGCGTAGTTACCAAGCAGGACGTAATGTTCGAGGAAAAAGACGTCATCTTTGCCGCCATCCAGGAAAATCAGTCGGTTTTTGCAAAGCTCATAGTAGGGAGCAAAGTCCTCGCCGAATAATGCACGGCGGGTTTTGGCGATGGTGTTTTCTTCGACGTCCGCCAGAATTTGCGCCACCTGCTGCCCGACTTTGCGAACCACTGACCGACGCGAAGCCTGCAACTCCGACAAGCGCGCCTTGATGACATGGGCTTGCTGGCTGCGCTCGAAATGCTCGCCACGCTGACGAACCCACTCCTTCCCTTCCAAAATGATGTTCGCGAACTGATTGGCTATTTCCGAGGTGAGGAACTTCAGCAGACCCAGGCGGAAAAGAAGGTCGATCTCGATGTTCTTGTGGTATTTGGCCTGCGTCAGCGAACTCTGGAGAAGCTCGGAGAGCAGTTTGCGAAACGCAACAGAATCCGGCCCTCGCGATGGGCGCGGCTCCATGCCGGGGGCTTGCTGGGAATTCGTATGCTGGCGGATGAGGTCGAGGAGATAATCGCGGGCGGCCTGAACAAACTTGGGGCTGAGGAAAACGTCGTGGTGAATATTGTCCACCCCGATGGCCAGCGTCCCCATGGGGAGGGTAACGTTATAACTCTTCAGGCCGATTCCGGACGGCTCGGCCGAGCTAAGTATGGAAAGCGTGTTCGACATGTCCTTCGGCCACAGGGCTCTCTTCAAGCTAGCAGTCACGTAGGGGCCGGGCAAGGAACCCAAAGGACAGGCGTAACCAGATAGTTAGGGGAGCAAAGTACTTTGAACGGGCCGGGAGGGGTCTAGCACGGAAATCCGCCGGGCATCGCCGCCTAAGTGTTCGAGCCGAACCCGAACGACGGGCCAGGGTGACGGAAGGGGAAACTTTTCCGCCCATTCGAGAATGGCCACGGCGGGCGTTGCAAACATGTCCTCCAGACCAAGGGTCTCAAAGTCATGAAAGCTCTCGATGCGGTAGAGATCAGCGTGATAGACCTTGGCTTGGGCCTGCTTGCCATAGACGTGGACGAGAGTAAAGGTGGGGCTGGTCACGTCGTTTTCGTTTGCAGCGCCGAGTCCGGAAACCAGGCCTTTGGTCAGCGTTGTCTTGCCGGTTCCGAGGTCACCGGTAAGTAACACAAGGACAGGTGGTTGCAGGCGCTTGGCGAATTCCCTGCCCCATTGGACGGTCTCCTCCGCGGAATGAGTGATGGTTTCCTCAGGCACCGAATTGAAGCTCCCGGAGCAACCATTCGCGAGCACGGGGAATCCATTCAGCGACTTCCGTCGCGAGAACCCCGGAAGGCTCCTCTTCCAGAGTTAGCAGGTCTGCCGCAACGCCATGCAAAAGAACCCCTAGCGCAAGAACTCGAAGCCAATCATGGGTCCCGAATTGTGCTGTCAGTGCTGCGAGAAGACCCGTGAGGGTGTCCCCCGAGCCACCCTTGGCCAAAGCCGGTCCGCCCGAGGTATTTACCCACGAGCGACCATCGGGCGCAACGATAAGTGTATGAACACCCTTTAAGATGACGTGGCAGTTCCAGCGTCCGGCACCTTTCACGGCGGCCTTTAGCCGGTCCGATTGGACCTCTGCATTTGACACTCCAAGCAGCCTTGCCATTTCGCCGGGATGGGGAGTGATGGTGAGAAATGCCGACTTCCTCTCTTTAAGGAGTTCGGCTTTCCCCGCAAAGGCGTTAAGACCATCTGCGTCGAGAACGATGGGAAGAGTGGATTCGCGAACGAGTTGGCGAATTGCTTCCTGCGTTTGGCCATGCATGCCAAGCCCAGGTCCCAAAGCCAGCACGGATTTACCTTTGAGTATCTCTGCAAACCGACCTGAGGAAAGATTTGCGGATGACACGGTTCCAAGCTCAGTGGAAACAAGGGGCTCGGTCATGTATTCCGAATGAGCAGAAGCGATCGTTGACAGTATAACGTCCGGAGACGCAACAGTGGTGAGCCCTGACCCACCGCACAAAGATGCGTAGCCAGCAAGGATGGCTGCCCCTGACTTTCCTAGAGACCCAGCAACTATGAGAACGTGCCCAAATGAGCCTTTGTGTGAACTAGCTGCCCGAACCAGCGGCACAAAGGAAAATTCGTCAACACTGGCGTAGCGAAGCGCTCCCTTTCCTACCTCTTCAATGAGTGCGAGGGGAGAACCAATACTCACAACCTCCAATGCTCCACAGGCGTCTGAATTTGGAGAAAGCAATTGGCCAACTTTTGGCGCGGTGAAACTGACTGTCCTGTGGGCAAATAGAACGGGTCCACCGGTTGATGCACCATCAGAAGGAAGCCCTGAGGGAGTGTCCACGGCGAGAATCAGAGCAGGCCGTGGAGCAGTCGCTTTGCGCGAAAACTCATTGACTTCTGAGATCGCACGAGCGACAACGCCCGAAGCCGCTCCTCGCAGGCCGGTGCCCAGCATCGCGTCGACAATGACGTTGCAAGAGCTTACTTTCGGCCAATTTCTCTCCCAATCCGCATCCTCACCAATTGTTTCGACTTTATCTCCCGCTTCTAACCAACGAGAGAGGTTCACGCCAGCATCTCCGTGAACTTCTTCCTGCTTTCCAAAGAGAAACACTCGCGTGGGAACCTTCGACTCTCTCAGGTATCGCGCGGTTACGAATCCATCTCCTCCGTTGTTCCCTCTTCCACATAATACGCAAACGTGCACACGATCCCTGCCAGCAGCAACTCTCCATACTGCATCTGCCGCTTTTTTGCCTGCGTTTTCCATAAGCTGCAAGCTGGGAATGCCATAGCGCTCGGTGGTAAGGCGGTCCACCTCGCGCATTTCGGCTGCGGTGAGAGCTTTCATGAAGGGTTCACAAAACGATCAGAGCATCCAGCCGCCACTGACGTTGACGACTTGTCCAGTGACATATTCGGCCTCTTCGGAGGCAAAGAAAGCGACGGTGGCCGCTACGTCTTCGACTGTGGGCGGACGGCCAATCGGGAACCGTGCATCGCGGATGCGGCGTGCTTCCTCGAGCGTCAATTCATTTTCGTCGATGCTGGAAGGATTCACAACGTTGACGGTGATCCCGTTCTTGGCTTCTTCGAGCGCCAGCGAGCGCGACAGCGCCACAACAGCGGCTTTGGCCGCGGCGTACGCAGAAATCTTTGCCTGGCCGAACGCGCGTTCTGCGCCTACCGCGCCCAGATTGATGATGCGTCCCCAGCGCGCTTTTCTCATGTGCGGCAGAGCAGCCCGGCACATATTCAGAACGGTGAAAAGGTTCGACGCAAAAATGCTCTGCCAATCAGGAAGGGAGGATTCACCGAGCATGCCCCAGCGAAAATCGCCGACATTGTTGACGACAATGTCTAAGCGCCCGTAGCGGTCCGCGACGGTCTTAATGAGCTGGTCGCAGCGGCCGGAGTCGGTGATGTCCGTCTCGACGGCAACGCAATCCGCGCCGCCGGCCTGCAACTGGCGCAGCGTCTGTTGCGCGGCAACTTTGTTGGAGCGATAAGCAATCGCGATGCGCGCCCCATCTTGCGCGAGCCGCAACGCCAGCCCCCGGCCGATGCCCCGGCTTCCGCCGGTCACCAGCGCCACACGATTCCGAAGAGACATTTTCCCCCAGCCAATCTTTGAAGGTTTTTCAGTATAGCTTACGCGAAGCGGCCGTTCTACCGCAGCCGCGCGACGATGACGGTCATATCATCGGCTTGCTCGGGAGTTCCCGCCCATTCTTCCGCGGCGGCCATGAGCGATTCCGCGACCATTAAGGGCGCAGCATTGTGAACCCGGATGGCCGCTTCCTTCAACCGAGCGATGCCAAACTCTTCTCCGTAAACATTTTCCGGCTCGACCAGGCCATCGCTGTATCCAATGAGCAGCGAATCGGGCGCAACTTGCACCACACCCTGCTCATAGGCATAATCCTCGAGAACACCCAGAACCATTCCGCCTTTGTCTAAGAGACAAGACGCGCCGTTGCAAATAAGGAATGAAGGGAGGTGACCCGCGTTTGTGTAACGCAGAGTGCGTGTCAAGCTGTCGTAGACAGCGATGAAAAAAGTGGCAAAGCGGTCGTCGCCGGTGTTGCGCACCAAATGTTTGTTCAGCCGCGCCACCAGGTCCGCCGTGCTGATGGATTCGCTGCCTTCCGTGAGGGCCTGGCTGCGCAGGGCAGCCTGCAAACTCGCCATTAGAAGAGCTGCCGAAATCCCTTTGCCCGAAATGTCCGCGATAGCAATGGCAATATGGGTCGGGCTGAGTTGAATGAAATCGTAGTAGTCGCCGCTGACCGAGCGCGCGGCCTTGCAAATGGCTTCGATTTCGACGCCTGGAACCGAAGGCAGCGTGCTCGGAAAAAGCTGGTTCTGCACTTCCCGCGCGATCGAAATTTCATTTTCCAACCGCTGCCGCTTGTTTTGCTCTTCAATCAGCGTACCGATGGAGCCGATCATCTGGTTAAAGGAATCGCCAAGCGCGCCAAGTTGGTCCATGCGCTCGACCTTTATGCGATGGGAGAAGTCGCCGCCCTGAACGAATTGCGTCGCCCCGTATAAGTCAGAAACTGCGCGTGTGATGCGCCTGGTCAAGACAATTCCGGTGGTCCACGCCACAGCTTCAATGAGAACAAAAACAATCCCCACTAGAACAAAGAGAATGATGTAAGTGTTGCGCAACTCGCCCAGGGACGTAAAAATTCTTGAGTTCAAACGCGTCGGACGCGCATTGGAAACCGCTAGCACCGGGCGCGCCGGATCTACTGACCCGTCACTTCCTATAAAAACCGCTTCGAGCCGGGACACGACGTTTACAGAAGAATCGAACCAGAAAAGTGGATCCTGTAGGGCGCGGTTACTAGTGATAATGCCTTTTGTTACCCGGTATTGTTTGTTACCTGACAAGTACAGAACGCTCCGGGGGGCAGCGCCTTCGTAATTCTCCATGAGATTCAGTTTGATCGCGCCCAGGTCCGGCGCAACTGTACTGAGAAAATCCGGATTAACCGGAACGTGGAGGACAACAACGCGAGTCCCTTTTCGACCGGGAATGGCCCGCAGGCTGACCAGGGAAAGGGAATCACCATCCTTTGCGGGTTCCTGGATAAGTCCCGCGAAGGAGTCTTTTCCCTTCCCAGCCACTTTCTGGAGGAGCGTCAGATCGTTAGAAAAGGCTATATCCAGGTTCGGGAGTTCCCGGTCGTGGACGGCCTTCGATTCATCTGCAAGGATCGACTCCGATTCGCTCTCCTTGATGCTCGTTGGGAAAGCCTCGTGCGCGATGGCTATGTGCTGCGCGATGTCCGCAACCAATTCGATGCGCCGGTGGATATCCTCATACAGAAGGTACGCACCCAGCTGGGAATAAAGAATTCGCGCGGCGAGCACAACAAGAATAACGATGGACAAGATCGGAACGACGGCAATGAGCAAATACGCCACGATAAGCCGGTTGCGCAGGCTCCAGAGCAGGCGGTTTCTCCACCAACCGACAAAACGAAAGAGAAGATAAAGAGCCGCTAGAACTCCGAGGTATTCGACAAACCCAAAGAAGCCACCACTTGCGCCCACCAGTAGGGCGAGCAGCCCCATGACGACGAGAATCGAGCAAATGAGGTCCAGCCACGAAAGACGGGCCCAGACTTCCTTCAAACTTGTAAGCAGGGGTTTCATGAGCGTGAAGCCGGAAGAAATACTTTACCTGAAGACGTGCCGACACGCAGGGCGAACCGCGCGGAGCCTTGCCACGTCCTGCTCGCGGGAACTATTTCGCGGCGTTCCGAACTTTGCTGTGCTTCACGCTGTAGGTGAAATAAATGACCATGCCGATGATCAGCCAACCAACCAATCGGAGCCAAGTGACTCCATTTAGACTCGCCATCAGGGCTAACGATACGAGAATGCCCATGACCGGTACGAAGGGCACCCACGGTGTCCGGAAGGGCCGCTCCAGGTCGGGCCTCCTCACGCGCAAAATCCAAACGGCAGCGCATACAATCACGAACGCCAAGAGAGTTCCGATACTAACCATCTGTCCCAGGCTGCCAATAGGAACAAGCGAACCGAAAATGGCGGCGCACAATCCCACAACGGCAGTAGTCTTCCAGGGAGTGCGGAAACGCGGATGGATGTCCCCCGCCCACTTCCAGAGAAGGCCGTCGTGTGCCATGGAGTAAAAGACGCGCGATTGCCCCAACAACATCACCAGCATGACTGTGCTCAATCCGGCCAATGCACCTGCGTTTACAACATAGCTGCCCCACTTCACGCCCGTTTCGCGGATAGCCAGCGAGACCGGCGCGCCTATGTTCAGGCGCGAGTAGTGGACCGTGGCGGTCAGCAGTCCGGAGACGAGGAGATAGAGCACCGTACAAATAACGAGCGAGCCTAGGATGCCGATGGGCATATCCTTCTGCGGATTCTTGGCCTCTTGCGCGGCCGTGGAGACAGCGTCGAACCCAATGTACGCAAAGAAGACGACGCCCGCTGCGCGTAAAATACCTGACCAGCCGAATTGACCAAAGTGATCGAACCATTGCTTCCAGCTCGCCCAACTTCCCGCGTGGAAATTCTGCTCTCCTGGGTTCGGCGGTATGTATGTCGCCCAATTGATGTGCGCGACGCCAGGATTCTTGATGACGTACATGCCCGCAACAAGAATGAACGTGATGACCGCGATCAGTTTCATGAAGACGATGGTCGTGTTGAAGTTTGCTGACTCCTTGATGCCGACGATCAGGATTGTGGTGACAATGAGGATGGCGATGAATGCGACCAGGTTGAAAACGGTCGTTGTGTGCTGCGTAGCGCGCATCATCTGCTCCATTGTAAAGCTCGTATCGGGCCCCCAGCGGCCGTCAACCATGGACCATTTTGCGCCTGGCACATCACAGATCACGGCTGGCAGATTCATGCCGTAATCTTGAAGGAAGGCGACCAGCGTCGAGCTCCAACCCGAGGCGACGGTTGCGGCGCCAAAGGCATACTCCAGGATCAGGTCCCAACCGATGATCCAGGCGAATATCTCGCCGAGCGTGGCATAGCCATAGGTGTACGCTGATCCGGCAATCGGAATCATGGAAGCGAATTCTGCATAGCAGAGCCCTGCGAATACGCAGCCAATCCCCGCCAGTACGTACGAGAGCATGATGGCCGGGCCGGCATATTGCGCCGCAGCCTGCCCGGTAAGTACAAAGATTCCCGCGCCGATAATGGCCCCGATTCCCAGCGTCACCAGATTGATTGGGCCCAGAGCGCGCTTGAGGCTGTGCTCTCCGGAGTCCGACGCCTCTTTCATCAGCGTTTCAATCGGCTTGGTTGCAAACAAGGGGTTGCCCATGCAACTCCTCCTCTCGAAAATCCGCCTGCTCGTCTCTCAATGCCAATTTGGCCCAGAGCATTGTAGCGGCGTGGCGCGCTGCGCCCTACAACAAAATTGCTATTCAGACTGCCGTGCCCTAGCCAGCCACCACGACCTCAGCCCGTACACCGGTATTCCTATCAGAACAATGACCAAACCGGCGCCCGTCGTCTTTGTCTGGTAAAGCAGCAAGACCACCATGATCGCCGTGGCGGCCACAATGTAGAGAGCTGGCACAACAGGATAACCGAACGCTCTGTAGGGACGTTCCAAATCCGGGCGTTTCGCTCTCAGCGAGAAAATGCCGGCAACCGTGAGCACGTAAAAAAGCAGCGCGGCGAAAATTACGTAATTCAGCAAATCGTTGTACAGGTTTCCGAAGGTTACAGTTCCGGCTGCATCCACTTGCCGTGTGCGCATCAAAATGAGGAGCGTAATCCAGACGCCCTGAACGATCAGCGCCACTCCCGGCACTCCTCTTTTGTTGAGCGTTCCGGTTGAGCGGAAGAACAGCCCGTCCCGAGCCATCGCGTAAGAAACGCGCGCGCCCGCGAGAATGAGCCCGTTGTTGCAACCGAAAGTAGAAACAACGATAGCGACGGCCATGATCGCCGCGGCCACGGGCCCGAAGATGGCGTTCAGCGCTGCGCTGGCTACACGCCCGTCAGGAACGCTCTGTATCTGCACAAGTGGAAGCGTAAACAGGTACGCGAGATTGGCAAGGAAATACAGCGTTATGACAATGGTGGTACCCAACGCCATGGATAGCGCCACGTCGCGCTTGGGATTCTTCACCTCGGCAGCGGTGAATCCGATGTTGTTCCAGGCATCCGAAGAAAACAAAGAGCCGACTTGCGCCACGCCAAACGCTACGAGCAACCCAAACGCACCGCTTGCCGCCGTGACCGTGGGAACAAAGCTCTTCAGGAAACCCGCACCCGGCTCCAGCGTTAGCGGGTTACGAATGGCCCACATGTGGCTGAAATTCTCGCTGATGGCTCCCGCATTCTTTCCGACAAAGATCCCCAGGATGATCAGCGCCGCCAAAGCGAGCGTCTTCGCGCTCGTAAAAATGTTTTGGATCAGCTTGCCCAGCCGCACGCCCAGCGTATTGAGAAACGTGATGAAAAGGATCATCAGTATCCCGACAAGTTGTTGCACCGAGAGGCTGATGGCATATTTCGACCCCAGCGAAATGGGGTGAACAATCCATGCAGTCGCTGAAATCGATGGGAAAAGCACACCGAGGTATCTGGCAAATCCCACGGCGACGGCCGCGATGGTTCCCGTCTGAATCACCAGGAAAAGCGTCCAGCCATAGAGGAATCCCCACAGCGGTGAATAGGCTTCACGCAGGTACACATATTGACCGCCAGCGTGCGGGAAAAGAGCCGCCAGTTCGCCGTAGGACAAAGCCGCGGAAATCGTCAGCAACCCCGTGAGTATCCAGGTCAGCAGCAAACCACCGGGCGAACCCGTCTGCTGAGAAATGTCTGCAGCCACGATGAAAATGCCCGAGCCGATCATCGAGCCCACGACAATCATCGTTCCGTCGAACAACCCGATGGCGCGCACGAATCCGTGTTCGGTGGCGGCATGCGCCGACGGGATCGTTTGGGTGCTCTCAGCCATTCGTTAATTCCTTATCGACGCTTCCAACCGATATCGTTTTTAGACGCCCGCCGCGTGATTCGCAGCCGCCAACACTTCCAAATACTGACGCGCTCGCTCTCGCGGTTTGGGCGCGCGAAGGATATCACTTATCACCGCGACCGAATCCGCGCCGGCGCCGACGACCTCAGCCGCGCGCTCCACCGTGATGCCTCCAATGGCCACGATGGGCTTGTCTGTCAGCGCCCGGACCTGGCAAATGAACTCCGTCCCGACGACAGGATCCGGATTCGACTTGGTCGATGTAGAAAAGATGGGCCCCACAGCAATATAGTCCGCCGAAGTAGCGGCAGCCTGCTCGAATTGCGCACGATTGTGTGTCGAGACGCCAACCAGCTTGCCCGCTCCAACAACAGAGCGTGCTTCTTCGACGCCCAAATCTTCCTGGCCAACATGAACTCCACTCGCACCGGCAAGCGCCGCGACATCGGCGCGATCATTCACAACGAATGTAACGCCGCGAGGCATCAACTCCGCGGACAGACGTTTCGAACTCTCTAGCAAATCGCGTGAACACGCCATCTTATTCCGGTACTGGAGCAACCGGACACCGGCATCCACAAGTTGGCGGGCGCACTCTGTTTCGGGAATGGTAAGCAACGCTGCGTCTAATATCACATACAGCCGTGGGAGAACAAGACGCATGCCGATTTTATTTTCCGTTGGATCCGATAAGGCGGTCAATGAAATGGGTGTTGTAATTGCCTGCCACGAATCTCGAATCGGCCACGATTCTCCGGTGCAGTGGAATGGAAGTCTTGATTCCTTCGATAACAAACATCTCGAGAGCGCGCTTCATGCGCCCGATGGCTTCCGTGCGGTCGCGGCCCTTGACGATGAGCTTGGCAATCATCGAATCGTAGTATGGCGGGATGACCGCATCCGCATAAGCCGCTGAATCCACACGAACGCCCGTGCCTCCAGGCGCTTGAAATGTCGTGATCCTGCCGGCCGACGGCACGAAGGTGTCGGGATCCTCCGCATTGATCCGGCATTCGATGGCATGGCCGGAAGGAATGACCGCTCCCGTAGCGTCCTCCATCTTTTCTCCTGCTGCGATGCGCACTTGCGCCTTGATGAGGTCCACTCCGGTCACCAGCTCCGTCACCGGGTGCTCCACCTGGATGCGCGTGTTCATCTCAATGAAATACAGCGAGCCATCTTGGTCCATCAGAAACTCAACGGTTCCCGCATTGGTGTAACCAATGGCCTCCAAAGCCTTGACGACCATCGTGCCAAGCTCTTTCCTTCTCTTCGCATCCATCACTGGCGACGGCGACTCCTCCACCAGCTTCTGGTGACGCCGCTGAATGCTGCACTCGCGCTCGCCCAGATGAATCACCTTGCCATGCTGGTCACCCAACACTTGAAACTCGATATGCCGCGGGAACTCCAGAAACTTCTCCATGTAGACATCCGGAGTGCCAAACGCCTGCTGCGCCTCGCTGCGCGCCGTTTGATATGCCGCCAGCAACTCCTCCTGTTTGCGCACTACACGCATGCCGCGCCCGCCGCCGCCTGCAGAGGCCTTCAAAATCAGGGGGTAACCAATGCGCCCTGCTTCCTTCGCGAGCTGCTCTTCTCCTTCCACAATTCCGTCGCTTCCAGGAATTGTGGGCAAGCCCGCCGCCTTCACCTCGCGCCGCGCGCGGTCTTTTTCGCCCATCAACTCTATGATTTCCGGGCGCGGTCCGATGAACGTAATTTCAGAAGCCTCGCAAACCTTGGCGAAATTGGCATTTTCCGAAAGAAAGCCGTAGCCCGGATGGATGGCATCCACGTTGGTAATTTCCGCCGCGCTGATCACCTGGGGGATGTTGAGGTAGCTCTCGCTGCTTCGCGGTGGCCCGATGCAAACTGCCTCGTCGGCAAAGCGCACATGCAGCGAATTGCGATCCGCCTCCGAGTAAACCGCCACCGTAGAAATGCCCAGTTCCTTGCAGGCGCAAATGACCCGCAGGGCGATTTCCCCTCGATTGGCGACTAGGATTTTCTGAAACATAGTGTGGCGTGCCGGCTATTTCTTCCGGCTTGGACGGATCCCGAAGAGCGGCTGTCCATACTCGACGGGCTGGCCGTTTTCCACGAAAACTCGCACGACTTCGCCCGATTCATCCGACTCGATCTCATTCATCAGCTTCATGGCTTCCACGATGCAAAGCGTCTGCCCCGTTTCCACGAACGCTCCGACCTTGACAAATGCCTCTGAGCCGGGGCTGGGCGAGCCATAATACGTCCCTACAATTGGAGATTTGACGAGGTGAAGGTCTTCCGTGGCCCGCGTTTCGGGCGCCGGTGAAGGAACGGCAGTCTGCGAAGCCGCTGGAGCAGGGTTACCCGGATTTGAGACAATTATTTCCGGGGCGGAAGCGGCGCGGGGCGCGGAAAATACCACTCCCGACGAAGGTTTCCGCAGCCGGATGTGCAAATCTCCCCGCGAGTATTCAAACTCCTCGAGGTTATGGTCCGTCATGAACTGAAAAAGCTGCTCGATTTGCTGCATTTCGGGGCTGGCAAACGTTGGACTGGACTTTGTAGGCTGTTTGCGTTTCATGTTTTAAAGTTCGATGAGATCCCGCGGTGCGCGAGTCAGTACTTCGGTACGGCCAGCGTGCACGGCGACATCGTCTTCAATGCGAATGCCCCCAGTGCCTTCCGCATACACGCCAGGTTCGATCGTAATTACGTTTCCGGGTTCCAGGAGCCGCGCTTGCCCCTTCGCGACCCTGGGATCCTCGTGTACTTCCAAGCCTAAGCCGTGACCCGTGCTGTGGACGAAAAGACGGCCAAGGCCATAACCTTCAAGGACACGGCGAGCCGCTGCATCGACTTCCCCGCAGGTTACTCCCTCTCTCACCGCAGAAATCGCCGCTCCCTGCGCCTCTAGGACCGCCTTATACCACGTCTGGATGCGTTTCGGCGCACGCCCCACAAAAACCGTGCGCGTTATGTCGCTGCAATAGTGGCCGAGTATAACACCCAGGTCGAGGACCACCAACTCATTTTTCCTCAATCGCTTACCCGTCGGACGTGCATGCGGTAGGGCGGCCCTGCTCCCGAAAGCGACAATCGTTTCAAAGGCAGGACCGGACGCTCCACGTTTGCGCATCTGGTACTCAACCTCGGCAGTGACCTCCCGTTCGCATACTCCCGGCTTCAGCAACCCTATCGCAAGCTCCACAATTTCCCCCGCCAGGATGGCCGCCTTGCGCATTCGCGTCAGTTCCCCGGCGTCTTTGCGTGCTCTGAGGGTTTCCACCATTCCCGGGGCGGGAACCCATTCCAGGCGCCCCTTTGACGCTTTCCGCGCGCTTTGCAACGCTGCCACGGTCATGCGACCCGTGTCGAACCCCACTCTCCGGGCTTTCGCGTCTCTGAGGGTTTGCGCCGCCGACTCAAACACAGACCCTTTCTGCTCCCGAATGCGCACTCCTGTGGTTTCCTCTTTCGCCTGTACCACAAACCGTCCGTCGGTAATGAGCGTCGCCCCTTCGTTCGAAATCACCAGGGCGCCAGACTCACCGGTAAATCCGGTCAGATAGAACCAGTTCGCCGGATGCGTGACCAGTAGCGAATCGATTCCGGGCTCGCGAAAGAGCCCAGCCAATGCGCGCCGCCGGTGCCGGAATGGTATGCCCATAAACAGAACGAGGAGACTTCAGTCTCCTCGTTTCGCCCTTTTGTTAAAAGAGAATTTCCTTGGGTTATCCAGGGATGATTCGCGGAGTCAGGAAGAACAACAGCTCCTGAGAAGACGTCGTAATGTTTCTCCGCCTGAAGAGGTTCCCGATAATCGGGAGGGTTCCCACAATCGGAACTTCGGAGATGTCCACGCGCTGCGAGGAAATGATGACCCCGCCGATCATTACAGTACCGCCATCGGCAACGGTGACCTTGGTTTCCGCCGCTTGTGTGTCCAGCGCTGGAACGCCTTGAATTCGGGGAATACCGGCGTCAATCTGCGTATTCTCCACCAGCACGTCCATGAAAATCGTTCCTTCCGCCGTAATCTGCGGAGTCACTTCCAGCTTGAGCACGGCGTCGATGTACTGGACGGAAATTGTGTTGTTGATGGTCGTTTGGATAGGAATCTTCGTACCTTGCTTCACGGTTGCCTTTTCGTTGTTTTGCGTGATGACTTTGGGCTTCGACAGCAGTTTGCCGACGCCCTTCGATTCCGCCGCGCTAATCATGAAATCCAGCGCAAAATTCGCCGAGGTGAATAGATAGCTCAGGCCGCTGGTGGGAGTGCCGGCTGCAAGATTGGTGACCAATGGCATCGCCACGTTCGTAGCCGTGGCCGTGGTTGAGGGGACCGGCGGCTGACCAGCAATGAGGGCTGGCGATGTAGAGACGCCAGGGATGAACGGCCGGAATATCGGGCTGGTTCCCACGGAGTCGTTGCCGCCAAAGATGTTGTTGCCGGTAGATGTCGCAAACGCCAGTTGCGTTCCGATGTCCTGCGCGAAGGAGCGCGATGCGGATACGACTCTCGCTTCAATTTCTACCTGCTGCGATTTGCGGTCCAATTGCGCTCTAAGATTATCGATAGTCGGGATGACCGACGGAATGTCGCGGATGATCAGGGTATTCGAACGGTCATCGGAAAGAATGTCGCCGCGCGGAGAGAGAAACTTCTTGAGCGTTTCCTTGAGCGTCGCGGCTTTCGCGTAACTCAGGACTCGCGTCACGGTAACCGGATCAACCGCCTCGGCCTGCGCCTTCACCAAGTCGCGTTGCGTTTCTGCCTCAGACTTCAGAGTCGCGCGCGTCGCAATCCTCAAAACGTTGCCGCTCAATTGCTTATCCAGGCCGTTGTTTTGTAGCACGATGTCCAGCGCCTGATCCCAAGGTACTTCATCCAATACGATCGTTAGGCTGCCCTTGACCGCAGGATCCAGCACCACGTTCAATCCGCTGATCTCGTGAATCAGGCGGAAGAAGTCGCGCAAATCCACGTCTTTCAGGTTGACCGAGATCGGTTCGCCCGTGTACCTCGCCGACGACGTCTGGGCAGGCGCCGATTGCGCTGCGTCGGCTGCCAGCTTTGTGGCGGCCGCATTCGCCTGCTGAACAGCCTGCTGGGCGGCTTGCTGCGGGCTCCCTTCCGTGTGAGCCGGCGGGTTCTTCTCGCTAAACGATGCCAGCGCGACGGAAGAGGGCTGGGTCAGTTCGCCGGGCAAGGCAAAGCGAGGAGACGGAATCTGGGTAGCGTGAGCGGAAGCGTCCGCAGGCTTCTGGGAAGTTTGTTCTGGCGCAGACGTGGTCAGCGTAGACTTTTGTGAAACACCCATGGGGCTCGCCTTGGGTGCGGTAAATGAAATGACCACCGCGCTGCCATCGCGCGATACGTAGTAGGACGTAGGAGCTGTCAGGTCGACCACCACTCGCGCGACGTCGGGCTGATACTGGCCCATGCGCACATCCACAACCGGAGCCGACACCCCGGGAATGACCGTCTTGTGAACGGCCATCCGGGCCCCCACAAAGTCAAGCACCAAACGATCCGGGTGCTGCATCCGGGCCGCCCGGACTTCGAGCTTCCCTTCGCCTTCCACCCTTACCGCCGACCGCTCCGGCGCTTGCGTTATTGCCACGCTGGAGATCACTGCGGATTTCCTTGCGCCCGTGGATTCCGCGGTCTGCGCCGGTGCCGACTGCGTCGCCAACGTGAAGCCCGCAAGGATCAGGCAGCCATATTTGAGGGCTGGCCAATTCGTCTTCATTGCTGTTCTCCTGAACTGGTGGAGTAAATTCGCTTGTTCACTTGACGTTCCATAGGCTTACCGAAAGCGTCTTTGCCTTCTTCGTGGAACGAAACGCCGTCCATCGTGATCTTCTCTACACTGCCGTCATACAGGTGGTCGCCCTCACGCAGAAAGTAGGTTCTCGCCTGCGGATTAGAAACCACTGCAATCATTCCGTTAGGAGCGCGAACGATCCCATCCAAGCGAAGCGTGCTGACCTGCAAGCCCGCTTTACCGGGCGGCAAGTTTGGATTGCCTTTTCCCCCTTGCGTACGAGCAAGCAAGGATTCGAAAGGATCGCGTCTCGCAGCCTTCACTTCGCTCTCCGCTGCGGGCTTGGGAGCGCCGGCTGGCCCCGCTGCTTTTTCTACCGGTGGCTTCCCAGCCTTTGTACCTTTTTTCTTTCCGGGTTTCCCGGCAGGCTTCGCCGTGGCTTTTGCCGGAGTTGCAGCCGCAGGCTTTGCTCCTTGCGGTGCGGGCGGCTTGGTCGCCGCTGCCGCTGCTGGCTTCGCCGGCGTTTGGGCTGCAGGTTTGGCCATAGCTTGTGCCGCAGGTTTCGTCGGTGTTTGCGAAGCTGGCTTTGCCGGAGTCTGCGCCGCCGGTTTTGCAGGGGCGGGCGTACCCGGCTTTGCCGCAGTGGGCGTGCCAGGCTTGGCAGGTTGTTGCGCAGTTTGGCCGGCCTGATCGCCCACGGAATTTCCGTTAGACGATGCAAGCGGGTCTCTCTGCGCACGCAAACCAGGAGCCGTCGCCGCGATCAAAAGCCCTATTCCGAGAGTTATTGCTGAACGCATAGTTCGCTCATTCCCGCTCAGGGTTTCCCAGGCGTGCTGCCCGGTTTGGCTCCACCTGCAGGAGCAGGAGCCGCGCCGGAATCAGCAGGCTTGGTGAAAAATGTTGTTGCCGTAAAAGTTCCAGAAACCGTGGTCCCAGGCCGGACGGGATACTTTGTGCCTTTGCTGTTTTCCGGCGCGTCAAATGACAAATCGCCGACGTTGATGATTCTCGACAGGCGCCCCAATCGGCCAAAAAAGTCCAAGACGTTGAAATACGGCCCGTCTGCCTGTATTTCGAACGGCATTTCGTAGTGATATTCCTTCGGCACAATCGCCAGCGCTTTCAGCCGGCGAATCGACACGCTGGAAGAGCTCGCAGCACCCTGGATCAGGCGGATAAACTCATCCGCTTCTTTTTCTTCCGGAACAATCGTCTTCAGGGTGTCCAATTGCTTGTTGAGCGCGTCCATCTGCTGCTTCAGTTCTCCGTAGCGCTGCTTGTAGACCTGAAGCTGGGTCACTTCCTGTGTAAGCTTGGCCCTCTGATCCACTGCCGCCGCAAGTTCTTCCCTCTCGCGCGCAATGGGTGAGCCGGGCGTGTAAACTCCAGCTACCATCAACACCACCGCGACGGCTACGGCCACCAGGGCCTGCATGAACACCGACATATCTCGCAACGGATTGGCCATGGCGTCCTCTTATCCCTTCTTCGGCGGCGTCTTTGCCGCTGTCGCAGGTGTCGGCGCGTTCGCCGGACGCGCTTGCACCGGCTGAGGTGGAGCGATTTCTGCCGTAATCTGGAACGTAAAGGTTTGGATCCCTAAATTCTTGTCGTCCTGCTTCGACTCCAGAATTTCGACCTTCTGGAAATATCCGGACCGCTTCAGCGCCGTGATGAAATTCGCTACGGCGTTGATCGACGCCGAAGAACCGTCCATCGACAGCGAACTCCCTTTCCGCGTCATCTGCGTCAGCCACAGGTTTTCCGTGCGCGACACCGTGTTGGCCACCATGTCGAGCAACTCTTGCCCGCCTGTCCGGTCGCGCTGCAATTGCTCAATCGTATTGACGCGCTGCTGCAAAACCGTTTTTTGCTTTTCAAAAGCTTCTACTTGCTGCTTGGTCTGCTCGAGTGCGGTCTTCTCCGCTTGCAGCGTCTTAATCTTGTTGTTCTCTTCCGTAAGCTGTCTTTGCCAGGTCATGTAGAAAAAGAAGAGAACGGCTACTCCAACCGCCGCGCCGATCCCTATGAAGGCCACCGGCATTGCGCCGCCCGTGTCTACGGCCATGGTCGGCCGTCTTGAAGCCTTCGGTCTTATTTGTCCTAAAAGGTTTATGCGAATCATGGCTAGTCAAAGCTCCTCAGCGCCAGACCCACGGCTATCACCAGCCGCGGCGCTATGTCGCGGATCTGATCATCACTGTGCCGGCCGGGATTGATGAGCACTCTGCGGAAGGGATTCAGCTCCTCCACAGGCATGGCAAATTCTTCGCGCAACAAATCCACGAGTCCGGGCACCCGCGCGGTTCCTCCCGCCACGACGATCCGCTGAATGTTCTCTCCGCTTGCGGTAGCCCGGAAAAAGTCAAACGTCTTTTGAATTTCCAGCGTCAGGATGTCGGAGACGCTGCGCAGAATCTGTTGCTTCTGCTCGTCGGTGACGCTTGGCAAGGTATCGCCCTTCTTCAGCCGCTCGGCATCCTCGAAGCTCAGGTCCAGTTCCTTTTGCAGTGCGTCGGTGTATTGGTTTCCGCCCACGCTAACGTCGCGCGTAAACAGCGGAATCCCGCCGCGTACGATGTTGATGTTCATCACGCTCGCGCCGATGTTCAGCAGCGCCACGGTCTGGGCGCTATCCGGCTCATAATTCACTTCAAAGCAGTTCTGCAGGGCGAATGCGTCAATGTCCACGATCATTGGTGTCTTGCCAGCCTGGGCAAGCACGTTCGTGTGGTTCAGAATCTTGTCCTTCTTTACTGCCACTAGAAGCACGTCCATCTGTGAGTCCATGGACTCCAGCAGTTGGTAGCTCAAGTTCACGTCGGCAATGTCGAAGGGAATATGCTGGCTGGCTTCCGAAGGAATGCGGTCGTACAACTCTTCTTCCGTCATCAAAGGCAGCGGCACGCGCTTAACAATGACCGAGTGCCCGGAAACCGATGTCGCCACGTTTTTCGTCTTGATGCGCTCCGCGTCAAATATCTTACTGATGGCGTTGGCCACCTGCGGCGCGTCCATGATCGCGCCATCCACCACGGTGTCCGGCGCCAGCGACTCCATCCCGAAGCTTACGAGCTCATAGCCCGCCTTCGTGGCCTTCAACTCCACAGCTTTGATGGAGCTGGAGCCTATGTCCAAGCCCACGATCTGCCTGCTCTTCTTTCCGCCTAATAGCCCCATTGCGGCCTCTCTCCTACGATCGTTCTTGCCACTCGCGCCGGATTATCTGCGTCTCCCTGCAGACTGGGTCATCTTCCGTTCCATCCAGCGGTCCAGAATCGTTTTCCGCAGTTTCCAGCGGTTGCCAAGTTTAAAAGCGGGTATTTCGCCTTCCGTAATGTAACGGTACAGCGTATCCGGGGAGATGCCCAGATACTGCGACGCTTGTCTAACGTTCATTACTTCGCGCGATTCCATCACAGTGGAACGCCACCCCGGCATTCAAACACACGCCTGCAGCCACAATCGTACAGGTGCGCCCCAAAGCGCTGCGGAATCGGGATTGAGGGCACAACCCGTGGATGCTTTATGACATTGTGCACTCCGAGCGTCAAGGGATTCCATAGGTCTGTTGCCCTAAGAATACGGGTAGTTCTAGGCATTTCGGGGGGTATTGTCGGGTAGTACCACTATTAGCAGATATGGCATTTCATGGAGACCGCAATTAGTTGTGGTTTTTGGCTTCGGACACCTGTCCGGGCGTACCGTTAATCCTTTGTCCGCAGCCTTCAAAATCAAAAACGTCTAGTTCCTTTTTACTCGCCCTATCTCCTTTTTACACAACAATTTGCCGCTCTTTTTCGATTTGTCTTCGCGCAATTTCACCCCAAAAATGCCCAAAGAATTACTATGCCCACCTCAGCAACCCCCTTATCACCTTCATCCCAGACCCAAAGTTTTCCACAGGCCTTCCACACTCTTCTTGGTCGCTTCGTCCATTCGAATCTCATCCGGCCACGGCCGCGTGAACCCTTCCGACCCCCATTTCCGGGTCGCGTCGATGCCCATTTTCGACCCAAAGTCCTGCATCCGCGCCGCGTGATCCAGCGTATCCATCGGGCCGAGGGAAAACTGCACGTCCCGCTCCGGGTCCAGTGCGCAAAGCGCCTTCCACACCACCTCGCTGTAATTGTGAATGTCCACGTCGTGGTCCACCACCACAATCACTTTCGTGAACATCGCTTGCCCCAGCGACCAAATCGCGTTCATGATTTTGCGCGCGTGCCCCGGATAAGACTTGCGAACCGCCACAATCATTAAATTATGAAAAATCCCCTCCGCCGGCATCGAAACGTCCACGATTTCGGGATACTGCATCCTCATCACTGGCAAGAAGATCCGCTCGACTGCATACCCCATATAAAAATCTTCCTGCGGCGGCGGCCCCACGACTGTTGTCAAATAAATCGGCTCTTTTCTCTGCGTAATGCACTCGACATGGAATACCGGATACTCCCCTTCCAGCGAATAAAATCCCGTGTGATCGCCAAACGGCCCCTCGGTCCGCATCTCATTCAGATTGACGTACCCCTCCAACACCATCTCTGCATTCGCCGGCACTTCCAATTCGTTCGTCTGGCACTTCACCATTTCCACTGGCTCGCGCCGCAAGAATCCCGCGAACATCATCTCATCCAAATCCGGCGGAATCGGCAGCATCCCCGCCAGCGCCGTCGCCGGATCCGTCCCAATCGCTACGCTTACCGGAATTCGCCCCTCCGGATTTTTCTCTCTGGCCCGTCGAAAATGCTCGGCCCCATGCTTTTGCGTCTGCCAATGCATCCCTGTCGTCCGCTCGTCGTAAACCTGCATCCGGTACATTCCCACGTTGCGCTTCCCTGTCTCCGGATTCCTCGTGAAGACCAGCGGAAACGTAATGAATCTCCCACCGTCCTGCGGCCAGCATTTCAAAATCGGAAAGTCGTGCAGGTTCACGTCTTTCCCATGCCGCACCATTTCCTGGCAATCGCCCTTGCTCACGGTTTTCGGAAAAAACGATCCCAGTTCAGCTAACTTCGGCAGCATCTTGATTTTGTCGAACAACCCCTGCGGCGTCTCCATCTTCAAGAATCCTTGGATTCGCTCCGCCACATCCTCGAGCGCGCTCACTTCAAACGCCAACTCCATCCGCCGTACGCTCCCAAACGCATTGATCAGCAGCGGCACCCGCGACCCTTTCGGTTTTTCAAAGAGCAGCGCGCTATTCTTCGTACCGCCGGCGTCTCGCCGGCTCTTCTCTTTTGCTTCCGCTCCCGGCCGACACATCCTCTGCACCACTTCTGTAATCTCCAGCACCGGATCCACTTCTCTCCGCACGCGCGTCAGCTCGCCTTCTTTCTCGAGCCTCCCGATAAACTCCCGCAAATCCCGATACGCCACTCTTTCCTCCAGTAGCACAGGCACTCTTGTTTACCCTGAGCCTCGAAGGGCCTGTGCTCCCTGCCTCTTGGCAAAACTTATTCCCCAAACCGCAGACTCTATCACGAACACCAATCCCGTATTGATTTCTGTCTTTTCGAAGCCTTTGCAGGATTTACTCCGCAGGAGAATCGGCCGGCGCGTCCCAGGCGTGCTTGCACGCATGACAATTCCATCCACGCTTCGTCGCAGGAATGGGGATACCGACAAGTAAGCCTATGTGAGCGATCCTTCGGTCCAATTCTTCAAAAGCAACGTCCAACGAGTTGCAGTTCGGGCATTTCGGCTGTTGGTACTCTCCCACGCCTTCGGCTTCAAACCTCTCTGGGATACCTGCTTCCAGCAACTCTCGCGCCTCCATCGCTTCGTTCCCGCGAACCCACACCTTGATCCCTCCGAGAGCATTCGACCAAAGCCAATCCAAACGTATCACGACGTCATCGGCAAGGAACCCTTCAAGCCCCGCGGAATCCAACAAGCTGTTTGCCACAAGGGCCACAGGTAGATCCCGGTATCGCGCTATGATCGCGGGCTCAGAAAATTGCCGCTCACCCTCCTCCCCCTGAATCCTGGCTTCGGGCGGCGCCTCCATCCCCCGTCGAATCATTTCTGCGCGAAGAGTCGCTCTCGCCACGTCCGTCAAGGAATCTGCGTCATCAGCAACCTCTTGCAACTCTTCGTTGCTCATGGCTGCGTACAATGCGGCCAATCGCTCTCTTTCTCTTTCCCAGTCAATCGGTGGCATGGCGCATCATCATACGTCCGCCTCCTCATGAAATCTAACTTCTAGTCACGTTCTCGCATCCAACCTTTGCATTTCACAAGTCAGCCCCACCGATAAGAGGAAACTCCATGCCCAAAATGAAAATCGCAATCGTTCCCAAGCCCGGCGCCGATTTCGAACTTCAAGAGCGCGACATCCCGCAGCCTCCGGCTGGCCACGTCCGCATTCGCGTGCAAGCCTGCGGCATCTGCTTCAGCGACCATCTCGTCAAGGACGGTCTCTGGCCCGGGGTGACCTATCCGCGCTCTCCCGGCCACGAGGTCGCCGGAGTCATTGACGAAGTCGGCCCAGGCGTCACGATTTGGAAGAAAGGCCAGCGCGTGGGCGTTGGCTGGCACGGCGGCCACGACGGAACCTGCCTGCAATGCCGCCGCGGCGATTTCATCAATTGCTCCAACGAAAAAATCACCGGCTTCAGCTTCGACGGCGGCTACGCCGAATACACCATCGTTCCCGTCGAAGCCGTCGCCGCCATGCCCGACTCGCTCGATCCCGCCGAAGCCGCTCCACTTCTTTGCGCCGGTATCACCACTTTCAATGCCCTGCGCCACAGCGGTGCGCTCCCGGGCGACTTGGTCGCCATTCAAGGAATTGGCGGCCTCGGCCATCTCGGCGTGCAATTCGCCAACAAATTCGGCTATCGCGTCGCCGCCATCAGCCGTGGCCAAGACAGCGCGCCGCTCGCCAAAAAACTCGGCGCTCACTTTTACATTGACGCCTCGACCACCAACGCCGTCGAAGCGTTGCAGAAACTTGGCGGCGCACAAGTCATTCTCGGCACCGCCCCCAGCGGCAAAGCAATGTCAGACTTGGTCCCCGCCCTCGCGCCCCATGGCAAATTTCTCGTCATCGGCGCCAGCGGCGATCCTCTTCAAGTTCCCACCGTGCTCATGATTGGTGGCAGCAAAACCATTCAAGGCTGGGCTTCAGGCATTGCCACCGATTCCGAAGACACTCTGCGCTTCGCCGAACTCTCCGGCGTCCGCCCCATGATCGAAAAGTTCCCGCTCGCCAAAGTCAACGAAGCCTACGCCCGCATGACCAGCGGCAAGGCCCAGTTCCGCGTCGTCCTCACCATGTAGCCAACGGGGAATCACAGAATCGCGGACTCGTGGAACCACGAAAATCCATCCGGTGGCTCACAAGACTTTGGTGTACGCTTCCTGCCGGAGAAACTCATGCTCAAGTCCAGGCTTCTGCCGTCGTTAGTTCTATTTCTCGCATTCACTTCCCCTGGAAACGCCCAGTTCGCCCACACCGACCACAAACAGATTGTCGACGCCTCCGGCAAACCGCTCCTCACTCACGCCATTAATCTGGGCAATTGGTTTGTCCCCGAAGGTTACATGTGGCTGTTCGACGGCGGCCCGCAATCTCCCACAGAAATTCGCGCGCTGGTGTACGAACTCCTTGGGCCTGAGGCATCAGCCGCATTTTGGAAGGAATACCGCGAGGGCTACATCACGCGCGAAGACATCGCTCTCATCCATCGCGCCGGCTTCAACGCCATGCGCGTTCCTTTGCATTACAGTCTTTTTGAAACCGATGAAGCTGAAGGCTTCAAGTTGCTGGATCAATTGCTCGCCTGGAGCCGCGCCGAAAATCTGTACGTCATTCTCGATCTTCACGCCGCGCCGGGAGGCCAAACCGGCACAAACATTGACGACAGTGGCGGCTATCCCTGGCTGTACCAAAGTCCGCAAGAGCAACAGCACCTTTTCGCCATTTGGCGGCGCATCGCAACGCATTATCGCGACAACCCCACCATCCTCGGCTACGACCTCCTGAACGAGCCGATTCCCCACTATCCCGCACTCGCCTTCTTGAATCCCTCGCTGGAACCCCTCTACAAAACCTTGTCGGCCGAGATTCGCAAAGTGGACGCCCACCACATCCTCTTTCTCGGCGGCGCGCAGTGGGACAGCAACTTTTCCGTTTTCGGACAACCTTTCGATGCCAACCTCGCCTACACCTTCCACAAATACTGGACCGCGCCCGATGAAAGCGTCCTGCGCGAATACATTGAATTTCGCGACCGCTACGACGTGCCCATCTGGATGGGTGAGTCCGGCGAAAATACCGACCAGTGGATCGCCCAATTCGTGCAGTCGCTCGAAAAAAACAACATCGGCTGGGCCTTCTGGCCGTACAAAAAACTAGAGAAATCGTCGGCGGTCGTCACCGTTACCCCGCCGGCGGACTGGCCGAAAGTTGTGGAGTTCGCAAAATTTCCGCGCGGCGTCGGGCAGACGGAAGAACGCGTGAAGTCGCGGCCTTCCCAGGACACGCTCAACCGTGCTTTCGCCGAATTACTCGAGAACATCCGCCTGCAGAAGTGTCGCGTCAATGAAGGGTATCTAAAAGCGCTTGGGATGAAGACGATCCTTCCACGCCAATAGCCTGCGCCTAAACCCAAGTCCGCGTCTCGCCCTCATCACGTAGTACGGAAGACTTGTCGCTCCGCCAGTCGAATCCGGCGTATAATCCCCGCCACTGTTGCTGTCGGAACGAGACTCCGGTAGGAAAAATATGCGCGCTCGAATCTCTTCAGCCTTGGCCATCTGCCTCCTTGGATACTTCGCCGTCCGCAACTTTGCTCAGGAAAAACCAGACGCAGCCACCATTCGCGCCTTGGAATCAAAATGGGTGGACGCGTATAAGCAGCGCCAAATCACCACTGTCGCGTCTCTGCTCGCGGACGACTACGTCATCACGCTCGAAGACGGCAGCACCTACGGCAAGGTTGGCTTCATCAGCTACAACGCAGGCGCGTTGCGCGTAGATATCGCCGAAATGTCAGACGTCAAGATCCGCCTGCACGACAACATCGCCGTAGTGACGGCCGCCTATCACGAAAAAGGCCTGCTCGCCGGAAAGCCTTACGACTATCACGACCGCCTAACCGACGTCTGGATGAAGTCCGCCGGCAAATGGCAGCTCATCGCCTCCCACTACAGCCTCCCCGCCAACCCGTAGGTAAACAAGGTCGCAAAGCACCGCTCGTAAAAAAGTGCGGGTTTCAACTGGCTTTGGGCGGTTGTGGTAATCTTCAAATTCTCCGGTGAAACGTGGCTAACGCCAAAGAAAACTTGCTGCGACAACTAACAGACGCTGGGATGTCAGCTATTGCCCCTAAACTGGTTGATCTTAGCCGGGAGTCTTTCCGCATCCGCACCTCACCTTCCTCGGATAAGGAACTGCCCATAGCTGCTTCCAAGTTGGGAGGGTTGCCTGATCTCCCTGCGGGCACTCCATGGCCTGACGACGGCAAAGCTCCCCTATCTTTCGTCGCACAAATCAACCTCTCGGATGTTCCCACCCCATCCATTCTTCCAAGAAACGGAGTGCTTTCGTTCTTTTATGATACGGAGCAACGTTCTTGGGGCTTCGACCCCAAAGACAGAAACTCATTCCGTGTTTTCTATTTTTCTGCTCCAGTTACTCTTGAACGGGTCAACAGTTCAAACGATACTTTCAGCACGCGCGCTTTCTCTTTTCTGCCTTTTCTTTCCATTCCAGATCCGTCTGCAAAGGTAATTCAAGCACTCTTGCCCGATCTAAAGAACGATGAAGTCTACAGCGAATTCTTTGAAGATTTCTGGCGAGATGGGCCAGATCATCAACTACTAGGATGGCCCGCAATAGTACAGAATGAGATGGAATTAGAGTGCCAATTGGTCACTCATGGTCTTTACTGCGGGGATCTCTCCGGCTACAAGGATCCACGCCGCAAAGAGTTGGAACAGAATGCGCAAGACTGGATTTTGCTCTTTCAAGTTGACAGCGACGATGACGCAAAGATGATGTGGGGAGATGTTGGGAGATTATATTTTTGGATTCGCCGACACGACCTCGAACAAAGGGACTTTGCCCGTGCGTGGTGTATCTTGCAATGCTACTAAACAATCAAAGCAGGCATGAAGCTCAGAACTCGTTTCAACCTGACACATTTTGTCTCAATTCGCTAACAGACTGAGTCAGCCACTCGAAACTGCATTCTCGACACTTTCTTCTTGCTCATCCACAACTCACACAAAAACAACCACTTACAATTCATCTTTGCCCGCCTAATCCTGACCCCGAATTGGCTCCTGAATTGCCATTGTCAGTTGGGAGGATGTGTCGCCTGAGGCAATCCGGGGCGGCGTCTTCGGAAACACGAAAAAATGACAGACCTACTCCATAGTGCGATTCGTTTAGACTACATCTCCTGTGTTTTGACCGTTCTTGGCGCCGTCCTGCTCGGCAAAAAGCTCTGGCAGGGCTGGGTCGTCTGCGCCATTAACAGCGCCGTCGTCTGCGTCATCGGCGCCCGTACCGCCCAGTTCGGCTTTATCCCCGCCAATCTCTTCTGCATCGCCCTCTATACCGTCAATCTCCGCACTTGGCGTTTCGCACCCCGGCACGTTCTTCCGCAAAAGGACGGCAAAGCCAGCCATTCCTAGGTCTGGCGTCCCCGGGCGCTGCTTTCCCCGCTTCTCTCCGCTACGCTTTTGTTGCCCTGACCCTCATTTTTTGCGAAAAAATGACAGTTTCACTTGACAATAAGTTGCTTTGTAGTATACTGTTTTTGTTTCGCTGGCACACAAGCATTTCTCCTGTGCCCAACCCTTTCAGGTCTGTTTGATCTATGGTCCCTCACCCTTACCTCCAGATTGCCGCGCTACCAGCGCGTCCAGCAAGAGTCCGCAACATTTGCAGCAAACACTGCAAATTTGCACCTTTGTTTTCAACAACTTCCAGGATGCTCCTCTCGCAACCCTTTTCTTTTCATGCTTTTGCATTGTTGCCCGGGGATGGCCATACCCCCTGCCGGAGAAACCCTCCAAAAACCGACCGCCGTCCCGCGCCACGAGTTTCGAGTTTTGTATTTCGCGTTTCGGGTTCTCAAGCAGTCATCGCGCGTCACCAGTCAGCAACATCGAGTATCATGATGAGAGCTTCCTCATGAACCGCGTCTACCTCGATTACAACGCCACCACCCCCGTCGAGCCGGAAGTGCTCGACGCCATGCTCCCTTATTTTTCCGGCGAGTTCGGCAACGCGTCTTCGATCCACACTTTCGGCCAAAAAGCCCGCGCCGCCGTCGAGACCGCCCGTGAGCAAGTCGCCGCGCTCATTGCCGCACGGCCACAGGAGATTTTCTTCACCAGCGGCGGCACCGAATCCGACAATCACGCCATCTTCGGCATCGCCGGGTCCGCGGCAAATGGTCAAAAGTCTCGGCCTCATGTCATTACGTCGTTTGTGGAACACGAAGCGGTCCTCAACGCTTGCCAGGCGCTCGAAAAGCAAGGTGTGGACGTCACCTATCTTCACGTGGACCAGGACGGCTTGATCGATCTCGAAGACTTGCGCGGAGCGATTCGCAAGGAAACCGCGCTTATCACCATCATGCATGCCAACAACGAGCTCGGCACCGTTCAGCCGCTTGAAGAAATCGGCCGTATTGCCAAGGACGCCGACGTTTATTTCCACACCGACGCTGTACAGTCCGCAGGAAAGATTTCTCTTGATGTAAACCAGTTTCAGCTCGATTTGCTTTCACTTTCCGGCCACAAGATCTACGCGCCGAAGGGCATTGGCGCGCTCTACGTGCGCGGCGGAACGCGCTTGAAGCAGTTTCTTTACGGCGGCCACCACCAGCGCGGCATGCGCCCCGGGACGGAAAACGTCGCGGGCATCGTTGGCCTCGGCAAAGCCGCGGAGATTGCTCGCCAAGCGCTGGCGAACGACGCAAAGCGCCTCAGTGGCCTTCGCGATCAACTCGAGCATGGCCTGCTCCATCGCGTTCCCCATTCGCGCATCAACGCTGCCCGCGCTCCGCGCACACCCAACACCGCCAATCTTGTTTTTCCGGGCGTCGAAGGAGAGGCGCTTCTCATCGCGCTCGACCTGAAGGGTCTCGCTTGCTCCACGGGTGCCGCCTGCTCTTCCGGCGCCGTCGAGCCTTCGCACGTCCTCACCGCCATTGGCCTGCCTGCCGAAGAAGCCCGCGCCAGCTTGCGTTTCAGCCTCGGCCGCCACACCACGCAGTCCGACATTGACTTCGCCCTGCAAGTTGTCCCCGCCGCGGTCGCCCAACTCCGCCAACTCTCGCCGACTTATCAGAAGGCAGCCGCCCATGACTAATCGATTGTTCCGTCATTTCGAGCGAAGCGAGAAGTCTCTCTTCGCCTTCCCTAATTCGTTTTCTTTCTCTGCGTACTCTGTGCCTCTGCGTTCAGTCTTGTCTGCCTCCGGCTCTCCCCGCGGGTTGAAACCGAATCCGCTACAATGAATTGAGCACATGAACGCTGCAACACAATTCGACACTCTCCCCGAGCGCACGGAAACGCAGCCAGGCCTGGTGGCGGTCGCCATGTCAGGTGGCGTCGACTCTTCTACCGTCGCCGCGCTTCTCCAGCAACTGGGCCGCCCCGTCGTCGGTCTCACCATGCAGCTCTGGAACCAGCGCCGCCTGCCGGAATTGCAAGGAGACGGTCCTGCCCAACATCGCTGCTGCTCGCTGGACGATGTCTATGACGCCAAAGCCGTCGCACGCCACCTGAATTTCCCGCATTACGTCGTGAATTTCGAGGAACAGTTCGAGGCGCGCGTGGTGCGTCCATTTGTGGACCAATACCTCGCTGGGCGTACGCCGATTGCCTGCACCAATTGCAACACCGACGTGAAGTTCGAGCCGCTGCTGAGAATGGCGCGGCAAATTGGCGCTGAGCGTCTCGCCACCGGCCATTACGCACGCATCCGCAAAAATGACGAAACTGGCCGCTGGGAATTGCTGCGCGCCCGCGACGACTCGAAAGATCAGTCTTATTTTTTGTGGGGGCTCACGCAGGAACAGCTCTCGCGCAGCGAATTTCCTTTGGGTGAACTCAGCAAGGACGAAGTGCGCGCGCTGGCCCGGCGCGTGGACCTTCCCGTCGCGGAAAAGCCCGAGAGCATGGAGCTGTGCTTCGTGCCCAACGGCAACTACGTGCAATTCATCCACGCCTATTCGAGCGAGCGCGGAACTCTGCTAAACGATGCCGACGGCGAAATTGTCAACGAAGACGGCGAAGTCGTTGGCCGTCACAACGGCGTCCACAATTTCACCATTGGCCAGCGCAAGGGCTTAGGCTTTGCCGCCGGCAAGCCCCTGTACGTTCTTTCAATCGATCCGCAAAACAATCGCGTGGTCGTCGGCGAAGATGAAGCTCTCCGCAAGAAAACCTTCGAGGTAGAAGCGGTGAATTGGGTCTCCATTCCGCGACCAAGAGAACCCTTTCGCGCAGCGGTCAAGATTCGCCACAAGCACGAACCCGCTCCAGCCATGGTCGAGCCTCTCGATGAAAACCGCGCGCGCGTCACGTTCGATGCGCCGCAGCGAGCCATCACGCCCGGTCAAGCCGCCGCCCTCTACGACTCTGACGACTGCGGCGCAGTCAAAGGGCCACGCGTCCTCGCCGGCGCCTGGATTAGATGAAAACGGTCTTTGGCTCTAGGTTTTGTTCTCGTTCGAGAGAGAAGGTTAAGGGGACATAAGGAACACGAACGCAAACGGCAAATTCGGATTCGTTGGCATTTTAGCGAACTGTGGACTGTTAGCGTTCGGGCTGTCAGCTTGCTAAATGAAGAGTTCTTCTTCTTGGGTTTCGCGCGGAGGGTCATCGCGCCGGCGATCGGTGCGCCCGTCCGAGCCGCGCCGCCGTGAGCGCAATAGGTCGATTCCAACTTTGATTCCCTGCAAGAGGGCCGAAGCTTTTTGCATGGGCGCCCAGAAACTGTGTTTGAAACTCAAACCAGCTTCTTCCACGGACTCCAGCGCGGCGCTCAAAATGCGGTCCATGTGGACAAGCTGCCCGCGCATGCGGTCTGCCGCTTCGGTGAAAACGCGGTCCACTTTCTGCGCCTGGCCGCGGGCCAGGTACACCATGTGCGAAGCGTCGTTCACCATGCTGGCGATTTTTGGCTGAGTGTCGTCGAGGAGAATTTGTACGCGCGTCAAAATCGGACCCATGCGCGACTGCATTTCCGTCACAAGCCGATTTACATTATCGGTGGTGCGGCGCATCTGGAAAAGCAGCACCGTCAGGATTATCACCTGCACGACTAGAGCGAGCGCTGCGACAATGCTGAAGATTTCGAGCCACACCTGCATACGCACTCCGTCCGCCTCGTCGGGGGCGAGCCAGCCGCATTCGAGCCCTGGGCCTGCTATTCCTCAGCCTACTACCGGGCCTGTTACGACTTGGCCTGGCGCCGATACGCCTCTTGCGCGCCTTCCACGGCCGCAACGATGGAATCCTTTTGGCGCGTGGCCACGTCTTTGCCGCGCTCGATCAATTCATCAGCGCGTTCGCGGAGTTCGCGCGCTTTGCGCTGCGCGTAGTCCTTGCCTTCGTCCGCCTTCTTTGAAAGAAAATCGCGCGTCTCTTCGCCGGACTTTGGCGCAAAAAGAATCCCCACCAGAGCGCCAACGCCAAGCCCTACAATGAAGTACGTCACCTTGGAACCCACGTTGTCAGCCATGACAACCTCCAGAAGACTCAAAGACAACCTAGCACAGCAAAGGGGCGGCTGCAATGGCGGCTAACCGGCATTGGCCATTCGAAACGGTTAAGGATTGCTCGAGTGATCTTGCGGGCTCGAGTGTTCCGCGGGATGCTCCAGGCCGGCGAGGATTTTCTCAGCGCTTTTTCGGGAAATGACGGCGCTTAGTTTTTCAAGGCCCGCTCGCTGGATATTGGCGACGCTTCCAAACTCTTTGAGCAGCTTTTGCGCAGTCTTTGGCCCGACGCCAGGAATGTCGTTGAGGGCGCTGTGGGTTTGCCGCTTGCCGCGGCGTTGACGGTGAAAGGAGACCGCAAAGCGGTGCGTTTCGTCGCGGATTTGCTGGATCAAATGCAGGACCGGAGAGTGATGCTCCAGAACGATCGGTTCATCTTCTTGGCCAAGGACGAAGAGGATTTCTTCTTTCTTGGCGATGCTGGCCACGGGCTGATTTATGATTTGGAGTGACTCGAGCGCCTGAGCAGCGGCGTGCAATTGGCCGATGCCGCCGTCGATGAGAATCAGGCTGGGCAAATCTTTTTTTTCTTCCTGCAAACGACTGTAGCGGCGGGTGACGGCTTCGCGCATGCTCGAGAAATCGTCGTTGAGACGAGGCAGAACGCCGTTGCCCACTTCGCCGCCATCGCCGCGCCCGTTGTCGCCACGAATGATGAATTTGCGGTAGTCGGATTTCTTCATGCGGCCGTTTTCCCAGACGACCATGGAGGCGACGGTGTCGGTGCCCTGAATATGAGAAATGTCGAAGCTTTCGATGCGCTTAGGTTCTTCCAGTAGGTTCAAAGTGTTCTGCAGCGCCTCGCCAATAGCCTTTGATGTCGGCTTCAGGACGCGGAAGCGCTGCTCGAAAGAGTGTTTGGCGTTGTTCTCCACCAAATCGAGGAAGGCGCGCTTGGAGCCGCGCTGGGGCGTACAAATCTCGACCTTGTGCTCGGCGCGCTCGGTAAGCATTGCTTCGAGCACTGCACGTTCCTCGAAATCCTCTGAAACGTGAATCGCTTTGGGCAAGTACTCGGCTTCGAGGTAGAGTTGCTTTAGAAGCGAAGGAACGAATTCCTTCGGGTCGAACTCTTCGATATCCTCCCAATAAAATTCGCGGCGGTCCACCACGCGCCCGCCGCGCAAGTGGAACAGATTCGCGGCGACCAGCGGCGGCTCCGCGTAGTAGGCGAAAACGTCGGTGTCATCGCCTTGCGCGGCGGCTATGCGCTGGCGCTCTTCGATGTCTTCGAGCGTGCGCAGCAAATCGCGATACGCTGCCGCCTGCTCGAACAATTCCTTCTCGGCTGCGGCGGTCATGCGCTCTTCGAGGCTCTTCATCAGGTCGTGGCGGCGGCCCTCCAGGAACATCCGCGCGTCGCGCGCTGCTTCGGCGTAGCGTTCGTCCGTGGTGAAACCAGCAACGCAGGGACCAAGGCATCGCTTGATGTAATACTGAAGGCAAGGCCGCGGATGGCTGCGCGTGAGGTCCACGTTGCACGAGGGAACCATGAAGCGTTTGTGAATGAAGTGGAGAATGCGGCGCGCAAGGCCCGCCGGAAAATACGGTCCAAAATAAAGCGAGCCGTCTTTCTTGATCTTTCGAGTGAAATACACGCGGGGATATTTCTCGGCTGCGGTGAACTTGATATAGGGATAGGTCTTGTCATCGCGGAGGAGGACGTTGAATTTCGGGCGATACTTTTTGATGAGATTGTGCTCGAGCGCCAGAGCTTCGCGCTCGTTGCCGACGAGGATGGTTTCAAGATCGGCGATTTCGCGGGCCAGCGAACCAGTCTTGGCATCAATCCAGCGCGACTCTGTGAAATAGGAGCGCACGCGGCTGCGCAGGTTCCGCGCTTTGCCGACGTAGATCACCGCTCCAGCGGCGTCCTTGAAGAGATAGGCGCCGGGGCTTTCGGGAAGCTGTGCGGCTTTTTCGCGAGGCTCCATGGGGGTTCGGCACTGCGCTAGGACACGCAGACAACTTCCATCATACTAGAGCGAATCGAAAGAGAGGGAGAGTGCCGTGTTTCGTGCACGATTTATGAAGTTCGGTTTCTGCCTTTCGGCGTGTGGCGTTTTGTTCCTTCTGACTGTGCCGATGGCGCAAGCTCAGGATCCGCAACAGGATTCGTCTTCGAAGCCGCCGGACACTTCGGCTCCGGCGCCTGGCAAGAAGACGGACAAACCGGGCAAGGATTCTGCCAACAAGGATTCGGCGACGAAGAACGCGCCGGATCAGCCAAAATGGGATCCCTTACGCGCGGAAAACGACATTGAAGTGGGCGAGCACTACATGCACAAGGGCGACTACGACGCCGCTATCGACCGCTTTCAGGACGCCATCGATTCCAAACCGGGCTACGCAATTCCCTTCCGCTATCTCGGCGAGGCGCAAGAAAAAAAGGGGATGAAGAAGCAGGCCATCAAGTCCTATCAGCGGTATCTCGATTTATACCCGCACGCGGAAGACGGCGCAAAAATCAAAAAGAAGGTCGAAAAGCTGTACAAGGAAGTGGAAAAAGAGAAGAAAGATTAGTGCCATTTCCCTCATAAAGTAGGATTAACACTTTCGTGAGGCGTGCATGGATGACTTGAAGGCTGCAATCCGCACTGCGCTTCATTCAAACAATTCGATCAACAGAGAAAGCGTTCGTAATTGGATTCGAGAAGCGTCGGACGTTGAGACTCTTGCCTTGCTGTATAGACTTACGGACGACGCTTGGAGTCGAATTACGCCTTGTCTCGAAGGCGAAGAAACGTGTGGCCTCATCCGTCGGTATCTTGTCCGTTGCATTCTCGAAAACCCGGATGAGAACATCGCGCTTCCAAGACAAGAAGCTGCAGGAGAACTCGAGGTTTGGTTTGACCATCTGTCAGCCAAGAAGGACACCCAGAAGATGCTCAAGGACGTAGTCGCAGCAGTGACTGAGCTTTTCTTGAATGGTGATGACGAAATCCGTAGCGCAATTGAGACTGGATTCTTGGAGCACGTCCTTGAGCAGGATAGTTTGCGACCTTGGTTTTCGCATTGGGCTGAGGATGAACGATTGAGTAAAACATGGCAACGCGCGCTTGCCTGGGGCCAGGCTCATCCAGATTACTTGAAAGGTCTGCGCAAACAACTGCGCACTCTACGATCGCATGGCGAGTAATGCCCGCGTCTAACTGCGAATCAGCGGGCTAAGCGGTCGAGGATGCGGCGGGCGGGGGTAAATTCGGCGAAGCGCTTTTCTTCTTCACGAAATTCGTGGGAATGGGAAACCAGCGTGCAACCGGAGCGGCGCGTGGGATGCTTGACGTGGAGCATCTCGTGGAACAAGACGTACTCGACGGCACATTGCGGGACGCGGGGATGGTCGAGGCGGCGGTTCAGCAGGATTTGATTCGGGCCGGGGTCGTAGCAGCCGAATTGACGGCGCCAGCCGCGCAGGCTCCAACCGATGCGCGGTTTCCGCAACGCGCCGGCGAAATACTTGCCGTTCAGTTCATCAAAGAGCTTGTCCAGATTGAAGTGCTGACCATGTGCGCCGCAGTGACGAGGACGAACGCGATGAAGGCGCATGCGATTCATGCGGCTGCGCGTGCGACCAGAGCGCGCGTACTCCAGGTAAGGCGCGACGAGCGGTGAGGGCGCCCGGCGGCGATAGATGCGGGCGAGCAGCAGGGCTGCTGCGGCTTCGAGCACGGAAAGAGGCGCGCGGCGTAGCAGGTCCGAGAAGCGCGCGAAGACGACTTCTTCGCGGCGGCGAATCGTAAGCGTCAGGCTGGAATAAGGATAGAACTCGACGCGAAAGCGCGGCGGGCGGCCTTCGCAGCCGAGGCGTGTGAACATACGGTGAAAAATGGCTGCCCCACCGGGAAGGAAGTTCTTGGTCTGGGAGGCGTCCGTCACGCTAAGTATTTCCCCACAAAACCGTCGGACGGACAAGGCCCATATTGGACACAAAAGAAAAAGCAGATCCCTCACCCCCATTCCAGCAAAAGACGTAAGCCTGGGTTCGGGATGACAGATGGAGCATATCAGCCCTTGCGTCAGTGTTTGCGACGAATGGGAGGGGCCGCGACTTTTTTCTTGGCTTTTTCCGCGTCGTTCATGGCGTCCTGCGTGCCCTCGATAGCGTCGTCCAAATTGTCCTTGTACGTTTCCAGTTCCGGTCCAGTCGAATATTTTTGCAGAATCGGCAGAAAATCCTTGGTGCGCGAAGCCATCAGGTCAATTCCTTTGCGGATGTTTTCCTGCTTTTCGATGCCGAGCTGCATCACGTCCGCGGCGTCATCCACACAGCCAATATATGCATTGAGAAGCGCGTTGAGCATTTCGACGTGCTTGTTCGACGAGGGATGTTCGAGTTCATACTGAAATTTTTTCAAGCGGTCTTCGGCAAAAGTAAGGAACAGCTTGATGCGCTCGGCGGAGGTTTCCGCGTCCCGGATTTTGTCGGCTTCGAGTGCGCTCAGGTAGTCTTTTTCCTGCGGCGCTTTTGCGTGGAGCACAGGCCCAGAAAAAAGCAAACCAGAACAGACCAAAACTATAAGAAGAAGTTTGCGTTTCATGGTTGTTTCTCCGCGGGAGGAGGAACCGGCTTATCTGCGGGACGGTGAGGAAAAAGCAGACGAATCAGCTCCTCGTCCATGCTAATCAAGTCCTGGCGCACGATTTGCAGCGGCGGCTTGTAAGGAGGAGGCGCGGCGATCATGGAGTCTTCCACTTCGCGGATGCCCTGCTTCACGTGCATCTCCACCTGACGATAGCCGTTGGAGTGCTTTTCCGCATCGGCGTGCTGCTTTTTCAAGGCTTCGAGGGTAGAGCGCACATTGTCGCGGTACTTCTCCATCGTAGCGTCTACCGTGTCGTTGTTGCCTTCTTTTCCCGCGCGGCGCGCTTCATCAAACTGGGCGTCGCCCAGCTTGGCCAGGAGTTTCGCCTTCTTCACGGAATTAGTTTCGCGGTCGAAGTGGGCTTGCAATTCCGCGACGGTTTGCTGAGCAATGGCGGGAGGGAGCATCAAGAAAATCATTGCCGCATAACCAAGAGTTCGCTGCGGATTCGGGAGTATCCTCATGGGTCACTTTTTGCCTTCGAGCATGCGCCGCAGAACCTTGCTCCGCTCTTGAGCCTGCCAGACCTGATCCGGATTCTTGTTCCCGTCAAGCTCGAGGAACTTTTGGTAGGCCTCCAGGGCCGGCTTCGGCTGGTTCAAACTATCGTAGCAGAGTGCGCGGATGAACCAACTCCCCGCTCCGGGCGTTTCGAATTTATCAATGCGATCGAGGACCGCGAGAGTGGCGGGATAACTTTTCGAAAGATAATAGGTTGAGCTGAGGTCTTTCCAGTAGCCGACGTTCTTCGAGTCGAGCTGGATTGCGGACTTGAGCTCTTTTTCTGCGTTGGCAAAATCTCGCACTTGCAAGTAAGTGCGTCCCAGACCTCCGTGCAGTTGGGCATCGTTTGGCGTAAGAGCAATGGCTCGTTGCAGCGTGGCGATGGCGTCGGTCCATTTTTTTTGCGAGATCTGGATGTCCGCGCGGAGCTTCAACGACTTCACTGAGGGCTTGCCGCCGTCGCCGCGATCCAGTTCAGCCAGGGCCTCGTCGTTTTGCCCTTGATCCATGAGCAAGTGGATGAAATGGGAGTGTGCCTCGGCGTCGTCGGGCCTAAGCTCGAGATATTGACGGTAGGCGGTGACTGCCTCGGGCTTCTTTTGTGCTTCCAAACTTTCTGCGAGGCCGCGGAACCCGTCTGGTTCCTTCGGTTGAACCTCCACGGCGTGGCGAAAGCGGGCTTCGGCTTCCGCGGGCTTGCCAGAGTGCAGGTTCATCCAGCCAAGATACTCAATGGCGGTAATGTCGTTGGGGTCGAGATGCAAAAGCGCTTCAAAGGCTTCGGCGGCGCCTGCACGATCGCCTGAGCGGTCCAGCGCAACAGCGAGCAAATAGCGCGGGCGGCTTTCGGCAGGAAGCAATTCAACGGCTTTGCGCAGGGGCGCGACGGCGGCAGCGTCCTCGCGATTGTCTAGAAGCAACATGCCCAGGTTCACGTAGGCGGCCGACATTTTTGGATCGAGCGTGGCTGCACGCTGATATTCTGCCTGAGCTTCTTTCGGTTTTTTCAGCGCGGTGTAGACGTAAGCGAGCTGAAAGTGGCCGTAGGCAAAATCCGGCTGATCCGCAAGAACTTTCTGGAGAGGAGTGATGGCGGCTTCAAACTGGTTTTGATCGATGTCGCGCTGAGCTTCGTCGAGAAGGTCGTTGAGGGGATTAGCGAGCTTTTGGGTTGTGGAGTGGCCGGAAGGCTTGGCCTTAGAAGAGCCCTGCGGTTGCTGCGCAAAAACAACTGGCGCAGCAAGCTGCGCCACTACAAAGAAAAATCCCCCCAGGGCCCAAGCTACGATTCGCGGAGTGTTCCTTAGAAAAATCGGGAGCGTCATGGTTCAGCCGGACTCGTTTTGTTTCCGTTCGCGATGGTAGCCGAGCCGCCATTCGATTTGGATGCTCCGTTGGGCGGACGCTTTGCCTGCCCGTTTGCGGGGCGGGCATGACCGTTGCCATTCAAAACGCGAGAGAGAAACTTCCCGGTGTGAGACTGCGCGTTTCGGGCAACCTGCTCCGGTGTTCCAGTGGCAATGATTTTGCCCCCTTGGTCGCCGCCTTCAGGCCCCAAGTCAATGAGCCAGTCGGCAGACTTGATGACATCGAGATTGTGTTCGATCACGATCAGCGATGCCCCGCCTTCGAGCAATTTGCGGAAGGCGCTAAGCAGTTTGGCGATGTCGTCGAAGTGCAGACCCGTGGTTGGCTCGTCGAGAATGTAGAGAATCCCGGAGTTATCGGTTTGCGTGAGATGCGCGGCGAGTTTGAGCCGCTGGGCTTCGCCACCAGAGAGAGTAGTAGCAGACTGGCCCAGACGCAGATAGCCGAGCCCGATTTCGTTGAGGATGCGGAGCTTCGAAACCACTTTAGGAACGTTCACGAAAAACGCCAGTGCCTCGCGCACGGTCAATTGCAAAACTTCGTGAATGTTTTTTCCGTGGTAACGGACTTCGAGCACGCTGCTCTTGAAGCGCGTGCCGCGGCACTCTTCACAAATCAGCTCGACGTCGGCGAGGAACTGCATTTCCACCGTGACGGTTCCGTCGCCCTGGCACGTTTCGCAGCGGCCGCCAGGCACGTTGAAGGAAAAGTGGCCGGCCGCGTACCCCCGGCGCTTGGCGTCGGGAGTGTCCGCAAATACTTCGCGAATGGCGTCGAAGGCTTTCAAGTATGTGGCGGGATTCGAGCGCGGCGTGCGGCCGATAGGTGACTGGTCCACAATCACAACTTCGCGGATGTCCGCGTCGCCATCGAGGCGGTCGCAAAACTCCTTGACGCTGCCGCCCACGCGCTTAGCCGCCAGCGCTTTGTACAAAACGTCGTGCACCAGCGTGGATTTGCCGGAACCACTCACACCGGTGACCACCGTGAGAGTGCCGAGCGGAATCATCACGTCGAGATTTTGCAGATTATGCAGGTAAGCGCCGAAAAGCCGCAGGAATTTTCCGGCGGGCTTGTGGCGCTGGTTGGGGACCGGAATGCGCAATTCCCCGTTGAGATAGCGGCCCGTGAGCGATTTGGGTTCATGGAGCATTGCATCGTAAGTGCCGGCAAAAAGGAGTTTGCCGCCGAGTTCGCCGGCACCCGGGCCAAGATCGATAACGTGGTCCGCGGCCTGAATCGTATCGGGATCGTGTTCCACGACAAGAACGGTGTTCCCTAAATCGCGCAACGATTTCAAGATGTCGATTAGGCGTTGCGTATCGCGCGGGTGCAAACCGATGGAAGGCTCGTCGAGGACATAGAGTGCGCCAACAAGATGAGAACCAAGAGAAGTCGCAAGCTGGATGCGCTGTGATTCCCCCCCGGAAAGCGTGGAAGTCAGGCGGTCGAGCGTGAGGTAGTCGAGCCCGACTTCATCGAGAAATTGGAGGCGAGTGCGAATCTCTTCGAGAATCTTGTCGGCGATTTTCAGTTGTGCTTCAGAAAGCTGTAAGGTTGAAAAGAAGCCTCGCGCCTCCTTGACTGTCAACTTGCAAACTTCGGTGATGGATTTCCCAGTGATGCGCACGGCGCGTGCTTCGGCGCGCAAGCGAGTTCCTCCGCATTCGGGACACGCTGCGTAACCGCGGTAGCGGCTCAGGAAAACGCGGACGTGGAGCTTGTATTTCTTGCGCTCCAGCCACTGAAAGAACCCTTTCACACCTTCGTAGTCCGCTTCGGGATCACCCTCGAGGACCAGCCTCCTTTGCTCGGTGCTAAGTTGCCGCCAGGGAAGGTCCGTTGGAAGTCCGCGCTCTCGCGCCCAAGACTTCAAATCCTGAAAGAGCCCCTTGTAGCGGGGCTTAGTCCACGGCTCGATGGCTCCCTCTTCGATGGATTTGCCGGGATCCGGAACTACAAGATTCAAGTCGAAATCGATGGTATTGCCAAATCCCTGGCAGCGCGAGCAAGCGCCATAAGGATTGTTGAAAGAGAAAAGGCGCGGCTCAGGCTCCTGATAAAGTGTGCCGTCATTTTTGCATTCAAATCGTTCGTTGAATGTCAAGCGCTCGGCAGCACTTCCCGAGCCATCGCCGATAAATTCAAGAATGGCTTCGCCCTGTCCCTCGCGATAGCAGATCTCGATGGAATCAACGAGCCGCGCCCTCGATTCCGGATTCACGGCCAGCCGGTCCACCAGAACGTAGACCGGCTTCGCAAAATCCACGTCCAGCAAGGTTTCCGGAGAAGAGAATTCGTGCACGCGCCCGGCTTGGTATAGGCGGTTGAAGCCGCGCTTCTGTAGTTCGAGCAGCGCTTGGCGCAGCGCGTCCGGTGATGGTGCCGCATTCTTTTTGCTGGCTCGTTTCGAGGAAGCTGCCGGTGCAGGCGTTGCGACTCTAAATTGGTAGAGAACGTAGAACCGTCGCCCAGACGCGAGCGCCAAAACCCGCGTGGCGATTTCGTCGGGGCTATCCTTGCGAACTTCCGCACCGCATTTGATGCAAAACGTCTGTCCACACCTTGCAAACAACAAGCGCAGATAATCGTAGATTTCAGTGGCCGTGGCCACCGTCGAGCGAGGATTGCGCGTGGAATTTTTCTGGCGTATCGCCACAGCCGGCGCGATGCCGGAGATTTCGTCTACATCCGGCTTTTCCATACGCTCGAGGAATTGCCGAGCATAGGCTGAAAGCGATTCCACGTAGCGGCGCTGGCCTTCGGCGTAAATGGTGTCGAACGCCAGCGAAGATTTGCCGGAACCGCTCACGCCGGTAACAACAGTGATGGCGTTATGCGGGACATCTACGGTGACATTTTTGAGGTTATGGACGCGTGCGCCCTGGACGCGCAAAACGTCCTGCTCAGGCTTGGAAATATCCGCGGAAGCGGTGATTTGTTTAGTCGCCAAAGGCAAACCTAGACAGCCGGTTTCGGAGCTACTGCCCAAACTTTAAATTATAAGGCGGCTGTCAAAGGCGAGCAAATTGTGCTCTATTTGCGGATTTATGGCTCCTCGGTAAGGACGATCTCTCCAATACCCCCGCTAACTTTCAGGTGAATCGTGACGGGCGACTTCCCGTAGGTTTCGTTGGTGTAGGAGCCGCCGTCTTGCTTCAGCCCGTGAGTGCTGATGGAGCCGATGCCGCCGGAAGCCTCCGCGATGACACCAATCTTTTTCGGCAGGCGGATGTTGGCTTGCCCCACGCCGCCTTCAATATCGGCGATCAGATCGGCCTTCCGGTCGCCCGTCAAGTCCGCGTCCACTTGCCCCGCGCCGAGATGGAGATCCAAGCGAGTTAGAGGAATGTCCCGAAAATCCAGGTTACCCTGCCCGGCTCCCATTTCGACGTGCAGCTCTAAAGGAAGATCCTTGTTAAAATGGAGAGTCCATTCATTTTTTGTATTCCCAAAACGCACCGGATGCGAATCCTGGGAGATCCGGATTTCCCCAACGCCATCGGTGACGTGGTAATCAACGCGCGGTTCATCGTAGGCATGCGTGAACCGGAAGTCGGCATCGAGTGCGTGTTGCGAATCGCCGCTGATGGTGAGTTCTCCCGCGCTCATCTCCAGCGTCGCGCGCGCGGATTTTGCGCCTTGTAGGTCCACCGTCTGGGAAGTGTGGTTAAAATCAGAAGAGTACAAGCCATGCCTGCGGGCGGCGCCGCGGCCGTGCCAGAGAAGCAAAGCGAGCACCGCTACAAACGCCAGGATTCCAACCGTGGTGCCAACCGAGATTCCCGGGGCCGCGTTCGGATTGCGGCTTCTTTGATAATTGTCGTAGATTTTGCCCAGACCCACAAAGATGAGAATCAGCGGCCAATAATCCCACAAAATCTCGATGGGATCGAATGACGGGCGCCAATTGCGCACCAGAAAGAGAACGCCAATAGTGATCAGGATGACCGGCAGGACCACAGACACGCGCCGGTAGTTACCGTCCTCGGGCATGGCAGACCTCCGCTATCTAGTACTACGCATGTAGAAGAAAAATAGTTCAGCTGTTAGCCAGCGATAATTTACATCAATACAGCTTGACAGCAACCCCGAGAGAGAGCGCGCGCGCTTAGCAGCAACTCACCAGTTGCCGGAAAAATCGGATCTTGCCAACAAGGCTACGCGGCAGGTGTCTCCGAGGTTTCCAACTGTTTCCGTGTGGTAGAGTCTCGTCGAAGGGGTCATCAGTGGCCGAATGAATACCTACACTAGAGTCTTCTGGATTGTGCTCGATAGTGTGGGCATCGGCGAACTGCCCGATGCGGGAGACTACGGGGATGTTGGAAGAAACACGTTAGGGCACATCGCGGAGTCGCGGCTCCTCCAAATCCCAAACCTAATCAACCTTGGCCTCGCCAATATTGCCCCCCTGAAATTCCTCGCGCCGAAGGCTTCTCCGCTTGGCGCTTACGGCAAAGGCGCAACGCGCTCCCCGGGGAAAGATACAACTACGGGCCACTGGGAAATGGCCGGAGTGTGGCTCGATCAAGCTTTTCCTGTGTACAAGAACGGATTCCCTCACGAACTGATCGAGGAATTTGAAAAGCAAATCGGCAGAAAAACCATCGGCAACAAGCCCGCGTCGGGAACGGAAATTATCAAGGAGCTTGGCGAAGAGCACGTTCGCACGGGCAAACCCATCGTCTACACCTCAGGCGACAGCGTTTTTCAGATTGCCGCCCATGAGGAAGTGATCCCTGTCAATGACCTTTACCGAATGTGCGAAATCGCGCGGCGCTTGCTGGATGGACCTCATCGCGTCGGACGCGTGATTGCCCGGCCGTTCACGGGTACCGCTGGAAACTTTGTGCGCACCGCGCGCCGTCACGATTATGCCGTCGACCCTCCGACGCCCATGCTGCTGGACGTGCTTGCCGAGCGCAAGATTCGCCTGCTGGGTATCGGAAAAATTCACGATATTTACAACGGGCGCGGAGTAGACGAGTACCTCACCACCAACGGAAACGCCGACGGAATGGCAAAACTAACTACCGCTGCAAAAGAGCGCAGAGACGGGCTAATTTTTTGCAACCTGGTGGACTTCGATATGCTCTACGGCCATCGCAAAGACGTGGAAGGCTTCGCCAAATCGCTCGAAGAGTTTGACACCATGCTGGGCGAGTTTTTGCCGCTGCTGAGTCTTTCCGACCTGTTGATGATTACCGCGGACCACGGATGCGATCCCGACCCACGCTGGCCGACAACGGACCATTCCCGCGAATATGTTCCCATCCTCGCCTACTCGCCCGGAAGCGGAGCAGGAGTGAACCTCGACGTACGCGATACTCTCGCAGACATGGGCCAAACCATCGCGGAAAACTTCGGCGGCAAAATTCCCCACGGGAAGAGCTTCCTTTCGGAGTTGGTAGGTCAGCGCACTAGCGAAGCCGTGCGATAGCCGCACGCGGAGAGGGAACTCTGTTGGAAGTCCTCGCCGTTGCGTTTTGCGAACGCGCTTTGATGCCCGAAACGACTAATTGTAATCCCGCGCAAATTGCGACGACCGCAATCACTGCGCGAAGCCGCCGAGCCGGGATATAGCGCGAAAGCAGGCAACCCAGGAGCACTCCTGGTAATCCGCCAAGCACCAGCGGAAAAAGCACGGCCAGGCTGATGGAGCCCGCTGTCCAATGAAAGATTCCGCCGATGACGGCCAGCACTAGACCAAAAACCAAATCCGTGCCGACCACTTGCGAGGGCGTCATTTCCGAATAATTGAGAAGCAGGACCGTGCCCAGCGCGCCTGCGCCCGCGGAGGAGAATCCCGACTCAACACCGATGGGGAAAGCGAGCCATGGCAACCAACGGGAATTTTTGACGGCGAACTGACTATTGCGCACTCGAGGAACAAAGGTTATCGCCGAAGAGAGAGCCAGCACCGCGCCAAGAATGATAACCACTGTCGAGTTCCCGCCACGAGCACTGGTCATATAGCGAAGAACCAAAGTTCCAGCCAAAAGGCCAGGAATGGCGCCGCGAAGCAGAAGCCAGAAATACCTCGAATGAATCTCGCGACGAAAAAGGTAAAAAGGCGCGGCAACCAGCCGCACGATTCCCGCAAAAACGAAAGCCGTGCCAACCGCTTCGCCCGCTGAGAGCCCGGCGAAAAGCAAGAGAGCGGGGACCGTAAAACTACCGCCACCGATGCCGGTGAGGCCGACGGCAAGCGCGATGGCGAACCCAATGAGTAGTTGCGTCATGCGCCACGCTCCGAAAACGTGTGGATACCGCACTCCAGCTTGTGTCCGCCCCAGCGGCCGGAGCGCGCGTTCCCCGGATCGGCGGGAAGAGCCGTACAGGGTTCGCACCCAATGCTGGGATAGCCCGCGTCGTAGAGCGGCAAATAAGCGAGCCGGTGCCCGCCGGTGTATTCCCAGACTTGCGCCCAAGTCCAGTCTGCGAGCGGGCTGACCTTCACCAGGGTCTTGCCGCTGGGAAGGCGATGTTCCTCAATCTTTTGCAAGTTCGCGCGCGTGGGCGATTGTTCGCGACGCAAGCCGGTGAACCAAATGTCAAAAGGCTCGAGCGCTTCCATCAGCGGAGCCACTTTTCGAAGCTGGCAGCAGGCCGTAGGGTCAGATTGATAAAGCAGGCCGCGCTCAGACTCTTGCTCAGAAACCGTTTTCTCCGGGAGCACGTTCACGAGGTTCAGATTCCACTCCGAGGCGAGGCGATCACGGAACTCATAAGTCGCCGAGAAGTGATAGCCCGTTTCAAGAAAGAGAACCGGAATTCGCGGCAGCCGCTTGCGCAGGAAATCCAGCACGACGATATCTTCCGCCTGGAAGCTGCACGTCAGACAGGCCCCTGCGACCTGCGATTCAGTAAGGACTGCATCCAGCAACTCATCGACATCCAAAGCCTCGATTTGCTGTGCGTTCAGTTTCAGATTCATTTCAGGGTTCCCTTCTGGCTGGCTTGGAATCCGGTGGCAGGCGGAGTTTTTCTGCAAAGGTCAAAGCTCCCCGCACAATTTGCGCGTCGTCCGCCTCGTCCAGCGCCGCGACATGGTCCCCAGGCTCGCTTACGCCAAATATGGCTTCGCCAGGAAGTTCCGCCAGGTCTTGCGGTTCAAGCGAAGCGTTTGTGCAAAGAACAATCAAACCTGCGCAATACAGAGAAGTGAGCAAGCGCTTCAGCACTGGAGAAGTCATGCCGGACGCGTCGAGGGCAAAAGCATGAAAGCCGTCATGGAAAAGTGCTCGCTCGATCGACTTTGCCAACGTTGGGCGATTGCCAAGCAGGAAGATCCCAGGCTTGTGACCGTGACGCCGTTCCCTTTCTTCTGCAGTAACCGCGCCGGTTGTAACTCCGAGCGACGCGCCGCTCTCCTTTTCCGGCCGGGAGACCTCATCAACGGAGGTTTGTCCCACCATCCCGGCCCCCACGGTGGCATTCGAGAACGGATCAATCAGGATGAAACTGCCCGTGGCGCGGCTGGAGGAGTACGAGTCCAGAAAGAGCGGTTGATTTGTCTCCACTTCCACTTCCGCGATTCCGTTCATTTCTAATTGCTCGGCGGGTTCGTTTTTAAGCGTGTTGACGTTGATGCGGTGCCGAATTTTACGGACGCGTGCTTTGAGCAATCGCGTGGTCTGTTTCAGGAGTAGAGGCCTCTCCACACGAAGCGAATCCGGATGAAGCCAAACGACTGTGGCGGAAAAGCCGCGCGAGACCGCAGGGAGCTTCGAGGGAGAAACCAGCATGTCGCCACGGCTCAAATCAATTTCATTCTCGAGCTGAAGCGTAATCGATTGCGGGGCGATCGCTTGCTCGGAATCGCCATAGAAGCCAACGATCGCTCTTACACGCGTCTCTTGTCCCGACGGAAGCGCCACGAGCGCATCTCCCGGGCGCAATGAACCGCTCGCCAGTTGCCCCGCAAATCCGCGAAAACGAAAATCCGGCCGAATGACGTATTGGATGGGAAAGCGTACGGCCTCCAGCGAATGGGTCTGGCGAAAACCCACAGTTTCAAGGTGACCCAGCAAGGTCGCCCCCGAATACCACGGCATCTTCTTGCTTGACCTGACCACGTTGTCGCCCGCCAGTGCGCTGATCGGGATGCACTGCACGGAAGGAATGCCCAGGCGTGACGCGAGCGTAAGAAAGTCGCGTTGCAAGCGAACGAAAACCTCTTCGCTGTAATTCGCGAGGTCCATTTTGTTGATGGCGGCAACAACGCAGCGAATTCCGAGCAGCGAAGCGATATAAGTGTGGCGGTGCGTTTGGGTCAGCAGGCCCTTGGTGGCGTCCACTAAAATAATGGCAAGATCGGCAGTCGAAGCGCCGGTGGCCATGTTACGGGTGTACTGTTCGTGGCCCGGTGTGTCCGCGATGATGAATTTTCGCCGCGCGGTACTAAAGTAACGGTAAGCCACATCAATCGTAATTCCCTGCTCGCGCTCGGCGCGCAGGCCGTCAGTCAGCAGCGAAAAATCGAATGCCCCGCCCGAACGATTGATCTTGCTCTTTTGCACTGAAGCGACCTGGTCTTCGTAGACGGCCTTGGCGTCATGCAACAAACGTCCGATTAATGTGGATTTCCCGTCGTCCACGCTGCCGGCTGTAGTAAACCGAAGAAGATCCTTGCGAAGGTCCGCTTCAAGAAACACGCTAAGACTCTCGGACCGCTCGCGGCGCGCCTCGGGAGTGGTCAATGTCAGCATCAGAAGTACCCCTCGCGTTTCTTCAATTCCATGGAACCCTCTTCGTCGTGATCTATGGCGCGGTTCTCGCGTTCGGACCGGCGAAACGAAATCATCTCTTCAATGATTTTGGGAACTGTGTCCGCCTCCGAGCGAATCGCTCCTGTGCAGGGAATGCATCCGAGCGAGCGCATGCGGCATTTGATTCTTTGGGCTTTTTCGCCAGGGAGGAGCTCCCCGGCCGAGTAAATCAGCACAATCGAGCCGTTGCGCACGACGGCCTGCCGTTCCCTCGCGTAATAAAGTGGAACGATGGGAATGTTTTCCGCATGGATGTAAAGCCATACGTCCAGCTCCGTCCAGTTCGACAATGGAAAGACGCGAATGCTTTCGGATTTCTCGATGCGCGAGTTAAAGAGGTTCCAAAGTTCGGGCCTTTGATTTTTGGGATCCCACTGGCCGTGGGAATCACGAAAAGAGTAAATGCGCTCCTTAGCGCGAGATTTTTCCTCGTCCCGCCGCGCGCCACCAAAGGCCGCGTTGAACCCTCCCTCGGAGAGCGCATCGAGCAGAGACTTGGTCTTGAGCAGCCCACAGCATCGCTGTGTTCCCAGCACAAACGGATTTGCCCCTTGCTCCAGCGCCTGGCGGTTTTGATGGACAATTAGCTCCGCGCCGATTTCTCGCGTGTAAGAATCGCGAAACTCGATCATTTCAGGGAATTTGTAGCTCGTATCAATGTGCAGCAACGGAAACGGAATTTTCCCCGGATAAAAAGCCTTCTGCGCCAGCCGCAGCATGACCGAAGAATCTTTGCCGATGGAATACAGCATGACGGGACGCGAAAACTCCGCTGCCGCCTCGCGAAGGATGAACATGCTCTCCGCTTCGAGTGTCGCCAGATGCCCAAGCGGCCGTTCTAGCACAGACGGCAACGAATCTTCGGAAACCTCTGGCGCCAGCGTCTGGTCCGGCGGCTGCAACGTTGAAAAAGTCATGCCCTTGTTCCCTTCATAAAATCAGTCCGAACATTTTCGACGTTCCTTATGGTCATCCCGACCCTCAGGGTGCGCTCTTGAGCATCCTGAGGTTGAGGGATCTGCTTTTGCTTTTAAAATCCGCCCTAACCAGATCAAAAATTGCTCCCCAAAAACACAAAACCCACCGGCCAGCTTTTCTGGCGGCGGGTTTTAAAAGTGCTCGGCTAGATTTCTATGTTTAGATCGCTAGCTCTCCAACGCCAGAAAATGTGGTCGCGCAACACATACAACAAGTGTTTCCGCAGTTCCGGCGAAGTTGGCTCATGTAATTCACAAATAGCAGTCTAGCTTGCATGTTCCTCAGATGCAACCCGGCTGTGAAACGATACTTTTTCTATATGCTATCAATTTTTTGATGCCTGTAGCCCCGCCAAGAGTAGCTCGGCGCGCGCTTTCGCTTCTTCGATTTCCCCTTCAGGCACCTGGCGCTCCAGACTCCGCAAAAGTGGAACGCCCCGCGCGTCCCCCTGTAAGACGGCCGCAAAAACCCAAAAGTAAGCGCCAGCCAGGTCTTTGGATGCGCCCCGGCCTGCAGCAAGCATCGAACCAACCATAATCCGTGCGCCCGTGTGACCCTGGAGAGCTGCTTTTTGATACCACCCAAAGGCCACCGGCTCGTCATGAGTCACGCCCTCACCGTGAAGGTATAGATCGGCCAAATTGTATTGCGCCTGTGCCTCCCCGGATTCGGCCGCTGACAGATACCAACGGGCCGCTGCACCGTGATCCTCAGCGACACCCAAGCCGTAGTCGTAGAAATAACCGAGATTGACTTGGGCCGCGGCACAGCCTCCCTTAGCTCCCAACTCAAAGAAGTGGAAGGCTTCGGCCATATCCTGCCGAACGCCACAGCCTTTGAAGAACAAAATTCCCAGATCGTAGAATGCGGCACCATAGCTCCGATCCGCCGCCGCATGCAACCAATACAGCGCTGCTCCGGCGTTCGGCTTTCCGCCCCACCCTGCCAAAGACGAAACCGCAAGGTTAGTCATCGCTGCAGGGTTCCCTTGGTGCGCCTCTTTCGAGAAGACCTCGTAAGCCTCTTTGCGTTTTTGGTTGTCCGAAGGATTGAGCGATGCGTCGGAGGACGCCCTACTTAGTTCTCCTCCCTTCCTATCAAGTCCTTCCCTCAATTCGCTTACATGCACCGTGTTGCCCTCCGGAACGATCAAAGCATTCAAGTCGGAAGGAACGCAGGCGGACGATTGGCGATCCGCCTTCCCTTGCGCTCGAGCGGACTCGGAAACACCAAAAAGTACAAGAACTGCCGCAAAAATGGCAAAGAACCAACACGAAGCCGCCGCGTTCCCGTTGTTGCTTGCAGACTGCCGCATAGACCCTCCTGGGCGATGAAGATTCGAGGTCAGAAGCCATGTAGAGAGCTCCTACCTGTAGGACTTCTGCCTATATATCTAGACGTTCTACTGGTCAAAAAGTTCCCTGAAAAAGTCAAAATCTTCGAGGAACTTCTACGGGAGCAGGTTGGGGCACACTTATCTTCCTGGCTTCCTAACCACAGACGAGGGAAGCACCTAAACGCCTTGCCGTGGCTTACTCGCACCTCAAGGCAGTCATGGGATCGACCCGCGTGGCCCTCCGGGCGGGGATATAGCAAGCCAGCAGTCCCGCGGCCAGCAACGCAATGGGAGCAAGGATTAGCGTCCATGGATCGAAGGGTGAAACAGCCAAGAGCTGCGATTGCACCATGCGAACCGTAAGAAACGAGGTCAGGAAGCCCAACAGGATCCCGCCGCTCACAAGAAGCAAACCCTTACGGAGGACGAAACTGAGAATGTTGCCGGGCTCGGCGCCAATAGCTATGCGTATGCCGAGGTCGTGACTCTGGAGGGCTACGGAGTAGGCCATTACGCCGAAGAGACCGATCAGAGCGAGCCCCAGTCCAACGCCCGCACAGCTCCCGAAAGAGATCAGGCGGAACTTCGGCTTCATATAGACTTCCTTGTTCAGGATTTCGTCGAGGGTGCGCGGCTGTGACAAAACGACGTTTCGATCGACCTCAGCTACTGCTTTGCGAAGGGGATTCATAAGCAGAGATGGGTTGGCCACAGTGCGGACGAGGATAGAGCGATTGTAAAGGCCGAAGAAGGTGTAAGGGATGTAGGCCTGAGGACGAGGCGACTCGTGAGGCTCGAAGCCCTTCAAATCGTTGACCACTCCCACGATTTCAAAATAGGCATCATGAGGGAATTGCGGTTCCGCATCGAAAACGTTGAATTTGATTTGCTGGCCGAGTGGGTTTTCGCTTCCGAAGAAAGACTTGACCAGGGTCGCGCTAACCACAGCGACTCTGCGCGAGGTGGAGACGTCGGACGCAGAGAACAGCCGGCCGCTCAACACTTGCAGACCGACGGTCGGAAAGTAACCTTCGTTCACAGCGTCAACACCGGTATTCCAGAGTTTGTCATGAGGCCTGCCCGGAATGGTGACATCATCGGAATGCGGAGTGCCTAGAGGAGGGAGCCCAAAAGATACCGCCGCGTGTGTGACCCCGGGAAGAGATGTGATTCGAGCCAGCGCGCCGTCAAAGAAAGCCCGCTTGATCTGGACAGAATCGTACCCTTGCGCGGGAAAATGTGCTTCGGCCTGAATGAGCCCCTGCGTGCGCATGCCGGGATCGAAATTCACGATCGCCAAAAAGCTGCGCATCATGAGGCCGGCAAACACCAACAGCAACATGGAAAGGGCAACTTGTCCAACCACGAGACCTGCGCGAATCCGTACGCCACCTCGCGAAGCGTCCACGCCTGCGCCCGTGGTTTGCAGGCTGGAGCGCACATCTTTTTTGACAGCCCACAAAGCCGGGGAAAGCCCGAAGAGAAGCGTGGTTAGAAGCGAAAGCCCAACAGCAAAAAAGACAACAGGCAAATTCAAGGACATATCGGCTTCGCCGGGTACGCTCACTCCGGGTACCAAACGAATGACGCGCAATCCCAAGTAGGCTAGGAAGCAACCTGACACACAGCCCGCCAAGCCGACAAGTACGCTCTCCACAAAAAGCTGACGCACCAACCGGCTGCGGCTGGCGCCGAGGGCGGCCCTAAGCGCAATTTCCCGCGCCCGCCCAGTGTAATGAGTGAGCAAGAGACTCGCGACATTGCTCGAAGAAATGAGAAGCAAGATGACAACGGCTCCGATCAGAAGTAACAAGGTCTGTTTGAAATCGGCGACAATGACTTCGTTCATCGGCAGCGCGGTCATCCGGAAATGCTCGGGATAATCCTTCGGACAAAGAGCCACCAGCTGCTTTGCGATAACTTGCAAGCCAGCGGCCGCGCTTTGCCGGTTGACGTCGCGCTTCACCAAACCGGTGGCGAAGAAATACAGCGGCTCGTTGTTGACCGCCTGCTCGGAGGAAGTGGGTTCGGGGCGATTCCAGTCGATCGGGACATATATGTCGGCGCCGTACAGTCCGAAACGCCGCGGCATCACGCCGATAACGATGCGAGAATGGTTATTGAGGATCATCTTGGCGCCAAGAATGTTTTTGTCGCCATGGAACATGCTTTTCCAATAGGCATAACCAAGAACGACGACGGGGGATGCGCCGGGCTGTGCGTCTGTTTCGCTGATGCCCCGGCCGAGCAGAGGCGGCACGCCCCAGAACTCCGTCATGTTGGGCGTAATCATGCAGCCGTGTACTTGTTCAGGCGCGCCGTCATGAAGATAGACCACATCCCAGCTGCCATAGGCAACGATGTCCTCAAAAGATTGCGTTTGCTTGCGGAACGCTGCGACTTCATTCAGATGGTAGAGATCGCGAAACCTCTGTGAACCCTGTTGGGTATCCACGATGCCAATAACGGTCAGGCGCTCTGCATCGCGATAGGGAAAAGGATAAAGAAATCCATTGTAGAAAATGCTGAAGACCGTAGCGGAAAAGCCGATTCCTAAAGCAAGGGCCGAAGTAGCAAGGAAGGCAAAGCGCCGATCTTTCAGCAAACAGCGCAGGGCAAAGCGGAAGTCGCGCGCGAGAATGTCCCATTGATTTTCCCAGTGGGTTTCCCGGCATTCTTCCTTAAACCGCTCCACGCCGCCGAATTCCAGCAAGGCTCGGCGGTGAGCTTCCTCGGGCGGGATTCCTTCCGCGAGATAATCCGCCTTCCGCTGCTCGAGATGGAATTGCAACTCCGAGTCGAGCCGCCTTTCGGAGAGCGCCCTCTGCGTGAATCGCCTCCACCACCTCATTGCGCCACCACCTCTGCCGCACCTTTGCTATGCAGTTCTCAAAATCAACGAAACCGCATCCGATAGCTTCTCCCAGTGAAGCATCTCGGCTTCCAACTGTTTCCGTCCCGCGCGCGTCAGCTTGTAGAACTTCGCCTCCCTGCCTGTAGCCGTGTCATACCACTCTGCGTCTAGCCAACCGCGCTCTTCAAGTCGGTGCAATGCTGGGTAAAGCGAGCCCTGGGGGAGTTGGAAAAAATCCTTCGAAATTTGTTGAATGCGCTGCGAAATGGCGTAGCCATGGATGGGACCTGCCGCCACCACCTTGAGGATCAGCATATCCAGAGTTCCCTTGAGGAACTCCGCCTTCTCCTGCGCTCCCTTTTCTAGGGCCCCTTTTTGAGCCATGTTATGCCTAGTCTCCCTACCGGTATGAATTCTACCTATGTCTACGCTGCTTCGTCGCTGTTGTCAAGAGAAGAATGAATACGGTAGAAAGTGATGCGACCGGGCGCCCTCGCTGGCTGGCTCGTTAATTGCCGGACGTCGCCGTGTCCGAAGGGGCGTAATAGCCGTTGCGGGTGCGCGCTACGAGCTTACCGCGGCCCCGCGGAGGAACGACCTCCACGCTGACCATGCGAAACGTTCCGTCGCGCCGTTCGTTGGTCGGATAGTAGGCCAGCGTGTATTGATTGCGGATGTCGTGCGCCACTTGCTGGCAGATGTTGTGCACGTCTTCGACGTTCTCAGGGAAATACGCGACGCCGCCCGAGGCCCGGGCGATGTCTTCCAGCGCGCGCTTGGCTTTCTTCGCGCTCTTCTTGCTTTCCTGGCTCAGCAGCCCAATCGTGTAAATCACCGTGTCCGTCTTCTGGATTTCGCGAATGGCTTTTTCCAGCGTGTAATGGCTCGAATTGTCTTCTCCGTCAGTCACGATAAGTAGAACGTGCTTGTCCTTGGAGGCTTTTTTCAGATGATCAAGGGAGCCAATGATAGCGTCGTAGAGCGCGGTGCTCCCTCGCGAATCGATGCGCTCCAGCGCTTCTTTCAGCTCGGGAATGCTGCTGGTGAAGTTTTTGTCCAGGTCGAGATAAAAATCGTCATTGAAATTCACGACAAACGCTTCGTCCTGCGGGTTGCTCGCCTGCACTAATGTGATCGCGGCTTCGTTCACTTTGGGGCGCTTGTCGCGCATACTGCCGCTGTTGTCAATCACCAACCCCATGCTCACGGGAACGTCTTCTCGCCTGAAAACGGAGAGCTTTTGCTGGACCTTGTCCTCGAAGACGCGGAAATTATCCTCTTTCAATCCGTCCGCAAAACGCTGCCGGTCATCAAGCACGGTCGTGTGCAGGACCACCAGGTTGACCCGCCTAACGATGCCCGAGCCTTGCTTGTCCGTGTTCTGTCCTGGCGTTGGAGGTGGAGGAGGAACTGGATTCGTTACGGGAATCTGAGCCTGCGCGAGTGGCACAAGAACAGCGATAGCGCACAACACTGCGGCCAGCATGAACGCGTGGTGGCAAAATTGCCGCGCAGAATTAGTGGCTGGGTGCGTAATAGCCTGTCTTCGAGTAGACTGTGAGAGGCGGGAGTCCTCTCGGAGCGCGTAGTTTAATTTTGATCTTCCGCCACCGCGCGTCGTGAGCTTTGTTGCTTGGTCGATAGCCGAGCACATATTGGTTTCGCAGCTCCATGCCGATTTTCGTCGCGATATCCGGAAGATCTTCCAGCCTCTCAACGGCGAACACGCGCCCCCCGGTCATCTCCGTAATCTCGCTTAGGAGCGAAGGGCCTTTCAGTTCTTCGGGTGTCCGGTTGCGAGATCCGAGCGGGTCAAAGATTCCGATGGCATAGAGCTGGGTATCGGCTTCCTTTACCAGGCGCTTGATATCGCTTTCGTTGTACCGACTGTGATTATCTCCTCCATCCGATAGGATGAGCAAGGCACGTTTGGCGTTGTGTGCACCCCTCATCTGACTGAGTCCCAGGTAAATGGCGTCAAGAAGCGCGGTGCGGCCCTTGGGAGAGGTAAGCATCAGGCGGCTCTGCAAGTCTTCGACGCTATTGGTAAATGAACTGGTCAGCTCGGCGCGCTCGTTGAAGCTGACCAGAAAAAATTCATCCTGGGGGTTGGCGGTTTTGAAAAACTGCAAGGCCGCCTCGCGGGCCTTCCCTACTTTGTTGGACATACTGCCGCTGAAATCAAAAATCACGCCGATCGAGATCGGCACGTCTTCCGAGGAAAAAGTTGTCACTTCCTGTTCGATGTTATCTTCAAAGATGCGGAAATTATCGGGATCAAGACCGGTCACCAAACGGTTGTAAGGGTCCGTGACCGTGACATTCACGAGCGCCATATCAACGTCGATGTGCAGTGCACTGCCCGTCTTAAGCGCTTTGGCGGCAGTATCCTTGCGCACGTCATCGATATGCACTTTGGCGTCTTCGTCTTTCGCGTCTTCCTTCTTCGGCTCTTCCGCTTTCTTCGGATCGTCTTTGGGTTTGTTGTCGTCAGGCGGGGACTGGGCGGCAGCTACCTGAAAGAGGGCTTGAGCGCAAAGAAAACAAATCACGAGCAGAAGACGGAAGGATGCAAGCACAACGCGACGACTCTCAGAACGTGACCGCGGAACAGTCACCGGCAGATCGCGTTTCACGGCACCCCCTACGTCTCGGTCGGACCGGGACGGCCGCGCGGGTCGGACTAAGGGAGATTCTATCACTCGGATTTTTGAAAACAAGCGCAAACGTTCCATCCTAACAATCAGGACTTCCTATGACAGGGCTAAGGCATGGCCATGTGATAGCATCGCCGCACAGAAGCGGGGCCTTTCTACAGTTAGATGGACTGAAGTTGCGAAAGGCTTATTCCCGCGTCAGGAGACGCAAGAAATGGGCTCTGTGAAAGTTGTGGTGGTGATTCCGGCGCGCTACGCATCTATCCGCCTTCCGGGAAAGCCCCTGGTGTCCCTTGCGGGAAAGCCCATGATCCAGCACGTATACCAGCGCGCCAAACTTGCCACGCGAGCCAATCGCGTAGTGGTAGCGACCGACGATGAACGCATTGTGAAAGCCGTCGAGGGATTTGGGGGCGAAGCGCGCATGACACGCAGCGATCACCGCACTGGCACGGAACGAGTTGCGGAAGTAGCGACGCACGAAGTGGGCGACGTCTTTGTGAACGTACAGGGTGATGAGCCCCTGCTCGATCCCGTTGCCGTGGATACGGCCGTGGAATCGCTGCTGCAGGAACCGGCCGCGGCGATCGGTACAGTGGCCACGCCCATCAAGACTCCCGCCGACATCATGGACCCCAACGTGGTGAAGACAGTGCTGGACTTTGACGGCAACGCTCTTTACTTCTCGCGAGCGCCGATTCCGTGGGTGCGGGATTCGGCGAGCAAGATTCAGGTGCGGCACCTGAAGCATTTGGGGCTGTACGTGTTCCAGCGCGAGGCGTTGCTCGAGTATCCTACGCTGCCACAGGGAGAACTGGAGCGCATCGAGCAGCTCGAGCAGTTACGTTGGCTGGAAAACGGCTGGAAGATTCGCGTAGCGGAAGTGGAGCACGACGCGGTAAGTGTGGACGTTCCGGAAGATGTTACCCGCGTGGAAAAATTGCTCAAAGATCGGTGACAGACTGTTCGAGTTTGCCGTACCGTTCGCGGCTCGTAGCTTCGTCCATCGAGGTTCTGGAAAAATTCCCAGAATGGGACGGCGCGGTGGTCCCTCTACCCCTCCCCCCCACCTTTTTTTGTAACTGCGCATTCTAAAAGGAGTTACAGGACGCTATTTTTGTAAGTGCGCATTCTAGAAGACTTAGCGCACGAAATCGCGGAACTGCGCATTCTAAAGGACTTAAGCTCACGGGGGCCGTGGCAAATTTTCTGACTCGGCCCCTTGCGTTTCTGTTCGATGCTATTGCTGGGCTTTTAGGATGCCGGCGACAATGCGCGGGGCGCCGGATTGGTTCGTGTTCATAAAGAATGCAAGCTGCGGATTCACAATGTAAACGACCATGTGAATCGGTGAGGCATTGGACAGATTAACGATCATAGAGGTGCTTTTTCCGTCGCTGCCGGTGCCGTCGCCGTTAAAGGTGATGGAACCCGTGGATCCGCGATCAGTTTGCAGCGTAAGGCCGGTGAACTGAAAGAGATCGTAGGTGCCGCTAAGGTTTAAGCTCTTGATGGTTTCCTGAGCGAGAAGGTCTTCCTCATCCTGGTTAGCAAACTGTCCGCCGCTAGTGACGAGGCCGCTCCAATTCATGGCGTAAGGTCCGGTGATGTTGCTACTGGTGAACGGGCTCCCGGATTGCGACAAGATAGACCCGTCAGCGACGGCAAACGCGGGACTGGTATCGTTGGGGCTGACTTCCTGGATCACGCCGTCACTCGCCGAGCTGAGGTAAAACACAAACGAGTAAACGTTGAGCGTCGAAGACTGGAAGGAAAGCTGACCGCGCCCTGTTGTGGAGTCGTAGCTGATGCTGGGCATCGTCAAAGCGCTGGGGCCAAATTCGTTTTCCGGGCCGCCGTTGTTCACGTCCATAAGCAGCTTGCTGACAGTGGGGCCAGGGTTTGCACATTGCGGGCAGGTATCGAACCGAGCGGCACGAATAAAGCCGCCATTCGCAGAGGCCCCTGCCACGAGGAATGCAAAGCTGCCACTTGGACTTGACGGAACACTAGGTTGCAAGACGGCATCGCCGCTGAGCATGCCGTTGCTGGTGCTGATGAAACGGACGCGGTTGGCATTGACGATATAGAAAACAAAATTCTGGCCGGCTATCGTCGCAATTCCCCGGCCAAAACTGGTGAGGCTGGCTGACTGGGACGGGTCCTGAGCGATGGTTCCGGCAGTCATGGCCGCGTTACTAGTCAGAGTCCCACCATCATTGTCATCGAAAATGCCTGATGGAATGGTACCGGTCCCTCCGTTCGCGATAAATTCACCCATAAAGGACTCAGGATTCGGGTTCGGTTGGGCGCCATCGAGACCAGAGAAGTCAAAGACGTAGGTCCCGGAAAGTTCAGTAAGGGTGAATGGAGTCGATTGTTGAAGGATGAAATTGCCGCTTCCTGTGGAGGCCTGAGTGGTAGTGGCCGTTTCATCAATCATCAGGCCGTCGCTGGTTGAAGTAAGCACGATGCCGAAGTTAATCGAGTTTCCGTTTGCAAAGCTGAGAGTGAGTGTGCCGCGGCCGTCGGGATTGACGGTATAGGAACCGCCCGTGATTGCATTTGCCGTGCTCGGAGTCCCAAAAGTGTTTACGTCCTCAATGCCCCCGCTGATATGCCCATTTCCATCGGCGGTGAAGCTGCCCACGCGCGCCATGGGAATGGCGCTGGAACCCGTGATCACTTCACCGCTGGTAGTGAAGGCGTAGGTGCCGTTGAGGCTGGCAAGAGTGTAATTGCCGGTAGGAGGAGGCGGGTTAATCGTGGCGCCACCGCCGCCGCAAGATGCGGTCCACAAGGCAACGGCAGCGACTGCCGCTGTTAAGAGGCGGTTCATCGCACGCCTCGCAGCGCTTCTCTCTGCTGGGGCGTCAATGTGGAAGCAGGCGAGAGCGGAAAGCCTTTGGCGTTGCGGACGGCGACGGCCTGTGTGCCTTTTTGAACGATGCGGGCGGCAAAGTAGGTTCCTTCGCCGAAAGCTATGGGTTCGCCGACGATGCGAACGTTGTCGCCCACGTTCAAAGTAAGGTGATTGGCCTCAAGAACCTTGGCATTGCCGAGATGCACATCCACTTGCCCGGAGGCGGTTTGCAACGTGACATGCGCGCCCATCGGCGGAACTGCGGAAGCGGTCTCATATTTCACTACAGTGCCCACCAACGAAATTTCACGGGTGGCGTTGTAGGTCCGCAGCAACTGCGCATCCGAAGGCATAGCTTGCTGCGCGCTTGCGGAAAGACAGAGCGCCAGCGAGCCAGCGAGCATGAAGAGTAACAACAACGGTCGAGTTTTGGATTTCATTGCCCCTTCCCACGCGTGAGTGTGCCACTCGCAGCCTTTTCGCTTTGCGGTGGCGAAAACCACTACAAATATAAGCAGAAAGGCTCTTAGCTTTAGATGGCAAAACCTTAAAGGAGGGTTTCGCCGGTAGCCGGGGAAGTTCCAGCGCGGCAACAGCAACAAAAGGCCGCCATTAGATGGTATTCCCCGCTTATTTCAAACCCGTTCCGCGGAAGAAAGTTTCGGAGGTAAAAAGACGAAGTTGGGCGACTTTAGGGCTGAGGATTCTACGTCGAATGGCTGATGAGCGGGCAACTGATCGGAAGACCCATAAGCCATGCCGATGCGCAGATCGCGGCTATCGCGAGGCTACGAAATGCCAGGTTGGCGACCCGAGATGTGGGGGAGTTCGATAACTGCGGAGTTGACCTCGTGAACCCCTGGGATGCTCCCTAAGCGCCCGGCACGCAAACTGATTTTCACAACCTTATGAGGAGAAAAGATGGGCTACAATGGAGTGATTAGGCGTTATTTTGCGTCTAAGCGAGCATTCGGGTTCAGGTTGCCTAATCGCGCGAGGGTGAAATGAAATCAGAGCGTCGCGGGCTGGTTCTGATCATTGCGGTGGTGGCGTTGTCGGCCGCGCTGGGCGGCATTTACGGCCCGAACGTGCGGGCCACGGCATCCTCCTACGACGACGCGCAGAGTTCGGTACGCACGTTCACTTCGGTGCTCGACGCAGTGCAGGCAAATTACGCGGAAAAAGTGGACGTGGACAAGGCTGTCTATCAGGGCGCCATTCCTGGAATGCTGCGGGTGCTCGATCCGCACTCGAATTTTTTTGACGCGCGCCAGTGGGCGAACAATCGGGAGGAAATGCGGGGCAGATACTATGGCGTGGGCATGGGGGTGATTTCGCGCGGGGATCACACCATTGTGATGTCTTCCTACACGGGCACACCGGCATTCCGGGCGGGAATCCGGCCTGGGGACATTATCGTAAGCATCGACGACAAACCCATGGACCACAAGAGCACGACGGAGATCGCCGACCTTTTGAGGGGAGCGCGAGGCACAACGGTCAAAGTTGCAGTTTCGCGCGAAGGTTACGCGGATTCGCTGGTTTTCAACCTCACGCGGGACGAAATCCCCCATCACGCCGTGGATTTGGCGTTTGAGGTCAAGCCCGGCATCGGCTACATCCGGCTTTCCGGATTCAATGAAAAAACCGACGGCGAGCTCAGCGACGCGATGAAGCAGCTGAATGCGTCTACTCTCGACGGGTTGATTTTGGATATGCGGGAAAATCACGGCGGGCTGCTCGACGAGGCCATCGCTGTGGGCGACATGCTGCTGGACAAGAATCAGTTGATTGTGTCGCATCGCGGGCGCGCTTCCGCGGAGCGCCGGTACTACGCCGTGCGCGGCAACCGCGGCAACAACATGCCGCTGGTCATTTTGGTGAATGGCAATTCGGCATCAGCCACGGAAATCGTTGCCGGCGCAGTGCAGGATCACGATCGCGGTGTGATCGTGGGCGAAACGACTTTTGGCAAAGGACTGGTTCAAACTGTTCAGCCGTTGAGCGAAAACACCGGCCTGGCGCTGACGATTGCGCGCTACTACACGCCGAGCGGGCGGCTGATTCAGCGCGATTACAAATCAGTTTCTCTGTATGAGTATTATGAGCATAGAACTCCGGAACATCCGACGGAAGTCATGCTGACCGACAGCGGCAGGCAAGTCACTGGCGGAGGCGGCATCACGCCGGACGTTACGGTTAAAGAGCCCGAATCGGGTCGCTTCCAAAATACGATGTATCGCGACGACGTGTTTTTTCCGTACGAAACGAGCGTAGGCGGATTTGCGCGGCACTTTCTGGGAACGCGGCCGACGATTACCAGGGATTTTGAAGCCACCGATGCGGTGCTGAGCGAATTCCGCAAGTTCCTTGCGAGCAAGAACATCCGCTACACCGAGCCGGAGATGGCAGAAAACCTGGACTGGGTGAAGCGCAAGATCAAGCAGGAAGTGTTTGTGTCGCTGTTTGGGCAACAGGAAGGATTCAAGGTTCAACTGGAAGCGGATCCGCAACTGCGCGCCGGCATTGACGCCATTCCGCAGGCTCGCGCTCTGTATCAGAAGGCTCGCAAGATCGTTGCGCAGCGCGCGGGAACTCCAACTTACCGGCCGTAAGCTCCCTTACCAGTAAAGAAGCGGGCAGAAATCCTACTTAGACGCGGGTTGCTTTGATGGCTCGGCGACTGTCACGCTGGCAGCGACGAGGCGCTTTGGTACGCGGCCTACCTTCAGCCGGGCGACTTCGCGGCGGGCTTTCACATCAATAATGGAGACATTGTCGTCGCCTGCGTTGCTGACGCAAACATATTTGCCGTCAGGAGAGAAAGCGACCCAGTTTGGGCCGTTGCCGACGGGCAGATGCGCGACAAACTTCTGGGACTTGACATCATAGACGTACATTGCATCGTCCACGAGGGCTCGTGACCCACAGTTCTTTCTCGTCGGGACGGAGCGCTAGTCCGTGAGTGAGCGTGTTAATGGGCTCGCCGGGATGCTCGTGGGGCGTGGGGTTGTCGGCGGGCATTTCCACGCGGCGCAAGACTTTCTTCTCAGGAAGATCCACCACAACGAAGCCATGCAGGTCGCTTTCCGCAACAAACATTGTTCGTCCATCGCGAGTAATCACGTAGGGGCGTGGGACGCCGCCAGTGGGAATGCTTGCGACATAGTCCATCGAAGCAAGATCAATCTCTTTAATTGCATGGTCGCCCATGGAGCTCACGAAAAGGTACCGGTTGCTGCCGGCGTTAAATGCGTTGTGGGGAGCCTTGACGGGCAGGGTCTTCACGACCTTTTGCTGAGACACATTTACAATATCCACGCTGTCGCGGTCGCGGATTGGAATAGCGACGTACTTACCGTCCGGGGTGACGGCACACTGATTAGGGCGACCGGTTAACTTGATTTCACTAATTAATTTGTTCGTGGAGGTATCGAAGATTCGGAGAGTATTATCGCCCTCGGAAGTTGAGAAAAGGCGTGAGCCGTCCCGCTGAACTGCCATGCCATGCACGTGCGGGCCTACCTGAATGTCACCAATCACCTTCAAGGAATTCAGATCGATGACGGAAATGTCGTCTGCAGTGCTGCTTCCTACATAGAGTCGGGCACTTTGTGCGTTTAGAGAGCTCGGCAAACTTCCTGCGAGAGCAAAGGAGATCGGTATCCACAGACCGGTTTAACATTTCAGTCGCATGATGATGCTCCTCTTCGGAGGCTCCACTTTACGCCGTGAACAACGCCAATCTCAATCGCCAAGCGCGCGACGAATTTGGCGAAAGACGAGCGGTTCGCTCTAAGAGATTTTGCGGCAGCGACGCTACGGTCGAAATACACGCTTTTTCCTCGGGCAAAATCGATGCATTTGACAGAAGCGCGGGTTCCGAAGATAATTGTTTGTACGTCAATCCTGTGGAGGTCAGACAAGTCCGGCAAGAACCCGGGCTACACGGATGGCGCCAAAATATATATTTGTTACCGGCGGTGTTGTTTCCTCACTGGGAAAAGGCGTAGCAGCCTCCTCGATTGGTTGTCTCCTCGAAAGTCGCGGCTTCAAAGTCACACTTCAAAAATGCGATCCGTATTTGAACGTGGATCCGGGCACGATGAGCCCGTTTCAGCACGGCGAAGTGTTTGTGACCGAAGATGGCGCGGAGACGGACCTCGATTTGGGGCACTACGAGCGCTTCACACACGCGAAGCTTTCCCGCGACAATAACTGGACGACCGGCCGCATTTACGAAACAATTCTGACGAAAGAGCGGCGCGGCGATTATCTTGGCAAGACCGTTCAAGTGATTCCGCACGTTACCGACGAAATCAAGGCCTGCATCCACAAAGTTTCGGAAAATGTGGACGTGGTGATCGTGGAAATCGGTGGAACCGTGGGCGACATCGAGTCGCTTCCCTTTCTCGAGGCGATCCGGCAGATGCGCCTGGAACTGGGCGCGGAAAACACGCTGTTTGTGCATGTAACGCTGGTGCCGTTTATTTCGGCGGCTGGCGAACTGAAGACCAAGCCGACGCAGCACAGCGTGAAAGAGATGCTGGGCATTGGAATTCAGCCGGACATTTTGCTTTGCCGGAGCGACCGGCACATCCCGGCGGAATTGAAAAAGAAAATCGCGCTGTTCTGCAACGTTGCGGAATCGTGTGTGATTTCCATGGAGGACGTGGACACGATTTACGCGGTGCCCGCAGAGTTGAGCAAAGAAGGACTGGACGCGCAGATTCTGCGATTGCTGAAGCTGGAGTCGCGGCCTTCGGACATGAAGCCGTGGCTGGACCTTGTTTACAGGATGCATCATCCGGCGGGCGAGGCGCGCATCGCGGTCGTCGGGAAGTACGTGCAACTGGAGGATGCGTACAAAAGTTTGCGCGAGGCTTTGCTGCACGGTGGGCTGGCGCACAATCACAAGACGGCGCTCGACTGGATCGAGGCGGAAGACCTGGATTCGCCGGAGACGACGGCAAGGCGGCTCCACGGTTATGACGGGATTCTCGTGCCGGGCGGATTTGGCAAGCGCGGGATCCAGGGAATGGTCTACGCGATTCAATACGCGCGCGAGCACAAAGTGCCGTTCTTCGGGATTTGCCTGGGGATGCAGTGCGCGACGATTGAATATGCGCGCGACGTGGCGGGCATGAAGCAGGCGGACAGCACGGAGTTTGATCCGCAAACGCCTTATCGAGTGATTTACAAATTGCGTGAGCTACTGGGCGTGGACGAAATGGGCGGCACGATGCGGCTCGGCGCTTGGCCCTGCAAGCTGGAGCCGGGTTCATTCGCGAACAAGGCGTACGGCAAATTGGAAATCAGCGAGCGTCACCGGCATCGTTACGAATTCAACCGCGACTTTGAGAAAACGCTGGTGGCGGCGGGATTGAAAATCACGGGGCGCACTCCCGACGAAAACTACGTGGAGATTGTCGAAGCGCCGGAGCATCCGTGGTTCCTGGGCTGCCAGTTCCATCCCGAGTTCAAAAGCAAGCCGCTGGAGCCGCATCCGTTGTTTGCGGCGTTCATTGGGGCGGCGGTGGAACACAAGAAGCAACGTTCGCGCGCGGCTTCTGTCGCGGCGGCGGAGCGGCAGCCGGCGCCTGCGCTGCGGGCCGCGCCCAGCGCGACGGCGTAGAAAATCAAACTGAATTCCTTTTGTTCACACCTCAATAAGCAGTTGTACCTTTTTTGAAAACAATGGGCGAGAAACCTCCGCCCGGATGCGCAACGACGGATGCCTCTATGCTATCTTCGTTAGCCTGAGTGGGGACCAACGGCTATGGGGACTACGCGCGAAATCGAGGTTGGCAAGCTGCGTCTTGGCGCGGGGAATCCGCTGTTTCTAATTGCCGGGCCATGCGTGATTGAAAGCGAATTGCATGCGTGCGTGATGGCGGAAAAAGTGGCGAAAATCGCTGCTGATGCAGGCGTGCCGTACATTTTCAAGGCGTCGTATGACAAAGCGAATCGCTCTTCGCTGAAGGCGTTTCGCGGGCCTGGATTGAAGGAAGGGTTGCGCATTTTAGAAAAAATAAAGAAGGATTTCAAACTGCCGGTACTTACGGACATCCATGATGAATCACAGGCGGAACCCGTTGCGGAAGTGTGCGATATTTTGCAGATTCCGGCGTTTTTGGCGCGGCAGACCGACTTGCTGATTGCCGCGGGAAAAACCGGTTGCATCATCAACATCAAGAAGGGGCAGTTTCTTTCGCCGTGGGACATGGACAACGTGGCGGAAAAAGTGGAGAGCACGGGAAACAAGAAAATCATTCTGACGGAGCGCGGGACTTCGTTTGGCTATCAGAATCTGGTGGTGGATATGCGCTCGTTTCCGGTGATGGCGCGGACCGGGTACCCGGTTGTGTTTGACGTGACGCATTCGGTGCAGCTGCCAGGAGGGCAAGGGCGCTCGAGCGGGGGACAACCGCAGTTTATTGAGCCGTTGGCGCGGGCGGCAGTTGGGGCGGGCGTGGACGGGATTTTTCTGGAGACGCACGACAATCCTTCCGCGGCGCGTTCGGACGGGCCAAACGCCTTGCCGCTTTCGCAGCTTCAGCCGCTGCTTTTGAAATTGAAGGGCCTCAACACCGTGGTTCGACGGTGGAGCGCTTCGTCATGAGTCTGGAGACGGCGCGGCGCGTGCTGAAGATCGAGGCACAGGCGATTCAGGAAGTGGTTGCACGGCTCGATGCCAGTTTTGAAAAAGCAGTGGACGTTTTGTTTGCCTGCAAAGGGCGCGTGGTGGTCAGCGGCATGGGCAAGTCTGGCCTGATTGGGCGGAAAATTTCTGCGACACTTTCCAGCACGGGCACGCCGTCGTTTTTTCTGCATCCAGCGGAAGCGCTGCATGGCGACCTTGGCATGCTGGCGGGCGGCGACGCAATGCTGGCGGTTTCTTACGGCGGAGAGACGCAGGAGATCATTCAGCTTTTGGAAGCGCTGAAGCGCCTGGAGATGCCGCTAGTTACTTTGACTGGTTTCGTGCAGTCTACTCTCGCGCATGCGAGCGACGTGGTGTTGGACGTCAGCGTAAAAGAAGAAGCGTGTTCGCTGAATTTGGCGCCGACGGCGAGCACTACTGTGGCTATGGCTGTAGGTGATGCGCTGGCAATTTCGCTGCTGGAGCGGCGGGATTTTCGTCACGACGATTTTGCGGCCTTGCATCCCGCGGGGCGGCTTGGGAAAAAATTGCTGCGTGTTGAGCATTTGATGCATTCTGGCGCTGCGATGCCGCGCGTTGCGCCAAATGCAGCGATGCCGGACGTTTTTCATGAGATGAGCGCGAAGGGTCTGGGCATGACTACCGTGCTGGAAGCAGACGGGCGGCTTGCGGGAATTTTAACGGACGGCGACTTGCGGCGTCTGATGGAGAAGCATCGTGGCGCATTTTTGGAAATGCGGGCGGCGGATGGGATGACGAAGACTCCACAGACCATCGGACCGCATGTGCTGGCGAGTGAGGCTCTGAATTTGATGGAGAAGAAAAAGATAACCTCGGTTGTCGTCGTGGATGAGACGAAGCGCGTGCTTGGTGTCGTGCATTTGCATGATTTGTGGACACTCGAGTTGATGTAGCAACCCAAACGGAAAGAGAGAATATAAGGCAGAGGCACAGAGTACGCAGAGAAATTGCAGAAAAGAAAGAGAAAGGACCCTGGCGAGAGCATGAAGATACCGGCGAAAGTGGCGAGCAAGGCGAAACAAATTTCTGTGCTGTTGATGGACGTGGATGGAACGCTGACGGATGGCAGCGTGACCCTGGCTTCCACTTCGGATAACCACGCGCTGGAAATAAAGACGTTTGACGCACATGACGGGCAGGGGCTTTCTCTGGCGGTGACTGCGGGTTTGCGAACGGGCGTGATTACCGGACGGGGCAGCCCGGCACTGCGCCGCCGGTGCAAAGAGCTAGACGTCGAGTTCGTTTACGAGAAACAAGGACACAAAATCGCGGCGTACGAAGATGTCCTGCGAAAAACGGGCGCGAAGGAATCGGAAGTCGCTTACCTTGGCGACGATTTGCCGGACTTGACCATCATGCGGCGCGTTGGCCTGGCCGTGGCTGTGGGCAACGCAACTCCTGAGGTGAAACGCGCCGCGCACTTTAAAACCAAAGCCTATGGCGGCAAAGGCGCCGCACGTGAACTCGTCGAGGTGATTCTAAGGTCCAAAGGCATTTGGGAAGAGATGATCGACAAGGCCCGGGCGTAGCGCTTCGCACAAAGGACCGGGAACAGCTTCGGGCCAAGGGCTCCTACTAATGGAAAAACACTATTTTAGAGATCGGAGCCAAGTGCTAGTTTGCTGCAACCTTGATGGTTCTGGTTTGAGGGTGCCGTGCCTATGAAACGTTTGCTGAAATGGGCTGCAGGTGTTGTAGCCGTGCTACTGCTTACAGCGTTTGGCGTGCTCTGTTACATGGCAGGCAGCCCGAAGGATGCTTACGGCATGGTGCGCTATGCCCTGCCGCACATGCATCGCGGCACGCTGAAAGTGGGCAGCGACGCCCCTGACGTGCGATTGCTTGCGCTCGATGGCACAAGTCATTTTCACATTCGCGAACGCCTTGGCACACGACCACTGGTGCTGGTGTTTGGCAGCTTTACTTGACCGCCCTTCCGTCGCCAGGTGGGCGACATCGTTCAGATCTACAACGATTACAAAGACCACGCGGATTTTCTGACCGTGTATGTCCGCGAAGCCCACCCCACCGACGAATGGCAAATGAAATCCAACGTAAAGGATGACGTTTGCTACGCGCAGCCGAAAACGCTGGGGCAACGCGTGGCCATCGCGCAAGATTTCACGAAACGCTTCAAATTTCCCTTGCCGTTCGGCATCGATGAGATGGGCAACGCGGCTGACAACGCTTACGCGGCGTGGCCGGAACGGCTGTACGTCATTGATGAGACAGGTCACGTCGTCTATCGCGGAGGGATAGGGCCGTTCAACTACAAGCCCGCCGAAGTCCGAGATTGGCTGGCGGCGAAGTATGGAGCCGTAAAACACGAAGCACAGGCATCCACGCCGGCGCCAGCTTCCACAACCGCTACTCCAGCGGCGACCTCCAAATCAACTCCACCGGCGGCGAGCACAACGACACCGGTAAATTCCACCAAATAAAATCGGTTGGGTGCTGCACGGATTGAACCTCGGAAGGAAGAAAAGCGGGAGCAATCTCCCGCACTCCAAAAGGAGCCTTCGCAATACTGTGGAGGACTCAGTAGAATCACGGCGTGAAGGCTCATCCTGCAAAGAATAGTCACGGTAAAGAACAGAGGAAGGTTGGGCTCGCCCGGGCACTTTCCAAGCTGGGGTATTGCTCTCGTTCGCAAGCCGCGGAATTGATTCGCGCGGGCCGTGTGCAATTGAATGGTGCCGTGCGGCGCGACCCGGAAACTCCGACGCACCCGGGCAAAGATCGCATTCAGGTAGACGAGGCCACGCTTGCCGCGCATGAAAGAATCTATCTCATGCTCAACAAGCCGCGCGGCGTGGTGACTTCAGCTTCTGACGAGAAGGGCAGTGAGACGGTCTACGCGCACCTGCCGAAGAAATTGCCGTGGCTTGCGCCTGTGGGACGTCTGGATAAAGCCAGTGAAGGATTGTTGTTGCTCACGAATGACTCCGAATGGGCTGCGCGAATCCTTGCGCCTGAAACGCATTTACACAAGACGTATCATGTGCAGATTGGCGCGATCGCGGACGAAGCGTTGCTGGACAGTTTGCGAAGAGGTACTCGCATGAGCGACGGCGATTTTCTTCGCGTTAAGGACGCGCGCAATCTTCGGCGTGGCGAACGCAATTCGTGGCTGGAAATCATTCTCGATGAGGGAAAGAATCGCCAGATTCGCCGCTTGCTCGAACATTTTCACCTGGAGGTGCTGCGGCTAATGCGTGTGGCCATCGGGCCGCTGGCTTTGGGGGACCTTCAAAAGGGCGCAACTCGGGCGCTTACGATGGAAGAAAAGAAAGCACTGGACCGCGCGATGGACCTTGCGCAGCGCCAGCGAAGCGCGATAGGGAAGCCTGGGCACATCGTATCCCCCTGATTGGTTGAGGTGGTAATCGAGAAAGACGGGCGGAAGCAGGCAGAGCTGGAGGGGCGAGCGGGGAGCGAGCCGCTCGATGATCTGCCAGGGGCTTTGATACTCCTTATGCGAGTTGGGGCGCACTAAATTGAAGTACAGCTGGTAGGTGTGCGCTTTGGCTAAGAAGTCACCTCGGCCAGTGAAATCCTCCAGATCAAAGAATTCATCTTCTTCGAGGCGATGCACGGTTTCCACATCACTCTGGTAGGTGTGCGCTGCCGGCGGGATGCGCACGTGCTGGCTGTCGCCCAAGGCTTTCGGGAAATCCCCTTTGAACTCGCTGCCGTTGTCGGTCTGCCAGACCAGATCGCGCAGGGAAACGCCGTAGCGATCCAGGTGCTGCTGAATGCGCGCCGCAAAGACCGCGCTGGCCGAAGCGCTGCGCTGTTGGGCGAAGGCCCAGAACAGCAGACCGCTGCGAATTTCTCTCGCCGTGTATTGAATCGTGGGCAGACCGAGGCGTTGCACCTGCAGCCAGTAACGCGGGATGTCGTCGAGATCCTTGGTATCCGCGCTGATTTGCTGAAACAACGCCCAGGAGGCTTTGATGTGTGCGAGGTCCTGTTTGCGCTGGTATTTGCGGCGGCGCTTTTCGATCAGACCGTGCTCGCGCCAGATGCGCTCCAGCGCGCCGTGCGAGATGCGCAAATCGAATTCGCGGATGAGCCGGCGTGCACCGAAGGTCGGCAGCGTCTTGCGGAGTTCGACGAGTTGCGTCTCTCGCGGAAGAGGTGTTTTGTGGGGCTGGTGGTGGCGTGCACGAGACTGTTCGCACAGCCCGGAAGGGCCGTGTTGTTCGTAGCGGCGCAGCCACTTGCGCACGGTCGGCACGGTGGTGGCGAAGAGCCGCGCGGTAGACTTGATGCCGCGTTGCTTGGCGCTCTCCGCCAATCGCAGACGATGGTTGTAGGCGTCTTTCATCTCACGCACCAAATCAAAATAGAGAGCGGGGCTGTCCATGGCGCGCCGATTCTATCCGCGGCGCGCCGGCTGACGGCTGTGGAAAAGACGCCCGCCAAAACCCGCGGGCTTGGAAATCCCGCAAACGGCGAGGGATTCCCACTTTCCCACAGCCGCAGCAACAATCTTCCTCCACCTATTACCCCCTCTCCCGACGCAGCTGCTCCAGACGAGTAACCAACTCCAACCTCCGCTTCTCACTCAAACACTTCAACCTCGCTAGGGGGATACGATGTGACCAGGCTATTCCAGCCGCGAAGCGCGATTGACAGTCCGCCCTTCCTTGTATAACGTGCCTCGGATGCCCTCGCAGAGCGCCTCCGCTTCCTCCGCCCCGTCACCCGGAACCGGCGTGGTGATCCAGCGAATCCCCGATGTACTCACGTTTACGCTGGACAATGGCAACCACGGCAACGAAGTCACGGGTGCGATGTTTGACGCGATGCTTGCCGAGTTGCGCTCCGAGGCTTCCAACCCGGTCGCCCGCGTTCTGCGGATTCGCGCGCGCGGCAAAGTCTTCTGCACCGGGCGGGAGCGCGCCGGACGGGACGCCGAAGCCATCCGCAAAGAAGCGGCGCGACTTATAGAATTCAAGCGATCGCTGCGCACGTCGCCGCTCATCAGCGTCGCAGAAGTACAGGGTGACGCGTTTGGGTTCGGCTTCGGCCTGGCGATTGTGTGCGATTTCGCGCTGGTTGCCGAAAGCGCTTCGCTGGCGTTTCCCGAAATGCGGTCGGGCCTTGCGCCTTCCGCGATCATGGCGTATCTGGGCGAATACGTCCTGCCGCGATCCGCGTTTCCGTTGGTTCTTTTTGGCGAACCAATCACCCCGGTCCGCGCGCTTCAGATCGGGCTCATCTCACAAATTTGCGCGCCGGAGCAGTTGGTTGGCGAAGCGAACGCCCTCGTCGCCCGGATTCTGCGCCTCGACGCAGCGGCCGCTCGGCAGTGCAAGGAATTCTTTCTGGCGGCACAGCAACACTCCTTCGACCAGAATTGCCGGCGGGCCATCGAAGCGCTGACCGAAGGCAGCCTTGCCATGCTCCATCGGCAGAGATGAGCCCCTTGGCCGTCAACGCGGGCGCGCGCCTTGACCGCCTCCCCCTATCGTCGTTTCACCGCCGCATTCTGACGCTCATCGGCATTGGCATGTTTTTCGACGGGTTTGACGTATACGTTGCCGCAACGGTATTGGGCGCGACGCTTAAAGCAGGATTTTCCACTCTCGCGCAAAACGCACAGTTTGTTTCCGTAACCTTTGTAGGGATGATGCTCGGTTCGTTTATCACCGGCTTTCTCGGGGACCGTTATGGCCGTCGCTTCACGTACCAGGCCAATCTCGTTATTTTTGGTTTGGCTTCCGTGGCGGCGGCGTTCGCACCGTCGATGCCGGTGCTGATTCTCCTCCGTGGCGTCATGGGTCTGGGACTGGGCGCGGAATTGGTGGTTGGCTATGCGGCCATGACAGAGTTCGTTCCTCCGCAGGCGCGCGGAAAATGGGTGGGAGCGCTTTCTGTGTTTGTGGTGACGAGTTTGCCTTTCAGCGCGCTAGCCAGCACGTTGATCATTCCTCGCTCGAGTTGGCGGACGATGTTCGTCCTGGCCGGTCTTGGCGGACTCATCGTGTGGTACCTCCGGAAGGCACTCCCGGAATCGCCGCGCTGGCTGGAATCGGTTGGGCGAATGGAAGAAGCGGAAGCGATTATGAAATCGATCGAGGAAGAGGTCATTCGCGAACATGGCCCGTTTCCTTCACCGATTTTGTCCAGACCTGGACCGCCAATGAGGACCGTCGCGGCGTTATTGAGTCCGGTGCTGTTCCCTCGTTTGGTGGTTGGTATGGTCACGCTGATTGTCGCGAATACGCTGATTTACGGATTTGTCACCTGGCTGCCCACTTTTTTCGTCACGCAAGGACGAAGCATAGCGAGTTCCTTCATCTACTCGTTCTTCATGTCGGCCGGCGCGCCGGTCGGTTCGACCATCGGCACGCTCACCGCGGACTCCTGGGGCCGCAAACGAGTGATCATCGGTGCGTCGCTCGCGACCATTGTTGTGGGCGCGATTTATCCTTTTCTCGTGAATCCTGTGTTTCTCGTGATCACGGGATTCTTGCTGGTCGTTGCCATTTATGTGCAGGTCACGCTGCTCTTTGCGATTTACGTACCTGAGCTCTTTCCGACCGACGTTCGCATGCGCGCAACGGGGATCTGCAACACCGCCGGCCGAGCGGCCACAATGGTCACGCCGTTTTTTGTGGTCGCATTGTTGCGGACGTATGGAATAGCCGGAGTCCTCGGGATGATCATTGGACTGCTCGTGGTGCAAATCGTCGTCGTAATGTTATTCGGTGTGGAACCCAGAAAGCGCCGCCTCGAGGAGATGGATTCCGAGTCCTCCCTTTCTCCCCTTCCTTCCGCGACCTGATTTGAATCGATTTAGCAATGCGCAGGCACCGAGTTTTCACTACAATGGCGCGTGGTTGTCCGGGAGGGTTTATGAAAAAGGCTGTAAGGCTTGCGTTTCTGCTTTTAATTGGAGCGATCCCCGCACTGGGCCAGACCAAGCTTTCTGTGAAATGGGAAGAGCTGACTGCGGAGGACTTCCGCACGGCTATTCAACAATCGAAGGGGACTTGCCTGCTGCCATTTGGCATCCTGGAGAAGCATGGGCCGCATTTACCGCTGGGAACGGATCTGTTGAACGTCCGCTATGCCACTCTTCATGCCACCGAGCAGGAATACGCGGTGGTTTTCCCCGAGTACTATTTCGGCCAGATTTTTGAAGCGAAGCATGAGCCGGGCACGGTCGCTTATAGCATGGAGTTGCAGTTGAAGCTTTTGCAGGAAACCACGGACGAAATGGCGCGGAACGGCTGCAAGAAAGTGGTCATTGTGAATGGCCATGGCGGGAACGAGCACCTGCTTCCCTACTTCGCGCAGGCGCAGATGGCCAGCCCGAAAGATTATGTCGTTTACATCTTGGACGGTGAGCGCAGCCGCCCGGGCGGACCGGCGAAAAAATCCACTGGGATTGATTATCATGCTGGGGAAAATGAAAGTTCCAACACGCTCTACACGCATCCTGAACTAACCCACATTGACCGGGCCAAGCGCGAGTCCGGCGCCGACCAGAAGCGGCAGAATCTGCCGGAGTTTCTCTACACCGGCATTTGGTGGTACGCGCGCTTCCCCGAGCATTATTCAGGAGATGGGTCGGTGGCAACGAAGGAACTAGGCGAGTGGAACCTGCAGGGATGGATTTCCACCATTGTCGAAGCCATTCGCGCGGTGAAGGCGGATGACGCCAGCCTCAAAATTCAGAATGAGTTCTACGAAAAGAGCAAGCACCCGCTGGACACGAAGCAGTAAGCAGCTGCTGTTAATTCCAAATGATGTCGTCCTGAAGGCGCGGCGGAAGCCTGCCTGCCGCAGGCAGGGATCTCAACTCATGCTCTCTGGTTGAAGCTAGTAATGAGATTCCCCATGCATAAATCGCGCGGAGAGGCGGAAATTCTTCGTCCATCCTCTTCAGATGGAGCGAGAATGACAATTCTGAGTAATTGAAATGTGTCAGCGGGATTTGCTGAGCTGTTCGACCCACCGGCGTAGCACGCCGTAATGTGGCTGCTCGAGGTCGAGAAACTCAATGCCCATGCCGATGCGCGGCTTAACGATGCGCACCGTCCCGAGCGCCTCGAGCTTCTGATCTTTCCTTGTTAGCGTGACACGAACGCGAGTGTTGGAAGCCAGCGGCTTGCTGGTGCAGACAAAAATTCCGCCCATGGAGAGGTCTGAGGTTACGCCATCCGACTTCGTGCCGGTTTCCAGGTCAAAAATGACCGCGTCGGCGGCAAACGGATAGCGGATGCAAAAGCGGCGGTCCCGGAGAGAGAGCCCCCGGGATTCGTCGTTCGATGTACGGTCACCCATTAGAATTACGTCGCCCAAGCATTCGCACCGATAAAGAGACGCCAGCCGGCGCCCGGAGATTTTCCGATTCCTTTAGTGTGAACGAAAACGGCACCCATGTGGGGCTCCCCGTTGGGCCAGCATGCGAAAGAGGCAATACCCCAGTGCGTCTCAAGTGTTCTCTGGGCAGGAGCTTGTCCATCGAGGGTTATTACATGGAACGACAAACGGAAGCATCGCCGTGCTTCGCATAGTTTTTGCGCGTGTTAGCCTGAAGGTCAGAACGGCCTTGTATAGCCCTATGAGCACTTTATCGGATGGATTGCGCCAGAGCGATCGTATCAGCCTCCGCATGCCCGTCGAAGCATCCTGGGCTACGGTGGAGGGCGCTACGTTCACGCAAGCGGTCGAGACGCTCCTGGTCAGCCGCAATGGGGGGGTGCTGCGCTTCACCGAAAAGCTGGAAGCGGGCCAGGAGCTCCATTTGCGGCGATTCACAGAAGGCGACCAGTGGAAGAATACGCGGGCGCGCGTGGTTGCCGAAATCGATCAGGATGCGAATGGATTTCTCTACGCCATACACATTCTCGAGCCGCGCAACGATTTCTGGGACATTGACTTCCCTTCTCCCAACAAGGCCGAAGAAGCGCTCGCGCGGCTGCTCATGGAGTGCAGTTTCTGCCAGCGGCGCGAAGTCGTGTATCTCAACGAGCTGCAATTGAAATCCTTCGAGGTTCGCAAATGCGTAGCGCGCCACTGCCGCCATTGCGATTCGCCTTCGATTTGGATCGAGTCGATTTCAGAACCTTCGAGCGTCGATGGCAACGGCCCGCGTGCGGCGAGTGAAGAACGCGTTGTTCCGCGGCGCAATCGAACGCGCGTAAAAGCTCGAGTGCTTGCGTGCATCCGCCGGCGCGGCTTTGCCGAAGAAGTCGTGGTTTGCGAAGACCTTTCGAAAGGCGGAATCAGCTTTCGAAGCAGGAATCAGTATCCGGAAGGCTCACGGGTGGAAGTGGCCGTGCCGTTTACTCCGGGCACGGGAGCTATTTTCGTTCCGATCCGCATTGTGTTTTCGCAAGCCATTCCGACCGCGGGCTTGCATCGCCACGGCGCAGCATACATCAAGCCACCTATTGATAATTAGGTCTCCCCAGATTCCCGAGAGGCGAGGTAGATAATTCGTCACGTAACCCTTCAGAACGCGGCGCTGAAGCTACCCTGCCTGCCGTCTTTGGCCCCCGAAGAAGCTCGCGATTATGGGCCTCTTGGCGGGTGAGATAGCGGTTCAGGAAATCTTCAAAGCGACTTTCACCGAAACAACCCACAGTCCGGAAGCTGGCCTTGCGGAACTCCTGTGCTAATGGGAGAGGGCGTGGCGGAGGAAGGCGAGCATACGGTAGCCAGCGATGTAGGAGAACGGTGCGAGTTCGAGGGAGTAGTGGCCGCAGTGAAGGCCGAGCGTGCGGGGCGCGGCGCCGTGGCGGCGGAGGGAGTCAAGCATCTGGCGCGTGAGTTCTGGGAGCATCGTTGGGTCGTACTTGCCGTAAACCATGAGGCAATTGCGACCGGATCCCATGCCGCGTTCGACGTAGGGCATCGGGCTGATGGGAGCCCAGTAATCGCGAAGCCCATCCACAGTGACGTGGTGGCGCAGGCTTTCCCAAACGTGATTGGTGGTCATTCCTTGGCTGACGACGTCGGCATAGTAGGTGGAAACGTGGAAGAAGCCGCCGACGCGGACGGCGGGGTCGTGCACCAGAGCGATGTAGCCGATGGAGGAACCGATGCTGGTGCCTAGGATGCCGAGTTTGGTGTAGCCCTGCTGCTCGAGCCATCGAAGGCAGCGCCGCGCGTCGAGGACGGCTTGGCGATTCGCTTGAAGCGTGAGGCCTATGTTGGGGCCGCAGATTTGATCTGCGCGCTCGTAGCCGCGCGGCATACGCCGATTGTGGTAAGGCAAGCTGATCTTTAGCGCAGTGATCCCGAAACGTGCAATCCATTCGCAAAGACCATCCTGGCCGTGCCACTTGGCGTTCCAGTTGGGAAGAACAAGCACAGCCGTTCCTTCCGCGGCTTTGATGGGAGGCTTCCAACTGCGGGAAGCGGGCCACAAGCGCGCGTGTACCGTATTGTTCTCAGGCCAGGGCGACTCGATGGCACTGGTGAACGTGAGGACGTTTTCAGAGTCGAGGCGATAGTCGTCGGCTGGAGTTGTGGAATACCATTCGCGGCTGTTTTCGATGGCGTTTTTGGCGTACGCCTGGACAAAACTACCGGGATTGGTCTCGTTGGGCGAGCCGCCAATGTGTTCTAGGCCCCAGTGAAAGGGCTGAACGCGACGGTTATCGTCCGTAGTCCAGCGGCGATGCTCGTAGCGGCGGATTTTGCGCTCGAAGAAGTTCATGGAAGAAGCTGACAGCTAACAGTTTACAGTCGACAGTTTGATAAGGAAAGAAAGGTCGTAAAGACAAGAAGAGTCAAACACAGAGACGCAGAGGGCGCAGAGAAGGCGTTAGGGATGGGGCACGGGGGAAACCGCGTTTGTTGAGAGGGCGCTACGGCTATGGGAAATTAGTAGAAGCGGCTGCGAAGCGGCCGACTTCATACGCGGCCGCAGGATGGCCGACTAAACTGTGGTCATCGCCGGCATATTCTTTTTCCTGTTTGGGACTGTGATCGGGAGCTTCCTGAATGTCTGCATCACGCGGATTCCGGAAGACCTTTCGATTGTTTCGCCAGGATCTCGCTGTCCGAGATGCAAAACGGCCATCAAGTTTTACGACAATGTGCCTGTGTTTGCATGGATGTGGTTGAAGGGGAAATGCCGGTCGTGCGGTGAACCGATTTCCGTCATGTACCCGCTCGTGGAGTTGGCGACGGGGCTGCTATTTGTGGCTGCGTTTCTTGAGTATGGAATCACGCAAGCAACGGTGAAGTGGCTGTTCTTCACGTGCTTGATCATAGTGCTGACCATCACGGATTTGCGCGTGCGGCTGCTGCCGGATTTGGTGACTTGGCCGGGATTCGCCGCAGGATTGGCGCTTTCGGCGTTTGTGCCCCCAAGCGGCGGCTTCGGGCAAGCCTTGAGTTGGCAACTACTGCATCAGCACTTGCAGCCCAAAGCCGCTGGGCTGGCGGAGGCAATTCTGGGAGCAGCTTTTGGAGGCTTCGTGCTGTGGGGACTGGCCGCAGGTTACAAATTCATACTCAAACACGATGGGATGGGCATGGGCGATGTAAAAATGATGGCTATGGTGGGCGCCTTTGTCGGGTTCCGGGGAACGTTTCTGACGCTGCTCTTTGGGAGCCTCCTCGGAAGTGCGATTGGAGTGATTCTTTTGCTGGCTCAGCTTGCAACTATATGGGAAAGCCCGTTGGCTAGGCGCGCCCGTCAGCGAGGATTGCGGATGGACTTGGGGCTCCGTTACCGAATTGCCAGAAAGTACGGGCTTCCATTCGGGACGTTCCTGGGCATAGGCGCGTTGGGAATTGTTTATCTGTTGCCCCTGGTGGAACACTTGATTGAATTGCGATTTCCGGCGCTTCGTGGAATTTTCGGCTGAGTCTTACTAGAAGGCGTCTAAGGACACTAAGAAGTGACGGCGAATATGTGGGGAATGCTCCAAACCGGAGGCGGTTCGCAGCACCTGTGGGAAATCACCGCGGGACTTGGCATTGCAGTGCTGGCGGTTGCCTGGCTGATTGTGTATCTGCTGCGCAAGTTTTTTCAGAGCAGCAAAGAAGAACAGAAGGAAAGCGTCGCCACGAGCGCGCCACGCACGGAGAACGCTTCAGCGTTCATGGCCGCTTCGATGCAAGGCGTAATTCAGCAACTGCGCGAGCAGGAAAAGGAACTGGAGAGGCTGCACAAAATTGAGAAAGAACGCGCCGAGCAGACCGAGCGGCTGAGCGAGGAAGTGACACGCAATATGCCGGCGGGGCTGGTGGTCGTGAGCGCGACGGGAATTATCTCCAGTTCGAATCCCGCGGCGGAGCAGGTGCTGGGAATTCACGGGCTGGGATTCCGGCGTTACAGCGAAGCGCTTGGGCAGGATTCTGAACTAACTCGGCTAGTGGCGGAATGCCTGGAAACGGGAAGAATCTTCCGAAGAGAGGAAGTCGAGCACGTTCCTCCGGCGGGGGACACCCGGCACCTGGGCGTCACCATTTCACCGATCCGGCGCGGCGAGGGGAAAATTAGCGGTGTCATCTGCCTGCTGACCGACCTGACAGAACTCGCGGCTCTGCAACAGCGCATGCAGCTCAAAGAAAACCTGGCGGCTTTGGGAGAGTTGTCCGCGGGAATCGCTCACGAGTTCAAAAACGCGCTGGCAACGATTTCGGGATACGCGCAGATGATTCCGGACTCTTCGCCGAAAGAGTCTGCGGATTATGCGAAGAAAATTGTGGAGCAAACTAGAAATATCACCCACATGGTGGCGGAGTTTCTGAAATACGCACGGCCCCTGGAGATTCCTGAGGAACGCGTGGACCTGGAAGAAGTTGTAAATCGCGCCGTGTCCGAAGTCGTGCAAGCCATGCCGCAGGTAGCGATCGAATGCAAAGGAAGCTTTGGCGACGTGGCGGGAGATGAGGGACTATTACGACAGGCTCTGTTGAATCTCGCGAGAAACGCAGCGGAAGCGTGCGGGGAGGCTGAAGGAGGCGGGCGGGTGACGCTTCGAGGCGAAGTGAGCGAGGGCGATGAATCCGGATGGCAGCGCGTCTTCATTACCGACAATGGGCCGGGTATCGCGTCGGCGGCTATGCCAAAGCTGTTTCGACCGTTTTTCACAACGAAAAGTAACGGGACGGGATTGGGATTGGCGGTGGTGCAGAAGATCATCGTCCAGCACGGCGGACATATTGAAGTGAGGAACTGTACCAAAGGCGGGGCGGAGTTTATTGTTACGCTTCCGGTGCCGCGAAGGGTTGCGGAAGCAGTAGAATCAAAGAAGGTTCGCATCTAACCTCATAACAGGGAGAAGGAGCCTGGCAACGGCTCCGGAAGGTTGGGACACATGCGGAAAAATGATTGGACGAAAGTCGCGTTGGTGGCCGCGGGGTTGTGTGTGGCGGCGTTCGCAAGCTACGCGCAGGACCAAAGCTCCTCGCAACAAACGGGGGATCCGGTCGCGGACGCGGCGAGAAAGGCGCGCGAAGAGAAGCAGAAGAAAGACGCGCAGAAGCCGAAGAAAGTTTATACGGATGACGATATAAAGCCTGCTGCGCCAGACAAACCGGAAATACAAAACGCGTCTGCTGCAGGATCCACAACAAATGGAACAGAGGCGTCTGCTGCGGGCGGAGCTCAAGGCGCCAATGAGCCAAAGGCCGGGGATGCTGGGCAGAAGGAAGATCCAAACGGCGAAAAGGCATGGCGCAGGCGTTTCGCCGAGCAGCACAAAAAGATTGCGGACGCCGAAAAAGCACTCGACGTCCTTCAGCGCGAATTGCAGAAATCCTCTGTACAGTATTACGCCGATCCGACGAAGGCGATGAACGAGCAAAACAGCCGCAAGGAAATCAACGACAAGACCGCGAAGGTTGAAGCAAAGAAACAGGAACTGGCACAGCTCCGTCAGCAATTGGATGACATGGAAGCGGACTTGCGCAAATCGGGCGGGGACCCGGGTTGGGCTCGATAAAGAAATAATTCTAAATCATAGGTCATAAGCCCTTAGCTAAAAATTTTAGCTCAGAGCCTGGTTGGATCCCAATGCAGTCAGGCTCCGGTCACGTTTGGGCGCTGCATTCACTGTTCCCATTGTGAGTGGTTCCTCAAAGCACCTGTGAAGCTTATGCTGTGGCCATTCGCCGGGCGCGGTGCTTCCCTTCTCCGCACACACGGCCGCCGTTGTTCCCTGAACACACCGGGATTCGTGATAGAAACGAGAGAGATGGAACCTCTCCTTCTTGTTGAAGATAAAGCTGAATTGCGCGCCATGATGCGAAAGGCATTGGAGCGCGCGGGCTACTCCGTGGACGAAGCTCCGGACGGCACCGCCGCGATCCAAAAGGTGCGCGCGCGCCGGTATTTGCTGGTGATTACGGATTTGAAGATGCCGGGCGCTTCAGGACTGGACGTCTTGCGCGAGACGAAGCAGGTGGATGCAACCATTCCCGTTTTGCTGCTGACGGCGTATGGCTCGGTGGAAGAAGCCGTTTCCGCGATGAAAGACGGAGCGTTTGATTTCCTACAGAAGCCCGTGGACCTGGATCATTTGAAGCTGCTGGTGAAACGCGCGGCGGAACAACAAGAGCTTCAGCGCGAAAATCTGCTTTTGCGCGCGGAGTATGCGGCGCGGTATGGGTTTCCGCGCATCATGGGCGAGCATACTTCCATCAAGGAAGTGAGCCAGCAAATCCAGAAAGTGGCGGCCACGGACACGACCTGCTTGTTGCTGGGAGAAAGCGGCACAGGGAAAGAATTGTTTGCGCTGGCGATTCATCATTTGTCGTCGCGGCGCGAGCAGCCATTTGTGGCGCTCAATTGCGCCGCGATTCCAGAAGGGCTGGTGGAAAACGAGCTGTTCGGCCACGAAAAAGGCGCGTTCACGGGAGCGGCCACGCGCAAAGTGGGGAAAATGGACCTGGCGCACCGCGGGACGCTATTCCTCGACGAAATTGGCGAGTTGCCCTTGGCGATTCAGGCGAAGCTGTTGCGCGTGCTGGAAGAAAAGCGGTTCGAACGCGTAGGTGGAACGCAATCCATTGACGTGGACGTTCGCATTGTGGTGGCAACGAACCGCGATTTGCAGAAGCAGGTGCAAGAGAAGCTGTTCCGCGACGACCTCTATTTCCGAATCTCGACCGTGCCTCTCACGATTCCGCCATTACGACAGCGCGGGAACGATGTCCTGTTGTTGGCGAATCATTTCCTCGATAAGTTCAGCCGGGAGTTCAGCAAGCCGGGGCTGGAGATTTCTGAAGAAGCGAAGGAGCGTCTGCTGCATTATCGCTGGCCGGGAAACGTGCGCGAACTGCAAAACACCATGGAGCGCTCGGTGATTCTGGCGGACGGCGTCAGCATTCGCGCCGACGGATTGCAACTGCCGTCAACAAAACCAGACGCCGCAAAGTTGCCGACTGGAATGTTGCCCGAGAAATTTGATTGGGATGGAACGCTCGAGCAGGTCGTCAGCCGCGCAACCGGGCACGTGGAAAAGGCGCTTCTGGAAAACACAATGAGCGAGTGCAAGTGGAACAAAACGCGAGCGGCAGAAAAGTTGGGAATTACTCCGAAGACGCTTCTGGTGAAACTGCGCGCCGCGGGACTGGAAGAATAAAGGACCAGTTCTAGGTGCGAGTGCCCGTATGCAGGGCCACGGTATGCATCGTCCACTCCTGGAAAGCAACACTCTGATAGCCTACTGACCGCAGGAGCGCTGCAAGCTCCGGCGGGCGAAAAAAACGCGCGACAGATTTCGGCAAATAGGTGTAAGCGGATTGATGGCCGGAGATGAGCCATCCAATTCGCGGCAAGACTCTCGTGAAATACCAGCGATACAAGTCCCCTAGGAAACCCTCCGGCGGCTCGGCGAATTCCAAAATCGCGATAGTGCCACCGGGCCTGAGTACGCGGTAAATCTCGCGAAGGCCCGCTTCGTAATTGGCGAGGTTGCGGAAGCCAAAAGCGCTGGTCACTAAATCAAAAGAGGCATCTACAAAGGGCAAGCGGAGAGCATCGGCTTCGAAAAATGACATACGCGCGCCGGCGCCGTGGGCTGCCGAGAGGTCCGCGTTTTTTGCTTTAGCGCGGACAAGCATGCTGTGCGCAAAATCCGCACCAATGATGCGGGCGCTCCCGGCGTGAGCGAGGGCGAACGCGAGATCGCCCGTTCCGCAACAGAGATCCAGGACCACAGCGTCCGGACGCTCGAGAATTGGACGGAGATGCTTCGCTGTTCGCGCGCGCCAAAGACGATCCAACTCGAATGACAGAAGATGATTCAGCAAATCGTATCGTGGCGCGATTTGCGTGAACATCTCGCGGACTTTTTTTGAGGCTTCGGCTTCACTGTTGGCGCCTTCGGGTCGGGTTCCTTTCACCGGCGCAGCAATTCCACTCATTTCGAAATACCAAAGCTCGAGCTAGCCGCAGCGATCAAGCGGGGAGTGAAATGGAGAACGCGCTCGACCGCGTCCACCGGGACTTCTTCATACGTGCGCGCCTGGCCAATGCGCGCAGACAGGACAAACCGCAAAACGCCTCCGCGAGTTTTCTTGTCGGAACGCATCGCTCTCACCAAAGCCCTTGGAGAAACGTTCGGCCAAGGTGGCAAGGGTCCAAGCCGACCAACGACCGACACGATACGGGAAACCTCTTCGGCGGGAGTGAGGCGGATTTCGTGTCCCAGGAAAGACGCGGCCATCATGCCCCAAGCGACGGCTTCGCCGTGCTGGTAACGCCGATAGTGCGTGACGCTTTCGAGAGCGTGGGCAAAAGTGTGCCCAAAGTTGAGAATTTCGCGCAAACCGGATTCGCGCTCGTCGCGGCTGACCACACGCGCCTTGATCTGTACGTTGCGCGGGATGAGAGAACTCAAGAGATTGCGGTCGCGTTGCAAGATGTTGTCCATATCCTTTTCGAGTTGCGCGAACATCGGCGCATCAGCAATCACGGCATGCTTGATGACTTCGGCCAGGCCGCCGCGAAATTCGCGTTCGGGAAGGGTTCGAAGAAGGCCAGGATCTGTTATTACCAAATGCGGTGCGTAGAACGCTCCAACGAGATTCTTGCCTTCGGGAAGATTCACTCCGGTTTTTCCCCCGATGGAGCTGTCCACCTGAGCAACCAGAGTGGTGGGAATATGGACGAGAGCGACCCCGCGCAAATAAGAAGCCGCTGCAAAACCGGCGACATCGCCGACAACGCCGCCCCCAACAGCGATAATCAGCGATTTGCGATCCGCTCCGGAGCGACATAAAGAGCGCGCGACTTGCTCCACACTTCCAAGGTGTTTTGCGAATTCCGCGTCGTTAAAAAGATGCACGCCATTTCGATTCGAAAGCCGCAAACCACGATGAACGATTTTGCCAACGGCTCGCCACACCTTGGGTGAAGAAACCACATGAATGCTGGAAAAACTTCCGAGCGCCGCAATTTCCTGCGCCGCCCGGCTAATCGCGCCCGCCCCGACAACGACAGAGTAGATGCCGGCGGAAGATTGCACTCGAATGCGTGTGATTTTCATTCGCGACAGGTTCTCAATGTAACATACGCTTCGCGCCCGCCGCACCCGAAGGGCTTGCTTCTTATCTGCAGATTTTCTTCGTGCTACCATACTTGAGCGATTTGAACGCGGTTCCTCACTCCCATGACCACTCCCCACAGAATCCATCATGCCGATTACGCCGTCGTGGGCAGCGGCATCGCAGGCTTGCGCGCCGCCATTGAACTGAGCGAAGCGGGCAGCGTCCTAGTCCTAGCGAAATCAAACTTGAGCGATTCAGCCACGGCGTGGGCGCAAGGCGGCATTGCCGTGGCCCTTTCCGACGAAGATGAAATCGGCCTTCACGAACAAGACACTATCAACGCCGGCGACGGCCTGTGCCGCTCCGAAGCTGTTGCGTTGCTGGTCGAAGAAGGTCCGAAGTACATCACGCAACTCATCGCGTGGGGCACTGAATTTGACCGCGCGGGCACAAAGCTCGCGTTTACACGCGAAGCAGCCCACAGCCGCTCGCGCATATTGCACGCACACGGTGATTCCACAGGCCGTGAAATCAGCCGGGCACTGCTGGCTCGCGCGCACTCGATTCCGCATTTGCATTTGCGCGCGCATGCCTTCACTACGGAGTTGATCGTCGAGCGCGGACGAGTCTCCGGGCTACGCTTCATTGACGAAATGGACGGAACGCTTCACGAGCTGCGCGCCGGCGCCGTGATCCTTGCTACCGGCGGCCTGGGACAAATTTATCGCGAGACCACCAATCCCGACGGCGCCACCGGTGATGGAATGGCTATCGCGTACGAAGCAGGCGCCGTTTTGTCCGACATGGAGTTCATGCAATTCCATCCGACGGCGCTGGCTATTCAGGGCGCGCCACGGTTTCTTCTCTCCGAAGCTCTACGGGGCGAAGGCGGCGTGCTGCGCAACATCGGGCTGGAACGCTTCATGAAGAAATACCATGAAGCGCAGGAATTGGCGCCGCGAGACGTGGTGGCGCGCGCGATTGTCAGCGAGTTGCAGCACACGAATAGCACGCATGTGTTCCTGGATATGACAAAAAAGAGTGAAGAGTTCCTGAAGAAACGGTTCCCGAGAATTTACGAGACGTGTGCAAGCTATGGGCTTGATTTGGCGAGCGACATGGCTCCCGTGCGCCCCGCAGCCCACTACATGATGGGTGGTGTGAAGACGGACTTGAAAGGGCGCACTTCCCTTCCCGGCCTCTATGCAGCGGGCGAAACCGCTGCAACGGGCGTCCACGGAGCGAACCGGCTCGCCAGCAATTCGCTGCTCGAAGGACTTGTGTTCGGCGCTCTGGCAGGACAAGCCATGATGAAAGATGCGCCCGCTGGAAAACGTAAAGGCCAAGCTTTGGCCGGCATTCCTGCGCCTCTGCCGGGCCATTCGTCCGCAGCACACAAAGAAGCTGCGAAGAACGGAGCCGTGAAAAATGACGGTCCCAAGTCAGCTTCGGCGGTGTGCGCGACACTAACGAAAATTCGAGATTTGATGTGGCGAGACGTGGGCATCATGCGAACCGGGAAAGAGGTCGCCGATGCCATCACGCAATTAGAAGCGATAGAAAACCCTAAATGCGAGAAGTCCGGGCGCGGTGGCCACGAACTGCGTAATCTTCACACCCTGGCGTTGGTCATGACGCGCGCGGCGTTGGCTCGCGAAGAAAGCCGTGGCAGCCACTATCGCTCGGATTTTCCTTTCCGGAATGATGAAGACTTCACGAAGCACTCAGCCGTGCAAAAAGGGAAGGACATCCGGTTCGAGGCGTAGGCGTGACGGAAGAAATCGAGCGGCGTATCAGCTAGCCCCTAACGCGATTGCAATCCTTTGATGCTTTCCAAGAAAACGTGACCGACTTCAGCCAACGTTTTGGCGCTGATCTTGTCGAGATTATCTTCAGGCGTGTGCCAGTAGCCATTGTTGATAAAATCCCCTATTACGTCCAAAGACGGAACACCGCGCTTGAGAAACGAATCATGGTCGTCATCAGCGGAAGTCGTGGTATCGAGAAAAAGCTTCGTGTAGCCCAGCTTGTGAGCGGTATTCCAAAAAAGGTTAATCAAGTCCGGTGTTGAGCTGGTTTCCCTCTTGAGCTGAGCGTCGCGACCACCAACAATGTCCGCCAGCAGAAATGCTTTAACCTTTTTGAGGTCGCCGCTCATGGCCAGTCTTGCCGCCATCTGCCGGCTGCCGTAGCGGCTGTCCGTGTCGCTCCATTGCCGCATGGCTTCTTCACCGTCTAAAAAGGCTATCCACACAGCATATTTCCCGTGCTGCGGGCACAAAAGGCGTGCCAACTCCATCATTAAGGCCGTGGAGGAGCCTCCGTCATCCGCTCCAACAAAATTGGGGACGGTCAAGAGAGTGTCATAGTGGGTACCAAGAAGAATTATGCCGGGCTTCTCGCCGGGGATCTTTACAAGAATGTTCTTCATAGGCAGACGCCCAACTGGTGTATCCGCCGTGAAGCTATCAGTGTCCACTGTGCAGCCGTAGCTTTTCAGTTCCACCTGCAGAAAATCCTGCAGCTTAGCGATGGCAGGCGAACCGGAAGGATGCGGGCCGAAACCAACCTGTCTGGCGACCAGCTCATAGGCGCGTTTGCCATCGAACCCACCTGTCTTGTCTGCCGGAGGAGCATCATTGGCCCCTTGCGGTGGATTCGAAGCCGCCGTGCTCATAAAAGGAGGCTGGCCCGCGCCGCGAGAGGAGTCACTGGCTTGGCAACCTGCGAGACAAACAAAGGCGAGGCCGAACAGCAAGGCAGTCCGCAAGGAATTCCCAGAAAAAGTAGTCATCAGCGCGCCTCCGCGGGAGCAGAAATGCGGCGTTCTCTCCGCCGCGTGACCACGAAGGATACGCCCATTCCCACGAAATAGAGGCCAATCATGGGAGCCATAAAGACCAGCATGGTCGTCGCGTCGGGAGTCGGCGTAACGATTGCGGCGACAATGGAGATGATCGCAATTGCGTAGCGTGAGTTTCTCCAAAGAAATTGCGGCGTCACAATGCCAAAGAGCGACAAAAAGAAAATCAAAACCGGAAGCTCGAACATTAGTCCCATACCCAGAAGGATAAGCAGAATCAGGTCAAAGTACTCGTTAATGCTGACCATCGGCACGACATCGTGGCCGAGCCCGAACAACGGTCCGGGGTTCACGAGGAAGTGAAGGACGTACGGCAAGGTGATGAAATAGCCGAATGCAATTCCTCCCAGAAAGAGAGCGACCGTCGAGAACATGAAGCCGGTAATCGCACCCCGTTCGTGCTTGTAGAGCGCTGGCGCAACAAACAGCCAGATTTGATAGAGCACAATCGGGGAAGCCAGAACGAATCCGAGATACACGCCCATGGTGAGAACGATATTGAGCTGGCCAGCGGGATGCGTGTAAATCAGCTTTGGATCCAAGTGTGCATCCGCAAGCGCCTTGAGCATCGGCTTGTCAATCCAGGCGACGAAGTATTTGGAAAGATAAACGCCGATGAATGTCCCGATGACAATGGCATAGAGCGAATAAATGATGCGTTTGCGCAGCTCCGTCAGATGCTCAAAAAACGTCATCGTGCCTCCGGGTTCCTCGGAGCGGTGAGAGTCTTGCGAGTTGGGAGAGGAGTCAGCCACGAGGTCACACCGGATGACTTGCATCCTGGGGAGATTCTTGCAGTTTTGCGGCTGCGGCTTCCGTACCGTTTTCCGCAGCGCCTTCGGAACCGCGCGCTACGGACTCGGCAACGGGCGCGATGACCGGACCTTCGCTGGCAGGAGTGTCTGCCGAGGACTCATTCCCAGGAGTTTCCGTGCTCGAGGATATGGGGGCCGCAGCAGGCTGTCCCGGTTCGGCAGCGGTACTGGCCGCAACCGCTTCCGCAGCTTTCTTGCGCTCGGCCAGCAAAGCCTGGCGTTCCAAATCACGCATCTCTTCTTCGAAGGCGGATTTGAAATCCGTCGAGGCTTTGCGGAACTCAGCCATGAGCTTCCCCAGCCCGCGCGCAAGCTCAGGGAGCTTCTTTGGCCCAAATACGACCAGGACCACGACAAAAACTACAATCATGTGGGGAACGCTCAGCATTTCAGTCCTATAGCCGTCTAAGACCCCAATGGCATCATAGAAAGGGTATTCCGCCGCTGTCAAACCGGAGTTTGCGGTGTGCTATAATTTTTTATGGGTTTTAGGCGCGAGGTCAGAATGAAATCAGAGCGTCGCGGGATTGTCATTGCTGTTGGAGTGCTGCTTTTATCCGCTGTATTGGGAGGCATTTACGGGCCCAATGTACGGGCTACCGCGGCCTCGGCGGACGATTATCAGACCGCCGTGCGGGACTTTACCCGGGTACTAGACGTAGTTCAGAACAACTACGCCGACCAGGTGGACGTGGACAAGGCCGTCTACCAGGGTGCTATCCCCGGGATGCTCCGGATGCTCGATCCGCATTCCAGCTTTTTTGACGCCAAGCAATTCTCCCTCCTTCGGGAAGACCAGCGCGGGAAATACTACGGCGTAGGAATGATTGTTGGTCCGCGCGAAAACCGTACAGTTGTCTTGGCGCCATATGCGGGCGCACCCGCCTACAATGCAGGAATTCGACCGGGCGATGTGATCGTCAAGGTGGATGACAAGTCCACGGAACAACTCTCTACCACCGAAGTGGCTGACCTGCTGAAGGGCCCGAAAGGTACGGTGGTGAAAATCACTGTTACGCGCGAAGGCTATCCGGAGCCGCTGGTGTTCACCGTAACGCGCGACGAGATTCCACGGCATTCAGTGGACATCGCGTTCTTGCTAAAGCCCGGCATTGGCTACATCCGCTTGTCTGGATTTAACGAAACTACGGACCGCGAAATTGCTGAAGCCCTGAAGAAGCTGGATGCTCCTTCGCTGGACGGGCTGATCCTCGACATGCGGGGAAATCCTGGCGGGCTGCTGAATGAAGCCGTTGCGGTTGGCGACATGTTCCTGGACAAGAATCAGTTGATCGTCTCTCATCACGGAAGGACTTCGCCGGAACGCCGTTATTACGCTGTGCGTGGCAACCAGGGAATGACGACTCCCCTTGTGATTTTGGTGAATAACAATTCGGCTTCGGCGACGGAAATTGTTTCCGGAGCGGTCCAGGACCACGACCGCGGTCTTATCGTAGGCGAGACGACTTTCGGCAAAGGCCTCGTCCAAACGGTCACTCCGCTTAGCGAAAACACTGGCCTTGCTTTGACCACTGCGCGCTATTACACACCAAGCGGACGGCTGATTCAGCGCGACTACAAATCGGTCTCGCTTTACGAATACCATTACGAACGCAAAGTGCCGGAGCATCCAACGGAAGTCCGATTGACAGACAGCGGCCGTCAGGTCACCGGAGGCGGCGGAATCACGCCGGACATCGTTGTGGACTCCCCGAAGCTCACGAAATTCCAGCAAATCTTGTTTCGCGACGACGTGCTCTTCCCGGCCGAAACGGGCGTAGGCGGGTTTACGCGTTATTTCCTGGGAACCAAGCCGACCGTCACAAAAGACTTTGAAGTCGACGACAGTGTGATGCGCGTGTTCCGCGAATATCTTAGCAAACACAATGTCCGCTATACCGAACCGGAAATGGCGGAAAACCAGGACTGGATCAAGCGCAAGGTAAAGCAAGAAGTCTTCATGTCCGTTTTCAACATGCAAGAAGGATTCAAAGTTCTTCTGGAAGGCGACCCGCAGGTGCAAAAGGCTATCGAAGCCGTCCCACAGGCGCGCGCGCTTTACCAGAACGCCCATAAAATCATGGCGCAGCGCATGGGCGGCTCAAACGATCAACCGTAAAACGCTGTAACTTTCCTTAGGGTTTGAATCTGCAAGTCCCGACCTTTTTCAGTCGTGGCATCCCACATGCAGTTTCTGCCTGCCGGCGGCAGATAGGCGGCGTGAGGAATTCTGCCTTGGCTTCAACCCCGCCCCACACGCTGAGATCATGCAGAAACTACCAAGCAACAGCGGGTTTGACATATTTCACGTCGCCGCGCAGTTCATTTCATTGCTGAAAACGGCGCTCGCAGCGAGTGTGGGTAACCCATTTCCGCTTCGGTTTGGACCCCACTACTCCGGGACCGGCTTGACGTGGGCTTCTATCATGTTAGAGTAACTCTTGCAATTTTGCCTTGTGGACCAATTTCCACATTCCGACCAGTCGAGGAGAGCAATTCAAAATGCGGCGAAGTAGAGTCGCCGGAAAAGAGCCGCGGGCGGCAGAGCCCTCGGTGATTCGGCGCCACATGAAGAAGAGCAGGCAAGGAAGCGTTTCGGGGCTACTTAGAACAAACAGCAGAGAGACTTTGGGCCTTCGTGAACGTAAGAAAGCTCGGCTGCGGCAAGAAATCATTGATACTTCTATTCGCTTGTTCCGCAAGCGAGGGTACGAAAACACCAGGGTCGAAGATATTGTCCAAATTCTGGAGATCAGCCAGCCCACGTTTTTCAGATATTTTCCAAGCAAAGATGCAGTTTTGCGTGAGGTCGGCCGACGGGGCTTTAGTTGCATCAAAGAGCATCTTGAAACCGAACTCTCGAGCGACATCGCGACCGCGGAACGATTGCGACGGATGTATGCAGGTATGGCGCGCGAGGTGGAGTCGGACCGGCCCTTGTGGAGAGCGGTGGTGCTTTCAGGTGCGATGGACCCGGTGCGCTCTCCCGAAATGCGACGCCCTGAAGAAATCGCTGTTAGCCTTCTGCGAGAAATTCTCGAGGAAGGCCAGAAGCGCGGAGAAGTAACCAAGGCATTTCCTGTTGCGCACCTGGCGGAATTCATGGAAGGGCTTTATACGACAGTCGTTCGGCGTTGGGCAGTTGATCTTTCGGGACCGCACGACTTGAGCGAACGGGTCCGCAGCGCTCTGGATTTTTTTCTGAAGGGCGTACAACCATAGGCCGCTAAAGGAAGAGAGGCTTGGTTCCGTCCGTGCCGCACTTTCGCTTTCTTTCCAACCTGGATCCGATGCCCACAGAGCTTTGCCCACTCAACAGACTGGTCGCGAATTCATGGCCAGAAGCATGAAAGCTGCGGTTCTGCACGAGTTTAAGAAACCTCTCGCGTTTGAAGATGTTCCGCGTCCGTCGGTCGAAGCGAATGACCTTCTCATCCAAGTGGAAGCTTGCGGGATTTGCCATTCTGATTTGCATGTTGCGGATGGAGACTGGCCCCAGTTTGTTCCGATTACGAAATTACCCCTTATTCCCGGGCATGAAGTCGCCGGCAATGTAGTTGAAAAAGGAAGCGCGGTTCGGGAGTTTCAAGTCGGAGACCGCGTCGGCATGCCCTGGATTTACTGGACTTGCGGCGAATGCGAATTCTGCTGCGAAGGGAACGAGAATCTCTGCACAAAACAGAAGATTACAGGAGTGACGGTAGACGGCGGCTTTGCGGAGTTTGTTAAAGCGCCAGCGAGCCACGTTGTGAGAATCCCGGATGGGCTTTCGGCAGTGGAAGTTGCGCCTTTGTTTTGCGCTGGCGTAACTGTTTTTCGGGCTCTGAGGCAGGCCAGAATCTCTCCTGGCCAGCGGCTGGCGATCTTTGGCATCGGAGGATTGGGCCACCTTGCCGTACAAATCGGGAGAGAAATGGGTGCGGAAATCACAGCAATTGATACGGCCGATGAGAAGCTCCAACTTGCGGAATCGCTAGGAGCGGTGAAGGGCTTCAACGCTAGATCATCGAATGTTGTAAAGGAGTTGCGAACTGCCAGCGGGGTCCACGTGGCGCTGGTCACTTCGGCAGCTAAAGCGGCCTATGACACTGCATTTGCATGCGTGCGCCCCAGGGGAACGCTGCTTGTGGTCGGGCTGCCACCGGACGACATCTGCTTTCCACCCATAATGATGGCCGCCAAAGAAGTGCGCGTCCAAGCCAGCGCAGTCGGAACGCGCCAGGACCTGCGAGAAGTGCTGACGATGGCCAGCCAAGGAAAAATTCGCTGCAAGGTGGCTGCACGACCGCTATCCGAAGCGAATCTGGTTATAAATCAACTGCGTCAAGGGCAAGTCTCGGGGCGAATGGTGCTCTCTTTCCCGTAAAAGACCCTTTGGACTTCCAGCAGAGAATCTCAAGATTCAGGCGCCCACAGAATTTCGTGTTGACGTTAGTTCGTAAAATGTGATACCGACTATCATATTCTTGAATCCTTCTACCGGGGGCGTGGGACCCGAAGCAATGCAGACTCTTCTATCCATGTTCGTTGCAGGACTTTCAAATCTAGTCGAGGGCGGTCATAACGTAGTTCGAGACGACAAGGTGCACGGCCATCTTTCCGAGGACGCGAGTTTTCTCGGCGATCGACCGCCGAATTCTCGATCCCTCTGAACCAGGAGGAGCTATGAAAGCGACATGGTTGGCAGCAGGAGTCCTTTTGGCAGGGTGCTTCTTTCCCGGAAGCCACGCCACCAGGGGACAGGGCGTGGGAGCTTCCGCTGATCTTACCGGCACGGTGACCGATCCCACCGGGGCGGCAGTACCGAATGCGAAGGTAACGGTGATCGATGCTGCCAAGGGAGTGGAGCGCAGCGCAACGTCAGACGAGCGCGGTTTGTATCGTGTGTCCGGCCTGTCCCCTTCCACGTATAAAGTCAGCGTCGAACACGCTGGCTTTCAAGCGGAAGTAGCTACGAGTGTCGTCTTAACCGTGGGGCAGACACTGGTCTTCGATTTTCACCTCAAGTTGACGGGCCTCTCCTCGCAGGTGGAAGTGAGTTCTGAGCCTCCAGTCGTGGAAACAGAAAGGGCAAGCCAAGCGAACACGCTCACACAGGAGTATCTCGGGGATCTGCCTATTGATCGGCGGGATTATCTTACGTTTACCCTGCTGATGCCCGGAGTTTCGAATGCCACCCGGCTGGCAGACGATCAGGATTTTCGAGTCAAGCAGACGCCGCAAAGCGGGCTTTCGTTTTACGGAAGTAATGGCCGAGGAAACAGCGTCACCGTCGAAGGCGGCGAAGCGAATGGTGATTCTGGCGGCGTCCGTCTGACGGTAAGCCAAGATGCCGTACAGGAATTCCAGGTGAATCGCAGCAACTATGGCGCGGACCTGGGCGGAGCGAGCGGTGCATCGATCAACATCGTTACGAAGTCAGGGACCAACGAGGTGCATGGAGGACTCTACAGCTATTTCCGCAACGACGCGATGGATGCGCGCGACCCCTTTGCCTTCAGCCAAGCGCTCCAACCCGGTCAGGTGTTCGACCCTGCGGCCGCTGACACATCAGGTCGACCGATCAAGAACTCATTAAGCCGGTACCAATACGGGGGCACGTTGGGATTTCCCATTCGGAAAGACAAGACCTTCTTATTCGGCGCTTTTGAAGGCCTGTTGCAAAACTCACAAAATGCCGTACCTCTGCTGACGAGCACGACCACTCTTCGTCCGGACACAACCCAGCAGCCAATTATCGGCGGGCTTCAGATCCTCGCCGCGCAATCTGGGAACCCGAATGTCCCATGTTTGAGCGGCCCGGTTGGCGCGGCCGTCGCGGCTCAATTGGGCCTACCCGCCCCTAACCCGACCACCAATGTGCCTGCCGGGACGTGTGCAGCGATTCTTGGCGGAACTTTGACCCTCAACCCTGCCGCGAATCCCTTCAGCGCTTTTCTCGTAAACCAGTTTGAAAACAACGGAGGAGTATTCAACTACAACACGCGCGAGTACCTTGCCTCCGGCCGCTTGGATCATCGATTCAGCGAAAACAACCAGCTTTATCTTAGCTACCGGTATGGCCACGACCTGGAGGAAAACCCGGATGTGCAATCCCTGACTGGTTTTTCCGCGGGGAGTTCGATCCACAACTACGACGACAACTTTCAGGTTGGGTGGTACCACGCTATTAGCGCAAAGACCCAGAACGAATTCCGTGCGCAGTGGGATTACAACAGCTTTAACGTAGTCCCTAATGAACCTGGCGAGGTGGGACTCCAGATTTTTGGCTTCATAAACAATTTGGGAACCAACATCTTCTTGCCGAACTTCACAATCACGCGCCGGACCGAAATTGCGGACAACCTCACCCTAGCCCGCGGCCAGCACACTCTGAAATTCGGCGGTTCCGAGTTGCTCCGAGGAAATCACTCCGAGTCCCACACATTCTTCCCGGGCCGCTTTGTCTTTGGCGCTTTGCCTGGAGACTTGCTGAGCCCTTGCCTCACCTTCCCTGCTGCTTGCCAGCTTCCTGCTTCTGTCAATTCGGCGCTGCTTAATTCATTGCAGTCTGCCAATTTCGGGGTACCCCAGGTCTTTCAGCAGGGATTTGGAAACCCGGCCTACCCCGCGTACACACGGCCATTTACGGCGGGCTATATCCAGGACGCGTGGAAGATGGCTTCGAATTTTACGCTTACTTATGGCCTTCGTTATGAAATCGACTCTGAATATTTGCCCCTCAATACCTACTATAAAGACTTTGGACCACGGGTTTCCTTCGCGTGGGATCCGTTCAAGAACCATAAGACCGTGATCCGCGGCGGCTACGGAATTTTCTATGGGCCGATCGACACCCAGATTCCACAAGTGGACTTGAGCCTGGGGGTTCTGAATAAGAACTACAGCACCGTGGAAAACCAGAACAATAAGTCCCAAGTTCCAGACCAAGTAAATAACGTGGTGGGGACGTGTGGAGTGAGCTTTGGACCGGTGACGATCGTTCCAGGGACGGGAACGAGCCCGTGTACTCGTTTCATTTCCATTTACGTGGATCCTATCGGCGCAACGCCCTTTGCCCCGGCTCTACAGACGGCTCCGCAAGTGTTCCAGGGACTCTTCGCTCAGGGACTGATTCAATGCACAACTCCGACGGGCGGTAATGCCGCCTGCATCACGCCAGCGGACGTAGCGCAATTTGGCATCTTTGTCGCAAACAATGGTCCGCTTTCGCCGCTGACGGTCCTCTTTAGCAATCCACCGAATTACAAGACGCCCTATTCGCAACAAGCGTCGATCGGAATTGAACGCGAAATTGCGCCAGGGTTCTCTGTTTCCATCAGCGGAATCTACACCCATACACTTCGCCTGCCGGTTGCCATCGACACGAACCTCCTGCAAGCACCGTTCACGGCCGCGACGCTAGCGAATGGAAAGACCATCCAGTACCGCAACTGGAATGGCGGCGTGGCCCCGGGCAACGCGGCGCCGGCGGACCCGCTCGGAGGGCAGGAGGTAATCGTCAGCGGCCCCAACGCGGGCCAGAGTGTCCTTACGGCCGGCTATCCCTGTGCGAATCCCTTTGCCTGTTTTGTGAACCCGTTGATCGTGCAAAACAACCAGTACACTTCAGCCGCTTCGGCGCTTTATGAAGGAGGAATCCTGGAAGTCAAGAGGCGTTTCAGCAATTCGTTCACGCTGCTTGGGAATTATACTTTTAGCAAAGGGTTTGACACCTCTACGGATTTCAATAGCGACTATGGACCTCAGGACCCGACGAACCTGAACCTCGACCGCGGCCTCTCGGAATTCGACGAGCGCCACAAGGTGGTCATAGCGGGGGTATTCGACAGTCCGTGGAAAGGAAACATCCTGGGAGGCTTCCAACTGGCCCCAATTTTCACCTACCACAGCGGACATCCGTTTAATCTGTTGGCCGGCGGAGAAGTGAACGGGAACAATCACACAACAAACCAACGCCCGATTGGGGCTCCCCGTGACACCGGCCTAGGACCTGATTATGTGAATTTCGACGCGCGCTTGAGCTGGCAGCATAAGATCGCCGAAAAAACCAAAATGCAAATCACAGCCGAGGGATTCAATATCGCAAACCGCACAAATTTTGCCAGCGTCAATAATGAGGTAGGCCCGGCCTTCGGCTTTGAACCAGGTTTCACATCATTTAACGTACATGGAAGCAGATTATTGTCGCCCAGCCAGCCGCTGGGCTTCACTTCGGCATTCCCAAAGCGCGAAATTCAGCTCGGCTTGCGACTCACGTTCTGAGCGCAAATCAACCGATTTGCTGGCATTGTCCCCGCCGGCGAGGAAACGTCATCGCTATTTGAAATTGCAGTTGGATGAAGAATGAATCGCCTGTTGGCGGAAGATTGAACAAAGCAAGAGGGCAAGAAACATGCGGCTTAGGATGATGCAATTTGTGTTTGTGGTGGTCGCTTCATTACTGCTTTCCAGCACTGTGTGGGCGCAGTCCGGGGTGACAACGCAGGCCGGAACGCTACCCGATGGCGCCACCTATCTCATTGAGGTCCCGTCCAACTGGAATGGAATTCTGTTTCTCTACAGCCATGGCTACGTAGCGCCCGGAAGCAAGAATCCGGCGCTGGATGTCGGTGATCCCTTAACTCGGTTCTTCATGCTTTCCAGCGGCTTCGCGCTTGCCGGTTCTTCTTACGCCACCACCGGCTGGGCGATCGAGCAGGCCTTGCCCGACCAAATCGCAGTTCTAGACATTTTCGATACGACGATCGGGAAGCCATCGCGAACCATCGCGTGGGGGCATTCTCTCGGCGGAATGATCACCGCTGGATTAATCCAGCGCCATCCCGACCGTTTTGACGCAGCTCTCCCCATGTGTGGGGTACTCTCAGGTGGAGTCGCAACTTGGAATACAGCGCTGGATTCCGCCTTTGCGTTCCAGACATTACTAGCTCCCCCTCACTCACCATTGCAGGTCGTCAACATTGCGAATCCCGGCGGCAATTTCCTCCTGGCTCGAGCAATACTTGATGCTGCTCAAGCTACACCTCAAGGCAGAGCTCGCCTTGCACTTGTTTCCGCCTTTGGTGATGGCCCTGGTTGGTTCGATCCGTTGTCCCCCGAGCCCGCTCCGACGGATTTTGTCAGCCAGGAAATGAACCAGTACCTCTGGGATCGGAATGTTGATTTTCCTTTTGCTTTTGCACTTCGGGCCGAACTCGAGTTTCGCGCAAAGGGCAACCCGTCCTGGAATACCCATGTCGATTACCGCAGACAGTTGGAGCATTCCATTGATGCCGCTGAAGTCCGAGCGCTCTACGAGCAGGCCGGTCTCGATCTGGATACCGACCTGGAAAAGTTAAATGAGACGGTAAGAATCAGCGCGGACCCCCAGGCGAAGGAATACCTCGAGCAGAACATCATCTACAACGGCGACATTCACATTCCCGTCCTCACTTTGCACACGACGGGCGATGGGCTCGTTGTGGTCGAGAACGAGAGCGCCTACAGCCAGGTTGTACGCGAAGATGGAAACGGGCAATTCCTGCGGCGCACGTTTGTGTCGCGCGCGGGGCATTGCACCTTCACTCCGGCGGAGACTATCGCGGCGGTACAGACCTTGCTTGCGCGTTTGGAAACAGGGAAATGGCCCGACGTAGATGCTGCCAATCTGAATGCCGCTGCCACGGCGCTACTCCCCGTCCTCAGCGTACCCGGCGTAACTCTTCCACCGCCAGCGTTCGTGGATTTCAAGCCCCATCGGTATCTTCGCCCGTTTGACGGCGAAGCCGAAGAGTGTGAACCCGGGACCTCGATGCGACGACCACTAGGGTTACCTTGGGCTACCTGATGGGCGCGTTGAATGTGAAGAAGTTGTTTGACCTCTCCGGGCGCGTGGCTATCGTCACAGGCGGCTCCATCGGCCTTGGCCGCCAAATGGCGGAAGGTTTGGCTGAGATGGGCGCGAACCTGGTGCTTTGCGCCCGCAAGAAGGAACGGTGTGAACGAACCGCAGAAGAATTAAAACGATTAGGGCCGAAAACGCTGGCATTTGGCTGTGATGTCAAAAACCCAGAGCAAGTTCACGATGTTGTGCAGCAAACAATTTCGCAGTTCGGGCGCATCGACATTCTTATCAACAACGCGGGCACAGCCTGGGGCGCTCCGGTCGAGGACATGAAGTTGGAGCACTGGAACAAGGTGATCGAGACGAATCTGACGGGGACATTTCTTTTTTCGCAGGCTGCCGGAAAATTCATGGTGCAGCAGCGCCGAGGGAAGATTATCAATATCGCTTCCGTGGCTGGGATGCGAGGCGCACCGCCGGAGTTTCAAGCGATCGGGTACCACGCGAGCAAAGGCGGTGTCATCGCCTTCACCAAAGATTTGGCATGCAAATGGGGTACGCACGACATTCAAGTGAATGCCATTGCTCCTGGTTGGTTCCCCACACATATGTCTGAGGTAGCCATCGAAAGAAACCGGGAAGCCTTTCTAAAGAAGGTTCCCCTCGGACGTTTCGGGAACGACCATGATTTGAAAGGCGCTGCAGTTTTTTTGGCATCAGACGCTTCCAATTTTGTCACCGGGCATGTATTGGTGGTGGACGGAGGCCAAACAGCCTGACGCAAAAGCGCTAAACCATGAACATTCCACTGACACCGATTCGCTTTCTTCGCTATGCCGCGCAGCAGTTTCCCAAACGAACCGCAGTGGTCTGTGGAAAGGAGCTGCTGACTTATGCCGAGTTTGCTGAACGCGCGAGCAAACTCGCTGGCGCCTTGCGAAAGGCGGGGATTCAACCTGGTGACCGAGTCGCTTTTCTCAGCACTAACTGCCACCGCTTGTTGGAAGCCTACTATGGTGTCGTCGAAGCCGGCGCCGTGTTGTTGCCACTCAACATCCGGCTGGCTCCCCAAGAGCTTGCATACATCCTGAATGATGCGGGTGCGCACACTCTGTTCTTTCAAAGCCATTTTCTTGAGTTGGTCGAATCTTTTCGTCCGACACTCACGACCGTCAAGAATTTTCACTCTCTCGGTGCCGTTGCAGAGGTTAACTGGCTCTCCCGGCAGAATTACGAAGCACTGCTCTCCTCGGCATCTCCCTATCGCGCCGATATCACACAGGTCGACGAAAACTCTCTTGCTGAACTTTTTTATACCAGCGGCACCAGCGCCGAACCCAAGGGAGTGATGCTTACACACCGGAACATCTACTTGCACGCGCTGAACGCTGGATTGGCTCTGCACACCGACAACGAAGCCGTGGAGTTACACACGATTCCGCTATTTCATGCCAACGGCTGGGGCGTCGCCCACTTCCTGACGTTGCTGGGAGGCAAGCACGTCATGATGCAGAAGTTCGATCCACCGGAAGTCTTTCGCCTTATCGAAGAGGAGCGCGTGAACTATTGCAGTCTCGTACCCGCGATGGCCACCGCCTTGGTGAACTGTCCAGAGCGCCGCAAGCATGATCTGAGCAGCCTCAAGCGAATTTCCATCGGTGGCGCGGCCTCCTCTCCTACATTGGTTCGTGAAGTCGAAGAGCAACTTGGCTGCACCTGCTTCTCGGGATATGGCCTGACGGAAACCGCGCCTGTGTTGACTATCTCCCCCATGAAGCCCGGGCTGAGTTGGGAAGGGGATCAGCGGTTTGCGGGACAAGCGATGACGGGTTACGCCATTCCCGGCGTTGAACTGCGCGTCGTCGGTGAAGACGGCCAGGATGTTCCGCGCGATGGACAATCCATTGGAGAGATTGTCACGCGCACGGACGGTGTCATGGCAGGTTACTGGCAGCAGCCGGAAGCTACGGCCGAGGCGTTGCGCGGGGGTTGGTTTCATACCGGCGACATGGCCACCTGGAACGAAGACGGCTACTTCCTCGTCGTCGACCGCAAAAAGGACATCATCGTAAGCGGTGGAGAGAATGTTTCTTCCCTTGAAGTGGAGAAGATTCTTCTCTCACATCCCGCGGTCCTCGAAGTCGCGATCATTCCCGTGCCTGATCCGGTGTGGGGAGAAGTGCCCAAGGCGCTAGTTGTCTTAAAACCGAATTTGCAAGCTGGTGAAACCGAACTGATCGAACATTGCCGCTCACGGCTCGCCCATTACAAGTGCCCGCGTTCCGTCGAATATCTGGAAAGCCTTCCGAGAACAGGCACAGGAAAGGTTTTGAAAAGAGACCTGCGCAAAAAATACTGGTATGGCAAAGAAACAATTCGCCCTGAGTCTGCCCCTCGGGAAGCGAAAGACTTTGCACCGCAGCTAAATAGCACGTCCGGCGCCGTGGCCGCGAGGCGCGCAACGCAAAAAGATTGATTGCAGTCCCTCAAAGCAAAGGAACAAGAACAGAAATGGATTTGAACCTCACACCAGAAGAAGTTGCCTTTCGCGACGAATTCCGCGCTTGGTTACAAGCCAACGTTCCGAAGGATTGGAGCGAATGGCGAGAGAAGCCGCTGGAGGAATCCTTTCCGTACTTGAGAGACTGGCAACAAAAACTTCACCAGGGCGGTTGGGCGGCCGTTTCTTGGCCCAAGGAATACGGAGGCCGCAGCGCCACTTTGATGCAGCAAGCGATTTTCTGGGAAGAGATGGCGCGTCTTGAAGCGCCGCCTATGGCTAACAACCTGGGCCTCGGCTTGATTGGGCCGACGATCATTGCATACGGGACGGACTCTCAGAAGAAGCGGTTCATCCCCAAAATCCTCAGTGCAGAAGAGATTTGGTGCCAGGGCTTCTCCGAGCCGAACGCAGGCTCCGACCTTGCCGCTCTCCAAACCGAAGCGCTGTTCGCTGGCGGGCATTATGTAGTCAACGGTCAGAAAGTGTGGACGAGTTACGGCTGGGTGGGAGATTGGTGTGAGCTCGTCGTTCGCACGGATCCGAATGTTCCCAAGCACAAAGGCCTCACGGTTCTCCTCGTCGATATGAAATCACCCGGTGTTGAAGTCCGTCCTTTGCGCCAAATGACGGGTGAAAGCGAGTTCAATGAGATTTTTTTCCGCGACGTGCGCGTACCCGCGGAGAACGTCCTGGGCAGAGTCAACGACGGCTGGAACGTAGCCGTTAGCACTCTTATGCACGAGCGCGGGGCCTATGGCGCGCGCCTGATCCCTCTTTTCAAGCGCACTATCAGCCGGCTGATGGAACTCTCCCGGAAAACTCAACGCCATGGGCGCCCTTTGGCTCAGGATCCCCTCTTGCGCCAAAAGCTCGCCCAATCTTACGCGGAAGTAGAAATCATGCGCCTGAACCAGTTGCGCGCGTTCAGTCGCATTTCGTCGACAGGCGCACCTGGCCCCGAGGGCTCCATTCAGAAACTATTCTGGAGCGAGCTCAACCAGCGCCTTCAGCAGCTCGCTCAGGAGATTCTTGGCCCCTACGGCCAATTGCTCGCCGGCGACAATTACGCGATGGACAAAGGTATATGGTCCTACGGCTACCTGCGCTCGCGCGGAAATACTATTGAAGCGGGTACGTCCGAAGTGCAGCGCAACATCATCGGACACTTTGTTCTCGGGCTTCCCCGAAGTTATTAAGGATGATGCAATGCAATTCGGACTGAACGAAAGCCAGGAATTCCTTCGAGATAGCGCTCGCAAGTTTTTCGCCGGGGAATATCCCATTGCCGAAGTCCGGCGTCTCATGGAGACGGATACGGCATTCGACCCGAACCTGTGGGCCAAGCTTGCCGAGCAGGGTTATACCGGAATTATTTTTCCGGAAGAATTCGGCGGCGTCGGCCTCGGCACTGTCGAGCTCATTCTGCTGATGGAAGAAGCCGGTCGCGCGCTGCTCCCGGGCCCCTTCTTTTCAACGGTTGTGATGGCGGGAAGCCTTTTAGACTCCATTGCAACGCCAGAGCAGAAAATGAGGTACCTGGCGCCGATCTGCCGGGGAGAAGCGCGCGCCACGGTCGCGTTCTTTGAGCCTAATGGAAGTTGGGACCTTGGCGACGTCCGCTTGACCGCCATAAACGGGGAACTGAAAGGTGAAAAACTGTTTGTTCCGGACGCGGCGGTTGCGGATTGGATCATCGTAGTCGCAAGCAACGGTGTATTCCTCGTTGATGCGAAAACTTCTGGAATCCGCATTCAACCAATGCTTGGTATGGATCTCACTCGCAAACTGTATTATGTGCAGTTTGAAAACACGATTGCCGAAAAACTTGGCGAGACGGCCGCTTTGTCGAGGCCTCGCGGCATCGCCACGGTCGCCCTTGCTGCGGAACTGGTCGGTGGGATGCAACGGACCCTCGATATCACCGTCGAATATGCCAAAACGCGCAAACAGTTTGGCAAACCCATCGGCATCTTTCAGGCTGTTCAGCACCAGTGCGCAGACATGTACCTCGAAACCGAGAGTGCTCGGTCTGCGGTTTACTATGCGGCTTGGGCTCTGCAACATCATGCTCCCGACGCCGCAGCAGCGGTTTCTATCGCCAAGCTTTACGCGAGCGACGCCAGCCGCACGGTCGGCAATCGGGGAATCCAAGTGCACGGAGGCATGGGCTTCACCTGGGAGAATGATCTTCATCTGTATTACCGGCGCGCGAAAGCTTCCGAGACGGCGTTTGGTGACGCGAGTTTTCACCGTGAGTGGCTTGCGCGCCTGATCATCGACGCGGAGGCAGTCTCCGCGCGCAGTGCATGAGCCGAACCCTTCAGTCTGATTCAAGGGGCATCCTTATGAATAACCTGGTTCAATTCACGAAGTCAGGAAACATCGGCGTCATCACTATAAACAATCCGCCCGTGAACGCGCTGAGCCCGGGTGTTCCCGAAGGGATTTCCAAGGCCATCGACGAGTTGCAAAATGACGCCGGCTTGCGAGCTGCTGTGCTCATCGGGAGCGGAAACACTTTCATTGCGGGCGCTGATATCAAAGAACTGGAAAAGATGGCCTCGGGAAAGCCGCGCGGTGCCGGCTTGCTTCCTTTGCTCTTGAAAATCGAGGATTGCCCCAAACCCACGGTCGTGGCCATTCACGGCACTGCACTTGGCGGCGGCATGGAAGTTGCCATGGCTGGGCATTACCGCGTTGCGATTCGCAGCGCGAAGGTTGGCCAGCCGGAAGTCAAGCTCGGCATCATCCCCGGTGCCGCAGGAACACAGCGCTTGCCCCGGCTCGCGGGCGTCGCGAAGGCGGTCGAGATGTGCGCAGAGGGGAATCCGATTACCGCTGAAGAAGCTCTGCAACTCGGCATCCTCGACAAACTTATAGACGGAGACCTTCTGCCGGGCGCGATTGCCTTTGCGCAGGAAGTTGCAGGGAAGTCAGCCCCGAAAACACGGGAGCGGAACAGTAAGCTCGGCACGCCAGAGCAAAATGCCGGCATTTTTGCCGCCGCGCGTGAAAAAGCTGGGAAGAAGCTGCGTGGCCTGATCGCGCCACTCGCGGCGATGGATGCTGTGGAAGCCGCAACCAAAATGCCGTTCGAGGACGGCTGTCAGGTAGAGCAAAAACTGTTCATTGAATGCCTTCTTTCGCCTCAAGCCAAAGCGCTTATGCACGTTTTCTTCGCCGAGCGCGAAGTGGCCAAAATCCCCGACGTACCCAAAGACACTCCGCTGATTCCGGCCAAGACCGCTGGAGTGGTTGGCGCCGGGACCATGGGCGGCGGGATTGCGATGGTGCTGGCAAACGCGGGCTTCCCCGTCTTGGTTAAAGAAGCGGATCAAGTCGCCCTCGATCGCGGGATGGCCAACGTCCACAAAAATTATGCGAATTCGGTGAAGCGCGGCCGGTTTACGCAGCAGTTTGTGGACGAGCGGCTGAAGCTCATTCAGCCAACTCTGAGCTTAGATGGCTTTGCCAACGTCGATTTGGCTATCGAAGCAGTTTTTGAGGGTATGACGCTGAAAAAAGAAGTCTTCGCGCAGCTCGACAAAATCTGCAAGCCCGGCGCCATCCTTGCAAGCAACACCTCCACGCTGAATATCGATGAGATTGCTTCCGCCACCAATCGGCCGCAGTCTGTCATCGGCACACATTTTTTCAGTCCCGCCAACGTGATGCGGCTCCTAGAAATCGTTCGCGGCAGGGCTACGAGCAAGGAAGTCCTAGCCACTTGCATGCAGCTTTCGAAAAAGCTCGGGAAGGTCGGCGTGCTGGTTGGTAACTGCCGCGGATTTGTCGGCAACCGCATGTTCCACCCCTATGTGCGCGAGTCGGTGTTTCTGCTTGAAGAAGGCGCGAGCGTCGAAGATGTCGACCGCGCCCTGTCTGACTTCGGCATGGCTATGGGGCCTCTCGCTGTTGGAGATCTTGCAGGTCTTGACGTCGGTTGGCGCATTCGCAAGGAATACCGTCATCTGGAAAAACCCGGCATTCGCCAGCCATTTGCCGGCGACCGCCTTTGCGAAATGGGACGCTACGGCCAAAAGACCGGAGCGGGCTGGTACAAGTATGACGAGAATAGGCGCGCGATGCCGGATCCCGAAGTAACCGTCCTCGTAAGAAAGTGGGCCGCGGAAGCAGGAATCCCCCAGAGACAGATTCCTCGCGAAGAAACTGTGGATCGTTGCCTCTATGCTTTGGTGAACGAAGGCGCGCGAATCCTGGAGGAGGGCTACGCTCTTCGCGCGGGAGACATCGACATCATCTACATCAACGGCTACGGTTTCCCGGCTTATCGCGGCGGCCCGATGTGGTACGCAGATGCGGTCGGCCTTAAGAAGGTTTACAACCGCATTCTAGAATTCCATCGCCAGCACGGCGAGCTTTGGGAACCTGCGCCTCTGCTCAGGCAATTGGCGGAGCAGGGAAAGTCATTCGCCGATTACAACAAGGATCGGGGTGCGACGGCCTGAAGCCTCGGCCTGGCGGTGTTCGCTGGATTCACCTCGACGCGATAGCGCAATGTTTCTTGGACCAAACATGTTGCTTCTTCAGGGGAGAGATGGGTCGCCTTTTTCTGGTTCGCCACGCACAAGCTTCGTTTCTTTCGCAAAACTACGACCAGCTCTCCACGCTGGGAGAAACTCAGGCCCGCTTGCTTGGAGAATACTGGTCTAAGCGCAACATCGTTTTTGACCGGGTTTGCACCGGACCCGCCCTTCGCCATCGCCAAACCGCCCAACTTGTCGGGGAAGCTTATCGAAAAGCAGTGAGGGACTTCCCTGAAACGGTCATAGGTGAGGATTTCGACGAATTCCAGGGAGAAGCGGTGCTTTCGCAAAGCCTTCCTCAATTGCTTGCAAATAACGATAAAATCCGCAAATTGCACAATGCTATGCAAGGCTCGAGCACACCTAGCGCGAAGCGCGCCAATTTCCAGCGACTCTTCGAAGCAGTGATCTCACTGTGGGTCACAGGGGAAATCGCCGTTCCAAACGTGGAGTCCTGGCAAGAGTTCTGCGCGCGTGTGAATTGTGGCTTGTCTGCCTTCCTTGCAAAATCCCCTAAGGGTGAAGTCAATGCTATTTTTACATCCGGAGGCCCGCTAAGCGTCGCGATGCAGCGTGCGTTGCATCTTTCCACCGAGGACACGTTGCGCATCGCGTGGATGTCGCGAAACTGTTCGTTCAGCGAATTCCTCTTTTCAGGCGAACGTTTTATGCTCAGTTCTTTTAACTCATTTCCACATTTGGACAGCGAATCTTTGGTGACCTACCGGTAGCCATGCGACAAGAGACGAAAATCATGGACTTCCGCGACAAACCGGCTTCCATTCGCTCGGGTGAGGAGCTCGACCTCGCCAAGCTAGAGCCTTTCCTGCGGACTCATTTCCCCGGCGAGACGGAAAGCTTCCACGTTGCGCAATTCCCGAGCGGGCATTCGAACCTGACCTATTCCGTACAGCTCGGTAACCGTCAAATGGTATTGCGCCGGCCTCCCTTTGGCAGCAAGGTCAAATCCGCTCATGACATGGGACGCGAGTTTCACGTCCTCTCTAAGCTTCACGATACCTATCCGCCGGCCCCCAAGGTTCTCTTCTACTGCGACGATAGTTCGATCCTGGGCGCTCCCTTTTATCTCATGGAGCCTGTCAGCGGAATTATTCTTCGTAGAGACCCGCCTCCCGGCCTTTTGTTTACGCCAGCAACGGCCCGCAGACTCTGTGAATCATTTATCGACAACCTCGCCCGTCTGCACAGCATCGCTTTCGAAGCGATCGGGCTCTCCGATCTCGGCAAGCCGCAAGGCTACCTCGAGCGTCAGGTTCGCGGCTGGATCGAGCGCTACAACGGCTCAAAGACTCATGATCTTCCCGAAGTCGAACGAATCTCGCAGTGGATGCAGCAAAACCTTCCGCCATCGAGCGGCGCAACGCTCATCCATAACGACTACAAATTCGACAACATCATTCTCGCACCGGAAGACGTTACAAAAATCATTGGCGTCCTGGACTGGGAAATGTGCACGCTCGGCGACCCGCTCAGCGATTTGGCAACCGCCTTGGCCTATTGGGTAGAAGCCGACGACTCAGATGATCTGCAAAACTTGCGCTGGGGTCCGACGAACTATCCGGGCAGCATGACGCGCAACGAGCTTGTGGAGCGCTATGCGAAAACTACTGGTGGCGACGTCTCCAATATCATTTTCTACATCGTCTTTGCGCGCTTTAAGGTCGCGGTCATCGTTCAACAGATTTACTACCGCTACAACATGGGGCTCACCAAGGATCCGCGGTTTGCCCTCATGCCGGAAGTGGTGAGTACCCTCTTGCGCCAGTCCTTGCGGAGCGCCGAATCAGGCAAGATCTAGCGCCCGGCGGGTGTCTTTCATTTGTAATACCTCACAATCCATTCTGCTACACAGCAAGGTTTGTCATTGCCCTCGCATTCCACGGTGCACGCAAATACGGTCTCCCGCGCCTTCTCCGCATCTCGGAAGGCGAGCAAAGTAAACCGTCCTCGAATTTTTGAGCCTTCGCGTACTGCCGAAGGAAAGCGCACGCGATTCAATCCGTAATTGATCGTCAACTGAGTGCTGCCGCTGATTCGAACCACGTCCTTGATCAGGCGGCTGATCAGCGAAAGCGTAAGGAATCCGTGGGCAATCGGTCCTTGATACGGTGATTCTCGCGTGGCCCGATCGGGATCCACGTGAATCCACTGGCGGTCTTCAGTGGCTTCCGCAAACTGGTTGATCCGCTCTTGCGTGACGAACATCCACTCGCTCACGCCAATTTCTTTCCCGACGAACTCCTTCAGAGCATCCAGCGTTTCAACCGTGAGCGCAGGCATCGGGCCTCCCGTTGTGAAAATGCCGCCGCAAGCAAGATCTAAGACAGGTCAGCAATTACTGGGTGTTCGCTTGCGTTTTGGGCTTGCTCCACTTGGCGAGCTCCCACTTGGCAATCGATTCGGCATGCACTTCGTCCGGCCCGTCGGCCAGCCGCAGCGTTCGCACGTTGGCCCACGCGCTGGCGAGAAAGGTGTCCTGCGAAACGCCCGCACCGCCGTGAGCTTGGATCGCGCGGTCCAATACCTGCAGCGTGACATTCGGCGCAACCACCTTGATCATCGCAATTTCCGTGCGCGCCGCCTTGTTTCCAACTGTATCCATCATGTGTGCAGCGTTAAGGGTCAGCAGCCGTGCTTGATCAATCTCCATCCGCGACTTCGCGATGTCCGCGCGAATCGTTCCTTGCTCCGCCAGCTCCTTGCCAAACGCCACCCGCGTTTGTACACGTTTGCACGTCAATTCGAGCGCTCGCTCCGCCACGCCAATGCATCGCATGCAATGATGAATCCGCCCCGGCCCCAGTCGCCCTTGTGCAATCTCAAATCCTCGTCCTTCACCGAGCAACAAGTTCGAGACCGGTACGCGAACGTTTTCGAACGCGATCTCCGCATGACCGTGAGGAGCGTGGTCGTACCCAAACACCGTCAGCAATCGAACAATCTTCGCCCCAGGCGAATCCATCGGCACCAGAATCATAGATTGCTGCTTGTGTACGGGAGCGCTCGGATCGGTCTTCCCCATGAAAATGGCAATCTTGCATCGCGGATCGCCGGCGCCGGAAGACCACCACTTCCGCCCGTTAATTATGTATTCGTTCCCATCGCGCACAATTCTCGCGCTGATATTCGTCGCATCCGAAGATGCCACGCTCGGTTCCGTCATCGCAAAGCACGAACGAATCTCTCCCGCCAGCAGCGGCTTCAGCCAGCGTTCTTTCTGCTCCGGCGTGCCGTACCGTGCCAGCACCTCCATGTTCCCTGTGTCTGGCGCCGAACAATTGAAGACCTCCGGCGCCATCGGGCTACGCCCCATGATTTCGCACAGCGGTGCATATCCAAGATTCGTTAGCCCCGCGCCATTTTCGTCATCCGGCAAGAAGATATTCCACAATCCTGCAGCCCGTGCTTTCGGTTTCAACTCCTCAATGATTTGCGTCGGCAGCCACTGGCCATTTCGTGCTTCTTCGTCGTAGCGCCGCTCATTCGGATAGATGTGCTCGTCCATGAACGCCAGCAGCTGGCGTTGCAATTCTTTCGCCTTCTCACTGAATTCGAAGATCATTGTGATGCTTTCAACTGCACTAGCGTGTTCGGACCTCGCGGTCCTTGTTGCTATCCCGATTCTCTGCAAAGGTGCTAATTTGGCTACTCATTTTTGGCGCGATTATATACAAACGCTTCGCCGATAGTCACTCTCATGTGTAAGTGACTATCTACGTTTCGAAACTGGAGGCCTGTTTACCAAATTCACTTAGTCCGGTTCTAAAGCTATTGAAACAGCGTGCGAATGACGCAGCGGTACACGCATTTTCCCAGGAGGAACTTGGGGACAACGGGAAAGGCTGGCCCTTGTGCCAACTTGGTCGTTCCCATTTCAATGATGTATAGTGGTTTACTTGGCTGAAGCGGTGGGCGAGTAGCTCAGCTGGGAGAGCGCCTCGTTCGCAACGAGGAGGCCGGGGGTTCGAATCCCCTCTCGTCCACCAAACTAATCAACAACTTACACTGCTTTTCTGAACTGCAGGAGTTGCCCACGTTGCCCAAATTTCGTGCTCCGGGCCGGGCACTCGAATCCAAGACCAATCCGTTCCGCCCACATCAGGCGGAAGTCCCGGTCTTGAGCCAATTTCCCATACCGCTCGCTATAGGGCCGGGCGGGTGCCGTTGGTTATTCCTTCTGGCTCATTCCACGGGAAGGCCGTTAAGCAATTGTAGTGCTGACAGACTTCTCGGAGTCTCCTCACCCGTAATGAACTGATTCGACAACTAGTCTGCACAGGGCTTGTCAGCAGCAACGTTTGGGCGTATTAATAAACAACCCTTCCAATTGCCCGCGGACTTCTATCTACACGAATTGAATTGGGCGCGTTAGCAGGTTCACAGGCAATTCCCCTCTCATTGAAGAGTGCCTGGCAACGCATTCGCTGAGCGGTGACCCGTAACAGCGAGGCGGGTGACGGCATTCGAGGATCGTAATCTCATAAGACTGCCAGGTGAAACCTCACACGCAGGTTAGAAAAACGGGGAGCCATGAAAGCCAGGTTATTTGACAGCTCTATTGTGAGCACTGCTCAGGAAGCACTCGATTTCATCGCGAACATCCTTGAATCCTCGACCGAGTACTCCGTAATTGGAAAGGATCTCGACGGAAAGATTCTTCTTTGGAACGAAGGTGCGCGAAGGATGTACGGCTACGACCCGGATGAGGTCGTCGGAAAACTCAATTCCGATGTTCTTCACACTCCCGAAGATGTGGACGCCGGAAAGCCCAAGGAAATGATGCAGGCCGCCTTGCAAAACGGAAAATGGGAAGGGGTCATCGGGCGAATTCGCAAAGACGGCCGGCGCATCACAGCGCGAGTGGTTATTACGCCGAGGCGGGATTCCAAGGGTAAGCCCATCGGGTTTTTGCTAATTTCCAAGGATATTTCTCACGAACTGAGGTTTGCCGAGGAAATCCGCAAGACGAAGCTCTTCGACAACGCCATCGTCGGCAATGCGCAGGAAGCAGTCGATTTCATCGCAAACATCCTTGAATCCTCCACCGAGTATTCCATCATCGGAAAAGACCTGGACGGGAAAATCCTGCTTTGGAACGAGGGCGCACGCCGGCTCTATGGTTATGAACCTGAAGAAGTCGTTGGGAGGGCGAACTCCGCGATCCTTCATGCACCCGAGGACGTTGCCAGCGGCAAACCGCGAGAATTGCTCGATGCTGCTTTACGCGATGGCAAATGGGAAGGAACTATTCATCGCCGACGCAAAAACGGCGAGCAGTTCACAGCTCGCGTCGTCATCACGCCTCGACGAGACTCTACGGGCAAGCCGATAGGCTTCTTGCTCATTTCCAAGGATATTTCCGACGAAATTCGCCTCACCGAGCAGTTAAAAGCCACGCAGTTTTACACGCGTTCCCTCATTGAATCCAACATTGATGCCCTAATGACCACCGACCCGCTGGGGATCATTACCGACGTAAACCAGCAGATGGAAGCGCTCACCGGTTACTCGCGCGAGGAGCTAATCGGCACGGCGTTCAAAAACTTCTTCACTGATCCGGGGCGGGCGGAAGAAGGCATCCGCCTGGTGCTGCGTGAAGGCAAGGTTACGAACTACGAGCTCACCGCGCGATCGAAAGACGGGCGTACGACAGTTGTTTCCTACAATGCTTCTACTTTCCGCGATTCTGCAAACAAGCTTCAAGGCGTGTTTGCCGCCGCCCGCGACATCACCGAACAAAAGAAACTAGAGCAGCAGCTTCGCGAATCGGAAGCTTATAACCGTGGACTCATCGAGGCTTCGGTCGACGGACTGATTACCGTGGATCCCTCCGGAACGATTTCCGACGTGAATGAGCAGATGTGCCGCATGTCAGCGTACTCCCGGGAAGAGCTCATCGGTACGCCATTCGCAGATTATTTTCAAGATCCAGAGCGCGCGACAGCTGGGGTGCGAGAAACCTTTGAAAAAGGCGTTGTAACCGACTACGTTTTGACCCTTGCCCGGCGCTCAGGCTCTCCGCTTCGCGTGTCGTTCAACGCCTCGGTGTTCAAGGATGCCTCTGGCGATATAAAAGGGATTTTCGCTTCCGCACGCGACATCACGGAACAGGCTCGCTTGCAATCCCAGCTCGCCGAGGAGCGCGCCTATAACCGGGGCCTCATTGAAGCTTCGTTGGACGGCTTGATCACCGTCGATCCGGTACTGAGCATCACGGACGTAAACGAGACGATGTGCCGCATGTCGGGTTTTAGTCGAACGGAGCTCATCGGCACGCCTTTCCAACAGTACTTCACAAACCCCAAAAACGCCGCTGACGGCGTCCGACAAACTCTCGACAAGGGTGCTGTAACCAACTACGAGCTCACTCTCCGACGGAAGGACGGCCAGGAGCTCCTTGTCTCCTTCAACGCCGCAATATTCAAAGACGATGCTGGAAAGGTACGCGGTATTTTTGCCTCCGCCCGTGACATTACCGACCAGTCCCGCCTGCAAGGGCAGCTTGCGGAAGAGCGGGCTTATAACCGCGGCCTGATCGAGGCTTCCGTAGACGGCTTGGTTACCGTGGACGAGCAAATGCTCATCACCGACGTCAACGAGACGATGAGCCAAATGGCCGGCAAGTCGCGGAGTCAGCTGATTGGCTCCTCATTCCCTGATTACTTCCTTGAGAGAGAACGCGCGGCGGAAGGCGTGCGCCTCACCTTCAAGGAAGGTTCGGTTACAAACTACGTTCTGACTCTTCAGGCTGCAGCGGGAAAACAAATCCCGGTCTCCTTCAACGCGGCGGTGTTCCGCGACTCCGCCGGGGTGGTCCGAGGCATATTCGCGTCCGCGCGAGATATTACGTCTCAAAAACAGCTTGAGGGCCAACTGCAAGCCTCGCAGTTCTATACCCGCTCTTTGATCGAGTCCAACATCGATGCGCTGATGACCACCGATTCTTTAGGTATCATCACCGACGTCAACCAGCAGATGGAAGCCTTGACTGGGTGTACGCGTGATGAACTCATTGGCACGCCCTTCAAAGTCCATTTCACGGACCCCTCACGCGCCGAAGATGGCATTCGGCTGGTTTTGGAAAAAGGCAAAGTCACTAATTACGAGCTGACTGCTAAATCCAAGAAGGGGCGCGAGACAGTCGTGAGCTATAACGCCACGACGTTTAACGACCAGTCCGGAAAACTGCAGGGCGTGTTCGCCGCGGCACGTGACATCACGGAACAAAAGAAGCTCGAGCAGCAACTCCGCGAGCAGCAATCCTATAACCGCGGCCTGATTGAAAGCTCGGTCGACGGTTTGATCACCGTAGATCCGGCAGGAATCATCACCGACGTGAACGAGCAAATGTGCCGAATGACTGGGTACGGACGCTCGGAGCTCGTTGGAAGTCAATTCTCCGACTACTTCACCGAGCCAGACCGGGCTACGGCGGGTGTAAAGCAGACGTTTGATACTGGTGTTGTCACGGAGTATGCCCTTACGCTTGTGTCGCGAACGAGACGCTTGCTCCAGGTTTCGTTCAACGCCTCGGTGTTCAAAGACCCGGCTGGTAATGTGAAGGGTATTTTTGCCTCCGCGCGCGATATCACTGACCGGGTTCGACTGGAAGAGCGGCTACGGGAGCAGCAAGTTTACCTCCGTGGATTGATTGAAAGCTCCGTGGACGGACTCATTACCGTGGATCCCACCGGGTTCATCACCGACGTCAATGAGCAAATGTGCCGCATGACCGGGTACACCCGCGATGAATTGGTGGGATCGGTCTTCAAGCAATACTTTACCGAGCCTGACCGCGCGGACCTGGGAGTCAAGCGCACTCTGACCGAGGCTACGGTTACAAACTACGAACTTGTGTTGCGCTCAAAAGCGGGACGCAAGGCCACAGTCTCTTTCAACGCTTCCATCTTTCGAACGCCCGATGGTCAGGTCCAGGGGATTTTCGCCTCGGCCCGCGATATTTCCGAGCAGGCGCGTCTGGGCTTGCAGCTCACCGAGCAGCAAGCTTACAACCGCTCGCTTATTGAAGCATCCGCCGACGCGCTCTTTGCCATTGCGCCTGACGGAACAATTACTGACGTCAACGAAGAAGCCACTCGCTTAACCGGCTACTCGCGCAAACATCTCATCAACTCCCGATTCTCCGAATACTTCACGGAGCCGGATAGCGCCCGTGCGGGAGTTCAACAAACACTCGCCGAAAAGCGCGTCATCGGTTACGAACTTGTCTTGATTACGCGGTACGGACGGCGCATTCCTGTCAGCTTTAACGCCGGGGTGTTCACGGATGCGGGGGGAACAGCGCTCGGCATATTGGCGGGTGCGCGTGACACTACTGCACAAAAGGGGCTGGAGAAGCAGCTTCGCGACTCGCAGTTCTATACGCGCTCCCTGATCGAATCCAATATCGATGCCCTGATGACCACTGACCCGTTGGGCATCATCACGGATGTGAACCAGCAGATGGAGGCGCTTACTGGAGGCACACGCGACGAATTGATTGGCACGCCTTTCAAAAATTACTTCACGGACCCAAAGCGCGCGGAAGAAGGCATCCGGCTGGTGCTGAAGGAAAGCCGCGTCACCAACTATGAATTGACGGCCAGTTCGAAGAGTGGCCGCGAAACGGTAGTCAGCTATAACGCGACCACCTTTAACGACCAGGGCGGCAAACTACAGGGCGTTTTTGCCGCCGCCCGCGACGTTACGGAACGCAAGCGATTCGAACAAACCCTCCAAGAGAAGAACATCGAACTGGAAAACGCCAGCCTCGCGAAAGACCGCTTCCTCGCTAGCATGAGCCATGAGCTGCGCACGCCGCTCAATGCCATCGTCGGTTTTACAGGAACCCTGCTCATGAAGCTTCCCGGACCACTCACAGGC
>DATEGP010000013.1:0-28664 GCA_035280045.1 Candidatus Acidiferrum sp.
CTGCGCTCGGAATGACAAGGAAGGGTGGTCCTTAACAAGCTCTTCAGCTTTTCCTCCATCACCTTGCCAACGCCCGGTAAACGGCCCAAAGGCAACGGCAACAAAAACGAATCCACTTCTTCCGGCTGGATGACGAAGAGCCCATCGGGTTTCTTCCAGTCCGAAGCAATCTTGGCGAGGAATTTGTTGGGAGCTACGCCCGCGGATGCCGTCAAGTGAAGTTCCGTGCGAATCTGCTCGCGAATCGCCCGCGCTACCTGCGTGGCGGTAGGCAATCCCATCTTGTTTTCCGTGACGTCGAGGTACGCTTCGTCCAGCGACAGCGGCTCGATCAAATCGGTATGGCGCAGGAAGATCTCGCGCACTTCGCGCGAGACGGCTCGGTAGCGCGGGAAATCCGGCGGCAGGAACACGCCATTCGGGCAAAGGCGTTCCGCACGAACTGCCGGCATCGCCGAGCGCACTCCAAACTGCCGTGCTTCGTACGAAGCGGCGCAGACCACGGAGCGATTACCGCGCCACGCGACGATCACCGGCTTGCCGCGCAGTTGCGGGTCGTCGCGCTGCTCTACTGACGCATAAAACGCGTCCATGTCCACATGAATGATCTTGCGCCCAGACGATCCCGTCGTTGAGTTCATCGGCAACTATCTTATTCCACGGTCCAAGTAAGCGCGAGTGTTCGCTGATCTCTTCCCGCGGTATTTTTCCTCGCGTGCGCGACGCCAACAGAAGCGCGAGCGCGCGCAAAGCCCTGTCAAACAAGAACCACAAAACATAAAAAAAGGGGCACGAATTTGTGCCCCTTCGATTTGAACGGACTTGCGAGGGCGGCTACATGCCGAAGAACTCGACGTGAACGGAGCGGCCGAGCCGAGAATTGAAGAGCACGTACCAGCCAGGATGGCTGTAGTCGTCATAGACGTAGACGCGGTCCCGGTCCCATTCCCAGTCGCCGCAGCGATAAACATCGTGGGGTGCGACCACCCAATTGGAATGGTCGTAGAGAATAATATGCCGCGTGCGTGGATCGAAGCCGCGGACAACGATTACGTGCCGTACGTACGGATAGCGGCCGCGCGGATAGTAGTAGCGAACACGTCCGCCCTCGTCATCATCAAGGTCGCGGTGCTTGTACCACCCTTTGTGTTTGCCGTTATCGTGGCGATAGCCGTAGTCATCATCGTCATCGCCGTGCTTGTACCAGCCGCTGTGTCTGCCGTGGTCGTCGTCCGGCGCGCCGGCCAAGGCAGCAGGCGCGTATGCAAATAGGAACCCCGCAAAAGCCAACAGTGCAAGTAGCTTTTTCATGGTCTTCTCTCCTGAAGACTCCTCGTTAAGCAATTGGGCATATTTCTGGTGCCCAGCGGCGCGTCGTTGGCCGGGGCTGGTGTCAACCGGTGAGGCTCCGCACTTGGTTGGATAAACACCATTGGCAGAAGAAAGTTTTGCGACTCCTGCTAAGCTACAACTACAACGGAATGCTTATCGCGTGAAGGTCTCGAAGGCAAACGCCGAAAGGAATGGTGCCAATGAAACGCAAAGCCGTCTATTTGGTCTTTTGTGTTCTCGGGATTGTTCTGCCGTACTCGCAATTTGTGCCGTGGGTTGTGGAGCACCACGGCGTGCCGATAGGCCTTTTCGTCCGGGACCTTTTCGCCAACCGGATTGGCGGATTTTTTGGGATGGATGTGCTGGTTTCCGCGGTAGTACTCGTCTCTTTCATCCAGCGCGAAGGCCAGCGGCTGGGCGTGCGCCATCTGTGGTTGCCAATCGTAGGAACATTGACCGCCGGAGTGTCGCTGGGCTTTCCGTTATTCCTTTATTTACGCGAAGGTGCCTTGGAAAGTACAGGGGCACCACCAAACCCGTCAGGGCCAGTCAAAACTTGAGCGCCGCGAGACGCCTAAATCTCATCCCGGTCTCAAATCGGATTGCTTCCCATGAAATCGACTGCACTGTGACGCCAAGCCGAGGATGTCGAAAAAAGAAGCATTAAGACATTCAGGCAGCAAATACGGTCTGCGAACTGTCGGCTAAGCCGAATCAGTTCGACACGCGACCGATTCGTCCCCAGGAGCCCGAGTTTTACCGGCTGCCCAGGATCTTACCGCGCGACGCCGGAGTAATAGCCTTCGCGTGTGAGGAGGGTCAGGCCTTCGCGCTTCACTCGCACTTCGATCGAATGGTAGTCCTTGCTGCGGTCCGTGCCCGTGGGTGAATAGACGAGCGTGTACTGGTTGCGCGCCTCTTCCGTGACGCGGGAGTACAACTCTTCCATGTCCCTGCTTTTCAATCCGTAGTAGACGTCGCCGCCCGAATCCTTCGCATATTTCGCGAGCCGCTCAAACTTACGGTTGAAGTAAGCAGCTCCGACACCGACGCCGTAAACCGAGATGTCGTACCGAAGCAAATCCTTGACAACAGCGTCGTATTTGTTGGTGTTGACTTTGGGATTGTTCAGGCCGTCGGAGATGAGCAGGATGATCTTGCGCCGCTTGCGGTCCGGGTCGCGGTCTTTCAGCAACTGCGCTGCTCTATAGACGGCGTCATCGAGCGCCTTGCTGGTCTGCGCCTGGATGTTAAGCGTGGTTTCAGGGAGCTTCGGCGCGTCGCCCGTCGCGGAGTGGCCGTTAATCGTGGGTGTATCGTTCACCGAGCCGGCGGGGCCCGCGTCGGGCTGTTCACCCAGCCGCGTGCGCTTCAGTTCGGTCAGTAGCTTGTCTTGATCGCTGATGAACCCGTGCCCTTCATGGACGTAGGTATCGAAACGGCAGACAAACGCCTCGTCGCTGGCGCTCAAGCCCGCAATGATGGCATCGAGGCTGTCCGCCACCTGGCGCGCGTTTTTCCGGTTCAGGTCGTTGTCAATGAGCAAGACGAGCGAGAGCGGAACGGCTTCCGCGCTGAAGGAAATGATTCTTTGCTCGACGTCGTCTTCGAGGAGGCGGAATTCGTCCTTGCGCAGGTCCGGAACGAGCCTGCCGGACCCATCCTTCACCGTGACGGGCACGATGACCTGCGTCACAGGAACGCGAATCGTGGGCGGCTGCTGTTGCTGCTGGGCGGGAGGCGTTGTCTGCGACTGCGCGGGCGCTGCGGAACCTTGTTGCGGCGCGAGGGGCGGCGCAAGCGCCATGGCTTGCAAAGCCACTCCGAGCAAAAGGATGATTGGTCGTAGACTTTTCATCGTCCTCAGGCCAAACTTCGTGTTGAAATTTCACGCACAGTAATTGGATGCGCGCGCATCCATTCGGGCTCTAAATAGCATCCTATGGGAACGTGGCAACGACCCGCGCGCTTTTGGCGGGCATTTTTACAGCCAGGAAAGTATACATGCGTTCGATAACCAAAGTTGTGACGCAGTGCGCGGCGGCATGGGTTGTATGGGCTCTCGGGGCTCCGGCGGGCGCGCAGGAGCCGCCTCAACAATTTTCACAACAGGCCTCGCAGCAGACCACGCAACAGCCCGCGCAACAATCAGACCAACAAAGCGACCAGCAAAACCCCGCCATCAAGAGTCAAGTCAACCTGGTCAACATTTTTGCCACCGTGCGCGACAAGCAAAAGCACATCATGCCCTCGCTCAAAAAAGAAGACTTCCGCATTTTTGAGAACGATCAAGAGCAAAAGATTGCATTTTTCTCCGCGGAAAAAACGCTTCCGGTCACGCTGGGATTGCTGATTGATACCAGCGGCAGCGAGCAAAACCGCTTGCCTGCCGAGCAGGAAGCCGCCACCCGCTTCTTGAACCGCGTTCTGCGCAAGGGCGACGAGGCCATGGTGATTTCCTTCGACGTGGACGTGGACCTTCTTTCTGATTTCACCGAAGATCGTGCGCAACTTGACCGCGCCATTCGCAGCGCCCGCATCAATGCCCCCATGGTGAGCATGACGAATCCTGGCCCGCTGCCGCCGGAATCCCGCACGCGCGGACTCCGCGGCACCGCCTTTTATGACGCGATCTGGACGGCCTGTGGCGACAAACTTGCCACCGAAGCGGGACGCAAGGCACTCGTGATTATCACCGACGCCGACGATCAAGGCAGCAAAGTGCGCGTTGAGGAAGCCATCGAAGCCGCCCAGCGCACCAACACCGTGGTGCACATTTTGTTGGTACACGATCCGGGTTTTGGCTGGCGCCCGGACATCGCGCACAAAATTTCGGACTCGACCGGCGGCCGCGTCATCGAAGTTTCCTCAGCAAAACATTTGGATGAAGCTTTTGATCAAATCTCCGAGGAATTGCGAACTGAGTATACACTCGGATATTATCCGACGAATTCCGCGCGTGACGGGACGTTCCGCAAAATCAAAGTGGAAACCACGGACAAAGACTTGAAAGTGCTGGCGCGCAAGGGCTATTACGCGCCAAAAGACGAAGGCGCGCCGGCCGGCCAAGACTAATGCCTTTAATCCGCGACCGCAGTTACAGCTAGGCACCGCGAGTGGATTGACCGCAATTCGGCGGGCGTTTACCATCTTTTCTCGCTCCGCTAAATGTTGAACGAAACCATTGCGCATTACCGCATCCTCCGCAAGCTTGGTAGCGGCGGTATGGGCGTGGTGTACGAAGCCGAAGACACGAAACTTGGCCGGCGCGTGGCGCTGAAATTCCTTCCTGAAGATTCTCACCGCGATCCGCAAGCGTTGGAGCGCTTCTTACGAGAAGCACGCGCAGCGTCGTCTCTGAATCATTCAGGAATCTGTACGATTCACGCGATCGAAGAACACGGTGCGAAAACGTTTATCGCGATGGAGCTGCTGGAAGGGCAGACGCTCGACAAGCTGACGCGTCAGGGCGCGCTTCCCATAGCGCGCGCGATTGAAATCGGGATTCAGCTTGCCGATGCGCTCGATGCAGCGCACAAAAAAGGAATAATTCATCGCGACATCAAGCCGGCGAACATCTTTGTCACGGAACGTGGCCCGGTGAAGATTCTGGACTTTGGCCTCGCCAAACTCACGCCGGAGCATCACGCGGACGCGGATGGGGAAACCATCGGCGACGAGACGTTGCTCCTCACCAGCCCCGGAACCGCGGTGGGCACGATTGCGTACATGTCGCCGGAGCAGGCGCGGGGAGAAGAGTTGGACGCGCGCAGCGATTTGTTTTCGCTCGGGGCGGTGCTCTACCAAATCGTCACGGGAAAGCAGCCGTTCCCGGGTTCCACGAGCGCGGTGGTGTTCGACAATATTTTGCGGAATACGCCCGTCGCTCCGGTTTCGCTGAACCCCGAAGTCCCTGCGGAACTCGAACGCATTCTCAACAAGGCGCTCGAAAAAGACCGCGATGTGCGCTATCAGGTTGCCGCGGAAATGCGCGCGGATTTGAAGCGGCTGCAACGCGAGATGGATTCAGGAAAAGTGGCCGCCGCTTCGTCCGGGTCCACGCGTGCCGCGACTGGGACGGCCACGCAATCCCCGGCTGGGGGAATAAACGCAACCCCAGCCCCTACAGCCTCGAGCAGTTCGGTGCTAGTCGCTGCCGCGAGCAAACACAAAGTAGGGACGGGCGTAACAATTGGCGCGATCGCAGGCCTGCTGGCCGCGGCGACTTTCGGCGTGTACACGCTGGTGCTGAAAACGCGGCACGTTCCGTTCGATAAATTCTCGATCGAAAACCTAACGAACAATGGCCACGTGATTCTTGCGGCGATTTCGCCGGATGGGAAGTACCTGCTGGACGTAAGGGACGAAAATGGGCTGCAGTCACTGTGGCTGCGGCACATTCCGACCAGCAGCAACACACAGGTGGTTGCTCCCGCAGGGGCTCGCTACGCAGCCGTGACGTTTTCCCCGGACGGAAACTATCTTTACTTTGTGCGCCGCGATGACGAGGAGCACACGATTGCGTCGCTGTACCGCGCGCCGGTTCTTGGCGGCACGCCGCAGGTGCTAATTAAAGACGTAGACAGTCCGGTGACGTTTTCGCCGGATGGCCAGCGTTTCGCGTATCTTCGCGAGCGGCATGATTCGCCGTATTGGGACTTGCTGGTCGCGCGCGCGGACGGTTCGCCGGATCGCGCGCTGTTCACCGGCGTTTCTCTTCTGAGCGACTCGCACGACCTAGCGTGGTCTCCGGATGGAAAAGTGATTGTGATTCCGGTGACGCAGCCCAACACCGAAACGTTCACCGGATTACTGGTTGTGGATGCCACCTCCGGCAAACGTGAAACGAAGCCAATTCCGGACGCGCCCCTATTTCTCCATCCCGCGTGGATGCCAGACTCGTCTGGCATGATTATGACTGCGCTGGCGTTGCAAACGGGGATGTTGAACCGGCAACTTTTGTTCGTAAGCTACCCGCAAGGACAAGTGCGCACATTGACGGCAGATACCAACAACTATTGGATACTGAGCCTGGCCGCCGACGGGCGCAGTCTGGTGACGACGCAATCGCAGTTCAAATACGAGGTTTCGCTGGCTCCCGCCCAGTCGCCCGACTCTTTGCGTCCGGTGCGGCTTTCTTCGCAGTTGATGATTTGGCGGTGGAGCTGGACGCCGGATGGCCGGCTGGTTTTTCCGCAAGGCGGCGACATCCGCATCCTCGATCCGAAGGGCGGAGAAAGAGTTCTACTGTCGGACAAGACCCATATCTCGGATCAAGTCGCGGTTTGCGGGTACGGACGTTACATCGCTTACCGGCAGTTAGGGAAGGCTGCTAAAACCGCGGAAAACTTATGGCGGATGGATGTGAACGGGAGCAATCCGACGCAACTCACTTTTGGGCACAACGAAACCGACCCGAAGTGTTCGACGGATGGAAAGTGGGTCTATTACGTGGACGCCGCTGACAACTTTTTGCCGAAGCGAGTGCCGATCGAGGGCGGCACCGCAGAAACCGTATTTGACTCCGCGATTGGCGGCGCGCTGTCGCCCGACGGCAAAACACTGGTCACGCTGGAAACCCGCGAACTCGACCACAAGCTGATGCTTAAGTTTGTCTCCACGGAAGACAAGAAAACCTGGTATCACGACGTCGACCAGCGGGCCTCCGGCCCTTTTCACTTCACGGCGGACGGCAAGGCCTTCGTTTACACCGTGCACGAAAAAGGCGTGGACAATCTTTGGCTCCAGCCGCTGGACAGTTCGCCTTACCGGCAGCTCACGCATTTCACGTCGGAGAGGATCGGGCAGTTTGCGTTTTCGCCCGACGGCTCGCAAATCGCCTTCGAGCGCGGCCACACGGAGTCGGACGCCGTGCTCCTACGCGACCTCTCCCGCTAGTTAGTTGTTTGAAAGAAGCCTTGATTTCTGCTTGAATCTTCCCACCGGGAGTGACCATGAAAATTTACAACGTTTATGGCTACTTGATCATTCTGTGCTACGCGCAGGCTTGCATGTACTCCGCCCCGGCTCAATTGGGGCCCTGGGGAGGACTGTTCATAGGCGGAGCCTATTTTATCTTTTGTTGGTTTCTCGGCGGTTTGTATCTATCCGATGTCCTTCACCTGGGAATCACCCACCGTGCGCTCGACTATAAGGAATGGTTCATAAAAGCCGTCGTTGTGGTCAGCAACACCTTCGCGATCTACGTGAATCCGATCAGCTGGGTCAATCGTCATCGCCTGCATCATAAGTATTCTGACCATGCAAAGGATCCGAACAAGGTTTCAAGCGATGGTTTTTGGCGAACCATGTATCTCTGCGTTTTGCCTTATCGATGCCAGGAGAATTTGGCGGGCGACGCCATTTTGAAGTCCCGGACTTTTCGCGTGGTTGCGAGCCCATTTTTCGCCATACCTGCTCAAACGTTTAGTTTTTATCTCCTATGGAAGATAGCGGGAGGCCTGAAGTTTGCGCTGGTGATGTGGGTTGGAATCCGGGTTTTTGCGCTGTGGGTAAATATGATTCAAAACTACTGGACCCACACGCGAGACTTTGGATACCGGCGGTACAACGATGAAGAGGACAACGCCATGAATATCGGCGAGTGGCTGCCGGTGACGGCGACCTTCAGCGCTTGCCTGCAAAATAATCATCACCACTACGAGGGGCTTTTGCGGCTAAGCCACGACAACTCGGAATATGACTTTGGATTTTTAACCGTAAAACTTATGAAGTCTTTGGGCCTGGTGAAGGCAACGATAAAGGGCGCAGAGCTGCCCAAGGACGTTCCTCTCGGCGCGTTAGGTTTTTAAGACCTTTTTGGTTTCTTCAGGAAGGGGTCGATCGTCTGTCTGAAAAAGCTGGGCGCGATTTCTTCACCGTCCAGACCATACCGCTCGGGCCACGTCTCGGGATAGTAGTAGGTTCCGAAAATCTTATCAATCCACGGAAAATGGATGGCGAAGTTCTTGTCGATCGCCTCTTTTTGGGAAGTATGGTGCCAATGATGGTATCGGGGCATCACCAAAAACTTCTCGAGCCATTTCGCATTGGGGCCGAAATTGCAATGAGTCCACGTCGCGTGAAGCGTAACGAAAACCAAATACGCCAGAATGATCGTTTGCGAGAATCCAAGCATGAGTGGGACGAGGATAAATCCGCGCACCAGCGTGTCGTCTACAAAATGGGAGCGCGAGCCGGCGATCCAATCCAGCGCCGGCGAAGAGTGGTGAATAGCGTGAAAACGCCACAAAAAAGGCACTTTGTGCAAAGCCAGATGAATAAAATATTCGGCCAGGTCCGCGACCACTACGGCGAGGAAAAATTGCAATAGCCAAGGCATTCGAGCAATAAAGTCGTGAAGCACTGGCACACTCAAATACTTCGTGGCTTGCGTAGCCGGCAACAAAACCAAAAAAGACAAAATCTGGATGGGGAGATGCGTGGACATGAAGTAGACCATGTCCTGGGTCCAATTTTTCCGGAATGTTCCCTGTTCTGGATACTGCGGCCAGATTCTTTCGAGCGGCACATAGATCAGCGCCATCAACAACAAGTCAAGCAGGAACCAGTCCATACCGATGGTGACGCCGGCGAGCTGACCCCCATTCACCTTCACGCTGGAGCCGCCCCAGGCGGTTGCCGCGATGGCGAACAGCATTCCCGTTAGTCCCAGAATCTTTTTCTTCCTCAGGATGGAAGAAATCGTTCCCAAGGCAACCGCCGCCACGATGAGGAGTTGGATTAAGAGGCGCACGCCGTGCAGCGAATAGAATGGACGAAGCTCAGCAGAGGTTAGGAACTGCGGAAAATGCAGACATAGCACTCCGCCGAAGGCAAGAAATCCACAAAACACCGATAATATCCCGCTCCACCAACCCGTTCCAAAGCCGGTAGACTCGGCGTCGCCAAAAAGGTCATTAATTTTTTCCTCGATTGCCATTTCTTCTAGATTAACTCCCTTCACTGCCCGGCAAATCCTGTTATTTAGGCCAATGTTTGCCCGGCGTTACGTGCAGATTGCGATTATAAGGAATGGCGGGAAAGGGCAGGGCTCAGGTTTTGGGTTTTTCCGCCGCGGTTTGTTTTGCCAGCTCGGAGCGGAAGGCTTGCTCTTTTTCAGCGACGAAGCTCTTGTATCCTTCGGGATCAACGAATGGATTTGGTCCGTCGCTCTTGAGCTGGGCGAACTTCGCTTCCATGTTGAAGTAGCCACCGTGAGCGCCCAGAAAAATGTCGCATGGAAGCTGCTTGAGCACGCGAAACATCTTCTCGTAATCCAACGCAATCTCCGGATACCGAGCGTTGTTCACCAGCTTGTATCCGGGATTCACGTTGGGACTGCCAACGATTACTACGTTGTAGCTCTTTCTTGCTTCATTCGCAGTCAACGTCCAAGTCGTACAACCTTTCGTATGTCCCGGCGTTAAACGGGCCGTCAGAACCACACCGCCCAGCTTTACTTCGTCGCCGTCGTGGAGAACGCGGTCGACTTTCACCGGCGGGTAGAGGCCGTCGGGATACTGGAAGTCGGCCTTGCCTCCCGACTCGACCACCGGGACGTCGGACTCCATCACCATGTATTGCGCGCCGGTAAGCTTCTTTATCGCCGCGCTTCCTGCGTCGTGATCCCAATGGGCGTGGCTGATCAGCAGGATTTTCACGTCGGAAAAATTAAAGCCCAGCTTTTCGACACTATCGCGAATCTGCGGCACGGAACTCTCGAGGTTGCTGTTAATAAGGATGTGGCCTCTCGGCGTGGTAATCAGGTACGACGCCAGGCCGCGGCTTCCGACGTAGTACACATTGCCAACGATCTTAAAAGCGGGGAACGCTTCCGTCCAATCCGGTGGCACGTTGCTCTGTCCGACCGCCTCGGCCGGCTTGGCGTCGACGTTTCGTGGAACCGGGGACAAAAGGAGCAAGACGCCCAAGCTTGCTACAACCGCGATGAATATCAGGGGCCTGCGCGTCATCTCGGCGCCTCCTCAAGAGATTCTTCGTTGTAGCTTACCGCATATCTCTCCCTGGTACGCCTCGAGCGAATTTAGCAAGCGGCGCGAAAAGGCGACGGCTGACAGTGTCCCGCTAGACCGACGACTAAGAATCCTGCTACGTTAGCTCGCCATGCGGCCTTCATTTCGATGCTTCATTTCTATGGTTCTACTTACAATGTGCGGGCCGAAACTCGCCGCACACGGTCCGGGCCAAGCCACGGCCCACCACGACTGGGCCAGGGAGCGCTGGGCCGCGCAATGGATTGCCTGCCCCGAGGCGCCCCAGCGAGACGCCGGCGTCTTCCATTTCCGAAAAACAATCGACTTGACCGACCTGCCAAGGGAATTTGTCGTGTACGTCAGCGCCGACAATCGCTTCATTTTTTTTGTGAACGGAACGCGCGTTGGCGAAGGCCCGGCGGCCAGCGACTTGGGCCATTGGAAATACGAGACTTTCGACCTCAGGCCGTTTCTGCGCAATGGGAAGAACCTAATCGGCGCGACGGTGTGGAATTTCGGAGCTGAAGCGCCTCTGGCACAAATGACATCGCGCAGCGGCTTCATCCTGCAAGGCAATGGTGAGCCGGAGCAAATCGCCAACACCAATGACTCCTGGCAAGTCGAGGTCGAAAGCGGGCACCGAGTTTTGACATCGCATTTTGAATCCGTGCTGCGACAGTATTACGCGGGGCCGCCGGGAGAAGTCATCGACGGGCGCCGCTACGACTGGGATTGGAACAGCGCGCCGGCTACGAATGAAACCACCGCGACTCGCTGGAGAAAAGCAACAACGCTCGGCAAAGGCGCTGCGCGTGAGTCTTCGGATTCGCCAACGATTTGGATGTTGCAGCCCGATTCGCTGCCACAGATGGAATACACGGAAGTGCCGCCGGGAGTAGCAGTAGCGAGTTCCGGGCTGGATTCACAAAAGTTGCAAGGCACCAATTTTCGAATTGCGCCGCGCACAAAAGCTTCCGTGTTGCTCGATGCCGGCGCCCTGACCACGGCCTACCCCGAAATAATCCTGAGCGGAGGCGCGGATGCAAGCGTGCGTCTGACCTATGCAGAAGCCTTGGTGGACGAACAAGGGAAAAAAGGGAATCGCAACGAAACGCAAGGCAGGCACATTCTCGGAGTGTTTGACGAATTCATTTCGGACGGAGGAAATCACCGGTCTTTCCTGCCGCTGATTTGGCGAACCTGGAGATATCTCCAGATCGACGTCGCGACGGGTGATCAGCCTCTGGAAGTAGAGAAGCTGCGCGTCTGGTTCACCGCTTATCCTTTCCGGGAACAAGCGCGGTTTGCTTCGAGCGATCCGGAATTGGCGAAAATTTGGGAAGTGGGCTGGCGGACGGCGCGGCTGTGTGCGCACGAAACGTACATGGACACGCCATACTGGGAGCGCCTGCAATATGTGGGCGACACACGCATCCAGGCCTTGGTTGCGTATGCAGTCAGCGGCGACGACCGGCTGGCGCGCCAGGCCATTGATGCCATCGACTGGTCCCGCATACCTGACGGAATCACAGCGAGCCGCTATCCCTCGCGGCTTCCGCAGTTTATTCCCACATTTTCGTTGCTGTGGGTGGGGATGGTGCACGATTTTTTTACCTATCGCGACGACCCGGAGTTCGTGCGGGAACATTTGCCGGGAACACGAACGGTGCTGGATTGGTTTCTGCGGCATCAGCGCGCCGATGGGCTAATGGTAAGGCTGCCTTGGTGGCCTTTCGTAGATTGGACTCACGACTTTCCAGGAGGCGTGCCTCCGCAGGACGCAGATGGAGGCTCGGCTGCGATCACATTGCAATGGATTGAAGCGCTGCGCAATGCGGCGGAACTCGAGCAGCGTCTTGGCGACTCCGGGCGCGCAAAAATTTACAACGACCGCGCAGACAAAGCGGCAGAAGCGGTCCGCAAGCTTTGCTGGGACGAAAAAGTTGGACTGATCGCCGATACACCTGCGCACTCGCATTTCAGCCAACAAGCCAACGCGTTGGCCGTATGGCTGGATGTGATTCCGCAGGAGAAGCAGAAGGATGTATTGGCGAAAGCTTTGGCCGCGCCCCGTACGGCAACTACGGCGGCAAAGACTGGCGATCTCGGCTTGTCGGAAGCGAGCTATTACTTCCGATTTTACCTGACGCGTGCCATGGAGCATGCCGGCATGGCGGATGTTTATCTCTCTACACTGCAGCCGTGGCACGACATGCTGAAGATGGGGCTTACGACTTGGGCAGAGACTCCCGAGCCCACGCGGTCGGATTCGCACGCGTGGAGCGCACATCCCAATTTTGATTTGTTGCGCGTGGTCGCGGGGATTCGTCCCGGGGCGCCACAATTTTCCGAGATCGTGATTGAGCCGCACCTCGGCAACCTGCAAAGTGCGTCCGCCGCTATGCCGCATCCGAAAGGACTCATCGAAGTTTCGTACAGTGTTGCGTCGGGCGGCGGCACGAGCGCGAAGATCCGCGTGCCCGAAGGGGTTCCCGTGCGCCTAATCTGGAAAAATCGCGCTTACACTTTGCGTTCCGGCGAACAGACGCTCCAGTTGCCGTGATGCGTTTGGGTTCACCCGATCCTGAGCGGACCAAGTAGTCGGCGCCTAGCAAGGATGAGGCGTCCGATTCAAAGGGAAACGCGAGTCAAGTAATCAGATCGGCGAGCCAGCGCGCAACAGTATTCAATCCGGCCTGTACCAAGTCGCCGGATTGAGCGTCATCCCACCACTGGGAATCGTGTACGTCAAACACGGCGGAGGTTCGCTCCTTGGCCAGAGCGAGCTTCAGCGGAAGCGCCGGATCCACCGGCTTACCCGCGGCGGCTTCTTTCAGTTGCGCCAGCATTTGCTGCTGTTGCTTCAGGTCCAGGATGGCAATGGGCGAATGGCAATAAGGGCATGCGGAATTGCTTCGCAGGTCGATCGCTGCTCCGCAGCTCGAGCAGTTCACCGTCTGGATGCTCACTCGCAATTGCTGAATTTCGGCCGGCGAGAGCGGATGGATAAAATTCTTTTCCTTTAGAAATTCGAAAAAACTGATGAAGTGTCCATGCTCGTTCGGACATTGCCAGTAAACGAAGCGGACGCTTCGGGCCATGTTATGCGCCAGGGTCAAGCTAGCTCCGCATCGCGGACACTGAAGCGTTTGTGCCAGCACCGGCTTGGACGTTGACGAGTGTTCACCGATGTACTTCATCAACTCCAGCGTGGCTGCGGGAGAGAGCTGCAAGTCTTTGTGCTGGTCGAACCAGAACGCCTGGCAAGGGGCGCAAACATCAATGGTGATTTGAGTCCCCAGGCGGCTGCCGAGCATCCAGTCAGTCATCGGAGCGGAGCAATTGGAACACTTCATGAGTGCCATCCTATCAAGCTACGCTGGCATCCACATGCCCTGATTTGATCCACAGGCTCTCGAGTATTTCTTTGACGCTCATGCAAGTCGAGCGCCCTCTTTTCGTTCCTCCTCATCGTGCTCTCTTCTCTTCTGTCGGCGAATCCAATACGATAATCCCCGCCGAAAGGATGTGCCTATGACGCATCTGTGTCGTCGTTTTGTTTTCGCGCTTTTTCTGTTCACTTGGTCCGCGGCCGCCGTCGCGCAGGAAACGGCTCCGGCTCCGCCGCCGAAATTCCAGATTTCGCCCGAAAAGCTGCCGTCTTTCGTCGGGCAGTATGCTTATGACGATGATCCTGATCTCGTTCGCTCCATCTCTCTCGAGGGCTCCCGCCTGTACACGGAATCGGCCCGTTCGCCCAAAGTCGAACTCCTCGCGGAATCCGAAGACACTTTCGCTGTTCCTAACGCTCCCGTGAAGTTCAAGTTCTTGCGTTCCTCTGAAGGAAAAGTCATCGGCTTCAACCGCATCGTTCAACAACGCGGGGAACAGGGTGCTGCCACGGAAAGGACCGATCACGCCGGCAAGATTAGCGATCAGCCTCTGCAGTTCAACAAGCCGGAGTACACGCGCCAGGAAGCCATGATCCCCATGCGCGATGGCATCAAACTCCACGCCGTCATTTTGCGCCCCAAGGATTACACTGCGGCGCTTCCTTTCCTGATGGAGCGCACTCCCTATGGCGTGGATGGCAACACGCCCGAGTCCATCAATCCCGGCGAGCCTGAGCTTGCTGCCAGCCGCTACATTTTCGTTTTCGAGGACATTCGCGGCCGCTACAAATCCGAAGGCACTTTCGTCATGAGCCGTCCCATGGCCGATCATCGCGATCGCAAGCTCGTGGACGAAAGCACGGACACGTATGACACCGTGGACTGGCTGCTCAAGAACATTCCAAACAACAATGGCCGCGTGGGAGTTTCCGGTGTCTCCTACCCGGGCTTTCTGGCGATGGCTGCCGGCATCGATCCACATCCCGCGGTAAAAGCCATCTCTCCCCAGGCTCCCATGATTGACGTTTGGATGGGCGACGATTTCTTTCACAATGGCGCGTTTCGCGAAACTTACGGCTACGACTACACGCTGGGAATGGAAAGCTCCAAAGAAAACGCGTTTTCCAAGCTCGACGAAGATGCGTACGATTTCTTTCTCCACTCCGGTTCGTTCGCGGCAGCCGCCAAGCACGATGGCGTGGACAAACTCCCCACGGGCGTCGCCTTTCTCCAGCATCCTGCCTACGACGAGTTCTGGCGCTCCCGCGGGGTCGAGTGGCATCTCAGCCAACCCGCCGTTCCCGCTCTTTTCGTCGGCGGCTTCTGGGATCAAGAGGATATGTATGGCCCGCAAGAAGCCTACTCGCGGCAAGAGGCCCACGACGCGCATCACGAAAACTTCATGGTCATCGGTCCCTGGAACCATGGCCAGTGGGGCGGCAGCACGCGCCATCTTGGCGAAATCTATTTCGGCGAACCTACGACCGACGAATTCCGTAAACGATACGAGGCGCCGTTCTTCGCCCATTACTTGAAAGACGAAGATGGATTCAGCTTGAAGGACACCGCAGCTTTTGAAAGCGGCAGCAATCGCTGGCGCGAATACACGCACTGGCCGCCCGCGGAGAGCAAGGCGCAGAATCTTTATCTCGACGCTGACGGTTCGCTGGTTCTTTCTTCATCCTCGTCTTCATCGGAACCGAAGAGATCGGCGAAAGATAAAAAGGCCGACCCGAAGTATCGCGAATACGTCTCCGATCCCGCCAATCCCGTGCCGTACCGTCACCGCCCTATTCAAGCTACCTATGGCCCCGGCTCGAAATGGTTCACCTGGATGGTGGAGGACCAGCGTTTTGTTTCCACCCGGCCCGACGTCGCCACCTGGATGACTCCGCCTCTCGATCACGACGTGACGATTGCAGGCGATGTGATCGCTGATCTGTTTGCCTCCACGTCCGGCACGGACGGCGACTGGGTGGTGAAACTGATCGACGAATACCCTGAGGCTGCGTCGTTCGCTTCTTCAGGCTCCTCTTCCACATCCACATCCAACGCTCCGTCGGGCGCGGCATCAAGCGCGAACGGACCAGACATGGCCGGCTATCAGCTCATGGTCAACGGCGAAATCTTTCGCGGCCGTTACCGCAAGAGCTTTGAGCACCCGGAAGCCATCCCGGCGAACCAAGTTGAGGAATACCGCTTCAGCCTGCACGCTGCCGACCACACTTTCCTGAAGGGCCATCGCATCAAGGTCCAGGTACAGAGCACATGGTTCCCTCTCTACGACCGCAACCCGCAGAAGTTTCTGCCCAGCATCATGACCGCCTCTCCGGACGACTTTGTCAAAGCCACCGTGCGCATCTATCCCACTTCTCACCTCATCCTGCCTCTCGTGCCGTGAACGAGTCCGTGAACGATTCCCCTTCGGGAGTCCCTGCATGGGGGTATGCCACCCCCGGGCAACAATGCAAAAGCATGAAGAGAAAAGGGTTGCGGGAGGAGCATCGTGCAACTTGTTGAAAATAAAGGGGCGAATTTGCAGAGGGACCAGAACTGGCCGCGGATTTTCGCGGATTCTCGTGGATAGGCGATAGCATACCCCCCACACCCCACCCCACTGTTGGATAGATTTGAAAACAAAGGGGTTGCAGATTGCCACTGTTGTAAGTTGTTGAAAAGAAAGAAAACGGAGAGGGGGTGGCGCAAGGGGTGGCGGAGCGCATGGAGGACCGGTGAGGCTGGAGTCGAGAGTTCACGACCCATGATATGCATATCTTACTTATTTTGTCAAGTACTTTCTTAGTACTAGTAGAATTTGCCCACGGGGCGTCATTCGAACCGGTTTTGCATAAGAGAAAGAAAACAAAGAGGTAGAGTTCACCGAGGGGTGAGGAAAAACAGGCTGGTAGAAGGCGGAGCGGAAGCGGATGCCTGCAGCTATGGAGAGTGCTTGGCAGGCTTCGTTTGACAAGCTAAAGGAGTGGCGGTAGAGTTGGCGAACATAAAGCGAAGACCGCGCTCTACGGGAAGTAGGCTCGGTTTTGTATGGGCGAAAGATGAGGTAGATTTCCTGTCGGGAACGAGACCAATCCATTGCCTCCTCTGCGCCCATTACGAATTTTTCACATAACCGCAATTCCGAATCTGGCGGGCATCGCAAAATCTGAAGTGTTGTACGCGAACTCGGTTTTACAAAAGAAGAAAATAAAGCATGAGAATATCGCGTATCAAGGTGCGCAAGGTAAGCGTGCAACGAAACTTGTTGCGAGACCACCTGGCGGCGTCATTCATGATTATGTTCCTTTCTATTTCGCACCCCGGTCGCCAATGCTGATGGTGGTAAATGACGGGCGCGTTGAAAATTGCCCGTATCGGCAATCGGATATAGCGCATCTTGTAACGACGGTGGAAGAAATTGTGGCGAGGGGCCTCCCATACGTCTTCTATGATTTCAATGCGACCCTGGATATTTCTACGTGCTACAGCGACTTGGAAGACCTTGATGAGATAGATTGGCCGTTGTTCTATGAATCGCCACGCTTAGATGGCTATTGTAAGTATTGGAACAGTCGCGTAGACAATCCAACGCACATCCGGCGCATGGAGACACGCCAGGCAGAGTTTTTAGTACATAAGAGCGTTCCATTGAATCTAATCAAGGGCGTTGGCGTATATAACAAGGAGAGAGCAGAGCAGGTTCGAGAAATTTTTAAGAAAGAGGAAATCGACATTCCTGTAGAAGTAAAAACCGCCTGGTATTACTGAGGGGAGAAACGTGACGGTTCAAATCGAGAGCGGCGATCTCTTGAAAGAGAAGTCGGATGCAATCGTAAATACGGTGAATTGCGTCGGCGTCATGGGTAAGGGAATTGCTTTGCAGTTTAAGCAACGATGGCCGAGCAATTTTAGAGCGTATGAAGCCGCGTCCAGAAGGAAAGAAATCAAGACAGGAAGAGTGTTTATCTACGACCTAGGGGAGTGGGAAAAACCTCGGTACATCATCAATTTCCCAACTAAAGTTCATTGGCGTGGGGATTCCAAACTCGAATACATCCAAGATGGGCTTCGTGATCTGGTCAAGCAGTTAAAGCGTCTCGGCATAAAGAGTATTGCTTTGCCCCCGCTTGGTTGTGGCAACGGCGGTCTGGATTGGGATGATGTTAGGGAGTTGATCCTTGCAGCGTTCAAGGATTACCCCAATATGAATGTCCATTTGTATGAGCCAAAGGGTGCCCCGCCACCGCGAGAAATGGCGATTCGGACAAAGAAGCCGAACATGACGGCTGTTCGGGCGGCAATTATTAAAGTCATTTCGATTTATCGAGAGATGGAATATGGATTGTCCAAAATCGAAGTGCAGAAGTTGGCTTATTTCCTCGAGAAGGCCGGTCAGCCTCTAAACCTTGAGTTTGTCAAACAGAGCTACGGTCCATATTCAGACAAGTTGAGGCACGTGCTGAAAGGTTTGGATGGTCATTACATCATTGGCGTGGGGGATTTTGCTGAAGAGGCAGATATTGGTGTCGTACCGGGGGCTGTCGATGAAGCGGACGAGTTCATCCGAACGAGTGGTGACGAGGGCCTAGCTAATCAAGTTGAACGTGTGCGCAATTTGATTCAAGGATTCGAAACGCCCTACGGTATGGAACTATTGGCGACCGTTCATTGGGTTGCGACGCAAGAACCGAATATTCGAACAGTCGATGAGGTAGTGAAGGCAGTTCATAACTGGAATGCAAGAAAACGGGCAATTCTTCGTGAAAACCACATCCGGCTTGCATGGGAAAGGTTGCGGGACCAGGGTTGGCTGCGCCCACTTCCTCAAACCAAAAAAGGTCGATTGTCTTTCGAGGGAGAAAAAGAAAACTGAAACACAGCTAGCGACCGACTTCATGTCAACAAGGCACTCTCCAAGGGCGTTTCATCCGCAGCTCACAAGCAATACCCTACATATCCCGAAAATTAGGTTTCTATCTGGCGTTTCGCTACGATGCCTCTGCTATGCCGAAGGGCAAGGCTGTTCGAAAAATCAAGACTAGCATCATACGGATTCGGCAAGAGGTTCGCCGCGAACTGGAAGAGTTTGCCGCTGAGGAACGCAGAACGCTGGGGAACCTGAGTGAAATTCTGCTGGAGTGGGGATTCGAACAACTGAAGGCCGCCGGCAGCACGGCGCAATTGTTCCATCGTGCGGTCCCGGCTCCGCGCAGTCCAAGCGGCAACTATCGCAGGGAGTCGCGGTCATGATAATAAAGCCAGGCCCGCTCTCAACTCACACAATCATGTAGAATCGCGGCTAATGACAATCTCGGAACCAGCGGCGGCGCTTTTCCTTTTGCTATGGGGCGCGGGGAGCTTTGCGGCGCAATCCAGTATGCAGCAAAGCGCGGCGGCTCCGACGACGGCAGCACAAACGGAAACCGCGTCAATTTATATTACGGCCTCCACCAAGAAGGGCATGCCGATCAGCGATATAAAACCGGAAGACCTGGCCATCACGGAGAATAAAGCCCCGGTAAAGATCGATAAAGTGAACTGCAACAGGCCGGAGCCTCTGCTGCTGGGAATTCTTGCCGACGTGAGCGGCAGCAGGAGAATGGATTCACACCTGCTCTCCCATTACGATGAACTTGAGGCGTTTCTGGAACATATTCTGACTCGAGAAGACAAAACCTATGTCATTTCATTTGGAGACAGGATTTATAAACTAAGCGAGCTGATGTCGGATCGGGCGGAGATATTCCCGGTATTTGAAAAACTCAGAAAGCACCAACCCGTGGGTTCAACAGCTCTTTATGACGCTATCAAAGCGGCTGCGGGGGCGGACTTCAAAGGCCGTTCCGGACATCGAATCCTGGTGGTGGTAGGGGATTGGGAAGACAACTCCAGCCGCGTGCGGAGTGATGAAGCGTGGAGTGCCGCGCAGCGAACTTCCACGACCGTGTATGCGGTAGTGGACGATGATGCCGGCTTACAAGGCAAGATAGCGCGCAAACGCGCGCTCGAAGTCTCCAGACGGATCACCGAGGAGACGGGAGGCTTGGCTTACGTAGTTGAAGAAAACCGTGACTTTGCCAAGGCTCTTCAAGGGATTAGCGCGGCGGTGCTGGGATCCTGCAGAGTGACGTACGCATCTCCAGAAAATCCCGATGCAAAGAAGGGCGTGAAGCTTCACGTGGAAGCCAATTCAAAGGACGTTTCGATTCTCTACCCGAAGGTGCGCTTCAACTCCGCCCAATGACAGTGTTAGTCGTCACCCTGCAGGCAGCGGAATTAGTCAGCTAGAATGGATTGGTGCGTTTGGGGTGCGTTTTCTGCAGCGGCCTTGCGCGGCGCCATTTCGTCGCGGTGGCGTCAGCGGCGCCGCCCCTCCTTAACCAGGTCCCGAACCCTCAATCCGTCCAGGGAAAGACCAGCGGCCAGCTTCTGGATTCGCCGGATAGCCGTGGCGCGCTGCGCTTCTTGCTTGAGGTGACCATTCTGCTCGTGATCGTGGGATCCTTTGGCGGAGGTAATTACAATGCGATCTCGAACGTCCGCTGGCAGGGGTCTCGCTTTCCTTGTCTTCGTATCCAGGCAAACGCCAGTCAAAAACGTGCGCGCGGCGACTTCCCGCGTCTCCTCATTGACCATTTCGTGCACGAAGAGCAGGGCCTTCTCGCGCACCTCCTGAAACCAGGAACGAATCGTAATCAGATCGCCGGCCAGCAACTCGCGCTTGTACTCGATGCGCTGCTCTACCGCCGCCATCCCAAAGCCCTCTTCGCGCATGCGCTTGCGCGTCAGGCCGGCGGACGCTATTAGGTGCCAGGTTGCTTCATCGAATTTTCCCACGTACCACATAACGTTCATGTGGCCCATATGATCGCAATGCCAGGGATAGATCGTGCCGCGATAGGTAACGACGGGATCAAACATAGTTGTGGTTCGCTCGCTAGGCTGAGCAACGGAGTTGCTCATGCGTTCGGATTCCGCGAGTCATTCTGACACAAATGCAGCCCGGCGCGCGGCAGGCCCGTAGCGAGCCCGCCGGCCATAATGGATGTGTGGAGAAGTCCCGTCTTGCCACTCGTTGGCCCCAAGCTTCGTGGGGCCACCCTGCACTCGCCGCTTTTTTCTTTGAACGCCTAGAACGGGCTGGTGCGTTTGGGCTGTTTTTCGCTAGCGTCTTCTCTTTTCCCCCTCCGCTCTCCCTGTTAGACTGGAAGTAATTGAGGTCTCTGATGGCGCGTGCGATCACGAAAGACCCGAACATTCTTGGCGGCGAGCCCGTCTTCCGCGGGACGCGCGTGCCTTTCAAAATCCTCATTGACTATCTCGAAGGCGGCGACACTGTGGATCAATTTCTGGAACAGTATCCAACCGTGAGCCGCGAACTCGCCATCGCCGCTATCGAAGAGGCCAAAGTAAGCCTTGTCTCCCCGCTCCGATGAAGGAATAGCCGTCTTATGGCTCACCGTCCTGCTTACCCTAACAGGCGTATTAGCCGCGGCGGGGAATTGGCATTCGGCAATTTCTGGTGCTGGTCCGTGGTTCCAAGCTGCCTCCAGTAATGCGAGTCAGCTCGCGGCTTCGTCAACAACGGATGGAACTTTCTCCAATCACTTTCTTACGATAACAATTCTGCCTGAGTGGAGAGCGCGCCCTGAAAATCAGATCCTCGATATCATCCATGGAAAATACATCCTATCCATTAATGCGATGTTTACGCACGCAAGCGGCATAATGGGCGGAAGATTTCCCGAAATTACTGCGAGAATGTCGAGCGTCAATGCCGTCATGCGCAATGTAGACCAACCAGCCGGCGGCTGGGAATGCTCACAGACCGACAGAACGGTTGTCAACAGCACGATTTCGCTAAACAATCTCTACACCGACAACTCGAAGACTGGAAGTTTCTGCACTTTCCCACGGAGTCCTCAGCCCGCGTGGTTCGGCTCTATATTCGTCGACCGTGGCAGCGAAAGTGAGTACAGCATCACCCTCTCCTATGACACCACGGATGTGAACAACCTCCCTAAGAGAGATAGTCAAGAACTCAGAAATATCGTTCGTGATGTGGCCGCGATGCTGAAGACATTGAGCTTAAAACCTCCGGTCGTCATTACCAGGGTTGATCCAGAAGCCGCGCCTCCCGGGACAATGGTTACGGTTTATGGCAGCGGGTTTAGGATACCCAATTACCCGGCGATCTTGATGTTCCCGGAATTCCAGAACAATGATATGCCGGAGCCTACCATAGCTCCGGACGGAAACTCTCTGACGTTTCTGGTCCCCAACTCGATCGACACGATTAGCTGTCAGCCCGGATATATTGATGTTAACGAAAATTGCGTTCCGACCCCCGCAGGCCACATCGACATCAACGACTGCCCGCGGTCCGCTGAGTTCTGCGGCATACCAACGCCGCCAGGTAGCTTCCACATTATGATTAACCTGGACACAAGCGGGGTGGTCAGCAACTCCGTGGATTTTACTGTAGCCCCGTCGGCAGCGACGCCGGTGTCAATTTCGCTGCTCTATCCAAATCAACTTGTGTCACCCGGGAACGTGATTACAATACGAGGTAATGGCTTCGCTCCAACCGGCAACAATGTGGAAATAGGATCTGCCGAGGTAAGCAACCTTTCGTCAGTCGACGGGAAAACGATTACGTTCCAAGCGCCGGCCCCCGAAGGGGAGAGCTTCATTCGTGGTATTCGGATTTATCGACTCTCCGTCTCCAACGCGAACGGAAAGAGCAACTCAATTTCTTTCGATTATCGATAACAACATCGCAAGACTGTCCGAAACGCCTAGAACGGACTCGTGCGTTTGGGGCGCGTTTTCTGGAGCGGCTTGCGCGGAACCATTTCGTCGCGGTTGGCGGTCAGGTAGACGAACGAAGCGACAATCACGGCCATCTGCTTCATGTCCGCTTCCTGGATGCGCTCGTACACGTCCATGTTGGAGTGGTGCGTGCGCGTGTCGTAATCCAGCGGGTCCTGGATGAATTGAAAGCCGGGCAGGCCCACGGCGTCGAACGAAAGATGATCGGTGCCGCCGGTGTTGCGAATCGTCAGCGTGTTCATGCCGAGATTGTGGAACGGCTCCATCCACTGCGAAAAGAGCGGCGCGATCGCTTCGTTGCCCTGGAGATAGACGCCGCGGATTTTCCCTGAGCCGTTGTCCACGTTGTAATACGCGTCGAGCTTGGCTTGCTCGGGAAGGATTTTGATTTTTTCCGTGGTGGCCGTGTCGGGCTCCCAATCGGCGAAGTGCTGTTTCACGTAAGCGCGCGAGCCGAGCAAACCTTGCTCTTCGCCGGTCCACAAGCCGATGCGGACGGTGCGGCGCAGCTTCACGCCCGTGGTTTTGAGGATGCGCATCGCTTCGAGCATCACGCCGGAGCCCGCGCCGTTGTCCGTGGCGCCCGTTCCGGAATGCCAGGAATCGAAGTGCGCGCCGACCATCACGATTTCATCGGCCTTGGCTTTTTCGGAGCCGGGGATCTCGCCAATGATGTTGAAGGAATTCAGGTCGTTGTCGTAGAACTTGTTTTGAATGTCCGCTTGCAGCGTAACGGGAACTTTCTTCTCGAGCATGCGCATCAGCCGGCCGTAATTTTCGCTGGCCACCGCCACGCGGCACGGCGCGGGAGGATCCTTGGGATCGCGGCTTCCGCCGCTGGAAACGTAGGTCGTGCCGTCATCTCCCGGCGAAGGCTCGAGCCACGCGGCGATGCCTTCCTCCACGAGAAATTTCTGAATCTTTTCGTTCAGCTCGCGCTGTGCGCGAAAACGCGCGAAGCGATCATCAACCGGGGGCCGCGAAGTGGGAACTGGCTGCGTGGATTCCTCGACCAGCTCGGGATCGGTGTAACGATGGAACTGCGCTTCGGTGCGCCCGGGAATTTCCGGCTGCTGCGCCGTCAGGACGAACTTTCCCTTGAGCTTTCCGCGATACTGTTCTATGTCCTCTGCTTTTTGAATCGGTGCCCACACCGCTTCCCCGGTCACTACACCATTCGTGCCCGGCGTCCACGCTTTCGCGTACGCGATCAGCGGAAACGGCCGCGGCGAAATCGCCTGCAGCGAAAATCGTTCGTTGGACCAGCCCCTGCCGAATTGCCACGGCTCGAGGTGCACGTTGGCAAGCTGCCATTCCTTCATTTTGCCCATGGTCCAGTCGGCGGCCTGCTTCGCGTTCGGCGAATTCGTCAGCCGCGGGCCGTAGACATCGGTGAGCCAGCTCATGATGTCCATCACCTGCGAGTGATTGAAGCCTTCGTCCTTGATTTGCTGGATGGCGTTCAGGTCCGCCGTGCCCGGCGCTTGCGCGCTCAGCGGAACCACGGCCACCATCAACAGGAAAATCAGCAGAGCTTTCTTATGATTTCGCACACCCGCCTCCGTACTTTCGCGCTGCCCGCTTGCTGAATTGGAATATTCTGGCCCACCGACACGTCAGACTACAGGTGAGACGGCTCTACCGCCCACTTCGTTTCAAACAAGAACCGCCCACCGAGCGTCTCCGCCAAACCGAAAAGTTCGAAGGCGCGATAATCGAAATCGCGATGCACACAATCGCGCAGCGATTTAAGGCTTCGAGGTTCCCTGCGGTGAACCTTGTGGCGTTCCCTGCGGCCCAGAGGAATTCGAATCTCCCGCAGCATTATTCCCTGTATTGGGCCGCGCGTAATAGCCGCGCCGCGCGCTCACCTTGTAGCCCTTGTGATCGGGGACTTCGACGCGAATACGGTGGTAACGGCCATCAAGGACATAATTCTCCGGCTGATAAGCAATCGAATACTGATTGCGGAGCTCGTCGCCGATGTCCTGGAAGGATTGGTCGAGGTCGTCCACGTGATAGGGGAAAAATGCGCGGCCACCGGTTTCTTCCGCGAGGTCCTGGAGAATCTTATCGCCATCGGTCAAGTGATATTTTCGGTTGGAAGTTTTTTCGGGATTGGTTTCTTCGAGCGCGACCCATTGCGTGCTGGTGCTGATGGTGTAAATGACCACGCTGGTGCGCTGCGCGAGTTCGATGGCTTCCGAGCGCGTGTGCGTGGACAGATTGTCTTCGCCATCACTGATGAGAATCATCACGCGGCGAACGACGTCGGGCTGGTCACCGGCGGGGCGAGGCGGATGGTTCAACTGCTTGGAACAAGCTTCGAAGATGGCGTCGTAGATGGCCGTGCCGCCTCCCGCGCGCGTTCCTATGATCTGATCGCGCAGGGCTCCCGTATCGCTGGTGAAGGCCTGAAGGATTTGCGGCTCGTCGTCGAAGGTCATGACGAAGGCTTCATCTTTGTTGCGGCGAAGCACGCTGAAAAGAAAACTGACCGAAGCGTCCTGTTCGAATTTGATGCGGTCGCGAATGCTGTTCGAAGTGTCAAGCAGCATGCCGATGCGCAGGGGCAAATCCGATTGTTTGCTGAAATAGTGAATCGCCTGCGGCTTGCCGTCGTCAAAAACTTTAAAATCACCCTGCTCCAAATCCGGCACTAATTTATTGCGGCGATTGAGGACGGTGAAAAGGACGTCGACGAGGTTGACTTCGCGCTTGAAGGTTTGGCCGCCTGGCGGCGGGGCTTCCTGGGTGGTCGGCGGGGCTTGCTGGGTAGAAGGTGGCGGCGTTTGCTGCTGGCCCGCCGATTGGGCGGAGGACGGAGATGCCTGCTTCGCCGGGCCAGAAGAAGACTGCTGCTGCGCCCAAGCCGCGGAGGCGGGAGGCAAGAGCGATGCCGCCAGAAAGGCGGCGATGCGAATGTTTGGCCGGTTCATGGGTGTTAAGAATTATAGGTACGCTGCAAGCGCAGCGTCAATTCGGCTTTGCGGCTCCCCGGCGGCAGAACAAAGTTTCGCTAAAAATTCGCGGAGTTCGGCCGGCAGCGGGGCGCGAACCTCGAGCCAGACGCCCGTGCGCGGCTGGGCAAAGCCGAGGCGGGCGGCGTGCAGAAAATTGCGATCGAGTTTCGGCAGGGTGATTTTGCCAGTGCGCAGACTCGCAGCTGCTCCGTAGAGCGTATCGCCCACGACGGGATGTTTTAATGCGGAAAAGTGCACGCGGATTTGATGCGTGCGGCCAGTGTGGAGTTGGACGTCGACGAGAGTGGAGCTGTCGATGTTCGCAAGCACGCGCCAGTCGGTGCGCGCGTGGCGGGGATTCGCGATGGCCGCTCCGCGCCAGGATTTCTTCGGTGTGGCCATGCGCGTACGGTGGATGGGATCGCGGCCGATGGCCAGCTCGATGGAGCCGTTTTTTTCTTTCAAAATGCCCTGCACCAGAGCGATGTACGTTTTTTTCACGGCGCGCTGCTGAAAGGCTTCGCCGAGCTTTGCGTGGGCGGCGTCATTCTTGGCGACGAGAATCACGCCGGAAGTTTCTTTGTCGAGGCGATGCACGATTCCGGGGCGAAGAGGGTCGCCGCCTTTCGAAAGTTCCAACCCTCTGCCAAGTAGCGCGTTCACCAGAGTGCCGGACGGATTTCCCGCGCCGGCATGAACGGTCATCCCCGCGGGTTTGTTGATGGCAATCACGTCTTCGTCTTCATAAAGGACTTCGAGCGCGATGGCTTCTGCTTTTGCAACCACCGCGGGACGCTCAACGATTTCGACTGCGATTTTTTCTCCACCTCGAAGCCGGACTGAACCTTTCTTTGCCGCGTTACCATCCACCAGGACCCGGCCGGCGTCAATCAGCTCCTGCACGCGCGTGCGGCTAAGTTCAGGAAAATTGGCGGCCAGAAAACGGTCTAGGCGCTCGCCGGAGTTCGCCGAGGATGCAACGAGTTCGCGATGAACGGAAGAAAGAAACGAAGACACAGGTTGATTATAGGTGATGTACTGGACTTAGAGATGGTCATCCTGGGCCCCATTTCAGGTTCCAAGGCTAAGGCAACCTCTGGCGTTCTTTCCAACTCTCCTCTTGACAACCAGTAGGAGAGGTGTATGCTCCACTTGGATGCCAGTAGGAAGAGGGGACTCTGATGGCGGATAAGTCAAGCGACCTCGTTCAAGGGACTTTGGACATGCTCGTTCTGAAGACGCTGGCGCTGGAACCGATGCATGGATACGGGATATCCGTCCGCATCGAGCAGATGAGCAAAGGCGTTTTTCGTCCCAACACAGGGTCGTTATTTCTTGCGATTCAGCGGCTACAACGCGACGGACTCATCGATAGCGAATGGAAGGCCACCGAGAACAACCGCCGCGCGAAGTATTACGTTCTGACTAAGAAGGGAAGACAGAGACTCAGCAGCGAAACGCGAGAATGGGGCCGGCAAGCGGCGGCCATCGCCAGGATTCTCGAGGCGTCGCAGGGGTGAGCTTATGTCCTTGTTGCGAAATCTTGGAAGCGGGCTGCGGTCCCTTTTCCGAAAAGAACAGGTCAATCGTGAGTTGGATGAGGAGCTTCGCAGCTACTTTGAAATGGCCGCCGAAGAAAAGATCCGGCGCGGCATGAGTCCGCGGGAAGCTCGTCGGGCAGTCCGACTGGAGCATGGTCACGTGGATACCACGAAAGAATCGGTTCGGTCCGGAGGTTGGGAATCTCTCGTTGAAATGCTCTGGCAGGATTTGCGTTACAGCCAGCGTGGCCTCCGCAAGAGCCCCGGATTCACGGCCATCGTCGTTCTTACACTGGCGCTCGGCATCGCCGCAAATACCACCGTGCTCAGTTGGATCAGCGCTACGTTGCTGAACCCGATTCCGGGAGTCGCTCACACGAGCGACCTTGTCACCGTCATGCGCGGCGATCGCACCGATCATCCCACCCCGCCATTTTCTTATCCCGACCTTCGTGACCTCAGCGAGCGCACTCAAACTTTTTCCGGACTTCTCGGCTATCACGATGACTACATGTCTCTCACCGGCGTCGCGAAGCCGGAGCGCATTTACGGGGCCCTGACCACCGCCAGTTACTTTGACGTTCTCGGCGTCCACCCGATTCTCGGCCGCGCTTTTCTTCCGGAAGAAGGAACGCTGCGTGCCGGCGCTGCAGTGATCGTCATCGGTTACGCCGTCTGGCAGAACCATTTCGCGGGTGATCCGCAAATCGTCGGCAAAACGATTCAGATCAATCGCCATCCCTACACCGTTGTTGGGGTAGCCCCGCGGGACTTCACTGGCTGTGCACCCGGGCTTCGCACCGAACTGTGGATTCCTGTCTCGATGGATCGTGATGTTTGGGGTTTTAACCGCCCCGATTATCGCGGCATTTTCTGGCTGATCGTGCTCGGAAAGCTTCGCCCGGGTGTCACGAAGAATCAGGCGCAGGCTGAACTGAACCTGCTCATGCGGGGAATCGCCGAGCGGTTCCCGGAGGATCACCGGGATAGTCCGAACGAGATTTCTCTCGACCCCCTTTGGCGCTCTCCCTTTGGTATTAACGGTTATCTTTACAAGATTCTTCCGATGTTGCTGGGGCTTGCCGGGGTCCTACTCCTGCTGGCCTGCGCCAACGTTGCCAGTCTTCTGTTGGTGCGTTCGGTCGGACGCCGCCGCGAGATTGCCATCCGGCTGGGAATGGGCGCTTCACGCAAACAGATCATCCGCCAGTTTTTGATCGAGAGCCTGCTGCTTGGTCTGCTCGGCGGTACTGCTGCCATTGTGATTGCGGTGTGGACTTCTCGCAGCATCGTCGCTTTCTTTCCGCCCAGCACTCTTCCGTTCACGCACGACGAGCACATCGATCAACGCGTGCTTTTCGTGACGATTGCGGTTTCCATCCTCGCGGCGATCATCTTTGGTATTTTTCCGGCCCTGCGGTCTTCGAGCCTGCCGGTGCAATCTGTTCTCAAGGAGGAAGCGACCAGCGCCTCGCTTACTTTGCACAAGTCTCGTCTCTTGAGTGGCCTGGTGGTGGCGCAGATTTCACTCTCGCTCGTTCTGCTGGTCTGCGCGGGACTCTTCACCCGCAGCCTTCAGAAAGCACAGCAATCGGATCCGGGATTCGAAGC
>DATEGP010000014.1:0-61582 GCA_035280045.1 Candidatus Acidiferrum sp.
ACGGGGAGGCCTATGGAGAAAGAGTCTTCCCCATTTGGGTGTTCACGCGGCTGCTCCTTCTGACTGCATCTGCGATCGTGATGGCCGCAGCGCTGCCCTATGCATTGTTCTGGGGAGGGTGGCTACTCCTAGCGAAATTCACCAAGAAAGTAAAAGGAGTGAAGCAAGTGCGCGTCCGAGCTGTCCCGTTGTTTGCAGTGCTTGGTCTTCTCTTGGTGCTTTTTGCGTTTACCAAGGCGATGGACAACATCGGGGCTTTTAACTTCTGGTCATTCCTGATTTGGGCGATGACCATCGTATTCATGATGCTTTCGCTTGTAGGCCTTGCGCTGGCCGTGAGCGTGCCGAAGGCAGAAATGCACAAAGTGGAGCGCATCTATGCAATGCTGGTGTCGAGCGCGTGCTGCGTAATCACGCTGTTTCTTTCCTCTTGGCACCTGATCGGCTTGCGCCTGTGGGCGCCGTGAGGCAATGCTGATGCCGAGATCAGGATGGACGAGGGCCTAGGTAATCGCGCGTGATTTTGTCAACCGAGATTGTTCCCGCCTGCCGCATGATGGTGCGTAATTCTCGCCGGTAAATCTCCAGGACCGCTTCCACGCCCGCGGGGCCAAATGCCGCCAGTCCCCAGGAGTGCGGTCTGCCAAATCCGACCGCCGTCGCTCCAAGTGCCAGCGCTTTGAAAACATCCGTGCCACGCCTCACGCCTCCATCCACAATCACAGGGACTTTGCCGCCGACTCCTTCCACAACCTCCGGCAAGCATTCGATCGTGGAACGCAACGTGTCCTCCGAGCGCCCGCCATGATTCGAGACAACTAACCCATCTACGCCGTGCTCTAAAGCGACTTGCGCGTCTTCGCGAGTAACGATGCCCTTAATCAGCAATTTAACCGTCACAGTATCGCGAAGCCGCTTCACAAAGTCCCAGTTCACGTCCATCGGATACAACTGGGTGACTTTCGAAACGTCTATCCCCTTAAACATCGGCTTGCGGGCAACGTATCCCGCGAATCCCGATGTGGCCGGCGCCGAAAGCGCTCCGGTCCTGCCCCGGCCAAACGACGTATAGGTTCCGGTATGGCACATCGCGCACTCCCGTTTGTCCGCTCTCTGTGCGCGGAACAACGTTTCACGGTTGCTGCCGTCGTGCAGATCCACGGTCAACACAATTGCCTGCGATCCCGCCGCCTGCGCGCGCTTGATAATCGCCTGCGTCACTTCCCACACGTTGGTTGGATAGAGCTGCTGCCACACCTGCTTCCCGCTGGCGGCCAATGCGTCTTCAATCGAAGCCGTCGCTACCGTGGACAACATCATCAAATGGCCCTTCGCTCCTGCCGCTTTCGCAACGCCTGCTTCCCCTTCGGGATGAAACGCCTTTTGTGCGCTCACCGGCGACAGCACGATTGGCGAACTCCACTTCGTGCCGAAGAGTGAGGTCGACATATCCACATTTTCAACGTCCACGAGCCGCCGTGCGCGTATCTGGATGCGCGAATACGCGTCGTGGTTGATGCGCACGGTCGCGTCGTCATCGACTCCCGTGGCGAGGTAGCCCCAATGCGCCACCGGCACCACTTTCTGCGCCAGCGGCTCGAAATCCATCACGTTGAGGACCTGGTCGGGAGAAGAGACGTCATCTCTTTTCTGTAGATCTTCAAGCCACTTCAGAAAGCTTCTCTCTTGGTTTGGCGAGGCGTGAAGAAGGTTTGCAAGACCGCCTGAAAGCATGCTCGAACCCGCAATCAATGGGCTGGCGCCGAGCATCTTTAGAAATTTTCTGCGAGTCCGGGACCGGTCGAGGGTGTGGCTCATACGCACTCCTCCTCCCTGCGTCGTTCGCTTACTTTGGCAGCGAAGTGTAGCGCAGCAGAGGATAGAGGTCGCGGAAAATCTTCACCAGCTCGCGGAGAAAGGAAGCTTGCGTCGCCGCCGCAGGAGTTAGCTTGCGGCGTACGATCCACGCGAGAATCTTGTTCCAGTTTTCGGGCGCCACTGGCCAGCCGGAATGCTTCGTCCACTCGCCCTTTTGTGTCGTGTACCAGTAGCTTTCGTAGCGGCGGCTGAGACGCTTTTTCTGTTTGCTGACCCAAGCTGGTTCGGCCTGGACGCGCGTCTGGCCTATCAAGGCGAGGATGGATGCTTTGCGTTTTCCTCCCGAGTAGATACGGAAGCCTGCAGTAACTGTTTTTGCGGAGAGACCAACATAGAGCTGGCCGGTTTCTCCATTGTCGGGCACGGGAACAGAGAACTTCAGATACATCTGCGTTTTGTAGGGCGTCTTGTCTCTCGCGAACCGAATGTCGCGATTGATCCGCGAAAAGTTCGGGCCCGTCCGGCCGGAAACGTCGAAGCGCAAGTCAAGCTTCAGAACATCTTGTGAAAGCTCTTCGAGCAGTCGGCGAAACGGCTGGACGACTTCGGACTTGTATCGGTCGCGGTTTGCATCCATCCAGGCTTTGGTGTTATTGCGGCCTAGGTCTTTGAAGAATCGAAACGTCTCGCGCGTAAAAACCGGTGCGGGCTTCGCCATGGATCTCGATCCTTCTTTGCAAGGGGAACGGCGTTTCAAAGCGTACACGATTGCGAGGGGACGTCAATTCCTGTGCGTCGAGATTGGCGCTTGCGGCGACGTCTCCACAACGGCTAGTCTTCGTGCATGAGCAAATTTACTCCGACTGAAAGAACCAAAGTCCGCCGCAAGCCGGACCGCGGAAGTTACGACCGCGAACTGATCTACAGCATTCTGGATGAAGCCTTCGTTTGTCAGGTGGCGTTCATTGACAATGGGATGCCCATCGTTGTGCCAACCAACTATGTGCGCGTGGGCGACAAATTGTTTCTGCACGGTTCGACCGCGAGCCGCCTCATGAGAACGCTTTCGAGCGGCGCGCCCTTCTGCCTGAATGTCACGCTGCTCGATGGTATCGTTTGCGCGCCCAGCGCGACAGGCCACTCGGTGAATTACCGCTCCGTGGTCGTGATGGGAAAAGCGGAAATCGTGGAAGGCGAAGCCGCGAAACTTGCGGCAATGCGTGACTTTGTCGAGTACGTGATTCGCGGCCGGTGGGCTACCGTGCTTCCTCCCACTGAGCAGGAGTTGAAAGGCACCATAGTGCTGTCCGTTCCCTTAGTGGAGGCTTCCGCGAAGGTGCGCACGGGCTTTGCTGTGAATGACGACAATGACTACGCTGCAAAGGCCTGGACAGGTGTAATTCCCATGAAATGGATTTCGCAGGCTCCCGTGGCTGACCCGCGTGGCAATCCTGCAATTCCTGCTCCTGCGAATATTCAGAATTATTCACGACCGCAGTAACATAGGGTCGCGATGAAGGGCACGATGGAGCTTGAGCAATACCTTACCGCAACGGAGTTCATTGATAGCGGCGACCCGGACGTGCGGGAGTTTGCGAAGAAGACGGGCGCAAGCGCGGGTGACGATGTTTCACGTGCCGTGAAACTGTATTATGCCGTGCGGGACGAAATTCTCTACGATCCCTATTACGGGGGTGCGGAACCTCGGTACTTCCGGGCAAGCGATTGCCTGCGCGCCAAGCGTGGGTTCTGCATTCCAAAAGCGGCCTTGCTCGCTGCTGCGGCACGCTCAATAGCTCTCCCTGCGCGGGTGGGATATGCGGACGTGCGCAACCATTTGTCCACGAAGAAACTGCTCGAGTTGATGGGCGGCGACCTTTTCATCTGGCACAGCTTCACGGAACTTTACCTGGAGGGCCGATGGGTGAAAGCGACTCCGGCGTTCAATTTGAGCCTGTGCCAGAGGTTCGGAGTGCATCCGCTGGAGTTCGATGGGCAGCACGATTCGCTCTTTCATGAGTTCGACCGCGGAGGCCGAAGGCACATGGAGTATGTTCGTGAGCGCGGGAATTATCCAGATGTGCCGTATGAGTTGATCATCGCGGACTTCAAGAAAACCTACCCGCGCTGGATGACGCTCGTGACTGAGGGCAAACGCGGAAACTTCGCAGCGGAAGCGCAAAGCGAGAGCCACTAAAACAGCGATTTCCCGCCTCCGTTTTTTTAGGAAGTTGCCTCGCCACAATTACTGACCGGCGGTTTTGATGAGCACAACATTTTGTTCCGTGGGGCCGCGGGAAAGCGCGATGCGCTTGCCGTCGGGAGACCACGCAAACTCGTGAATTTCTGATTTGAAGAGATGAGTGAGCTGTTTTGCAGGACTATGGTCGAAGTGCAAGATCCAGAGATTAGGCGCGCCGCTGCGGTCATCCAGAGCCGTCATGCCGCGGCTGTCGGGCGTCCACCCGATGATTCCCGCAGCGTCGATTGTGGGCGGCGGATCGCTCACAAAGAGCGGAGCGCCCCCTGATGCGGGAAGGACGTAGCCCTTGATCTTGCCAGTCTTAGGATCCAAAAAGGCCGCCAAGATGCGAGTTCCATCTGGGGAATAATCTGCGCCGCCCAGCATCAGGACATCGGAAAGAGGTACGGAAGGACCCCCGCCCAGGTCCATCCGATAGAGAAGATTGCGGCCGTCTTTGCTCGTCCCGGAAAATACCAGATCGTTCGATCGGATGTTGCAGCTGGGGCTACCTTCGCCACCGCCATTTGTGATTTGTGCGATGTTGTTGCCGTCGAGGTCCATTTTGAAGAGGTGATGTATGCCCGTGGGGTCGGATTCAAAAACAATCGAGCGGCCTGATTGGCAAACGGCAGGTTGTGTGTGGAAATAGCGATCGTTGGTCACTTGGTGCACGCTCGAGCCATCGGCATTCACCATCCAGATTTGATAGGTGTCGCCAACGTTGCCTTGGTAAACGATGCGGCCGTCCATGGTCCAAGCGAGTCCGCCAATGCCGTCCATCCGGCCGGACGTGATTTGCACCGCGGCGTCAGGATCGCTGGCGGGACCGACCCAGAGGTTGACGTTGATGTCGCTCTGGACAGCCACGAGAGAGCGCGAATCCGAGGCCACGCCGAGAGAGATATAACCATTCACGTCAGCCGTAATCTTGTGTGCCTCCGCGCTGCCTGGCGCGTTCCAATAGATTTGCTGTGGAGCACCGGTTTTTTCTTGTGCGGCGATGAGAATGCCGCTGCCGTCGGGAATCCAGAGAAGGTGGTTGATGGTTCTCCAATGCACAGGTGAAAAGGGTTTGGTGGATCCGTCGCTGGTGGAGACGTTCAGCAGATGGTAGTTCAAGCCATCCGTCGCTGGATCGGTAACCGAAACAGTAATGGTCTTGCCATCCGGTGCCCAGGAAGGAATCGCAAAGGGACCGATGTCATTGCCGCTGCGGCGCGTAGCTAGCGTGGTTTCATGGCTACCAGATGAATCTGTGATGATGAGGTCGGACTCACGTTTGATAGTATCGTTGCGAACAAAAGCCATCTGCTTGCCGTCGGGAGAGAAAGTGACGGGGCTATCCAGGCTGTCCACGAGTTTGCGCGGCGTGCCTCCCAGCACAGAAATCTGGTAAAGGGTCCCAGATCGATCCGTCAGGCTCACTCTTTCCAGATAATCAATGAAGCTGCCATCGGGAGTGAATTCCGGAATTAGGAGGGCGCGCGGCGCGGGAGGGAGGAGTTGAACGCTATTGGTCGAGGCAAGTTGGCGCAACCAAAGGCTTTTCTTCCCATTGTCGTCCTGGCTGTAAACCACATAGCGTCCGTCGGCAGTGAGTGCCGCAGAAAGGGCTTGGCCGCTGGTCGTGATTCGCTGCATGCGGATGGAGGAGAAATCGGCGTGGTGACGGTCGCGAAGCAAGAAGGGCAAAGTGACACCCGCAAGAACGGCAAGAATAAGCACTACGATCACAACCATGAAGGTTTTAGTGCCGGACCGCGCGGTGTTTGTTCCAATGTCTGACTGGCCGGTCCCCGCTGTGGTTGCGGACCCAGGGGTCAGCCCGTTTGGTGCTAAGGGCAGAACCATCCAGAGAACGAGATAGGCGATAAAAGGGAACCCCAAACCAAGGGCAGCAATCAGCCAGAGCACCCGGACGAGTGTGGCATCCACTTGAAAATAACTGGCCATGCCTCCGCAAATGCCTGCAATCTTTTTGTTCGTCGCGGAGCGCGTCAATTTTTTCTCGGTGCTCGTTTGTGGCGAGGATCCCGGCGCGGCATTTTGCGTCTGTTGAGCGGCAACTGCGGCGGAAGAAGCCTGCCAGACCTTGACTTTCCCGGAGGTGGAATCGCGTTGCTGGCGTTGCAGGTCCGCGCGCAGGTCCGAAGCGGTTTGGTAACGGAGCCCACGGTCCTTTTCGAGGGATTTGTTCAAGATACGGTCGAGTTCGAGTGGAAGAATAGGATTGAGGGTAAGAGGTTCAACGGGCTGGCGATTCAGAATTCCATCAAAGACCAAACCGGAAGTGGAACCGGCAAAAGCTTGTTTGCCCGTAGCCATTTCATAAAGAACAACACCGAAAGAAAACAAATCGGTGCGGGCGTCGAGACTCTCGCCGCGCACCTGCTCAGGGGACATGTAGGCAATCGTTCCGAGGGCGGTGCCAGGACTGGTCAAGTTATCGTCGAGCACCGTCGCGCCCCAGGCGGTCATCGCGACTGTCGCCGGAGAAGCAGTGCGCGGGCCGATCTTGGCAAGACCAAAATCGAGAATCTTGGCCTGGTTGCGGGTGGTTACGAAAATGTTGGCCGGCTTCACGTCGCGATGGACGATGCCTTTGGCGTGAGCAGCATCGAGGCCGTCGGCAATTTGGATACCTAGGTCGAGAAGCGACTCTAATGGCAGAGGGATGCCGGCGATGCGGTCGCGAAGCGTTTGCCCTTCAAGAAACTCCATAACCAGGAAACTGCGGCCCCCGGATTCACCAATGTCGTAAATGGTGCAGATGCTTGGGTGATTCAGTGAAGATGCGGCGCGCGCTTCGCGCTGGAAGCGCTCCAGCGCCATGGGATCCTTGGCTAGTTCGTCGGGAAGAAATTTCAGAGCAACGAAGCGGCCCAAGCGCGCGTCTTCGGCCTTATAGACAACACCCATTCCGCCGCCGCCAAGTCTCTCCACAATCCGGTAGTTCGATACAAGGGTGCCAATCATGCGATGAACTTTGCGAAAGTTCATGGTATGCGGCGGTGGATGGCAAGTCAATTTAATGAGAGCAAGGGAGAATTCAGATGCCGCCGAGGAAGCGGCCAGGATTAAGAGTATTTGCGGGATCAAGCTGCTGCTTGACAGATTTCATGAGGGGCAGGGAATCACCAGGTGTGCCCCAGGCATCGAAGGCGGGCATGTTTGCGGGGCGATGGAAGAGAACGAGAGAGCCGCCCATTTTTTCGATCTCGGTTCGCAAGGTCATGAGTGCACGATGCAAGTTGTCCGAAGAGCCTTCGAGGCGAAGCCAGCCGAGGCCGGTGGCGTAAATCAGGAATTTCCAGCGGAGGTGTGCAGATTCAGCGGCGCGTCGTAAGGGTTCGACAGAGCGCGCGAGATCGGTGGGTAGGGCGCTGATTTTGGCGATGGCGGTTTCCTCTGGATTGGAAAACGACCAAAGGTCTTGGCGTGCGTTCCAAACTGCGGCCGAGATTTCGGGGATTTGCGCGGAGCCGCAGAGGGTTCGTAAGTTAGTGGCCTGCCCGTCGAGGCCGGCTTCGGTCCCTTCAAAGAGAATGTCAGTGGACGGCCGCGCTTCGGCTGAGAAATGCGATTGAATGGCTATGTGAGCAAGCTTGGAATCCTGGATGGCCAGGGCGAGTTTTTGCGTGTCTTCCGGAGTGCCGGTCGAAATAGAAAAAGAGCGAGTATTGCCGGGCGCCGGATGGAGACGAAAGACGGCGCGCGTAATGACTCCAAGCGTACCAAAGGCGCCAGTGACGAGTTTCGGTAGGTCGTAGCCTGCCACATTCTTGACGACTTTGCCGCCGCTGCTGGCAAGCGTGCCATCAGCAAGAGCGATGGTGACGCCAATGACCAAGTCGCGGAGCGCGCCGAAGCGGAGCCTAAGGGCTCCGCTGTCATTGGTGGAAAGGATGCCGCCAACAGTGGCACGTTCGGGCCAGAGTGGATCGAGCGCAAGGCGCTGGCCATGTTGGGCGAGCGTTTGCTGCAGAGTTAGAATGGTGCAACCCGCCTCGACGGTGACTGTGAGATCAGCCCAGGCATGTTCGAGGATTTTGTTGAGACGACCCGTGGAAAGAATGATGTCAGCGCGCGCGGGAGGGTTTCCCCAGCCAAGTTTCGTGCCGCCGCCCCATGGAATGACGGCAAGCTTGGATTCGTCGGCGAGACGGAGGGCCGCCGCGAGTTGGTGTCCCGTGGCGGGTTCGAGGATGAGTTGCGGTTGAGTGCCGCAGACTGTGTCGCTCGAGGCCGCGGAGCGGATCTCGTCGGCGCCCAAGAGGGTGCGGAAGTTGTTTTCAAGTGTGGTTGAGATCGGGGTCATCTGCGAATCGTGCTGATAGGTTACAACGGAACGCAGCGTCAAGCCGCTGCACTCCAAACTAAAAGCGCTCCGCGAGGCCGGCGGTTTCGAGCGGGTGCGGAACGTATTCACCGGGCTTTTCGCCGCACAGTCGCGGCGTGGGGAAAACTTTTGTTGGATTCGAGAGCTGTAAAGGATCAAACGCGCGGCGGACCCGCTGCATGGTGGCAAGGTCAGGTTCGGCGAACATTTTGGACATCATGCACTTTTTTTCTTCGCCGACGCCGTGCTCGCCGGTGATGGAGCCGCCGGAAGCGAGGCAAAGGTCAAGGATTTTCATCGAAAGCGCAAGCGCAGCGTCTTCTTGGCCTGGAATGCGTCGATCGTACAGCACCAACGGATGCAAGTTACCATCCCCCGCGTGAAAAACGTTGGCCACGCGCAAGCCGTTTTCTTTGCTGAGACGCGCAATTTCGCCCATCACTTGAGGAAGAGCTGTTCGCGGAATTACGCCATCTTGGACGATGTAATTCGGAGAGATGTGGCCGACGGCGGCAAAGGCGGCTTTGCGTCCTTTCCAGACGAGCGCGCGTTCGGCGTCGGATTGCGCCACGCGAATTTCCCACGCGCCATTCGAGCGGCAGATGTCTTCGACATGAGCAAGCAGAGCTTCGACCTCGGCGAGCGGACCATCGAGTTCGACAAGCAAGAGGCCGCCGCAAATGGGGTAGTTGGCTTGCACCGCGGCTTCAGCTGCTTGAATGGCTAAGTTATCCATCATTTCGATCGCGGCCGGGAGCATGCCCGCCGCAATGATGCCGCTGACTGCTGCTCCGGCCTCATTCGTAGAAGGAAACGCTGCAAGCAGCGTGCGGGCGCATTCCGGGCGTTTGACGATGCGAAGAATAATTTTCGTCACGACACCCAGCGTGCCTTCAGAGCCAACCAAAACTCCAGCTAGGTCGTAGCCGGGAGTGTCGAACGTTTTGCCTCCGAGATGCACGAGTGAGCCATCTGGAAGAACGACTTCGAGCCCAAGGACGTGCGTTGTGGTGAAACCATATTTCAGGCAATGCGCTCCGCCCGCATTCTCCGCGACATTCCCACCGATGCTGCAGACGGATTGCGAAGATGGGTCGGGGGCGTAGAAGTATTCGTAAGGCTGCACACGGCCAGTGACATCCATGTTGATCACGCCGGGTTCGACGACGACACGCGCGTTGGGAATATCAACTTCGAGAATCCGATTCATGCGCGCAAGGCTGAGGACGATGCCGCTTTCAACAGGAAGCGCCCCGCCGCTCAGCCCGGTCCCGGAACCGCGTGCAACGAAGGGAATCTTCTCACGATGACAAACGCGCACGATGGCCTGAACTTGTTCGGTAGAAGTCGGGAGCAAAACTGCACGCGGCAAAACGCGGAAATTAGTGAGGCCGTCGCACTCGTAGGTGTGCAGGTCTTCCGGCGAGGAAATAAGGCCGCGGTCACCGACGATCGCGCGAAGCTCGTGGAAGATTCTGGCGTCCATGGCGTGCGAGTAAAGAATAGTACGGTTCAGGGCTGCGGGCGAGCCTAGTGCACCACCAGCTTGGTGAACGGGAATACATAAGCCTGCAAAAACACAAAGACGCCTACCAAACATGCCAGCGCAATACTGTGGAAGAAAACGTAGCGCAAAATGGTTCCTTCATGTCCGTACCACTCCGTGGCCGTGCTGGCGACCACGATGCTCTGCGCGTCAATCATTTTGCCCATCACTCCACCGCAGCTATTCGCCGCCGCCATCAAATTCGGGGAAAGGCCAACCTGTGTGGCTGAGATTTTCTGCAAGCTGCCGAACAGAACGTTGGAGGCAGTATCGGATCCTGTCAGTGCGACGCCCAGCCAGCCAAGCAGGGTTCCGAAGAATGGATAAAGCACGCCGGTGCGGGCGAACGCGAGCCCCATCGTCGCGTCAAGGCCAGAATAGCGCGTCATGAACCCGATGGCCATCATAGCCGCGATGGTGATTAACGAAAAGCGCACTCGATAGAAAGTCTTTGCGTACTGGCGAAGCATCGCCATCGGGCTGAAACCCATCACGAATCCGGAGATGATGGCGGAGACCAGAATCCCGGTGCCGCTGGCCGAGAGCCAGTTCAAATTGAACACCGCGCTTTCCGGAGTAGGCTTCGCGACCACGGGAGGAACGCGCAGGATCAAGTTGTGCAAGCCCGCAACGGGAATCTTGAAAATGGAGATGCCGTCCAAAATCGTTTTGATTGCGGGGAGTCCCCACAGAAATACGACAACGGTGAGGATGGCCCACGGAGTCCAGGCTTTGGCAACTTCTGTTGAGCTGTGACCGTGGCTCCCACGAGCTGTGCGGCCAGCCTCATGTCCTTCGAAACCCCAAATCCTTTTTGGATGCCAGAGGAAAAGCAAAGCGACTACTGCAATCATGGAGCATACCGCGGAAACGACATCCACCAACCACGGCCCGTGATAGTTGGACAGCAGGTACTGCGGAATCGCGAAAAACGCTCCAGCAGCCAGCACGGCGGGCCATATCTCCATCATTCCGTTGAATCCCGCAAAGGTCCACAGCAGCCAGAAGGGAACGAGCATTGAGAAGACAGGCAGGATTCGTCCGGCCATGGCGCTGAGTTGCAAGAGATCGAGCCCCGTCACACCTTGAAGCGCAATCAAAGGCGTACCCAACGCGCCAAAAGCTACCGGGGCCGTATTGGCGATGAGCGAAAGACCAGAAGCTTGGAGCGGCTTGAATCCGAGGCCGATCAGAATTGCCGCGGTAACCGCTACCGGGGTGCCAAATCCCGCAGCGCCCTCAAAGAAAGCGCCGAAAGAAAAAGCAATCAACAAAAGCTGCAAGCGCCGGTCCTGGGTAATGCCCATCAGGCTTTCCTGCAGGACCTTGAACCGGCCTGTCGCGCAATTCATGTCATACAAGAAGATAACATTGAGGATGATCCAGCCGATCGGGAATAAGCCGTAACACGCCCCATAAACCGTAGTGCGTGCGCCCATGCCTGCGGGCATTTTGAACACGCCAATCGCGATGATGAGGCTTGAGGCAAGTCCGACCAGAGCTGCCCAATGTGCTTTCATTCTCAACAGCGCCAGGGCCCCGAGGAGAACGACAACCGGGATCGCAGCGATGAGGGTGGAGAGCCACCAGTGTCCGGTGGGGTCGTAAACTTGTGTCCAAGCCAATGGGAGACCTCCGAGCCTGACAAGCTTGCCTGAGAGTCCTGAGATACTTCGTTACGGCGGCATTCTTTGTCAAGCAAGGAGTAGGGGGACGCAAACCGTCTCAGGTGAAAAGCACAAAGTCGGAAGCTCTGCTTCGTGGCTCAGAGCCAAATTGTCGGTTGCACGACACCAAGCGATTGCGCGAAAATTGAGGTTCCGCCGTGGCAGGAAGTCCCCTGAACAAACACCCGTGGACGGTTCGCTCCTAACAGCGGGAAAAAGCAGCACTTAAAAAGAAGGGCAAAGCGCATGACTCAACACATTGGAGAACTCAATCCCCCGGTCCGGCTGATGCTTACGCCAGGGCCGTCTTCCGTGGACCCGCGGGTGTACCGTGCGATGGCGACGCCCCTCGTAGGTCACATGGACCCGTGGTTCCGCGGCTGCATGGACGAGACGCAAATCCTCCTGCGGCAGATTTTTCAGACGGAAAACCGCATCACGCTGCCGCTCTCGGCCTCGGGCTCAGGCGGCATCGAAGCTTCTGTCTTGAACGTTCTGGAAGAGGGGGACGAGGGAATAGTGGCCGTCAACGGCGTGTTCTCCGAGCGCATGTACGAGATTGCGACGCGCGCCTCGTCGAAAGTGACAAAAGTTGAAGCGCCCTATGGAAAGCCAGTAGACCCTGAGGATGTGCGACGGGCTGCTAAAGGGAAGAAGATCAAGATGATCGGACTGGCGCAGGGGGAAACCTCCACGGGTGTACTCACCAAGATAGACGCCTTTCGGAAAGTCGCGGACGAATTTGGAGCCTTGCTGGTGGTGGATACGGTTGCTTCTCTCGCCGCCGTGCCGCTGCACGTGGATCGCGAACGCGTCGACATTTGCTTCAGCGGGTCGCAGAAGGCCATCAGCGCCCCGCCGGGAATGTCACCCATCACCGTAAGCCCCGCCTCCGAAGAAGTGTTTCGCAAGCGGAACACGAAGGTGCAGAGCTGGTATTTCGACTTGACCACGGCGATGAATTATTGGGGCAAGGACCGTCTGTATCATCACACTCCGCCGATATCCCTGATTTTTGCGCTGCGCGAAGCAATGCGGATGGTCGTGGAAGAAGGTTTGGAGTCGCGCTGGGAGCGGCATCGCCTGAATCAGCTTGCGTTGATCGCGGGTTTGGAAGCGATGGGACTCAAGCTGCTCGTGGAGAATCCTTCGGATAGGCTGCCAACCGTGACCGCGGTGATGATTCCCAGCGGCGTGAGTGACGAGAAGGTGCGGAATCAGTTGCTGGACGAATTCAACATCGAAATTGCCGGCGGATTTGGCCCCATTAAGGGCAAAATCTGGCGCGTTGGCCTAATGGGCTACTGCAGCCAGAAGCCTAATGTACTGCTGTTCCTCGCGGCCCTGGAGAAGTGCTTGATCGATCAGGGATTCCGCGTGGGAAGCGGCGCGGGAGTTGGTGCGGCCGTGAAAAGCTATTCGCACGCAGAAGCAGCCGCGGTGGCGAGCCGATGACGACCAGCCCAGTATTGGCGAACGCCGGTGCAATGAGCCAGTTTGTCGGCCCGTTCGAAGTGACCTCAAAACTGAGCGGACAGACTTACCAGGTCCGCTTCTCGCACATGTGGAACGGCATCGCCACCCGGCATTCCGACACCATCGATACAAAACTCTTTGTGGATGGCGAGGCCCGCGTCGTGGGACTTGCTCACACCGCGTTTGTGAAGTTTCGCGACAAGTCTCGCCGCGACCTGACGGATCGCGAAGCCAGTTTTGTGTCCGCCGAATACTTGCGCGAGCGGTTGGAAGAAGAGGACATTCGCCCTCTTTACGATGTTCCGGAGAGCGAAGTCCTTCGGCTCATCCAGCAAATCGGCATCAAGTAATCCCTTTCAAAATCAACTGATAAGAAACCTGAAAGCACTCCGGCGCTTTCTTTGCGTCTGTCAGTCGCTGGGTTCGGCGTGGAAGGCTTCGAGGATGGGATGGCGAATGCCGTCGCGCCGGATGAAGTAAATCACAAGAAACATCAACAGCGCTCCGCAAACCATGACTCCAACTGCGATTTGCAAGCCCAGTTGAAGATCACGCAAATCTGAGATTTTTCCAACCACCTGGGGACCCACTCCACCAAGCAATTGGGTGACGAACATGTATAGGCCCACCGATGTAGCATGGGCACGTCGGGGCATCATATCGTGCAAAACCGCAGTGACAGGTCCGTGATACCAGGACATGAAAAAGCATCCAACAAAAAGCCCTGCCAGGACGACGGATTTCTCTTCGGACTGGACGGCCAGCAATAGAAAAGGCGTCGCAAGGAGGAAGGCAACCGCCACAGCCATAACGCGTCCGTAAGAGAACATCCTTTGAAGACGGTCCGCAACGTAGCCACCGGCTAACACCCCTAATACCAGGGATACGAGGGTGATCAGCGGGAGCGACACAGAAGCTTCGCGAGGGGTAAAACTCTTGTAGGTTTCGGCGAAATCAAACGCCCAGGAACTGAGCGATACAGTGGAAAACGTGAAGAACACTCCGCCGGCAATCAACGAGACAAATGCCGGAACGCCCAGCAAATGTCGGATGGGCACGACCTCAGAACGCGGACCGCGGGGAGGTTCCTCGAGTCCAACAAGAGCGACAGCTGGAAGAATGCCAAGGACTGCGATTGCAAAGAGTGTGACTTGCCAGCCGTAACGCGGCCCGACTAATCCCCCAAACGCTAAGCCCGCTGCTACGCCCAGTATCATTCCGGTAGCAAAAATGGCTTGCGCAAAAGCGCGGCGCTCTACGGGAAAAGCGCCCGAGATCATGGACTGCGCTGCAGGAGCATACGCGGCCTCGCCAAGCCCCACCATAGCTCGGGCAAGCTGGAAAAGAAAGAAAGTTGAAACCAGACCGCCAGCAAAGGAGGCGGCGCTCCAGAAGAAGATGCCGATTGCAATGATAGTCTTACGACTGAAACGATCTGCGAAGAGCCCAAAGGGGAAGCTGGCGACGGCGAGCACCACAAGGAGCAACGTGTAAAGCGACCCGAGCTGTGCATCGGTAGCCTGAAAATGGTCACGCAACAGAGGGTAGAGAGGAGCTATTACGGAGCGCGCCGCAAAGTTGACAAAATTCACCAAAGCAAGTACAGCAAGGAGACGAATCTGCTGAGCATTGAGCGGAGTGGGCTTTGTTGACATGCCAAGTTTGCGAGATGACTCGCGCGCGACCTGGTGGAGCGGAGAGAAGCTACCAGAAGCTGGCTCGAACACGAAACGGTTCGTGTCCGCTCGACCTGTACAGATTATAGTACGAACATGAACGCTACCCCTTCAACGGATGCTACAACGTCACGCCTGACAGTGGTGGTCTCCTATGGCGTGCTGGTTTTGTTGATTTACGTGGTATTTCTTATCTCTGAGCCATTTTTGAGCGCGTTAGCGTGGGCCGCCATTCTAGTAACTTTTTTCTACCCGATGCACATTCGGATAGCCAAGCGTCTCTCTTCCGTGCAGGCCTCGGTGATCAGCACCGTGGCCGTCACTGTTCTTCTGATCGCTCCGGCAATCTTGTTGACTACGTTATTCGTACGCCAAGCCATTGCGATCTCGCGCGGCGTGCAACACTCCATCGTCGAGCAACACTCCCCGGCGATTGCCAGGGGTTGGTCCTGGATTGCTTCACACGTTCCGGGCATCGATCCCAATGCCGATATTTTCGATACCCTCGAAAAGGGAATTGAAAAACAAGCAGGATTTCTGGCGGAACGGATTGGGACAATTCTGAAGAACATTGCGGCGTTTATTTTTGATTTGTTTGTAATGATTTTCGCCATGTTTTACTTTTTTCGCGATGCCGGGAGTATTCTTGGGGCGGTGCGGAGCATCTTGCCGTTCGATGCCCAGCATCAAGACGCCATGATCACTCAGATCCGGGACTTGATCTCTGCGAGTGTGATCACCAGCCTGGTTGTGGCAGCCATTCAAGGAGCGCTCGGAGGACTGGGCTTCACCCTCGTGCGATTGCCGGCGCCGGTTTTTTGGGGCGTTGTGATGGCCTTCTTTTCCCTTATCCCAGTCGTCGGGTCGGGCTTGATCTTTGTCCCTGCCTCGCTTTGGCTCGGTTTTACGGGACACTGGGGACGTGCGGTTTTGCTCCTTGCGATCTGTGCGGGTGTGTCGACTGTTGTGGACAATGTACTACGGCCAGTGTTGCTCGGCGGCCGGACTGAATTGAGCGGGTTATTGATTTTTATCAGCGTGGTGGGCGGCGTAAATCTGTTTGGCATGCTCGGGCTAGTACTTGGGCCTATCTTGATAGCCATAGCCGCCGGAGTTTTGAACGTCTATCGCGAGAGCGCGGAGAGCCCGCCGCTAACCGCTGGGTAACACCCGACCTTCGCAACGGAAAGAGTGGCTCGCGAATATGTTAGAGTAACCCGCTCGAAAGGATTTCATGGCCACGAAGCCTGCTCCGAAACCAGTGGAGCTTGTCCCCGAAAAGTTGCGCTGGAGGTGTGAGCTCTCGCGCATTCCCTTCGAGACCACTGCGCAGGCCGACCCTCGTGAAGGATTTATCGGGCAGGAGCGCGCTCTGCGCGCCTTGAAGATGGGTGTGGAGCTTTCGGCTCCCGGTTACAACGTTTTTGTTTGCGGACTGGCGGGCACCAGCCGCGGCGGGACCATCGCGCACATGATCGAAGAGCTTCATCCGCCCACCAAAGAGTCGCTCGACCGCTGCTACGTCAACAATTTCAAGATCACAGACCGGCCGAGATTGCTGTCGCTTCCACGCGGGCAAGCCGATCCCTTCAAGAAAGACATGCAAGCCGGAATCGATTTTTTGCGGCGGCGGATTCCCCAGGTTTTCGAAGGCGAACCGTTCCAGCGGCAGAAGGGAAGAATTGTCGAGCGTTTTACCGTCCGCGAAAAAGAATTGATGGACGATTTCACCCGCCGCATCGCGCGCGACCAATTTGCCTTGGGTCACATGCAAGTCGGCGCCGTAGCTCTGCCGGAAATCTTCCCCGTGCTCGAAGGACAAATGGTTCCCATCGAAGACATCTCCAAGATGGTGCATGAAGGGAAACTGGAAGGCACGGTTGCGGAAGAAATCGAACGCAAGTATGAGCAATTCCGTCAGGAGTTTACGGTTGTTTACCGGAAGACCCTGACTCTGTCGCGCGAGTTGGCCAGCGAACTGAGCTACCTGGAACAGGAAGCGGCTTCTGTGCTGGTGGACGGCGTTATTGAAGAATTGAAAGAAAAATATCCTGGCGCGAATGTCGCGGAGTATCTCGAAGAAGTGCGGCATCATTTGCTGGACAATCTGGACCCTTTCAAGGAGCGCGAGGGAGAAGGCGAGCAAGATGAGGACCCGACACCGGACGGCTCGCCGAAGGCCCCTGGCGGGCCGGAGCGCGACCCTTTCCGCGTGTACGGAGTCAACGTCATCCTCGCGCACAACCACGAAGAGAAGTCGCCCGTGATCTTCGAGACTACGCCCACTTACGCAAACCTTTTTGGGACGATTCAGCGGGCTTACGACACGCGAGGCGGCTGGAGCAGCGACTTCATGGACTTGCGCGGCGGTTCGCTGCTGCGCGCGGATGGCGGCTTCCTGATCATGTATTCGATGGAAGCGCTGTCAGAAACCGGCGTGTGGCGTGCCCTGAAACGCACCCTGAATCACAACCGGTTGGAGATTCAGCCGCTCGAAATGTTTTATCCCTTTGGCGGAAGCGCGCTGAAGCCGGAAGCCATCGAGATCAACGTTAAAGTGATTCTCATCGGCGACCGGCAACTCTACGAACTCCTTTACGAATATGAAGAGGATTTTCGAAAAATTTTCAAGGTGCGCGTGGAGTTCGATGAAGAGATGGCCATGAGCGACGGCGTGATCGCCGAATATGCCGGGCGATTGCGCGCGCTGTCGGAAAGAGAAAAACTGTATCCCTTCGACCGCGGCGCTTTTGCCGCCATGCTGGAGTACGGTGTGCGCCAAGCCGGCCGCAGGAACAAGGTGACCGCGCGTTTCGTGGACATCGCAGACTTGGCTCGCGAAGCGCACTACAACGCGGCCGCCACAGACGAAACCGTAGTCCGCGCCCATCACGTTCGTCTTGCTTTGTTTTCAAAGGTCGAGCGCCACAACCTGATCGAAACCCGCATCCGTGAAATGATCGAAGAAGGCACGTTGCTTGTGGATGTTTCCGGCGCGCGCGTCGGCCAGGTAAACGGATTAAGCGTTTTGGAGATTGGCGGCTACTCGTTTGGCAAACCGGTGCGCATTACTGCTACCGCTGCTTTGGGAAAAACCGGATTGATCAACGTCGAACGCGAGGCCAACTTAAGCGGACGCTTTCACGACAAAGGGGTGCAAATCATTGCCGGCTATCTGCGAAGCCAGTTCGCCCAAGACAAGCCGCTCTCGCTTGCCGCCAGCATTTGCTTCGAGCAATCGTATTCGGGCGTGGATGGCGATAGCGCCAGCTCCACGGAAATTTACGCGCTAGTTTCGGCCCTTTCCGGATTGCCACTGCGTCAAGACATTGCTGTGACGGGATCCATCAACCAGCAGGGTGACATTCAGGCGATCGGCGGCGTGAACGAAAAAATTGAGGGATATTTTGATGTGTGCCGCATCAACGGCCTCACAGGCACGCAAGGCGTGATGATTCCCGAAGCGAACGTCGAAGACTTGATGTTGCGAGAAGACGTCCTGGATGCGGTGTCCTCAGGAAAATTTCACGTGTGGCCCGTGGGAAAAGTCGAGCAGGGAATTGAGATCTTGACCAATGTTTCCGCCGGAAGCAGAAACGGTACCGGGCGTTTTGATGCTGGAACGGTTTTCTCGCGGGTGGATGAACGCCTTCATGAAATGGCCAAGACGCTGAAGGAATTCGAGTAACCGCTTGACCTAGGAACGATGCCTGCCTTTCGCGGCCATCCACCGAGCCGTCCCACAAGGAATACCTGAGTACCGGGCGCCATCTTCATTTTGTTGGGGCTGGAGGGGCAGGCGCAGACACGGGCGCAAGATATGCCTGCCGATGATCGATTCTTCGGTCGAACCCTTGCACTTTGACCATGATGGAATGAATCTGACCGTCTTGTACGGCCGGCCTAAACGCTATGCTGTATTCGTGACGGATAACCTGAGCGATCTCGGCGTACGCGCGGTCAAAATCTTTTTGGCTTTTCGGGAAATACACGCGCCCCCCAGTGAGGCGTGAAAGTTCACTAAGGTCACGATCGCCCGCCGCGAAACCTTGTTTGACGTATGCGCGGTTTTCTTTCTCCTCACGCGAAAGCACTCTGTGCTTAATGGGTTTGCGAAAATCTCCAGAGAGCGAGACCGCCATGACTCGGACATCCGAAGTCTCCAGCTTCTGCTCGATGGCCTGCCACTTTCCCTGAGGAGTTGTATCAATGCCCGTGGAAAGAACCACGATGGTCGTTTTCTCTCCCAATGTCCCCAGCCAATCGATGGCCGACGCCAGACTCGAGGACAAATTCAGCCGGGCGAAGCCGAGCATGAAGTTCAAATTTTCCAGGGCATACCGGGCAGTGGCTTTGTCAGCTGTGAAATCGAGAAGTAAATCCGGCTCCTTCGAATAGCCGGCCACAGCGACGCGATCGTCAGCAGCAAGACCATTCAAGAGTTTCTCTGCCGCTCGGATGTGTTCCTTTCCTAAAAACACGACCGCCGGGCCGGATTCGATAAGCAGCAAGACCCGGGCGGGTTCCATTACCGAAAGAAAATCCGTGATTGGTTGCTCCATGCCGTTGTCGAGGATTTGAAAATCCTCGCGGCGCAGACCGTCGACGAAATTTCCACTGCCATCCGTGACAATCACGCCCACATTGACGCGTTCCACCGTAACGCGAATTGGGGGCTCTGGGCCTTGTGGCTTCTCCTGGCCAAGCGCGGCAAAGCAACAGCTCAGCGCGGCAGCCACGGACAATGCAAAGGCCAGGAGGTGATAAAGCTTCATGGTCAACCTTCTAGCCGATTCGGAATTCATTTCATTCCATGCTAATGGGTCTTTGCAAAAGGCAGAAGCCCTGGCCTGAACTTGTTTCCAGAGGGCAGAACAGGGCTTCTTTAGAGATTGAACAGAGCGGCTTAAGGCTTGTCCGTCGCGGGAGCAGATGGCGTGGCCGCGGCCGCCGGAGCTGCAGCCGGTGCGGGCGCGGCGGAGTCCTTGGGCGTTGCAAGGTAGCCGGTAATCTGGTTCTTGCCCACGTCGAAGACCACGATTTCGTACGGTGCCATCCGCGAGCTTCCCTTCACATAAAACTGCACAGGTTCGCCAGACGTTTTGTCTTTCTTTTCGATGGTCTTGTCATCGGCAACGACGGTGATGGTGTACTTGGACTTCTTCGGATCGGTCCGGTTCAAGGACATCTGCACCGGCCCGACGCGCTGCCCATGCTTTGCTTTTTCCAGCGTGAATTCGTAGTAGTTACGGTCCCCGCGGCGCCTCAACTCTTCGAGGTCATCCCGGTTGTGAGCGATCAGCCCGCTCATGACGTTCATATCGCCCATGCTCCGGTCGAGTTTGCCCTTGGTGGCCTCGAGGTCGGTCTTGGTTGCCTCGAGGTCCTTCTTGGCGCCTCCCACTTCCGTGGCTACAGCGCCGATTTGTTCCTGGCTCGCCTTAATTTGGGTAGTGAGCTCCTGGTCGGATGCTTGCTGCTCTTTGCGGATATCTTCGGCGCGGCTCTTGGCCTTCGCGAGTTCCGACTGTGTCAAGCCCATTCTTTGCGTGGTGATTTCCACCTGGCTCTTCAAGTCCGCGATTCGCGAGTTGGCCTGATCCAGTTGTGCGCTGAGAATCTTGTTTTGCTCCCGCTGTCTCCCGAGGTCATCGCTCAGTTTCGCCTGAGTCGTGTAACCGAAGTAGACGATCACAGCCAACCCGGCAATCACCAACCCGAACAAGACCGATATCCACCGCGGCGTCCCCGGTCCTTCGTACCCGTAGGATTCTTGGGCGCTTGGTATATTTGGAGAAATGCTCATTCTTCCCTCTCTGTGATAGGTATCAACCTAAATGGCCCTATTTCGAAATTATGGCTTGCAAAAGACCTTCTGTCTATCTTCTGCCGGTCTGGAGCCGGTAAAGATTGGATGCGTTCGGCGGGGCTATCGTTTCGATGCCTTTTTCCTGGCGCTTAGCTCGGGCCACCGCGCAAAGACTGTCGTGGCCAGTCCACCTCGCGGCGTGAATTCGCCACGAACGACGCACCATTCCGGTTGAACGGCGGCGACAATGTCTTGAAGGATTTTGTTGACCGCGTTCTCATAGAAGATGCCCAGGTTTCGGTACGCTAGCAGGTACATTTTCAGTGCTTTCAGTTCGAGGCACTCTTTCCTGGGCATGTACTGGATGGTGAGCGTGCCGTAGTCGGGCATGCCTGTCTTCGGGCAAACCGACGAATACTCCGGGAACCGTGTGGTAATCACGTACTTTTCGAACTGGTTCGGCCACGCCTCCAGCGCCGGCAATTTCGCGCTGATTCCGGCGCGGGCGTGATCTGCGGTGTAGTCGGGCATGTTTACTCCTTCGGATTTTCATTGTATCTTGCCTGACATAGCGTTTGTTTCTTTCCGTGTTTCGGGGTCCCAGCTCAGGGGAGATCGAACATCCAGGCGACGCAGCTTGTTTGTCCAGCGTGCCGCAGTTCGAAATTCCGGCGCTCCCGGCGCCGCACAATCGTTGACTATCTACTGAGCATCGGCGGCCTCTTGCCGTGGCGCTGTGAGTCCTGCGAAGCCAGATTCCGCGGACGACGCAATCCGCTTCGGGTTCTGCTGTATGCCCACTGCGGAATCTGCGGCAACCTGGAATTGCAGCGGATCGCGGGGGAACATGTCGCCGGCCAGACATCCCTTATCGGCCGGCTCCTCGGATTGCCTGCGTATCGTTGCGTGCCCTGCCGAAACAAATTCTTCTCTCTGAGGCCCCTCAAGGCACAAAGCGACAAAAAAGTTGCGGCTTAGCCCCTTGGTTCGCGTCGAGTACCAAGCGGGTACCACATTCAAATCAAGCCGCGAAGTATGAAGTTCTGAATTCTTGGTACTGCACTCCCGTACACTTTGCAGTCTGTTTCCCTCCTGCGCTTCGCACTAATCTGCTCGCTCGGCTGGGGAGCACATGGACACGAAGGTTCGGGTACTGGTTGCCAATCGTCCGCGCCTCATGAGGGAGCTGGTTCTTTCGACGCTCTCCGAGCAAGCGGGGATTCATGTAGTAGGCGAGGCAACGAATGAGCAGGACGTTCCTTCGCTGGTTGCGGAGACCCAGCCGGATTTCCTTTTGATTGCCTTGGATGAATCGCAGAAACGCCCGGCCCTGTGCGATTTGCTTCTAAGGGAGTTTCCCAGATTGCGAATCATTGCCGTCGCGCCCAATGCCAACGTTGGAATTTTTTACTGGGCCTCTTTTGAAATTCATTCTTCAAAGATGGAGGCCAGCGAAGCGGCTCTTTTGGAAGTGATGCGCAGCAAATCCGCCTGGGGTCAAGGAGGCACTCATTGATGGGAATACGGGGAATTCTATCGAGAAAGTCGGACACCTCTGCCCCTTGCCGTCGCGCTACGCTGCCAGTGCTGGCCGCAATCTTAGCCGGCGCACCTGCCGTGTATAGCCAGCAGGGTTCGCCGCGGCAAACGGAGAAGACCGATAAAGCTGCTCAGACAGAATTGCTAAAGAAGCCCGAGCCGCCCCACCTTCCGGACATCGTTTCCGACAATCTCGATCACGTGTCTGCCACTGCCGAACAAATCCTTCAGATTGTGGATCGCGATCCCGGCATGATGGTGGAACTCAAGCGGCTTTTCGCGGAAGACGCCGGCTCGAGCGGCCAGATTCTGGAGGAATCGGACCTCACCGATGTTGCCATCAGCGACCGGCTGCGGCAGGACTTGCACACGCGCGTGATGGCCACGCATCTGCTGCAGCGCTATGGCTACTTGCTTCCAAAATTGAACCCGGACTCGGAACTCGCCGCCGAGCACAATTTGGAAATGCGTGCGCGAACCCAGGAACTGGAGCGCACCGCAGAACCGCACAGCGCCAGTCCACCGGCGCCGCAGACCGTAATTACCGTCGGTGCGTCGCCATCGAGCGAGCTCTTGCAAAACCGGGGCCGCGCGACTCGTCAGCCAATTAGTGATGAAAGCGGCACGGTGAACATAGTGAGCCCCGAGGTATTACATGCCCCGGAAAGCCGCTTGAGTTTGGTAAAGGCGGAGAGCACGGGATCCGCGACAGCTACGCTTCCGGCAGCAGTTAGCGCACCTTTGTCCAGCGACGCAGTTACTGTGGGCGCCAACGACATGCCACCATCGTCAGTACCGCACTCTCCGCGAACTGTTCCGCCGCCGGTTGCTGAGACGGAGCCGGTGCGGTTGGAGCGGCGGCCCAACCCTTACGCGGACTTGCCATCACTCTACGACCTCTATGTCCAGGCCAGCGCCCGGCCTCAAGAGGTGGAGAGGTTTGGGCTCGGAGTCTTCCGCAGCGGCGCGGCGGACCCGGAAGCTTTGCCTATGGACCTTCCCGTTGGGCCGGACTATATCGTTGGTCCAGGCGACAGTTTATCGGTCAACTTGTGGGGCGGCATCTCCCAGCGGCTCTTGCGCACTGTCGATCGGGAAGGCCGGCTGGCCCTGCCGGAAGCCGGAGCTTTGCTGGTCTCGGGAAAATCGCTCGGAGAAGTGCAGGACTCCGTGCAGCGCGTCCTGCGCACGCAGTTCCGCGACGTTTCCGCTGATGTTTCGTTGCTCCGTCTGCGCACGGTCCGCGTTTACGTCGTGGGAGAAGTTTCCTCTCCCGGCGCCTATGACCTGAGTTCGCTTTCAACTCCGCTGAACGCCCTCTTTGCTGCCGGCGGAGTCGCCGCGTCCGGCTCTTTGCGCCATCTGCAACACTACCGGGGAAATCAGCTTGTCGAAGAAGTGGATGGCTACGATCTCCTGCTCCATGGCATTCGCGGGAATCTGCAACGGCTTGAGAATGGCGATTCCTTGCGAGTGCCTCCCGTTGGCCCCTCGGTGACGATCGAAGGAATGGTCCGGCGTCCCGGCCTCTACGAGCTGCGGGGCGAGAAGAATCTCAGCGAAGTCCTCGAACTGGCCGGAGGCGTCTTGCCAGCCGCCGCTCTTCGCCACATTGAAGTGCAACGCTTGGAAGCCCATGAAAAGCGCAGCATGCTGAGCCTGGAGATTGGAGAAGGAAGCAATAAGGACGAGCTGCGCAGCTCGTTCGAGAAATTCACCATCCAAGATGGCGACGAAATTCACATTTTCCCGATCGCTCCTTACAACACCCAGGCGGTTTATCTCGAAGGGCACGTCCTGCGTCCCGGGCGCTATTCCTTTCACGAAGGAATGAAGCTGAGCGACCTCATCGGCTCTCACAGCGACCTCCTGCCGGAGCCTTCGGAGCGGTACGCTGAGATTATTCGCATTGAGCCGCCCGACCAGCGCCCGGTGGTCGAGAGTTTTTCCCTGGCGGCGGCGCTGGAACATCCCGAAAGCGCGCCCAAACTCCAGCCGCTCGACACGGTTCGGATTTTTGGCCGTTACGACCTTGAGCCTGCGCCGGAGTTTGCCGTTTATGGGGAAGTGCGCAACCCCGGCCGTTACCGTAGTTCCGGCCAGGCGCACTTGCGCGATGCCATCTATCAAGCGGGCGGATTGACGCCCGAAGCGTGGCAGGATTCCGGGCAGCTTTTCCGCATTCTTCCGGACGGCGCGACAAAGGTTCTCAGCATCTCCCTGCGCGAAGCCCTGGAAGGGGATCCCCTGAACAACGTTTTGATTGAGCCGCGCGACCGTATCCTGGTTCATCGGCAGCCTTCGCATGTGAATCCGGCTTCGGTCTATGTTCGCGGCGAAGTGGCGCGGCCCGGGCGCTATCCACTCACGGCCGATATGAAAGTTTCTGACTTGGTGCGCTCGGCTGGCGGACTGCTGCGCAGCGCCAATCCCGAAAACGACGACTTGACGCATTATGCCGTCGCGAACTCTTTGACAACTGGGAATACGCCTGGCGATTCGCAAGCAGTAAAACTCAACGCGGCGCTCTCGGGCGATTTGCAGGAGGACGCTACGCTGCGCGACGGCGACGTGCTCACCGTGCCGCAGCGCGCGGGGTGGAAGAACCTCGGAGCTTCCGTCACCATCGGTGGAGAAGTTGCCAAGCCGGGCGTATACGGCGTTCAGCCCGGCGAACGGCTTAGCTCGCTCTTGCAGCGCGCCGGCGGCTTGCTGCCCACGGCCTATCCACAGGCCGCCGTGTTTGAGCGAGTCGAAGTCCGCAAGATGCAGGAGCAAAGCCGCCAGGAACTCATTCAGCGCTTGGAGCAGGAATCCGTTACGGTAAAGACGACGGTGACAACATCCGGCTCTGAAGAGGCAGCGCTCCAGCAGGCTGCGGTGCAGCAGCGGCAACGCATCTTGGATGCTTTGCGCCGCGCGCCGGTCTCCGGAAGGCTCGTCGTGCACGTCCGAGAAAGCAAAAAAGACTTTGCGGCCTCTCCGGATGACATCGAGCTTCGCGCCGGGGACACCCTCGAGATTCCCAAGCAGCCTGGCTTCGTGGTGATTGTCGGCCAGGTGTACAACTCGAACGCCATTAGCTACTCCCCTGGGAAAAATGCCGGCTGGTACCTTTCCCGCGCCGGGGGCGCCACTGCCTTTGCCAACAAGAAAGCAATTTTTATCGTTCGGGCCAACGGCTCGGTGACGAGCGGAGGCAGCGGCTTGTGGTCCGGAGGCGTGCTGACTTCCGCGATTGGTCCGGGCGACACCATTATAGTTCCGGAAAAAGTGGTGGTCGGTGGCTCGGCGTGGAAGAACATAGTTTCCATCGCGCAGATTGCGCAAGCGGCGGCGCTTGCCGCAGCGGTGGCGATTCCTTGAGCATCCGAAGGGAAAGCACCAGTAAAACCTAGGAAAGAAGGAAAGTGCTGCAAACCGGCGCCAAAACGCAACTGGAAGTCTCACCCGATCCGCTGCTCGAGCCACAAGCGGCGGCGCTCGAATTCGACCCGGAGTTGCGCGCGCGGACAGTGCAAAGCCTGCGCCTGCTTTTTGAAAAACGCTCGTTGCTTGCCAAGTCTTTCCTCGGTGGGTTGGCGGGCGGCTGCTTGGTCGCGTTCCTGATCCCCGCAAGCTATCAGGCTTCGGTGCAGTTGATGCCTCCGGACAATCAAACCAACTCTAGCCTCGCGATGCTGGCGGCGCTTACAGCAAGAACCGGCGGAAGCGCCGGCGCCGTTGCTGGAGATCTTTTGGGAATCAAGAGTTCTGGAGCGCTTTTCGTTGGGATCCTGCGCAGCCGAACTGTGACCGACCGCCTCGCCGCGCGCTTTGATCTCAGAAAATTCTATTCGATCCGCCTCGAAGAAGACGCGCGAACCAAGCTGGCGGAGAACACCGCTGTTTCCGAAGACCGCAAGAGCGGCATCCTGAGCATCACGGTAACCGACCACGATCCTACGCGCGCCGCGGCCATGGCGCAGGCGTACGTCGACGAATTGAACCAGCTTGTCGCGCAGCTTTCCACTTCTTCCGCGCACCGCGAACGCATTTTCCTGGAAGAGCGTTTGCGCGCCGTGAAGCAGGATCTGGACGATGCTTCGCGCCAGTTCAGCGAATTCGCAAGCAAGAACAGCGCGATTGACATCAAGGAGCAGGGGCGCGCGATGCTGCAGGGCGCGGCCGCAGTCGAGGGCGAACTTATCGCTTCGGAATCCGAACTCAAAGGGCTGGAAGAAATCTACACCGCCAACAATGTGCGAGTCCGCGCCACCCGCGCGCGCATCGAGGAATTGCGGAGGCAGCTTGACAATCTGGGCGGGAGAGCCGTGCCGCCCGCCGCACAGTCCGCAGATTCCGCTTTTTCGCAATATCCCACGCTCAGCAAGTTGCCGCTGCTTGGCGTCACGTATTCCGATTTGTACCGCCGCATGCAAATCCAGGAAGCGGTTTACGAAACGCTGACCCAGCAATACGAGCTGGCAAAAGTGCAGGAAGCCAAGGAGACGCCCAGTGTGAAAGTTCTCGACGCCGCGAGCGTGCCGCAGAAAAAGTCCTTTCCGCCGCGGATGCTCTTTACGCTTCTCGGAGGGGTCCTGGCTCTTGGCGGAGCCGCCGCCAGCCTGCTGCTGCATTCGCGCTGGCAGGGGCTGGATGCCAGTGATCCCGGAAAGCAGTTGGCCCTGGAAGTTTTTCAATCGGTGAACGCGCACATGCCTTGGGCGACGCCCAACGGCTCGCGAGTGCAGGCGTTGTCGCATCGCGCCTGGAGAAAGTTTGTTCGTGCGAAGGCCCCGGCAAATCCGCCGGGAATTTCGCAGAATTAGCCGTAAGTCTGTGCAAATCAAAAGCTTCTAGAAAACAGTCCTGTGACTGACGAGGGCGGAGCTGTGTTCTCTCGCAAAAATTCCATGCTGAGTGCGCGAACCCTATGCGCGACTCAAGTGATTCTTTCGGAAGCCCCGTTTTTTGCGGTTGGAGCTACCGAGCCTTGCTGGTTTGCGCTTTACACTTGTGCGAATCATGAGAAACGCGTCGCGGTCCAACTGGAAGCGCGTGGCGTCGAACATTTTCTCCCGCTCTACCGTTCGCGCCGGAACTGGAAAGACCGCCGCGTGTTCCTGGATCTTCCCCTTTTTCCAGGCTACGTATTTGCACATTTCGAATGGACGGCGCGTGTGCATGTCCTCCAAGCGCGCGGCGTGGTGCGTCTCGTCGGTTCGAAGGGCCACCCGAGCCCTCTCGCGAAACCCGAAATCGAAGCGCTTCGCGCTGGTGTTCGCGGGGGTCTGCGCCTCGAGCCGCATTCCTATCTCCCTGCGGGCACGCGCGTGCGCATCCTTCACGGGCCGCTGGCGGGAATGACCGGCATCCTCGCTCGCAAGAAAAATTCCTTCCGCGTGGTTCTGTCCGTGGATTTGATTGCCCGCTCTGTGGCGCTGGAAGTGGATGCCGCGGACATTGAGCGCATCGGATGACTGCCGCCATCGAAACACAATTCCAGCAGGAGCCTCTTCCGGCCCGCGCCGCTGCGACAGAAGAATTCACGCTGGGGAATTCCGCTGAGGGGATACAAAACTCCCGGCCGTTTCGCATGATTGAGGCCACTCGGCTTCGCCAAATCGCCTACAGCGTGCTCGATCAGGGCTTTTCGGTCGGAGGGATGTTTCTTGCCAACATCGCGCTTGCCCGGACGCAGACCAAGGAAGAATACGGAATCTTCGCGCTGACCTACTCCCTCTTCACCTTTCTCTCGGGACTCCACAACGCCGGGGTCCTCGAGGCTTACACCATTTATGGCTCCGGCCGCTATCATCGCCACTTCACTTCCTTCGCGCGGCTCCTTTGGCGCAGCAACGCCTGGCTGTGTCTCGGGCTGACGCTTGCCGTTGCGGCGGTGTGGGCCGCCCTTGCGCAATTCGCTCCGCGTTACGCTTCGCGAACGCTTCTTGGCTTGGCGCTGGCTTGCGGCGTATTGCTGACTGCGAGTTTCCTCCGCCGCACGTTCTACACGCAACGGCGGCCGCAACTGGCGGCGCGCTTCAGCGCAGTTTTTTTCTTCATTGACGTGGCTCTTCTTTGGTTTCTCCTGCGCGCGTCCAGCCTGAACGGCTTTTGGGCTTTTGCCATTGCCGCGCTGGCCTGGAGCGCCGCCGGCATCTTCATCGCCCGAGAAATCCCGGGAATGTCAGCGAAGGAAAACTTCCTGCACATCGAGCCGCGCTATTGGTCGGAACATTGGAAGTATTCCCGCTGGGTTCTTGTTACCGCGCTCGTCTTTCAATTCCTGACCCAGGGCTATTACTGGCTCGCCGCGGGCATTCTTTCCGTCAAAGAGGCCGGCGAACTGCGCGCGCTGAACAATCTGGTTTTGCCACTCGACCAGGTTTTTACGGCGCTGACGCTTCTCATCCTCCCGGCCTTGTCCCTGCGGTTTGCCTCGCGGGGCCTCGGAGGCCTCGTCCCGCTTTGGAAGAGCTACTGCCTTGGCTGGCTGGGAGTCAGCGGCAGTTTCGCCGTTTCCTTGCTCCTTCTCGGCAGGCCGGCGATGCATGTGCTTTATGCCGGACGATTTGATGACGTCGCAGCTCTTTTGCCGGTTCTTGCCTTTCTCCCGCTTGTCATGGGCGTAGGCAACACCATGAACGCCGCACTGAAAGCCATGGAAAAACCGCAAGCCGTCTTCTACGCTTATGTGGCCAGCGGAGCCGCCACCTTTCTAATCGGTCTGCCGCTCATCCTTCGATTCGCCGTTCGCGGCGCCGTCTTTGGCATGCTCGCCTCGGCCACCGTCTATGCAGGATCGCTTACGATCGCATTCCTTTCCGGTATGCGCAAAGAGAGGCCACACCAAGACATGCAATTCGTTTGTCCAAGCCTCTTTGAGGATCCTGATCGTTGATTCCTAAGCGCATGAACTCCATGCTCGAGAAACGCCTTTGATCAACTTTTCCGCGCTTCGTGCGGAAAGCTTTACCGGCAGAATCGTCAGGCTGCCTTTTCGATTCCTTCCCCGCGAATTGGTCTTGCCTGTTTTGCAAGGCCCTTTGCGCGGAAAGAAATGGATTGTAGGTTCTCATTTGCATGGTTGCTGGCTTGGCAGCTATGAGCTGCATATGCAGAAGCGGATCGCGCGGGAGCTCCGGCCAGGCGCTGTGTTTTATGATGTCGGAGCGAACGTCGGATTCTATTCGCTGCTCGCTTCTGCCCTGGTTGCCCCCAGCCCTGTCTATGCATTCGAGCCGCTTCCTACGAACGCCTCGTACCTTCGCAAACATCTTGAACTGAATCGCATTCGAAACGTGGAACTCTTCGAACTCGCAATTTCAGATGAAACCAGGACAGCCTTTTTCACCACCGAGGAAACTCGCGCAATGGGGAAACTGGAGCCCGGCGGCAATCTCAGCGTGCAAACCGCGACACTGGATGCGCTTCTGAGAGAACAACGGCTGGCGCCGCCGGACTTCATCAAAATGGACATCGAGGGCGAAGAGTATCGGGCGCTTCAGGGCGCGAAAGAGTGTTTCTCTCGGCATCGTCCAAAGCTCTTCCTGGCCACTCATGGTCGGAAAGTTCACGATGTTTGCTGCGACTTGCTTGCTGCCTGGAGTTACGAATGGGAATACACAAGCAGCCCGTCCGTGGACCGCGCTGAACTGGTGGCCCGCCCTTCTGCATCTTCCGCGTCCTGATCCTTCTCTGGGGGCCGTCCAACGATCAACCCCAATGTGCGTTCTGCAGCCTGTGACCTCTTTCGGGGTGGCGTCGGGTCGGCCAAGGCCGTCGAATTGAATTCCAGGAGAAAAGCAGGCTCTCGTTTGGTGCTGAAACGCCTCTGCATTATTGACCCGGTCTTTACCAGGTATCGTTTGCCCGTCTTTCTTGAACTAGCGCGACACTACCAGGTCGACTGGCTCTTTTCCCCTTCGCCTTTGGAATTAGGTTTTGGAAGTATGCCCTGCCCGCAGACACCCGGACTACGTTTAATTGTGATTCCTGTCCTCCGACCATTTGGGGAGCGAATCGGGATGATTCAGTGGGGCCTCGCGAGATATCTCGTCAAGGAGAGGCCCGATGCAGTTTTCGCTTCTGCTAATCTTAACTGGTTGAGCTTCTGGACCACGCTGATACTTGCAAGGCTGATGGGGATTCCGTTTTACGCGCACGGACACGGTTTTTTCAAGAGACGCCAAATTGGGTTCGCCCGTCAGCTCATGATGAACCTGTTGCTGCGACTCGCCACTTCTTATGTTGCCTACGCGCCGCTCGCGCGGCAGTCTCTTGCTGCTCAAGGGTTCCGCCTGGAGAAGGTTTCCATGGTCCATAATTCACTGACAAATTCCTTCCCTGTTCAGCCGCATGAAAAGACCGGGATCGAGAGAGGCATTCTCTTTGTCGGGAGGCTGCGGAGAGGCTGCAATCTGGAATTGCTCGTGCGTGTTATGGAGCGTATCCGTCAGGAACAAGGCCTTCCACTCACGTTGCAAATCGTAGGAGCTGGTGAAGAGGGACTACTCCTCCACACTAGATTTGGAAACCGTTCTTGGGTTCAGTTTCACGGTGAGATCTACGACGACGAGCGCATTCGCAACATCTCCCGCGAGTGCTTCCTGGGTTGTTATCCCGGTAACGCAGGCCTAAGCGTTGTTCACATGATGTCGCTGAGTCTTCCTGTGATCACTCACGGAGATTTGCGGTCGCATCAGGGACCGGAGCCCAGCTACATCCGGGACGGAATCAGTGGTGTGCTGTTTGACTACTGCAACCCCGAAAAATCGCTTTATGGCGCCCTGAAATCACTGGCGCTCAACACGTCGCGTGTGGCCTCGATGCAGCGATCCGCCTTCGAAGACTATCAATCCCTGGTGCATCCCTCCTATGCAGAAAGGCTAAAGGCCGTATTCGAAGAAGGAGATGCCGCGGGAAGCCTGTTGCTGGCGCGTTCCTGAGAGATGAATTCCGGCTGGCTAACGATTATGCCAAATAGTACTCAGCAGTGGCCGAAGATTATCCCAGGTTCCCGTGCCAAAAAGCGCGTCCTTGTCGTTCTGGGAATTTTGGGGTACGTCGCTTTTTTCCAGTGGATGTACGTCATCTACCTTTATCCTTTCTGGGGTTATTTCGGGTTTGATTACAATCCTCCCGGTCGTGGCTACATTGCCCTGGCTTGGTGTCTCAGCGTAATTCCCAGCTTATGGATGCCCGTGGATCTCAACCGGCCGTCACAACTTGCCTATTGGGTCTTGTATGTCACAGTAACCATACCCTCGATGTTTGTGCCCTTGTATGCGGGTCTGAATTCGCCCTACGAAATCATTTACTTACTTCTGGCCCTCTTTGCCGGTCTGGCGATTGCCGGCAGCAGCTATCTCTTTCCCCTCTTTCGAATTCACCCGCCGCGGATTCCCCCGCGCTTGTTTTGGCTGGTGGTTGGATGCCTGACCGCGGGCTTGTCGCTATGGATGGCTGTGGTTTTCCGCCATCATTTGCGGATCGTGTCATTTCAAGATGCCTACGACGTTCGCACCGCAGCCAGCGACGTCGCAGAAGGCAGCCAGGTCAACTATGCATTCACGCTCCTTACCGCAGCGATTTATCCTTTTCTGATGGGCTTGGGCCTTTACCGCAAGCGTCGGTGGCTCTTTTTCGCGGGCGTGCTGGGACAGGTCCTCGTATACAGTATCGAGGGAACCAAGGGGTCCGTGTCGTCCATTCTGTTTATCGTGGCGTTCTACTTCTTGCTGCGCGCAGGTCGAACGTGGTTTGCGCCGAAATTAGCCTGGTCCGCTTTGCTGCTGTTGGCTGTGCTCTGTTTCTCGCTTTTCGTCGCCGGCTATGATCCCGGCCCGCTCTTGTCAACGCTCTTGTTTGTCCTGTTGATGCGTACCTTGAGCATCAACGGTCTTTTGACCGCGCAATATTACAAATTTTTTCAACACAATCCTCTTACGTACTTTTCCCACATCAAAGGAGTGAACTGGATTCTGGCATATCCCTACAAATACACAGTCGGCCAAGAAATCGGGCTGGCCTACGTTGGCTCAATTGATTTGGACGCCACCGCGCATTTCTGGGCCACGGACGGAATTGGCGGCCTTGGGCTGCCCGGGGTTCTCTTGATGTCTGTCTTCTGCGCAGTCGTGTTCTGGATTTTGGATTCCGCCTCGCAAAGGCACGATCCGCGTCTTGTGGCGCTTGTGAGTGCCTACGGTGCCTTCAACCTCGCGAATATTTCTCTCTTTACGAGTTTGTGCTCCGGAGGCTTGGCGCTGTTGATTCTTCTTCTCTATCTGATGCCTTCGCAGAGCGCACAGGGTTCTGCTAGCCGGCGCGTCGCGAATCCGCAAGTCAGCCTGGTTCCGCTACTGCCGAAGCCATCTCCTGTCGCCCAATAGCCGTGACTCTTTTACTGCAATCGATTCGCCGCGCTAAACGAACCGTGCAGGTCCTGCGCGGCAAAGACTTGTGGCAACAGGCGCAGATTGCTTGCGACACCTGCTCTCTGGGAAACGAGGGTGCGCGCTGGTGCATTTGCGCCCAAGGCCTCGGTGCATCCAGCGCGGTCTATTCCATAGGCGTCGGCGAGGAAATTTCCTTCGACCTGGAAGTGATCCACCGATTCGGCGTTTGCGTGCATGCTTTTGATCCCACGCCGCGCTCTATCGAGTGGCTCGCGAAGCAATCGCTGCCCGGCAATTTTGTCTTTCATCCCTGCGGAGTGGCCGATTTTGATGGCTACGCGAAATTCCTTCCACCAGCGAATCCCGCGCACGTCTCGCACACGCTTGTCGAGCGACAGACACCTTGGCCGGCCATCGAAGTTCCCGTGCGCCGCCTCCGCAGCATCATGCACGACCTGGGCCACAAGCGCATTGATCTTCTCAAAATGGACATTGAAGGCGCCGAGTATGCCGTCTTGAAAGACTTGTTGGCCTCCCGCATTGCCGTGAATCAGCTGCTTGTCGAATTCCATCACCGCTGGCAGGAAATCGGCGTCGAGAAAACCAGGCAGGCCATTCGCGACCTGAATTTCGCAGGCTACCGCATCTTCGACGTGTCCCCTAACGGCGAGGAGTACGGTTTTCTGCGGATCGCTGAAGGCTAACTTATCATTCGCGGTAGGGACGAAAAGCCGTCCAGCAAACCCTCATGAAATCTCGCGCTTTCGTGCAAAGAGCTGTCCTTTCGGTCGACGAGAAGCTTGCGTCCGTTTCGCGCTGGCTCCATCGCGAGCAGGGAACCATCCTGAGTTTCCTTATCCACAGTCTTTTTGCGAGCGAGGAAGAGGCGCAGTGCGGCCTGCTCGATCCCCAGCAGGGTTTCACCGTCGCGATGCTCCGCGAATTCCTCGCCTATTTCATGCGCGAAGGCTTCCGTTTCCTGTCCCCGCGCGATTTAGCCGAAGATCTTTCGCCTGGTGGCAAATACATTCTGTTGACGTTCGATGACGGCTACTTCAATAACACGCGGGCGCTTCCGCTTCTCGAAGAATTCAACGTTCCCGCGGCCTTCTTCATTTCCTCCGGCCACGTCAAGCAGGGAAAAGCTTTTTGGTGGGACGCGCTTTATCGCGAATCCGGAAAACGCGGCCGCTTTGCGGAAGAAGTGCGCCACAAGGCAGCGATTTACAAGCAAATGGCACCGCTGCAGATTGAAGCGGACATCTGTTCCCGTTTCGGCAGGCTGGCTCTCTCTCCCGTCGGCGATCTGGACCGGCCCTTCACTCCCTCCGAACTCGCGAAATTCGCGAGCCATCCCCTCGTGTTTCTCGGAAATCACACACGCGATCACGCCATCCTGACCAACTGCTTTTCCGAGGAGATTCGCTCGCAAATCCTGGATTGTCAGGAAAGTCTTTGCGAAATGACCGGGAAAAGCCCCGAAATCATTGCTTACCCCAACGGAAACTGCTCTCGCGAAATCGGCGAAGCGGCCTCCGGGGCCGGCTTGCTTTTCGGTTTGCTCGCGCGTCCCGGCCGTAATCTCCTTCCTTTGCAAGGCGGAACTTCCAGGGCCATGACCATGAAGAGATTTACGCTCTGGGGAGACCGCCCGGTGGAAGCGCAGTGCCGCGCCAGCCGTTCGCCGCTGTCGCTTTACCGCGTGCTTCAAGGAATGGCGTGGAAACCAAAGCCCTCTCAGCCCAATCTGGTCTCTATCCGGAAAGAGAAGCCTCTTGCGCGTTCTGCAAGTTCATAACAGATACCGTCCTGGCTGGGGCGGGGAAGACACCGTGTTCAATCTCGAAGCCGATCTTCTTCGCCGCCACGGCCACGAAGTCGAGCGCCTCTCCGCCTGGACCGGCGAATTGGAGGGTGTCGGCGCGCTTCGCCTCTTTGCCGCAGGCTTGGGCGCGGTCTGGTCGCTTCGCGGGTACGTCGGCATGAAGAGGGCCATCGCGGCCGTCGCACCCGACCTCGTGCACGTGCACAACGATTTTCCTTTGCTGAGCCCAAGCATCTTCTGGGCTTGCCACCGCGCGGGCGTTCCCGTTGTGCATACCATGCACAATTACCGCTTTGCTTGTGCGAACGCCGTTTTGCTTCGCGGCGATCGTCCCTGCGAAGACTGCGTCGGGCGCTTCCCTTGGTCAGCTTTGCGCCATCGGTGCAATAGTTCCAGTCTGGCTCGCACGGCCGCGGTAGCCGCGAGAAACGTTATCCATCGCTGGCTTGGAACTTACAAGAGTAAGGTGCACGCGCACATCGCGTTGACCAGTTTCTCGAAAGACTTCCTGGTGCGCGCGGGACTTCCGTCAGAGCGCATTTTCGTGAAACCGAATTTTCAGCCCGTTTCGCAACTTCCCGTTCAACCGCGGGTGTCGCGGTTTGTTTTTTGCGGCTGGATGACGCGCGCAAAGGGTTTGCATTTGCTGCTGCAAGCCTGGCAAAAAATCCGTCCCGTGGGCTACGAATTGCTGGTTATCGGCGACGGTTCGGAGCGCGCTGCGCTGGAACAATCTTGCGCGCCATCACGGTCGAAAGACACGCGCGTTATCTGGTGCGGCGCACAACCTCGCCAGAAGGTTCTCGAGTTGGTATCGGCCAGCCGTTACGCTGTTATTCCTTCTCTCGGCTACGAGAATTTTCCGATGTCGGTTCTTGAAGCGCTTTCTGCCGGTACCCCCGTGATCGCTCCGGATCACGGGGCCTTTCCACAGATCTTTTCAAATGACCGGGAGGGCCTCCTTTTCTCCGCAGGCGACGCCGAATCCCTCGAAAACGCTCTTCGTTCCGCTCTCGCCGCGCCTGAATCGGTCTGGACGCAATGGTCTGTAAACGCCCGGAACAAATTCCTCCGCGAATATACGGACCGGGAAAATTACGCGCAACTCGCGGCCATCTATGAAAAGGCAATTGCCTGCTTCCGCGAAACGTGCGGCGCCGCCAAGCGCCGCAATCCGCCCGACGCGAGTGCTCCCATCTCGGCTAATTTGCGGGAGGATTCCCGAACTTTCTGAGTCGTTCTAGCAGAAGAGTCCCCCCTCTTCCGCAGATTTAGGCCTCCCTTCCACCAATTCCTCATTGACGGGAGGACCCTGTGCACATTCTCGTTCTCGGCATCAACTACTCCCCGGAAAAAACGTCCGTGGCGCCGTTCACCACCGGTCTCTGCGAGCATCTCGCGGGCCTCGGCCATCGCGTGACTGTGGTCACCGCTTTTCCCTATTATCCCGAGTGGCGCGTGTGGGACGGCTATCGCGGTAAATTGTATCGCCGCGAATTCATCCGCGGCGTTGAAGTTCGCCGCGTGCGCCATTTCGTATCGCGCAAGCCCAGCAAACTTCTCAACCGCTTGGCCTACGATCTTTCTTTTACGCTTGCCGCATTCATCGCCGCGTTGTTCACCAGCAAGTGCGACCTCATCTACTGTTCCTGCCCGCCGCCCGCCGTCGCCTTCGCGGCGTGGTTGCTCGGGCGCTCGAAGCGCGCGCCATTCATCATGAAACTCACGGACCTCGCCTCCGATGCCGCTCTCTCCACCGGCATCGTGAAGAACAGCATGTTCCTGCGGGTTGCGCGCGCTTTTGAAAAATTCACGTGTTCCAAGGCTCTTGCGGTAGTGTGCCTTTGCCAGGGCTTTATCGATCGCCTGCGCGAGCGCAGTGTCGCGCCCGAAAAACTTCACCTCATTCCGGATTGGGGCAATTCCGCGCTCAGCTCCTCCGGCCCACGGGACGCGAGTTTCCGCCATGCACACGCCATTTCCCCTGAAATTTTTCTCGCCATGCACACCGGCAACATGGGCAGGAAGCAGGATCTGCAAAATCTCGTTCGCGCCGCGCAATTGTCCCGCCAGGATTCCGGCCTGCTCTGGTTGCTCGTCGGCGAAGGAGAAGAGCGCGTCGCGCTCGAGCAAGAAATCCTTCGTTACGAGCTCACTAACATCCGCTTGCTCCCGCTGCAGCCTCCCGAAGCCGTTCCTCAAATGTACGCCGCCGCCGACGCGCTGCTCCTCAATCAACGCTCCGCGATCGAGGATGCCGTCATTCCCTCGAAGCTGCTTACTTACATGTCTTCCGGACGCGCCGTGGTGGCCGCGGTCAGCGACCGCAGCGAAGCGGCGCGGCAGGTCCGCCGCGCGGATTGCGGCGTGCTCGTGCCCGCGGAAAACCCCGATGCGCTGCTCGATGGCGTCAACAAATTGCGCCGCGTCCCCGCCCTGCGCCAGCGGCTCGGACGCAACGGCCGCGCCTACGCCGAAGCGCACTTCACCAAAGACCGCGTGCTAGCAAGTTACGAACGCCTCTTCGCTGCGCTCGGCTTTCCCGTCGCGGAACGCGTCCGCGCCGCCAGCAACGCTGCGGCCGATTAGCCATGTTCAAGATCGTTTTCTTTCTTGGCCTCTCGCCTCTCGCTTGGCCCCCTTCCGTTGCACCGCAAGAAAAGCTCGCATCGGAGGATCGCCACGCATGCTGCTTCGACTGAAGCTCTACCGGCTGTTGATCAAACTCGCCGTCTATCCTTTGCCGTTTGCCGCGTTTTATCTTGGCCTCGCGCTGTGGTCGTTCAGTTGGTCGCTCGTTGAACGTCCTGCGGACTTTTCCGCTTACTCCCGTTTCACCGTTCCGCTGCTCGCCTGTTTTGTGTGGGCCTTTTTTGCGGAGCACTACAAGGTCACCAGCGTGGACGAGCTTTTCCGTGAGCGCACCGGCGCCAAAGCGGTGGTGGCAGCCTGCTTCGCTACTTCTGTGGTTCTACTGGCCTCGCTCTATTTCAGCCGCAACGCCGAATTCCCCCGCGGCTTTTTTGTTTTTAACGTGGCCGTCCTGCTCGTTCTCGCGGTCATTCTTCGCGCTCTGTTCCGCGCGCTCTTGCGCAGCCAATTCGGCTACGCTAGTCCCACGCGCTTGCTGGTGATTGGCACCGACCGCTTCGCACGCGACGCCGCAACCCGCCTGCAACGTCTCTCCTTCGCTCCCTGCCGCGTCGCTGCGTTCGTTCATCTGCCGGGCCAGGAAGTCGCCGTAGAAAACGGCCGAGTCTACGAACTCGACGAATTATGCGCGTCCGGCGCCACGGAAAGCGTTATGCAAGGCGTCGACGAAGCGGTCATCGCCCTCCAGTCCGAGCAGTTCTGCCTGATCCCCGGGATCCTCCGTTGCCTGAACCATCTCTGCCTCCCCGCACGCGCCCTCGTGGATCTCGGCGAAGGCGTTGTCGTCCGCGAGCGTCTCTTCCAGCTTGGCCGCATGCAGATGCTCGACCTTACGCAAACTCCCGCCGATTTTCTCGACTACGCCCTCCTCAAACGCCTCTTCGACGCCGCCTTCTCTGCCGCCGTTCTCTTGATCGCCTCGCCACTGCTGCTTCTCATCGCGGTGTTGATTCGCCTCACCTCGCGCGGCCCCGTATTCTTCAAGCAAGAGCGCATCGGCCTCAACGGCCGCCCGTTCTCCATGTACAAGTTCCGTACCATGCGCTTTGCCGCCGCTTCCGAAAGCGATACGCGGTGGACCACCGCCAACGACCCGCGCTGCACGCCGCTCGGGGCTTTCCTGCGCCAAACCAGCCTCGACGAGCTGCCGCAATTCTTCAACGTTCTCAAAGGCGACATGAGCGTGGTTGGCCCGCGCCCCGAACGCCCGCATTTCGTCCACCGCTTTCATCACGAAGTCGGCCGCTACAACAACCGCCACTGCCTGCGCGTCGGAATCACCGGCTGGGCTCAGGTTAATGGCTGGCGCGGCGACACCTCCATTGACAAGCGCATCGAATACGACCTCTACTACCTCCAGAACTGGAGCTTCCTCTTCGACCTCCGCATCATCGCCATGACCATCCTTTCCGGCCTGATCCACCGCAACGCCTACTAGCCTCCCGCGGGCGGCCTTTTGGGAGTGCGGCGGCTTGCCGCCGCTTTTCCGTCGTCTGGCCCTGTCCCCGTTCATCGGAAAGGTTCTGACTTGTTTCTATTCTCAATGAACTCGCTGCTTTGTTCTCTGTGCGCTCTGTGTTGAGCTCTTTCTTAAATTCGTTCTCCATCCCTACCCCGCGTCCGTCCGCCATCCTCTTGAAAACAAAACATTTCTATTTACCGCTGTCCAACTAACCAAATCGGGTTATAATGCATCCTAATACTCAGGCGCTATATCGCGTCTCCGAATGCCCATGCTGGCCCGCGCGGAACTCTTTCCATCTTCCGCGCCACCTTCCACCCGCCGTAGTTACTCTCTCACCAACAGATTCACCCTTTTCGACTTCCTTTGTTTTCATGCAGTTACAACAGTGGCAGTTTGCAAGCCCTTTGTTTTGAAATCAATACAACAGTGGGGTGGGTGTGTACCCCCCTCTCTGGCTGCTGCCCGTTACTTCTTCCTTAACTTTCCGCCTCCGTATCTCCTTTCCTTCCAGCCTGCTACACTCAAGGGCAGAAACCATCGAGGAGTCAGCCATGTCTGAAGCTGCGAAGTCCACCGTGACGGCGGGGGCTGCCGTCGCCGCCAAAACGCGCACCGAGTCCGACTCCATGGGCAAGATCGAAGTCCCCGCCGACCGCTACTATGGCGCGCAGACCGCGCGCTCGCTGATCCACTTTGCCATCGGCAAAGACACCATGCCGCCGGAGCTGATCCGCGCCTTCGGCATCCTCAAGAAAGCCTGCGCGCTGGTGAACGAGGCTCTCGGCAAGCTCTCCGTGGAAAAGGCTTCGCTCATCACGCTGGCCGCCGACGAAGTCATCGCGGGCAAGCTGAACGACCATTTCCCGCTACGCATCTGGCAGACCGGCAGCGGCACGCAGACCAACATGAACGTCAATGAAGTGATCTCGAACCGCGCCATCGAGATTTCGGGCGGCGTGATGGGCAGCAAGAAGCCGATTCACCCGAACGACGACGTCAACATGTCGCAATCCTCGAACGACACGTTCCCCGCGGCCATGCACATCGCCGCAGCCACGGAAACCGCGCGCCACCTTCTGCCAGCGATCAAGGTGCTGCGCGACGAACTCGACGCGAAAGCCAAAGAGTTTGCGGGCATTGTGAAGATCGGCCGCACGCATTTGCAGGACGCCACGCCGCTCACGCTCGGCCAGGAGTTTTCCGGCTACGTCAGCCTGCTCGACCGCGACGGCGGCCGCGTGGCCGTTGCCCTCGACGGCCTTTACGACCTCGCCATCGGCGGCACCGCTGTCGGCACCGGCCTCAACGCACATCCCGAATTTGCCGAACGCGCCGCCCGCAAAATCGCCGAGCTGACCGGCCTGCCGTTCCGGTCGCATCCCAACAAATTCGCCGCGCTCTCCGCGCACGACGAAATCGTGTTCGCCTCCGGCGCGCTGAAGACGCTCGCCGCGTCGCTCATGAAAATCGCCAACGACGTTCGCTGGCTCGCTTCCGGTCCGCGCTGCGGCCTCGGCGAGCTGACGCTGCCCGAAAACGAGCCCGGCTCCTCCATCATGCCGGGGAAGGTGAATCCCACGCAGTCCGAAGCGCTCACCATGGTAGCCGTGCAGGTGATGGGCAACGACGCGGCCATCGGCTTCGCCGGCTCACAGGGCAATTTTGAGCTCAACGTGTTCAAGCCGGTGATGATTTTCAATTATCTGCACTCCGTCGAGCTGCTCGCCGACGCCTGCAACAGTTTTGTCGAGCATGCCGTGCGTGGAATCCAAGCCAATCGCGAAACCATCGACCGCTACGTCCACAATTCGCTGATGCTGGTCACCGCGCTCGCTCCCAAAATCGGCTACGACAACGCCGCCAAAGTCGCCAAAACCGCGCACCACGAAGGCATCAGCCTCAAGGAAGCCGCCGTCAAGCTGGGCCACGTCACCGCCGCCGAATTCGACGCCCTCGTCAAACCCGAGGACATGACCCACCCGTAGCGGTTTGTGAACACAAATGAAAGAGAAACTGACACCACAAGAGAAGAAGAGACTTTCGTACAAGAAAGACCACCGAACTCATACGGGCGAATCCGACCGCGGAATGCGTCGAACCTGGGCCAAACGCAAGGCCCGCGTTAATCGGAAGTATCGTCGGAAGACGGGCGTAGTACTCCGAAGGGCCATCACCCCCGATAGGATCGACACAGTTTTGGCCGGGGACGACGGGACTACGCATGAGCTGATCCGGAAAGGTCTGACGCGCGAAGACAACCACATGAAGTGGGGCGTCAGGAAACTACGCGAAGTTGTGGAGGAAAAGTTGAAATCACGCGCCATGCCAAGAGAAACGGAGCGTGAACGTAATGCCCGACTGGCGCGTGTCTACATGGATCAAATCATTGCTTTTGAAAAGGATCCCTACCGGAAGCCATTGTCTCAAGTAGGAGCATTCGTCCGTGGTCTGGGTTGCGAGGTCGGGCTTTGGGATTTTCTAACTAGCCATTCCGAATGGAAGGACAGATTGAACCTGAAAGTCTGCAAACTGCAAAAAGAAGAGTGGAGACTCGCTGAAAAGGCTAAGGTAAAAAGCGAGGAAAAGCGCAAGTGGAAGCACACGGCGCCGCGCCAGGGCCGCTCATGACACATTTTCTGAAAGACATATTGCGGCAGCCCGAGGAGTTGCGGTGGACGATCGAGCTGTTGACGGGACCGAAGGCGGCTGGACGAGGTTCGCTTGATGCGGCGACGGCGGCGATTCGCGGCGCGCGGCACGTCTACTTGACGGGAATCGGCAGCAGTTGGCATGCGGCGTTGAACGTGAGCGTGCTGTTTCATCAGCACGCGCATCCGGTCTATTTGCACGACGCCGCAGAACTGCTGACCTTCGCCGCGTTTCCCAAAGATTCCGCGATGATTATTATTTCGCGGAGCGGCAAGAGCACGGAAATTGTGCAGTTGGCAAGGAAAGCGCGGCAGGCAGGCGTGACCGTCATCGGCATCACAAATGTTCCCGAAGGGACATTGGCCAAAGAAGCGCATCACGCGATTGTCGTGCCGATCGCGCTCGATCACGCCATTTCCGTGAACACGTACACGGCGCTGGCGCTGGCGGCTGGGATGCTGGCGACTTCGGTGGTGGGTAGCACAGCCACTCTTGGCTGTGCCCCGGGTGCCGGTGCTTCAGAAACCGCACAGGCAAGAGTGCCTGTGCTACCAAACCTCGCGACGCTCGCAGAATCGCTGACCCGTGCGTTCGCGGAGGCGGGGAGTGCGATTCCGCGTTGGCAGGAACAGATTGCCAAGTCAGAGTGGCTCAAACCACACAGCACGACTTATTTCCTGGCACGGGGGTCCAGTCTCGGCAGCGCCTATGAAGCGCGATTGATGTGGGAAGAAGGCGTGAAATCGGCCGCGACAGCCATGGGTACCGGCAGCTTCCGGCATGGGCCGCAGGAAATTGTGAACAAGGGCCTTCACTTCGGGATGTGGATCGACGGCGTGCACATGCGCGAGCAGGATTTCGCCCTTGCGCGTGATCTGCGGAAGCTTGGCGCGAGCGTGATGCTGATTGGACAAAAAGTCCCAGAAGATGCGGGCGACCTCGTATTTCAGCTTCCGGCGATTCCCGCAGAGTGGCAATTCCTGATGGATATTATTCCGGCGCAGCTCGTTGCAGAACGGCTGGCGGGACTCTCCCGTGTGGATTGCGATACGTTCCGCCTGTGTTCGTTCATAGTGGAGGATGAGGGCGGTTTGTTGCCGAAGAAAAAAAAGAATTAACACAGAGTGCACAGAGTTCGGAGCACAGAGGACGCAGAGAAGAGAAATGATTGGGGCCGTAGACATCGGGGGAACAAAAATTGCCGCGGGCATCGTGGACGATGCCGGCAGAGTCCTCGCGCGGGTCGAAACTCCAACCGAAGCGGCGCGCGCATATCCCGACGGGCTGAAGCATTGCGTGCGCATGCTGCGCGAAGCGGCGAAGCAAGCCAACACCAAGCTTTCGGGCATTGGCATCGGCTCGACGGGCTGGGTTTATCCCTTCACCGGCGAATTCGGCGACGTGGACTTTCTTCCGGGGTGGAAAGGCTGTAATCCAGTGAAGGATTTGGAGCGCGAATTTGGCGTGCGCGCGGCGCTGGAAAACGACGGCGACGCTTCGGCTCTGGGAGAAGCCGCCTGGGGCGCAGGAAGAGGGAAGTCGCGGCTGATTTACGTCACGGTGGGGACGGGCATCGGCGGCGGAATTATTCTCGATGGCCAGCTCTATCGCGGCGCGGACCGGGCTCATCCCGAAGTCGGCCATCACGTGATTGACGCCTCCGGCCCGGAATGCACCTGCGGCTTTCGCGGCTGCTGGGAAGCGCTCGCGACCGGCCCAGCGATGGCCGCATGGTTCAATGCCAACGCACAGGCAACTTCCCGCCACCCGGAAGCTGCAACGGCAAAGGAGATTTTTCAGCTTGCCAAGCAAGGCCACCTGCTGGCGCAAGAAGCCGTTGCGCGCGAAGCGCTCTACCTCGGGCTGGGCCTGGCCAACCTGATTAATTTGTTTGTGCCGGACCGCATCGTGATGGGCGGCAGCATCATGAAAAGCATGAGCCTTGAAGAGATTCGCAAAGTAATCGCCAAGGGCTGCCGCTTCGTTCCGTTTGAGAAGACCGAACTTGCACTGGCATCGCTAGGTGAGGATGCCAACCTCATCGGCGCCGCCCAAGTCTGGCATCACCGCTTCGGGCAAAAGGCGACCGGGGCAAGAGGGGCTGTCTAAAGTGGAAAGAATCAGCATCGCGCGAACCGCTTGGGTCGCGCTTCGATTCATCGTATGTGGCGTCGGCGGGTTCTTGCTGCTGATGACTTGTTCCGTTGCATTGGTTCCCGATGCAAATGGCAAACACTTTTTGAATCCTCTTTTGGCCTTATTCCTGGCGGTGGTTGCTGCCGCGATGATGCTGTTAGGGGTCGGTATGTGGAACCGACCCGCGTATCTCTTGGTCTTCCTATCATTTCCCGTGTCGCTGTACTCGCTCGCGCTTGCTGGGGGAGACAAAGAGATGGGAGTGTTTCTGATCGTGACCCCCATGCTTGTTGCTTACGCCCTCGTGCGCCGGTACTATCGCCGACGCGACGACCATCAGCCGAAACCGGAGACGGATTCCACATCGGCTCTGACTTCTCAACACCAGGAGATCAAATGACTCGTGCCCGCCTCGTAAGCCTAGGAATCATGACATGGTTGTCTTTGCTCTCGGCGAAGCAAGCGAGCGCGCAGGCGACGTACACACTGAAAGCGACGCCGAAGACGGTGGCGTGGGGCTATTACGATGCGAAAGCTACACCCGTGCTGCGCGTCAAATCGGGCGACACCGTGGAGATTCAGACGCTCATCACCAACAGCCCCGAGCGGCTGGAAAAAGCTGGCGTGCCGAAGGACCAAGTGGAGCAATCGCTGCGCGACATCACCGAGCAGGTGAAAGAGAAGGGCCCCGGCGGGCACATTTTGACGGGACCGATTTACATCGAAGACGCGCAGCCGGGCGACGTGTTGGAAGTAAGAATTCTCGCCATCAAGCTCGCGATTCCTTATGCCTACAACGCGTTCGGTCCGGGCCGCGGCTATCTGCCCGACGATTATCCGTACTCGAAGATGAAAATCATTCCGCTGGACGAGCAGCGCATGGTGGCGAAGTTCGCGCCGGGGATCGAGATTCCGCTGCATCCGTTTTTCGGCAGCATGGGCGACGCGCCGCCGGAAAGTATCGGCAAATGGAACAGCGGGCCGCCGTGGATCATGGCGGGGAATCTGGACAACAAGGACCTCGTTGCCGGTACGACGCTGTACATTCCCGTGCATGCGCCGGGCGCGCTGTTTGAAGTCGGCGACGGCCATGCAGGACAGGGCGACGGGGAAGTGGACATCACCGCGCTCGAAACTTCTCTTGTCGGAACTTTTCAATTTATCGTTCGCAAAGACATGCACTTGAAGTGGCCGCGCGCGGAAACGCCGACGCACTACATCACGATGGGACTCGACGATAATTTGAACGCGTGTACCACGCTCGCCGTGCGTGAAATGATCGACTTCCTCGTGACAGAGAAGCATCTCTCTCGCGATGACGCCTACATGCTCGCGAGCGTCGCCGCCGACCTACACATCACTGAACTGGTGGACGGCAACAAGGGCGTACACATGATGATTCCGAAAGCCGTTTTTACCATGTCGCCGAAAAACTGACGACACATCGAGTGAAAGGCTTACAGGCAATAAGGAATCGGACAGGAAAATTTGCCCCGTATGCGCCGGACGCTATACCATACTTAAACGCGCCCAGCACAATCCAACGAGTCACAATCGGGGGGAATCGTGAGCTTTTGCACAAGACTCGCACGGCTTTTGCTGTTTTGTTTGCTGCCGGCTTCGCTGGCCGCGCAGACCAAAGGCATTCCGGAATGGTGCAAGCCTCTGCCGCGGCCGGAATACAGGACGTTGCTGCGCATGCCGGTCAGCGATCCGTGGTTCGAAGTCTATCGAGTGGCGCCCGAGACATTCGCGATTTACGAGCCGCATCAAGCCGAAGAAACCATTTCCTATCTCATCGTTGGCACCAAACAGGCGTTGTTGTTTGACACCGGAATGGGTATCGGGAACATTCAGAAGATCACTGCACAGTTGACCAAGAAGTTTCTTGTGGTGGTGAACTCGCACACGCACAACGACCACGTCGGCGGCAACTCGGAGTTCACGTTTATCTACGGAATGGACACGGATTTTACGCGCAAGAATGCAAAAGGCTCGCGAGTGGACGCTCAAGCGGAAATTGCGGCCGGCCAAATCTGCGGAAATTTGCCGCCTGGATTCAATCCAAAGACGTACGTGACGAAGCCGTGGAAGATTTCACGGTTTGTTCATGACGGCTTCACCATCAATCTGGGTGGCCGCAAACTTGAAATTATTGCGACGCCGGGGCACACGCCGGATGCGATTGCGCTAATTGATCGAGGGAACGGCTTGCTCTTCACTGGCGACACGTATTATCCGGCGCCCATCTGGCTGTACCGGCCCGAGACAGACATGGATGCATATGTCGCATCAGCGAAAAAGCTGGCCGCGCTTGCTCCGCAGGTGAAACTGGTGCTTGGGGCGCACAACGTTCCGGTGGCGCAGCCCGACGTGCTGCCAAGGCTGGTGGAGGCGATTCAAGCGGTGCGTTCCGGAAAAGGAGAAGTGAAAGCGGCCGGAGCGGGCAAGGCCATGCACACGTTTCAGGACTTCAAGTTTCTTCTCGCCGCACCCTCGAAAGGGCTAGATTAGTAGTGAGAACTATCTCGAATGCGGCGCGTTTTCTACAAGCCGGTCTTGCTTTTTCTTTTTCTGGCTCCCGGAGTTTTTGCGCAGGGGTCCAGACACGGAAAGCACGAGGGGCACGACCAAACGGTCTGGAACTATGATGGCGGAGTTCTTTTCGAGACGGACGGTTCGCTTCCCAGCGGAGCTTGCTTCCGCATCTACGGCATCATGAATAGCGGCGATTTTTTCGACGGCCTGAAGCGCATTGATACGGACCGGGGCACGCAATTCCGCCGCGGCACCGAAGCTGTCACGAAATTTCCCGATTCTGTCACCATTTCCTTCGCCATCAAAGACTTCTGTCCCGCCGGAGTTCAGGAAATGGGCACGCGCCCCTACTTGACCCAAAAGATGGTCGACGACCTACGGCTTTCGATTTACTGGAAGCATGGCGTGGATTTGAAACCAGTGAAGGATGTAAGGGAAATTGCGTCGCACGTAGACCGCATCCAGCCCTATGCAACGTCTCTTGCCGCGGAGTTGCCGACACGCTACGAATGGTCGTTTGAGTTTGTGGTTCCCAGCGCGGGAGTGTCCCTCATGGACGGCCTGGCCTTCGTTTTCCGCACGCCGGATGGGCACATCGCGGCGCGAGTCGCCGCCCGGCTGTGAAGAATTGCAAAATGGAAGAGTGAAATAGGAATTCGCGGCTTTCCATTTTCCAATTTCCATTTCACGGTCGGTCAGCCCATGGAGGTGACTTTTTGGGGCTCGATTTTGTAGATGACACGGACTTCGCCGGGCTGACGGAAGGGATAAAGGGGCTTGCCAAGATATTTTTGCGAGAGCTTGTTGATGTGGTCGTCGGCGCCTTTTTCGGTGATTTCCACCACGCGCCCGCGGACTTCCAGATAGCGATAAGGATTTGCGGGATCCTGTAGCGCGATGGACACGCGCGGGTCGCGGCGCATGTTCTTATCTTTGACGCGGCCTTTGGCGGAATTCACTCGAACGTGCTTGCCGTCGAAATCCACCCAGACGGGCGTGACCTGCGGGCTGCCGTCTTTCATCAGCGTGCTGAGATTGCCGAAAGCCTGCTTTTCAAACAAGTCGGCGTACTTTTCTGGAATGACTTCGCTCATTTTTCCTCCTCCAAACTGCCAGTCAAGGCTCAATACAAACGGATTTCTGGAACGCGGTCCTTGACGTTCAATGGGGCGCCCGTCAACTTCTGAACTTCTTCTGGCGTCCAGCCGGGCGCAGCTTCGCGCAGCACCAGGCCTACAGGCGCAATGTCAATCACCGCGAGATCGGTAACAACAGTGTCCACGCATGCGAGGCCGGTTAGCGGATAGGTGCAATTATTGACGATCTTCGGCGCGCCGTCCTTAGTGACATGCTCCATGCACACAATTAGCTTTTTTGCTCCGGCGGAAATGTCCATCGCGCCGCCAATGCCTCCTGAGCCTTTTGCGCCGGGAATCTTCCAGTTGGCAAGGTCGCCCCTTTCTGAGACCTGAAAGCCGCCAAGCACCGCAACGTCAAGATGGCCGCCGCGGGTCATGAGGTGCGCATCGGCCTGATGAAAAAAAGACGCGCCGCGAATCAGAGTTACGGGGACTTTCATCGCGTCAACCAGGTCGAAGTCTTCTTCGCCGGGTTTGGCGCGGCGGCCCATGCCGAGGATTCCATTCTCGCTGTGAAAATAAACCGTAATTTCTTTCGGAAGATAGTTGGCAATCAGATTGGGAATGCCCCAGCCGAGATTGACATAGGCGCCGTCTGGCAATTCGAGCGCTGCACGCTGTGCGATTTGCTCGCGGGTAAGGCGCGGTTTGTCCAACAGCGTTTTTTCTTGCGCGCTCTCAGCCGGCATAGTGGAGCCCTTTTGCCTGCACGATCCGGTGCACAAAAATCGCCGGAGTCATTACATTTTCCGGCTCAATAGCGCCGACGGGCACGAGTTCTTCCACTTCGGCGATAGTCGTTTGCGCAGCCATGGCCATGATGGGATTGAAATTGCGGGCCGCGAGACGATAGGTGAGATTGCCGAGTTCGTCGGCTTTTTGCGCTTTGATGAAAGCATAATCAGCGTGAATGGGCATTTCCAAAATGCAACGCTTGCCTTCGAGTGTGCGCTCTTCTTTGCCTTCAGCAACTTCGGTGCCCACTCCAACTGTGGTGTAGAAGCCCTGAAGGCCTGCGGCGGCGGCGCGCATGCGTTCGCAAAGAATGCCTTGGGGAACAAGTTCGAGCGTAACTTCTTTGGCGGCAAAACGTTCCTGAAAATGGTTCGCATGCGGGCCCGGGAAAGACGCAACGACATGCTTGATCTGATTGTTTTTGAACATCAAGCCAAGTTCGCCGTCGCGCGTGCCACAATTATTGCTGATGGCCGTGATGTTTTTAATGCCTTTGCGAACTAGCGCCTGGATCAAGTTGTTGGGGAATCCCGCGCCGCCGAATCCGCCGAACATAATGCGCGCGCCGTCCGGGACATCGGCTACAATTTCGTCAAGGCCGGTATAGACCTTCCTTTTCATTGCGCCCCTAGAATTGATTTCCTGCGGCAACACGGGCTTCTTTCTTTTTGCCGCTTTGAAACTTTACATCCAAGCCCGTCTCGCGTAACCAGCGGCCCGTTTCAGTGCCCGTCAAATCATGTTCTAAGAGAGTGCGGAGGTCGGATTCGTCGTCGACGTCCATTTCGAGGCGAGGATTGCGCCGAATAAATACTTTTGCGCCGATACGTTGCGCCTCCGAGACATGTTTTGCCAGACTCCCTTCGCCAAAATGTGAGGGGAACAGAGCCGGCGGCGTCCGAAAAATCGCATTGGTGCCCGTTCCGTCGCGTGAAGGCACGATGACCAAACCGGGAACAACACATGGCAAGGCCAAAAGTTCATCGATGTCGCCGGCCTGCGCCAGTGGCACGTCTAGAGGAACGCGCAGCAAACCCTTGACGCCGCGCTCCTCGCAAACGCGCGAAGCGAAGTCCACGGCGTGGCTTTCTGAGATCTGGCGGTCTTCGCGGAGAATCGCCCAGCCGTTTTCCTCTGCTATATCCAAGACGGGCTGGTAATTCGAGACAACGAAAATCCTTTCAGCATAACGAACACGCTCCACTGTTCGAATCGTGTCTGCAAGCATGGCCTGGGCCAACCCAAATCTTTCTTCAGATGTGAGCACGCCCGCGAGACGCTTCTTCGCGTTTCTCAAGTCTTTCACGGGCAAAAGGAGCGCGCGCATAAATTCGGCCTAGTAAGCGCCTTCCGTATAGGGAGTGTGGGTCTCGGTCCGTGCAAGACGCAGCGGCGTGGGGATAGAAGGAGGATCATCCGCGGGACGCTCGAACCTGCGGCGAATCCTGTAGATTGTGGAACGCTCCGCCGGGACGCGTCCAATCCTTCGAATGTGGCTGCGGAATTCCTCCGGAGAAACGTATTCGCCAAAAGTGGCTCCGGCCGCTTTGGAGATGTTTTCCTCCATCAGCGTGCCGCCAAAATCGTTGGCGCCCGCTTGCAAGCAGGCGAGGGAAGCCTCGATTCCAAGCTTCACCCAGGAGACCTGGATATTACGAATGGCTCCGTGGAGCAACACGCGGGAAAGCGCGTGAACGCGAAGATGTTCATCGCGCATGGCTCCTGGCCGCGCGCCGCCGTGCCTGAAGAGCCGCGTATTTTGGTGAATGAATCCGAGGGGAACGAACTCAGTGAAGCCCCCAGTGCGTTTTTGGATCGAGCGCAGCAAAAGAAGGTGCCGTACCCAATCGGCAGACTCTTCGACGTGGCCATACATCATGGTGGAAGTCGTGGGAATGCCGAGTTCGTGGGCCGTGGTGATGATTTCAACCCAGCGAGCCACGGGCAATTTGTTGGGGCTGAGCTGCTGACGGATGCGGTCGTCGAGAATTTCTGCGGCAGTGCCAGGAATGCTGCCGAGTCCTTCGTCCTTCATCATTTGAAGGTAATCGTGTAACGGCATCCCAGTTTTTTGAACGCCGTAATCGATTTCCATTGGTGAAAATGCGTGGACGTGCATCCCCGGGATCGTGCGTTTGATGGTGCGCAAGAGGTCCCGATAGAAAAAGCCGTCGAGGTCGCGCGGCAGTCCGCCTTGAATACACACTTCCGTTGCGCCGCAATCCCATGCCTCTTGCACTCGGCGCACCACTTCTTCGAAAGAAAGGGAATAAGCGTCGGCGGCTTGCGGCCCGCGGCCAAATCCGCAAAAACTGCAACCAACGAAGCAAACGTTTGTGAAATTGATGTTGCGATTGACGACGTATGTGACGGCTTCGCCAACGGTTTCGCGGCGCAGATGATCAGCGACAAGTACCAGGGCTTGTAGGCCAGCACCTTGCGCGGTCGCCAAACGCAGACCCTGCTCGAAAGAAATCTCTTCGCTGCGCAAAACCGCATGCAGAGAATTCCGCACTGGGGATGCGCAAAGTAACAGCGCCTTCTCGAGTGTTCCCAGCCTCTCCGATTCAGTTTTTATAGTTTTGGTCGACTGTTCTTCCATTGCAGTTAGCCTGTGGCGCTTGTTCGTGTTGTTCCGTTTCTCCGTGAATTGTTATGGTCATCCTATCAGAAGCCGGGCCGACAATCGAAATCGAGCAGATATCTCCAGCCGTTCAGCCGGGAAAGTCAAGCCCCATGGGGGAAGGTCTGCAAGATACACACAAGATAATTCAAGAAGTCAGGCTATCATAGCCGCCTGAAACCAGGAGGCTGCATGAGGAAAAGGAAGAGAGCGGCGCAATTCGGCGCGTTAGCCGTGATGCTGGCAGTGCTTGGGGGCACACGCGCAGTTGCCGACGATCGCGTGAAGACAGAAAGCGGAGTTGTTGAGGGCGTAGGCGCCGCGTCGCCAGGTGTTCGCGTCTTCCGTGGAATTCCATTCGCCGCCCCACCGGAAGGGGCATTGCGCTGGAAAGCGCCACAACCGGCGAAGCATTGGAAAGGGGTTCGCAAAGCCGCCGAATTCGGTCCGCGCTGCATGCAAGCTCCGATTTATTCTGACATGATTTTCCGCGACCGCGCCGATAAGCCGATGAGCGAGGATTGCCTGTACCTAAACGTCTGGACACCAGCGAAATCTGCGAAGGACGGCCTTGCCGTAATGGTGTGGTTTTACGGCGGTGGATTTCAGGCGGGATCGAGCTCTGAGCCGCGCTACGACGGCGAGAACTTTGCGACGAAAGGCATCATCGTCGTCAGCGTCAACTACCGGCTGGGCGTTTTCGGGTTCTTCTCTCACCCGGAGCTGACCAAGGAGTCGCGCGAGCATGCATCAGGAAATTGCGGATTAATGGACCAGATCGCAGGGTTGCGCTGGGTTAAGAAGAATATCGCTGCGTTTGGCGGCGATCCGGACAAGATCACTATCGCGGGTGAATCGGCCGGGTCGCTTTCGGTCAGCGCGCTGATGGCCTCTCCGCTCTCTAGCGGATTGATTCGAGGGGCGATTGGAGAGAGCGGCGCCTTCTTCGGGCATCCGCCTGCGGGTTCGCCGATGCAAGCGTTGAGCGAAACGGAAAAAACGGGAGCAAAATTTGCGGAATCGATTGGAGCAAAAGACTTGGCGGGGTTGCGCGCGAAGACCGCTGAAGACCTGCTCGCCGCAGTGGGGAAAGATCCTTCCGTGCGTTTCTGGCCGAACGTGGACGGGTACGTGCTGCGCCAGGATGTCGCCACGATTTTTGCGGAAGGGAAGCAGAGCCACGTGCCGTTGCTTGCTGGCTGGAACGCGCAGGAAGCAAGCTGGGCGGTAGTTTACGCAAAAGAGAAACCGACGGCGCAAACTTTTCCGGGGCAAATGCACGCGCGGTTCAACGACCGAGCTGTGGAGATTTTGAAGCTTTATCCGGCGAGCAGCGACGAAGAAGCGCGGGAATCGGCCATCGCTCTGGCGAGCGATTTGTTCATCACCTACATCACCTGGGAATGGTTGGAGCAGCAGAATAAAACCGTCCAACCGGCGGTCTATGGGTACGTGTTCGACCGGACACCCCCGGTTTCGCCGGATATGAATGTTAACGGAGTTTCGCCCAAGGAACTCGGCGCGCGCCATGCTTGCGAGATTGAGTACGTCTTTGGCGCGCTGAAATCGCAGCCGAATCCGTGGGAGCCAGTGGACTACAAGGTTTCGGATGCAATGGCTTCTTATTGGGCAAACTTTACGAAAGCGGGAGATCCAAATGGTTCGGGCCTGCCGAAGTGGCCTGTTTACGACAGCGCTGGCGATTTTGCGATGATGCACTTTGGTGAAGAAATCCAGGCAGCCCCGCAGGCGCATCGGGAACGATACGAGTTTTGGAGCGGCGAGCCGGGCAAGGCCGCAGCGCACTGATGTTGATTGTTGTCAGGTGAGCGGAGTGTTGGTTGCACGGACGACAATTCGGTTGGCATGTTATGGTTTCCATGAGACGCGGCACACTACTGATTCTGCTTGGCCTTGTGTTTGTAGGCATCGCCGTTGCGATGGCCTCCGTGCTGCACGACGGCCTGAGCGCCAAGGCCACGCCAACGCGGCTGGAAGCGTTTGTGGCCCGCAATGCACGTCATCTGGCGATTTCCAGGAACTCGCGGCTGGCACAAAATCCCGTACTGGATTCGCCGGAGATACAGCGAGAGGCGCGTTTGCATTTTGCGGATCACTGCGCAATTTGTCATGGAAACGACGGCAGCGGCGACACGCCGATTGGGAGCGGCCTTTATCCCAAGCCTCCGGATCTGCGCAAACCGGCAACCCAGGAACTAAGCGACGGAGAATTGTTCTGGATTATCGAAAATGGCGTGCGATTCACCGGCATGCCGGCTTTTTCCAATAATTCCAATATGGAGAATCATGATCATGCGAGTGGAAATCACGGCGGCGGGCAGGACAGTTGGAAGCTCGTCCATTTCATCCGTCACCTGCCGCATTTGACGGCCGCCGAGCGCCTGGAGATGGAGCAATATAATCCGAAGGGGCCTGAGGATCGTGCGGAAGAACAGGATGAAGAGCAATTCCTGAATGAAGCAACGCCTAAGGCTCGCCCGGAATCACAGACTCATAAGAAGAAGTGAGGCAACCCCGGCAACTGCCAGGGAGATGAGGGAGACGAATATGAAGTTGAAATGGATCACGCTATTGCTGGTTCTTGTGTTTGCGGCAGGGACGACCTTCGCGCACGGGAACAAAGTGCACGTCAGGGGAAAGGTTGAAAAGGTCGGCGCCGAATCTTTGCAAGTAAAAACGCCCGATGGCAAATCTGTGGAGTTGAAGCTGGTGGCTTCCACTGTCTATGTCCAGCATAAGGTTGTGAAACCGGGTGAACCCGCGGATACGAATGCCGACAGTCCTGCCAAACTGGCGGACCTTGCGGTTGGCGACGCGGTGGTGATTCATGCCACGCCGAAAGGCGGAACCCTGGAGGCCGACGAAGTCAAATTCTCGGCGCCGGAGTCGAACAGAGTAGCTGAGGCGAAGCCGAAGTCCTGACCTGCTCTAATTTCAGCTCGTATTAGTGGAACAATCGCCTTAGTTAACGAGATGGCAGGAGTGCGTCTTCAAAACCAGCCAAACCTGTTTTTCAGTTGCTAGTTCGAGTGCGCGCACCGCTCCCGGCGTGACGTGCACGACGAAGGTCACACCGCAGTCCACGCGCACAACGAACATGATGCCCCGCTGTTCCAGGCTGAGGATTTTGCCTTCTAGAACGTTGCGTGCGCTCAATCCTTGAGGGTGTTGCGACGCCAGCAGGATGTCGCCAGCCCGGATGGCGATCTGCACGTGGTCACCCCCGGACGCGTGCGCGAGCGGAACCTCGATTTCGCAGGCGCTCTCGCCGAGCCGGACCCGCATCACACCATCGACCTCGCGAAGGTCAAGAACCGTGGCGCTCAACAGATTCTCGAATCCAGCCGCCTGCGCGAGGCGCTTGCGGCGAGGCGCGTCCAGCACATCCATCGGCGTGCCATGGCTTACGACGCGGCCGTTATCCAGGGCGATCACGCGCTCACCGAGAACATCCACTTCTTCGCGGCTGTGCGTAACGTAGAGAATCGGGATGCGCTCTTCAGCGTTCCAGGCGCGCAAGTCCTTGACAATTGCAGCCTTCAGTTCCGCGTCCAGCCCGGTCAGCGGCTCGTCCAGCAGCAGGAGGCGCGGATTAGTGACGAGGGATCTCGCCAGCGCGGTCCGCTGCTTCTCTCCGCCTGAGATTTGCAAGGGCTTTTGATTTCGCAAATTTACGATGCGGAAGGCCTGAAGAATCTGTTCGACGCGCGCGCGCCGGTCTTCCTCTGTGATGTTGGCCAGGCCATATACTACGTTTTGCTCAATAGTCAAATGCGGGAACAGCGCCAGGGATTGAAATACGTAGGCGATGCGGCGTTTCTGCGGCGGGACGTCGATGCGCGCTGAGGAGTCGAACAAAACATTCTCGCCGATGGCGACTTTACCGTCATTCGGAGGCGCTAGGCCTGCTAGGCAATCCAGAAGCGTGGATTTCCCCGCGCCCGAGGGGCCAAACAGAATCGTGATGCCTGGAGGCACTTCGAAACAAACATCAAGAACGAAGGTGCCCGCATCGGAATGTTTCTTCCGGATACTCGCGACGAGCGTAGAAGAACTCACTTTGTGGTCCATCGTGCCCACGCAGGCGTCCACACGCGCCGATTGACCGCGTATACGACGCAAAGCACGGAGAATGCAATCGCCAGGAGAAGCAGCGCCAGGCGGTTGGCTTCGCCGTATTCGAGCGACTGCACGCGGTCATAAATATCAATGGATACCGTTCGCGTCACGCCCGCAAGATTCCCGCCGACCATCAGCACAACGCCAAATTCTCCGAGCGTGTGCGCGAAGCTTAGTACGAGAGCTGTGACTACGCCGGGCAACGACAGCGGCAGAATGATGCGGCGAAACGTTCGCCATTTCCCCGCGCCGAGAAGGGCGGAGGCCTCCAGAAGCTTGCGGTCTACGGCTTCAAACGAAACTATGAGTGGCTGCACGGCAAAAGGGAAGCTGTAGACAATGGAAGCGAAGACGAGTCCAGTGAATGTAAAGGCCAGGCCGTGGCCGAATAGCGCCATCCACAGCTTGCCGAGCGGGCCGCGCGGTCCCATTGCCAGCAAAGCGTAGAAACCAAGAACCGTCGGTGGCAGGACCAACGGGAGCGCGACGACGGACTCCAGCAGGAATTTGCCGCGCCAGTTCGAATAGGCAAGCCAGTAAGCGACTGGTATGCCGATCAACAACAGGATCCCGGCAACACATGCGGCCAGCTCGAATGACAGGCTCAGCGAGTTCATTTCCGTTCGACGTCCTTTGGTGGCGGATTCTTGCGCGAGGCGTTCAAAACGCGTGTCTGTAAAGTAAGAATCAAGGCTTCTTGCTCACGGGAACCGCAAATCCATGCTTCTCGAGGATTGATCTGCCCGGTGCGCTCTTTATGAAATTCAAAAATTCAAAAGCAGAAGCTTTGTTCTTCGCGCCTTTTATCACAATCGCACCCTGCTCGATGGGCGGATGCCTGTCTGTTGGAATCACCCACATCTTTCCGCCTTTCATTCCGGGTGAAAGCGCCAGGGAACGAGCAACGATTCCGGCCTGGGCATTGCCAGACTGGACGAACTGCGCGGCTTGGGAGATATTTTCGCCGTATACCAGCTTTGCCTTTACGTGCGCGTAAATCCCGGCTTTTTGTAGGGCGGAAACTGCCGCTCGTCCATACGGCGCGAGCGCTGGATTTGCTATCGCGATTTTCTGGACGCGGGCGTCCAACAATGCATTCCACTTCTCCTGCACGACGTTCACTTGCGAGTCGGCTGGCGTCCAAATGACAATTTGTCCCGACGCGTATTCACACAGCGTTCCCGGTTCCGCAAAGCCCGAGCTTTCCAATCTCCTTGGGTAATCCATGTCCGCAGAAAAGAACAAGTCGAAAGGCGCTCCGTTCTGAATTTGCGCAAAGAAATTCCCGCTTGAACCCGTGGTCACGTCTACTTTCGCTCCAGTCTTGCTTTCAAACTCTTTCGACAGTTCTTCCATGGCGAACTTCAAATCGGCTGCGGCCGCAACGCTAACCGTTTTCTGCTCTTTCGCCTGGAAACCAATCGAAACGGCAGGCAGCAGGATAAAGATTGCGATGCAGATAGCGTGCGGACACGGATTTGTTCGTCCACGAATCACGGGTCGCCAATCAGGAGTCATTGTTCCCGTTCATACGCGCAGAATCATCACCTCGGTGGATTTGATCAGCGCTGCCGCGCGATCACCGGGTTTCAACCGCAACTCTTTCGCGGCGTCTGCAGTAATAATCGAGGTGATATGCTGTTCGCCGATGGCCAGCGTCACTTGAGCCAGCAGCCCGCTGAACTTGAGCGCAACGACACGGCCAATCAACTGGTTGCGCCCGCTGATCTTGCGGAAATGCAAACGCCGGGCCGCAAGATCACCGCGCTCGAACTTTTTGGGGATCAGCCGGTCGATTTCACTCTCAGGTACACGGTGGTGCCCGCCGGGAGTTTTCACGGACTTGAGTTTTCCGTGGTAAATCCATTGCTTCAGCGTGGGATAGCTGATGCCGAGAATGTTCGCCGCTTCGCGCGGCGCCAGCAGCTTCTGCACAGTATGCTCCGTAGCTGCCATAATAATATGGATGAAACCGTATAGACAACACAGTTTTATATAGATATCTGTATTCGATGGTCTGCGGTCTTCGCCGTTGACGATTGACGGCCGTGACATGCCAATCAAATTAAATTCAGCCTTCTCCTGTTCGCGCTTACAATACGCTCAAGCAGCCGGGATCACGGTCGGCGCACTACAGGCGAGGGTGCCTTTGGAAAAGATTACACACGAAGAGATCCGCAAAGCGGTCGAGCTTTTCTGGTCTACGTTTCTGGCGAAATCCGAAGAACAACTGCACGCTTACTATGCCCAGGGAAGCACTGTCTTCCAGATTGCCATGGCCCGGTCCGAACCCGGACGCCTTGGCGCGATGCGGCGCTCCCGCGAGTATTTCGGCCGAGACACGCGGATGGAGCTGAAACTTGGCCACATTGATGCAGTGCTGATCGGCAACGACGCAGGCGTAGCGAGCTACACTTTTTCTTTTCAAGCAACTGGCCGCGATCTCGGAGGTGGCAAGCGCGCGGAAGAAAAGCTCGACCTAATCCGGGCCACGCACGTCTTTCAGCGCGACGCGCAGGGCAAGATGCACATCCTTCACGAGCACTTCTCGGTTCCCGTCGCGGGTTAAGTACATCAGAGGGAGCTTATTCCACCCAAAGGATCATGGCATTCCCTTTACCGCTCGCTTCCGAGTAGAAGTCTTTTAGCAGGTTGAAATAATCGATTAGCCCCTGTCTTTCGTCATCAGCAAGCGGCTCGTTTGGATGCCGGTGCGGATAGACTTTTGCAGTCTCAGCCGCAACATGATCATATTTCGCAACCCGTTCGACGAAAGGAAAGTCAGCAAGCGTTGCAGCGACCTCACGCACCTGCGAGGGCTTAAGGTACCTGGCGGGCCCATAACCCATCACGCGCTGTATATCTGGAAGTTCTGCTCCGCCCATGATTGCCATTCCCTGGGGCGAATCAGGCGGTTCCCAACTCTTGCCGGTTAGCACGTAATGCAGCATGTGCCAGTCTTTGTAGAGGGAAAGCTGAGTACCGTTCCTGCTGAGACCCATCAAATGGGATTTCATTTTTTCGAGGGTTCCTTGATTTTGACCTTGGACCATTTCGATCTGCCGATGGTACGCGTCCACGTCCTCCTGAATTGGCTGCTGCCCCGAAAGGGCTCGTTCGCGGATCCGTCGTCCCAGTGGTGAGTCTTGTAGTTCCTGGATTGCGGCGTTCAGCTTAATAAGGTCGGGCCACTCGGTGATAGCAACAAGTTCTAAATAGAATTTCGCAGGATTTTTGCGGTACGCGGCTAGCTCGAACTCAGAGACCTGCCGTAGCTTGCCTTCCATTCCCATAGGGCGATCCCCTCAGGTGAATAGGCTAATTCCGCAGCGGCTTTCCGGTTTTCAGCGTGTGTGCGATGCGCTCTTGGGTCTTTTTTTCGCCGCACAACGAGACGAACGCCTCGCGCTCAAGATCCAGGACGTATTGTTCACTTACCATTTGAGGTGAGGTCAACGGACCGCCGGCAAGGATGTTCGCGAGCCTGCGGCCAACGTGCGCGTCATATTCCGAAGCGTAACCGCCGCGCACCATCATGTGGATGGCGAGCTTCGCTCCCGCAAGGAATTGCTCGCCCAGGACCTTAATTTGAGTCGCCTGCGCGCCTTCCTGCCAGCTCGCCGCAGGCCGCTTGTAGCCGCCGCGCGCCAACGCGAGCGCAACTTCTTTGGCGTCAGCAACCAGCCGTTCGCGATTCATCGAAACGCCGTCTTCTCGTCGCAAATACCCCAAGTCGCGGCATTCTTCCGCGCTGGTGCCAACCTTCGCCATGGCAATCGACTCGAACACGGGCTTCAGCGTATGGAACAAATCCAAATCTTCTCCGCCCGCCGCATGTTCGTTCGCGCGAATCAGCATCTCCTTCGTGCCGCCTCCGCCCGGTATCAATCCCACGCCGGTCTCCACCAAGCCGATGTACGCCTCCGCAGCGGCCTGAGTCTTCGCCCCGTGCAGGCTCACTTCGCAGCCGCCGCCGAGCGCCATCCCTTGCGGCGCGGCCACCACTGGCTTTGCCGCATATTTAATTGCCAGATTGACGTTTTGAAATTGCTTCACAGCCATGTGCAGCTCGTCCCACTCTTGTTCCTGTGCGGCGACAAGCACCAGCATCAGGTTTGCGCCCACCGAAAAATTTACTGCCTCGTTGGCAATCACCATGGCGTCGAAATCCGTTTCCAAACGTTTCAAGCCCTTATGCATCATGGCGATCAGATCCGCGCCAATTGCATTCATCTTGGCGTGAAATTCGCAGCAAACCACGCCGTCGCCAAGATCAATCAGGCTGGCCCCGGAATTCTTCTCGATTTCACGCCCGGCATCTTTCAGCGATTTCAGGATGATGACGCCCCTCGGCTCTTCGACCTTCTTCGTCTCTCCGGTGCAAATATCAAAAACCGTCGCCGAGCCCTTTTCCGATTCGTAAAATCCCTTGCGCCCGCTCGCGAGTATTTTCTCGATAACCGGCGCGACCCCTCGCCCTTCTTTTTGCACTTGCGCGGCGAACGCTTTCACGCCAATCGCATCCATCATTTCAAACGGCCCAAGTTCCCATCCGAAGCCCCAGCGCATGGCGCGGTCCACGTCCACAACGCTGTCGGAAATCTCCGGAACGCGCCGCGCCGCGTACAAACACATCTCCGAGAGCCCGCCCCAAATGAACTGCTGCGCTTTGTCGCCTTTTTGTCCTTCGAGTAGCGGCCCGACGAGCGCCCGAAGCCTTTCGCGCGTATCTTCGATGGCTTTGCCCATTTCCAGGGAGCCAAACTTGGCTTTCTGCCGCGGCCGATACTCCATCGTTTTCACATTGAGCGTCAGGATTTCTTTCTCGCCTTCGCCACGGACTTTCTTGTAAAAGCCTTGCCCCGTCTTGTCGCCCAGCAAGGCGCGCTTGGCCATTTCTTCGACCATCGCCGGCACTTTGTACCGCTCACGCGATTCGTCGTTCGGCGCGGTCTCGTAAATGTTCTTCACTACGTGGACGAGCACGTCGAGGCCCACGATGTCCGCCGTGCGAAACGTCGCCGATTTCGGCCAGCCCACCGCGGGTCCCGTGCACGCATCCACCTCCTCGACCGTCATCCCCAGCGTTTCCATCAACCGCAGCGCGTTCAGCATGGAGTACGTTCCGATGCGATTGGCGATGAAATTCGGCGTATCTTTCGCTATGACCACGCCTTTGCCGAGCCGGCGGTCGCAAAAATCGCTAAGCGTCGCGACGACTTCGCTCGACGTCTTCGGTCCCGGAATCACTTCCACCAGTTTCAAGTAGCGCGGCGGATTGAAAAAATGTGTCCCCGCCCAATGTTGCTGAAATTCCTCGATCATTCCCTCGGCGATCAAATGCACCGGCAATCCTGAGGTGTTGGTCGTGACGATTGCACCGGGCTTGCGAAATTGCGCCACGCGCGACAGCAATTTGCGCTTGATCTCCAGGTTTTCCGCAACGACCTCAATGATCCAGTCCGCCTCAGCGCAGCGCCCCAGATCATCCTCAAAATTCCCAATGGCAATTTTGTCAGCCAATGCAGCCGTGAAAAACGCCGCAGGCCTTGATTTCTTCGTCGCCTCCAGCCCCGCTCTCACGATCTTGTTGCGTTCTCCGGGCGTGGCGCCCGCAGGCAAATTCGGGGGAACGATATCGAGCAAAACACACGGCAGGCCCGCGTTTGCAAAGTGCGCCGCAATTCGTGAACCCATTGTTCCAGCACCCAGCACGACTGCCTTTTCAATGCGCCGTTCCATAACCCGCCTTTTGCCGCGAAATATTCTCGGAACGAGGTTACAAAACCGGCAAGCAACGGTCAAACGGGCGCACGCGTCAAAGCTATGGCGCTAAACTAGGGTAATGGCGGACGAAGAAAAAGCCTCCGGCCCTCTCGCTTGGTTCAAGACCGCGAAAGATAGGATTCGCGCGTTTGCCTACGGAGAAGAATCAGAATCGCAACTCAAAGAACGTCCCCGGGTCGGCTTGGCCCTCGCGGGCGGATTTGCCCGCGGCATCGCGCACATTGGCGTGATCCGCGTGCTTCGCGAAGCCGGCATTCCGATCGATTGCGTTGCGGGAACCAGCGTGGGCTCCTTGATTGGTGCGGCTTACTGCGGCGGCTCATCTCTTGAGGAGATGGAGAGAATTGGTTCGATTACCACGTTTGCGGATTTCGGCCGCTGGACGCCTTCCTGGCTTGGGCTTGCCACCAACCAGCGCATGGAAAAATTCCTGTCGCGGTTTACACCCTGCAGGACTTTCGAAGAACTGCAGACCCCGCTCTCCATCGCCGCCACGGACATTATTGACGGTGTGAGCGTTTACTATTCCACGGGGCCCATTGCTCCGCCGCTCCGCGCTTCCTGTGCCTATCCCGGGTTATTCGTGCCGATTCAATATGAAGGCCGCACTTTGGTGGACGGTTTTTTAACGGCACCCGTCCCCATCGAAGGTGTGCTTCTGCATGGCGCGGATCTCGTCATTGCTGTCTACTTGGAATCCGGGAACCTCGAGGAGCCGCGCACCCTTACCGATATCCTCAGCCGTTCGTTCAACATCATGCAGCGCCATGCCGACCTGGCCTGGCGCACTCAGGCGGACATCATCATCGAGCCGGACGTGAAACAGTTTGTGTGGGATGATTTCACCAAAACGCCAGACATGGTGGCCGCAGGCGAAATTGCCGCTCTTCACGCTTTGCCCCAGATTCGCGCTGCGCTACACGGCGAAAAGGACGACGCCGCCCCCGGAGGCACCCTCTCTCCCGCCGCTTTGAAATAGTACCCGCCTTCGAATACGTTTTGGAGCTGCTAACAAGCAAACGTTATCATCCTGATGGGAGGGAAGGATCTCAGGCGAGGACCATTCTAGCTTCCTGCGCTAAGCAGGCGTGACCTTCACCACCACACGCTGTCCGTTGCCTTTGCCGCGCTGCGTCAGCCACGTTGCCAGCCCTTCCGCGAACCGTTCCGGTGTAAGGCGAAAGCTCGCCTCGATCTTTCCATCCGCAACCGGCAGGGTGTCATCGAAGTCCGCGGAATTCGTGAAGTTCCGCATGCAGAATTGATCCAGCCATTCAAGCGGACAAGGTTTAGTCTCGCCCTGAATAATCACATTCACATTCAATTTCTGTGCATACATAAAAGCCGCCGAGGGCCTTGAATTAAGGCAGAGGAACCCTTAGAAACTTGATTC
>DATEGP010000015.1:0-21777 GCA_035280045.1 Candidatus Acidiferrum sp.
AAAAATCGAAAATCGAAAATCGAAAATCGAAAATCGAAAATCGAAAATCGAAAATCGAAAATCGAAAATCGAAAATCGAAAATCGAAAATCGAAAATCGAAAATCGAAAATCGAAAATCGAAAATCGAAAATCGATCTCCCCGGATGGTTGGTACCCTGGACTAAGTCTGCCGTCTCCTTTTCTTCTAATTTCGAGTTTCCATTTTCGAATTTCGAGCCTCAGTATGCCGGCTGGCCGTTCATCTTGAGCGGGATTTGGAGCTGGAGGACCAGGCCGTTTTTGCCAAGGCGGAAGGAGACTTGCTGCATGGGGCCGATGTCGCGCGTCTTCCATTCGGGAGTTTCGAGCGGGTCGCTGGGTTTGTCGGAGAGCGACCATTCGACGTTGTCGCCGGCGGGCTTCACGGTTTGCGGATCGATTTCGTAGACTTCTTCGTCCTTCACGATCACCAGCAAATAGCGCTTCCAGAGGCGCAGCAGCAACACTCCTTTTTTCTCTGTGTGATACATGCTCCAGGACTTCGGCGCCTCGTCATTGAATTTCACAATCGCAAATTCCACCGATTTCCATGAGACTTTCTTTTCGCTTGTTTGTTGCGCTTGCAGAGGCGACACGACTGTCTGTGAAGCGATCAATACAATCGGAGCCAGCCTAATAGACCTTGAGAGTCTCATTCGCCCATTGCCGCCATTGCCCAGAATAGAGTCATAAGAAGTGAAAGGCCACAAGCAGGCCAGCGCAGCTTCCCTTTGCCAACAAGACTAACCAGCAATCCAGCTAGACTGGTCAAGCCGCCCCAACGGTAAAAACTCAGGAGCATTGGATCGTAAAATGGGAAACCGCCGATGACCTGCGCCCAAATAATTGAAATCAACCAGAGCGTCGAAGAAACTCCTGCAAAACTGATCGCCCCGATTGCTAGGTAGCTTCGCCAAGCTGGCTCACTGATTCTCGGAGCCGAGCGCAACCATCTCCAGAGCGCCCAAGCCAGGACTAACGTGGGGAGCCCAGGAAGCAAAGGAGCGAGTATCAGTCGAATGAGATCGATGTACCAGTGACGCATAAATCTTCAGTTCTTGACCTCGGAGAAGGATTTGTCTAGGAGGCGGATGGCTTCGTCGACGTCGGGCTTGGTGGTGTTGAGCATGGGGGCGAGGCGGAGGACGTTACCGTAAAGGCCGCCTTTGCCGATGAGCAGGCCGTTCTGGCGGGCGCGCTCCATGACTTGCGTGGTGGCTTGGCCCGCGGGCTCTTTGGTTTTGCGATCTTTGACGAGTTCGAGGGCTTGCATCAGGCCCATGCCGCGCACGTCGCCGATGAGCGCGTGCTTTTGCTGCAGCTCTTCGAGCCTGGCGCGGAAGTGTGAACCAACGACGTGTGCGTTTTCGAGGAGGTTTTCTTCTTCGATGAGTTCGATGGTGGCTTTGGCGGCGACGCTGGTGACGGGATTTCCGCCGAACGTGGCAATGTTCGCACCCTGGAAGCTGCCGGCAATTTCCGGCGTGGTCACGGTGAGGCCGATGGGAACGCCGTTGGCCATGCCTTTGGCGCTGGTAATCATATCGGGAACGACTTCCCACTGCTCGATGCCGAACCATTTCTTACCGGTGCGGCCCCAGCCGGTTTGCACTTCGTCGGAGATGAATAGCGCGCCGTATTGCTTCACGATTTTGAAAACGATTTTGAAATATTCCTTGGGCGGAGTGATGAAGCCGCCGACGCCCTGAATCGGTTCGGCGATGAACGCGGCGATGTTGCCGCTGGTGCCGGTCTGAATGAGATTTTCGACGTCGCCCGCGCAGGCGACTTCGCAATCGGGATATTTCAGGTGCAGGGGGCAGCGGTAGCAGTAGGCGTTGACGGCGTGCGAGATGCCGACGCCGATCACGCCGCCTTTGCGGTAGTTCGAGTGGGCGGTGACGCCTTTGGCGAGCGCGGAGCCGCCGGAGTAGGCGTGGCGCAGCGCGACCACATCAAAACTTCCCGTGGACATGCGCGCGAGGAGGATGGCGGCTTCGTTGGCTTCCGTGCCGGAGTTGGTGAAGAAACTTTGCTTCAGGTTGCCGGGAGTGATTTGCGCGACTTTTTCAGCGAGCGCGACGATGTGCTCATTGGGATAAAGCGTGGAAGTGTGTTGGAGCTTGTTCACCTGCGCGGCGACTTTGCCGGAGACTTTGGGATTGCAGTGGCCGACGGAGACGGTGAGGATGCCGCCGAAGAAGTCGAGATACTTGTTGCCGTCGAGGTCCCAGAGGTATTGCATCTCGCCGCGGTCGGCGACGAGCGGCTGCTGGAAGTAGTTGGTGACCGAGGGCCAGAGGTATTTCTTGTGCTTGGCGACGATTTCGTCGCTCTTGGCCGATCGGGCGAGCTGTCCAGAGGGAACCGAATGAGCGGGAGTGGTCATGGACGAATCCTTGCGTAAATTTGATACGACGAGTGTACGACAGAAAAGAGGAAAGGCAGAAAGCAGAAAGCAGAAAGCAGAAAGCAGGAGGAAGAACTGCGAGGAGGCGGAAAGTAGAAATGGAAGGGGGGAGGAACCTGGCATGGCGTAGGGTTCCAATTTGGGAAGAAAGTAGGTACACCCCGGCAGTTTTGTGAAGAGTATGAAAACAAAAGGCTTGCAGCATACGGAACTTGGAAGAATATACGGAAGATGGAAGGTTGAGAGATTGCCAGTTCAAGGGTTGGAAGTTTGGGACGGAGAGGGCACCCCGGCTCCCCGTGTTTTTGGTAAGGATGTGATTCTATGGGAGTTAAGGGATGGGGGTCTGCTAAGGATGTGATTCGGCAGGGGTTAGGGGGATGGCCGGATCGGGATAGCAAGAGACAGCGTAAGTTCAGAAGTATGTCGTTGTGGCCGTTTCCCGCGGCGGTGGGATGCAAAAGTCGCACATTATTATCATCGGGGCAGACCAAAACATGCCCCAACGGCCTAATACAGTGTATCAGAAAGTAAGAATAAATCAAGCGTAAATCGCAGATTTTTTGATTTTTTTAGGTCGTTTGTTTGGAGGGGGGATAGAAGTTTTGATCCGGTGGGATAAGATTCAGTCTTGCCGAACCAACGGCGTGTCGACAGGTTAAGGTCCAAGCACGAAGTCTCTGGCTCGCAGTTCGCAAGTGTCATGGCTACCGATGTATCGCCGGGATTGGACCAAACAGGATTGACAATGTACATCCGGGTGTGGAGACTTTGAACGGTCGTCGTTCTTCGGGTGGGGCTCATGACTAGAAATTCGCTCGTCCTTCCTAGCCTTGTCTTTGCGTTCCTCCTAGTCGGCTGCGGCGGCGGTACCAGTGTTTCACCTCCGCCGCCACCTCCTCCTCAGAACTTTCCGGTGCTAAACGCCATTGCCCCTTCCACTGCTACGGCTGGCTCTTCTGCCATTAATCTCGTCTTGTACGGCTCGAGCTTTGAGAACGGCGCAACCGTGGAATGGAACGGAACCGCGCTAATGTCTTCTTCTTGGGTCAGCGCAACCGAAATGACCGCGACCATACCCGCCAGCGACATTGCCTCCGTTGGAAGCGCCAAGGTGACCGTGACTAACCCCAGCCCTGGAGGAGGGACTTCGACGGCACAATCCTTTGCGATTATCGCTGCGCCCACAGCCACAACATGGGTCAGATCGCTGCCGGGGATTAGCACAGCTAAGAATATTGTTTGGGATGCGGCACACGGAAAGCTTTACATGACCATTCCTTCAACGGACACGACTGCTCCTAACACCGTGATCGCCGTTGACCCGGTGACCGGCACCGCGGAAACACCTGTCGCAGCCGGGAACGACCCCGATCTGCTTTCGATCTCGTCTGATTCTTCTTACTTGTGGGTTGGTCTAGACGGGGCAAACACCTTACAACGCTTCCTTCTTCCTGGGCTGACCAAGGATATTTCTATTCCTGTGCCCCTGGACTCGACCAGCGGCCCGCAACAGCCTGTGGGTCTACTGGCAGCCCCCATCAGCCCCCATGCCGTTGCGCTGACTGCAGGTAGTCTAAATTTTTCGCCGTCGGGGCGGAGCATTTATATCTACGACGACGCTACTCAACGGGCCACTTCCGTCACAAGCACCACCCAAGGCGACGGACCGACGATCTTTTGGACACAATGGGGCGCGAATGATTCAGCGATGTATGCAAACCAATTCACGAGAATTGATGCCGGCGGAATCGCAACTTTGAATGTGAATTCCGCGGGGGTTTCTTTGTCGAGCTATGCTGATGGGCCATTGCTTCCGTTAAGCCCTCAGTACGACAAGATTAAGGGTCTAATCTATTCCAACATCTACGGGTCCGCTTTCAACCCTGTCGATGGCAGTCTCGCAGGGACATTCGAGCTCGGTGGGGGCGGTGAGAGGGCTTGCGCGGCAGACTCAAGGGTTGGCCGCTATTACTGCGTGATAGCCTATCCCATCGTAAGTTCGGTCACTCTGTTTGAGCTGTGGGTCTTTGACTTGAATACCTATGCGCTAATCAATCGTGTCTACTTTGGCGCGACTTCAGCACAGACTCCGTCTTTGGTTACTGGTGGACCCATACAACTCGTACGCTGGGGCAATGCCGGTCTGGCGCTTATCACAAACACGGGGTTATACTCCGGGAATGGCGGTTTATTCCTGATTGACGGAGCCGCAGTCAATTCGAGCGGAGCCCCAGACGTTTCATCGGGAATCTCGCCTAGCTCCTATGCGCTTGTGGCCTCATTGACACCGCAGGAAGCGCCTAGTGGCAGCGGCAATGTGACTGTTACGGTCAAAGGGAGCAATTTTACGCAGGATAGCACGGCCTGCTTGAATTGCGACTATCTAAACTTCCGATTTCTGCCCACCTCCTATGTGAGCTCGCAGCAACTGAGCATCACGATTCCGGCTAGTCTGGTAGCGACGGCCGGGCAACTGCCAATCAATGTTTTCGATCCTGGATCCAATTTGTTTTCCCCCAATTCTCTTACCTTCACGGTTGGTCCCTCTGCAGTCTCGAGTGGTGGGCAGGTAACGCCGCTACAACTAGCCGGGCTGGCCGTGGCCTGGGATGCAAACAGTGCCCTGCTTTACGTAGGAACCGCAGATTACGATACCAATTATCCAAACTCGATTGTAGCCGTCGATGGGAATGGTTCAATTGTGAAGACTCAAACGGTCACAACGAATCCATACGTTCTCAGTGTTAGCGCGAGTGGGCAGTATCTTTACGCGGGATTCGACGGAGCAACCCTCATGACACAGCTCCAGCTTCCGGGTTTGGGGTCGCCGCTGACATGGCCCTTAACCAATCCGTCTGTCTCCCAGTCCGCAGTCTACTGGGCGGGAGACATTAAAGCTGCGCCGGCGAGCCCTCACACAACTGCTGTAACGTTATTTAATCTCACAAGCGATCCACCTGAAACGGGTGGAGTAGTCGTTTACGATGACAACGTTGAGAGACCGAACGTCGTGCCAGGATGGGGCGGTGGACAGGCAATTCCCACCAGGTATGACACGCTAGCCTGGGGCTCAACTGATGCGGTCCTCACAGGTGCCTCAGCAATTGGATATAACGGCGGTCCTTTATTTGAATTTCAGGTGAGCCCAGCCGGCGCAACACTCCTTGCTGCCGGAACCGCGTCATTCAACGTGGGTCAAATCCACTCGGATTTTGGAACAGGACTAGTTTATAGCGACGATGGTAAGGTGGCAGATCCCGCTACACAGGCAATTGTTGGCACCTATAACGCCTCGGGCCTCGCCGCTCCGGACTCTTCCTTGAACCGCGTTTTCATTATCGGACAAACAGCGGCTCAGGGTGGCACTAACAACTACACGCTCCAGTCCTTCGACGAGAAGGCTTTCACTCTTGTGTCTTCGATCACCTTGTCGAATCTAGTTGGCAGCCCCATTGAACTCGTACGATGGGGAGCATCAGGCCTGGCTGTATTGACGAAGAATCAAAGCAGCGGTTCGCCGGGGATGCTTTATCTAATTCAAGATCCAACGTTTGTTAGTTCTGCTCAAGTTGCAGCTTCTCCTTTGTTCCAGTCACGGGAACTGGTGCAACGACGATGGAAGGCTATCTCTAGGGCCGATATTGCGAAAATGGTGCAAGCAAGAAGGGCATCAAGACTCCATTGAATCCCGGGACTGTTCAGCAATTGCGAGTTACCAATTCGCGAGCTGATTAGTGGGACGAGGAGTTCGGTGTCGAACGGTCGTGAGGGATGAACGCGCTGGCGCAGGACTTGCGGTACGCAGTGCGGATGCTGCGGCAGGCGCCGGGGCATGCGGCTGACATTCTCGCCGTTGCAGGCGGCTGCCGCGTGCTACGTTCCCAGCACGACGGGCGATGCGCGTGGATCCGATGGTTGCGCTGCGGTGTGAATAGTTCTACGCGAACATGGCGAGGGCGTTGGGCTTCTTGGGCTTAGCGGGCAAGGAAGCGGTGAGGAATTGCAGGAAGGGAGTCATGACGCGGAAGCGATCGACAAGGGCTTTGTAGAGTTTGGGCGAAGTGACGAGGCTGGGCGGAAGCTGTTTGTACAAGATGAAGTATTTGTAGCGCAGCAGGTCGGCGGCGGGATGGTCGGCGGGGAAGCCGCGAGGAACGCGGGAGAGTTTTTCAGCTTCCAACCCGCCAAGCAACTTGCGGACAGCCGGAGCTGCGAGGATGCGGCGAAATTCTTCGTGGCGTTCGGCGATGCGCTGGCGAATGGCGAGCAAGAGCTCGGGTTCGGGCATGTACACGCCGCCACCAACGGCCACGTGCTTGTGTGAAATCGCGAAGTAGTAACCACCCTGATGATGAGGCGCGCCGTGCTGACGAAACGTGGCGGCGATTTGCTCCTTGTAAGGCTTTTTGTCTTTGCTGAAACGCGTGTCGCGATAAATCCGAAAGATGGCTTTGCCGGGATCGGTTTCGTATTCGGGAGCGAAATCGTGGAGGGCGAGGTTGAGCGCGTCAACGAGCTGGCGCATCGGCTCTTTGACTTTTTCTTCGAAGAGCGGCTTGCGCGGCAGGAACCATTCGCGATGGTTGTTGCGCGCGAGGCGGCGGAAGAATTGAAGAGTTTGGGGCGGAAAGCCGGGGAAGAGAGAGGGCACGGTTAGCTCCTTGCGAAACGTGTGAAGAGCGTGGCGCGCTTACGCGCTCGTTCCTTAAATATACATTTTAACCCAGCGTTGACACGCTGGGCTAAATTCTGGCGCGCCTCTGGCGCTCAAAGAGCGTCGGACTGGCGGGTCTAAAGACCCGCCACTACAAAAAAGCGCGCGCGTGGTTCGGTCTAGCTTTCGGAAAACTCCAGCGTCGTAGTTCTTAGCCCGACAGATTGATGCGTGCGCGTGTAGTTGATCCAGATTTCTGCGGCGATAGTTTGGAGGGTGAAGCCTATCCAAAAGGCGGTGCCGAAGAATTCTGCGGGCTGCGGTTTGTGGCCGCTCATCAGCGCGGCGGCGAAGAAAGTTCCCATGATGGGGCGAATGGTGGCGACGGCGAGCCCGATGGCGTAGCCGCGAATCATCCATTCGCGATGCTGGGCAAACTCGCGGTGGAGCGCGTGCCAGAGCGCTCCTGAGGTGTGATTGGCGGAGCGGGCGAGGCTATCTGGTGCTGGGAGCAGGAGGGCGCCCGATCCAGAGCCGGAGGTTTCTTCTTAAGGCAATGCAGCAGCGGCGGCGTCAAGAGGTTCCTCTATGAAAATTTTGCGTAGGACGCGGGGGCAGGCAAGAAGCTGGCCGATTCTTGGACTTTGTGACAGTTCTCGCACGCTCTTCGGGGCGCTATGTTTTACGCAGCCAAGCAGCCAGCAAAAGGTGCAACCATGGATCAAATCATAAATTGGATGCAAAACAATTGGTTCGAGCTGGGTACCCTCGTAGGCCAATTCACGCTCTTGTTTGCAGGTTTGTGGTTTGCAGGAAAGATTCTCAGCACCATGCGAGCGACCCAGCAGCAGATGGGCGCCTTGCTGCGGCTTTCGATGTCCAATGGCCTCGAAGAGCGCTCTAACATTGACGAGACAGAGCAGCAGACAATTAGCGGCGCGGCTCATGAGACAACACCAAGTGTTGTAGCGAGTTCCATGTTCAGCCCGACCCAGGAGCGGCCAACCTCCTACTCCGCATTTGAAGGGCAGGCGCGGACGGAAACACCATCTCTATCAAACGAATTGAGCGGGCGAGCGAAGGCTAGTGCGCCCGTCGCAGGCGCAGGAATAAACAGAGCGCCAATAAACGTCGCCCCAATCAATCGCGCCCCAATACCTTCAAGGGAGGAACCCACTCCTTACGCTGCTGCCCCGCTAACGATGCCGGAAGACGAACACAGCGGCGGACATCTTTCTGCTGCAGTCCAGTGGCTCCAGACGCCGATGCCCAACAAACGAAATGGCGTGTCTCCGTTGAAGAAGATCGTACGCTGGCTGCAAGCCCCGGCGCGTAGCTAACCCTCAGCTAATTCAAATTGTGGGCTCGTAGCTCCTCCGACGGAGTGAGTCACGAGCTCGCGTCTTTGATATCGTCGTGAGCTTTCTTCAGAGCATCGCTGGACTCTTTTTTGACGTCCAGTTTCGGTTTCAACAAGTCGAGGGCACGGTCGAGCGGCATGGCTTTTCCGCTGGCCGGACCTGCGCAGGAGTCAGCCGCGTTTTTCGGCTTTACGCCCGTCACGTTCCATTTCAAACAGGTGAATTCTATCGGCAAACTGACGCTCAGCCGAAGCGCGGCAACACAATTGGGCAGGTCCTTGAAGTCGGAGCAGACGTCTTGCATTTCGCGGTCCGCTCCCAGGACGCCTTGGATTCGCAATTGCTTTGATAACTTGTCTTCGAGTTGCCCGTTGGAGGCCAGCTGATCATTGGCCGACTTATAGTGTTTGAAGAGTTTCGCAGGGTTGACTTTGTTGTACCAGGGGTCGGACTTCTCGCCGGATTTGTCCTGCGCGTTTTGTTCCTGGGCGCTCTGGTCCTGTTTGTCTTTTTCCTGACTGGTTTTTTCCTGAGAGTCTTTGTCCTGGGTACTCTGGGCTCGTACAGGGGTAGCGCACAACACTAAGAGGGCCGCGGCAGCTGCAAGATGATTCAAATCGCCTCTCATATCTGCCTTTCGAGGGGCTTGAGGAGGACAACTATACTTACAATAATCAAACCGCTTTTGTCGAGTGCGGCGATTCCGCTCGACCACGCGGCGTTTCCAATTTTTCGATGATTGTTACGCGCTCGCGCTCTTGGGGAACACCCAATCCAGGGCTTCCTCGAGAGCCCGAAAAATACGTATGCCTTTTTCGCCTTCCAGCCCGCGCAGAATCTCGAACATCCGGCCGATTCCGAAGGTCGTTTCATTTGCCGCGATGAAGGCGCGACGGGAATGCGCGGAGAAGATGGTCTTTTGTGCGAGCCGGCGTATGTCATCGCCCGATAGTTCGATTCGCGTGACATGCGTGAAGTCCGAGATTTGAGAAAAGCTGGGATCGAAATCCGGATCTTTCGACAGCCTGTCCATATGAGAGACGGCATCCGCCAGTGTGAACACACCCGATGCCGTACTCAAAACCAGGTGGCGTTCCTTATCAATTTTGTAGAACGCAGGCATGCGTTTTTCTTGTTTGCCATTCGACCGGGAGGGCGCTTAGCTTCGATTATAGCGGTTTTGGGCTGCAGTGAAACGATTTAACGAATTTTGACACCATGCTCATATAGTGGGTGTACACTCGGCCCCAATATACCGGCGAGGTTAACTCAGAGATTTACTCCAAAAGATCGGAGTTCTGCGATGCAGCCAGTCAACTCTCCATCGAGAAGATTCACTACTCGCGTCCACTCCCCGGGAGATGTTTGGGTGTGCTGGAAGTGCCAGGGGCGCGAAGATATTGCCCAGGTCCTCGACATGAGCATGGGCGGGCTTTTCATCGAGACGCCGCAGGCCCGGCCCTCGGGCACGGTTACGCGCTTGGATTTTCTTGTTGCCGAAGGGCAGATCCGCGCTGACGCCGTAGTGCGTCACGCCCGGCCCGGCGCAGGTCTTGGATTGAAGTTCACGGCGCTAAGCGAACAGGATCGTCCCAAACTTGCCGCGCTGATTACCCGCCTTCGCAAGACGCAGCATTTTCCAGGCGGCAGCAGCCACTGAGTTACAGTTTTGGCGCGATAACCTCTGAAGCCAGCTTTGAAGTACGCACCGGCACGAACTCAAGCTCCACGAGGTCTCTCCAATTGGCCGCCCACTCTTCGAGTAGTTGTGCGTCTTCGCATTCCATTAATTGAAAGCAGCGGTCGAAGTTGATCTCCACCCAGCTTTCCACATAGTTGAGACCCTGGGGCATCATGCGGCCTTTTTCCCGGAAACGCCGGTAAACCGGAATGGGCTCACGGTTCTTGAATCGTTCAATCACCATGTAGAGCATGACTGTCTCCGGAACTGCTCCTGACAACCATTTGCAGTTCATGATTCTTGTGTGCGAAGCCCGCGGTTTAGCCACGCACGCTTGTGCAGAACCAGAAGCGAATCGTATCGCACGCGAAATGAGAAGGCGGTAAAATTCGCCGCATATCTCGGATGATTGCAGCAACGCAAATTCGCTTGCGGCTGGCCGTACCAGAAGACGTCCCCATTCTGCGGGAATTGATCGAAGCTTCCGTGCGCGGTTTGCAGACGGAAGACTATACTCCCGCGCAGATCGAAGGCGCGCTGGCAACCGTTTTTGGCGTGGACAGCCGGCTTATTGAAGATGGCACATACATCGTCGCGGAAGCACCTCCCGCTGCAAAAGCCAGCCAGGGGGCCGCAGCAAGTACGAAATCAGATTGGACCATCGTCGGCTGCGGCGGCTGGAGCAAGCGAAAAACGCTTTATGGGAGCGACAATTGGGCCGGTCGCGAAGACGCTTTGTTGGACCCGCAGCGAGACGCGGCCAAGATTCGCGCCTTCTTTATTCACCCGGATTGGGCGCGGCAAGGCGTCGGGAGCAAAATCCTTCAAGCTTGCGAAGACGCTGCGCGCGCCGCAGGCTTTCATCGTTACGAGATGGGTGCGACGTTGACGGGAGCCAAACTTTTTGGCGCTAAGGGCTATGTGCCCGTGAATCCCATCTCCATTCCTTTGAAGAATGGCGCAACCTTGCTTGTCATTCATATGGAGAAGCTGGCACATGACTGAGCGAGTCTGAGCATTCTTCTGTGACCAGGTCACAAGGTTCTGTGATACTCGTCCTATTTCTGAGGGTCCTTTACCTGCTAAAAACGGGCCAGCCGCGCCGGATGCTTGGCCTCCCCGAAGCCGCTAACAACCCTGCTGTCGGGGGCCCGGCGCGGCAGATTCTTCTGACATCCCACGCGTTCATCCTAAAGATTCTCTAACCCCTTGAAATAGAAAGGTTTGCCTTGGCGCGAGCCTTGGCCCTAAGATTCTCCTTGACTCTGACGTTACGTCAGGGTTGAACCTGCTTCTCGTACGAGGAATTTCACGTGAACCAGCTTTTTCACGTCCGGGAATTTGCCAAACTTGCGGGAGTGACCGTACGCGCTTTGCACCATTACGACCGCCTGGGGCTGCTCAAGCCCAGCCGCACGGAGGCAGGCTACCGCCTTTATTACCTTCGCGATCTCGAGCGGCTCGAGCAAATTGTGGCCCTCAAGTTCCTGGGAATTCCTCTCAAGCAGATCCGCACGATGTTCCACCGGGGCACGAACGGAATGTCCGAGTCTCTTCGCATGCAGCGGCGCGTGCTCGAGGAGAAGCGGCGGCTTCTCGATAGCGCCATTCGGGCCATCGAAGAAGCCGAAAAAGCCACGGCGCCGGGGAACCGCCCGGACTCTGCCATCTTGAAGAGAGTCATCGAGGTGATCGAAATGCAGGACAACATGGATTGGTCAAAGAAATATTACAGCGAAGAAGCGCAAGCCAAAATCGAGGAGCGCAAGAAGCTTTGGTCGCCGGAGAATCAGGAGCGCTGGACGAAGGAATGGACGGACCTGTTCCGCGACGTCGAAGCAGCGCTCGGCGAAGATCCCGCGGGCGCGAAGGCGCAAGCCTTGGCCGCCCGTTGGAAAAAGCTGGGAGAAGGCTTCACCGGGGGCGATCCACAAATCATCGCGGGCCTTCGCAAGATGTATCAGGACCGCCCCAACTGGCCGGACCACATGCAACAGCGCATGCAGCCGTTCAACAACAAGCAGGTGTGGGAGTTCATCCAGAAAGCCTTCGCCTCAGGCAAAGCGTCAAATTAATCTCCGCCTGGCGAAGGCGCGGCGTTCCCCAGGGTTCGCAGGAGTGCCTCTTGTCATCACAACCTCGGCACGTCGTTGGCGAAGCAACGACGTGCCTAATTTTGGCGGTTTAGTGTTTCAATGACTGAGTTTTAGCTATCCCTCGTCTTCTGAACCGAGGCTCGCGTATAATCTCCCGCCCAAGGAGACTGACGGATGGCTAAAACGTTCAGGCTGTTTTTTTCGGTCGTGCTGTTTGCTCTCTGTCTTCCTGCACAGACCTCCACTCCAGGCGAGGGCGTCAAACCACTCGTCCTGCAAAAAGACGAAGGCGAACTTCGCACCCGCCGCCCGCGCGAGGGATTTTCCTCGCCCTCCAGCGACTTCTTGCTAAAGATCGGTCCAAAGACCAGCGGCTCCAAGCATCTTCTGCTCTTTACTGAGGAGGTCCCTCCCGGCGCAGCTATTCCGAGGCACAAGCACCACGGAGAGGAAGAGATCCTTCTTGTCGAAGCTGGCGCGGCCCACATTTGGTTAGGAGACAAGGAATACGACGCCCTGCCAGGGGCGACGGTGTTCATTCCCGCTGAGACTTGGATCAGCCTGAAGAACACCGGCAAAGAAAACATTCACCTCGTCGCTGTGTGGAATGAACCCGGCTTCGAAGAGATGCTGCGTTGCGGGTCGGTTCCGAAAGGCCAAGTGGGCGAAACGCTTTCGCGGGAGGGCGTCAAAGACTGTTACCACCAAGGTGATGCCGAGTTGGAGAGCGGTCAGTCCTCTCTCGATAAGAAGCCGTGACCGGTTCCCCCGTGGGTATAATGCCCGCCATGATTTCATTCGCCGGAATCGTGAAGCGGGGTTACAGCCTGTTCACGCGGGTCTTTCCGCGTTGCAGCATGATCGCTCAGGCCATTGCATTTAACCTCTTCCTGGCGTTTTTCCCGGCATTGTTGATTGCCGTGGCTCTGGCCAGCACGCGCATCGGCGGCAAAACGAGCCTGCTCGAAATGGTCCAGGACCTGACGGAGTTTCTTCCGCCCGGCAGCCAAGGCGTCGTCTCTGAATTCCTTGTTAAGCGCGGGCCCGACGCATGGAAAGTAGCGTTGCTGGGCTGGTCGGGTACGCTCCTGGCTGGCTCGCAAGTAATGAAACTTGTGATGGAAGGCATTCACATCATCTATGGCGACGAAGAAAAGCCCGGCTTCCTGCACCGCCAGCTTCGTGGCTTGTTGCTTTTGCTGCTCACCATTACTCCGCTGCTCGGCGCCGCGGTTCTAGGAATCTTAGGGCGGCCACTGCGGAAGTGGATCGCTCACGAAGTCGGCAAACACTCGATCTTGCAGGGCTGGTGGAACATATTTTTCCCGGGGGCGGCCATGGTGCTGGCAATGTTGGCGGTTACCATGATTTATCGCTTTGCGCGGCCTCGCGAAGATAGCCTGCGCAACGTGCTGCCGGGCGCTGCCGTAGCGACGCTGCTCTGGTGGATTGCCGACGTCGCCTTCGGCGCCTACGTGCGCCGTGTTCCATACAGCGTCGTCTATGGCGGACTCGCCGCGGTCATCGGCTTGATCATTTGGATGCAGCTCTCTGCCGTAATCATTTTTCTCGGCGCAGCCTGGAACGCCGAATTAGCCGAAAGCCGCAAACGTGGGCGCGTTCTTGTCTGAACGAGGCATCCGTTGTGTCTTGCTCATCTGTCAGGGATGTAATACAATCATCCTATGAAGACACTTACGGTAAGACTGCCCGAGCCTCTGGTGGCAGACATTGAGGAGGAATCGCGCGGGCGGAAAATCTCAAAGTCCGATGTAGTTCGAGAGCGCCTCGAGCTTGCTCCCCGAAAAAATAAACGCCGCGCTGCCTCGCTCAATGTCATAGCAGATATCATCGGATCAGTCGACGGGCTGCCTGCGGACCTGGCGGCCCGCAAGAAAGACTACTTACGATCCACAGGTTATGGCAAAAAACGTTCTCGTTGACGCGGGCTTTCTGGTAGCGCTGCTCAACAATAGAGACACCCACCACGAATGGGCTGCCATTCAAGCAGGAGGTCTGCCTCCTCCATGGTCAACCTGCGAGGCCGTTCTATCAGAGGCATATCACCTTCTCGGGCAACGCGGCGCGCCAAGTCTTGGCGCGATGCTTCGACGTTGCGCCTTGAATGTTCCGTTCAACCTTGCTGAAAACGTGGAAGAAACCACTAAGCTAATGGAAAAATATTCCAATGTCCCCATGAGCCTCGCAGATGCGTGTCTCGTCCGGATGACAGAGACCCTCAGTGAACCCATTGTGCTGACCACCGACAAAGATTTTCGAGTTTATCGTCGCCATAGTCGCCAAGTAGTTCCTTGTATCACGCCCGACGGATAGACTGCGGAGTTCAACTGGCTGCCGGTTTCTCCCCGTGCGTGTCTTGCTCTATATTGGGAGGAGATCAATGGACAGGGCCATGCCCGAGCAAACCGTCCGCGTAGAAACCTATTCCGGCTTCAAGGCCGACGAGCGCCCCCTGCGCCTGCACCTCAACGGTCGCACTCTCGAAGTCGCTGCCGTCGAAGACCGCTGGTACTCCCCCGGCGAAACCTATTTCCGTGTACTGACCGCGGACGGCGACCGCTACGTCCTCCGCTACACTGAAGCCCAGGAAGTTTGGACGCTTGCTGCCTTCCGCGCGGAAACCCGCTAAGCTGGAGGCGCGTCTCAAGCATTTGGCAACGTCATTCGGCATCGAAGAATGCAGCCTGCGGGGAGGAGTCCATGCTGGCCATGCTCTTGAAATTGCATCCGCGTGGCTTGTCCCAAGTTTTTTGGGTGCTTTTCCTTGCGGGAATTCTTTCTGCTTCGTTTCCTGTTGGAACAAAAGCTCAGGGCAGTTCTAATTCGTCGCAAACCAGCTCCCCGCAGAATTCCCAGTCTGCGCCATCCCAAGACGCCCAAAAGCCGGCTTCGCAAAGTCAAAACCAGGAAATCGCTTCCCACGACTCTCCCGCAACTTTCAAAGTGCGCGTGAACTTGGTTTTCGTTCGCGTTGTAGTACGCGATACCAATGGCAAAGTCATTCCAAACCTGAAAAAGGAAGACTTTCAGCTCGCGGACAATCGCAAACTGCAAGTCATCTCGACTTTTGCTCTTGACACGCCCGGTTCGCATGTCGCCACCGTCAAAATGGATAAAGACACCGGCCCTGCTCCTACGGAGGGAGCTCCGGTAAAGCCGGCGGAACTTCCGCAACGCTTCGTCACCCTTTTTTTTGACGATTTGCACCTCACCACGCAGGACGCCATGCTTTCTCGCCAAGCCGCCTCAAAGCTTTTCGCGGCCATGCAAACGGGCGATCGCCTTGCGATTTACACCAGCTCCGGCCAGGTCCAGCAGGACTTCACCTCGGAGCGCAGCAAACTTGAGGAGACCCTGCGAGCAATTGTTCCGCGCCCGTTAACGAACCACAACTCGTTCGACTGTCCGCCCATGACCTATTACGAGGCGTATCAAATTGTGGAGGTCAACGACCCCACTGCTATGCAGGTGGCCACGATGGACGCGGCCGCCTGCAGCGGCAATTCTCAAGGTGCTGCCCAGATGGCGCAAATGGCCGCGCAACGCGAATACTCTGCCGGGGATTCGGAAACGCAATTCTCGTTCCGCAACCTGGAGGGACTCATCGCGCGAATGAGGGCCCTCCCGGGACAGCGGATCATCATCATGATGTCGCCGGGATTTTTCGTTACTCCGCAGCTTCGTGAATCGGGCGACCTCATCGACCGCGCCACAAGAGCCAACATCGTCATCAACTCCATCGACGCGCGCGGCTTGTACGTGTCATCGATTTATGATGCTGCCAGCGGTTCTGGAGGTAGCGCAGCTGCATCGGGGATGCGCGCTGCGTTTATCATGACCGAGGAAACAATCCAGGACGATATCCTCGCGGAATTGGCCGACGGGACCGGCGGAACTTTCTTCCACAATCGCAACGATATTGATCAAGGGCTCCTGCAGGCCGCCGAGGAACCGGAAGTTTCCTATGTCTTGGGTTTCACGCCTCAGAATCTCAAACTCGATGGCAAATACCACCATTTGAAGGTGACGTTAACGAGCAAGCAAAAATGGAATCTGCAGGCCCGCCGCGGATATTTTGCTCCTCGCGGAAACGTGGATCCCGAAACATTGGCAAAGGAAGAGATTCGGCAGGCAGTTTATTCCCAGGAAGAGCTGCAAGACCTTCCCTTGGACTGCCAGACGCAGTTCTTCAAAGATGCCAAGGGCGTCCGCCTCGCCGTTGTCACGCATCTCACAACCAAGGGGCTAAAATTCGCGCGAGACGGGGATCGCAGCAAAGACAACCTGACAGTAGCGACGGCCATCTTCGACGAAAACGGGAATCTGATCACAGGATTGGAGAAGATCATAGAAATGAAGCTGAGAGACGCAACTCTGGAACGAATCAACCGTTCCGGCATCAGCGTCAAATCCACCTTTGAGGTACAGCCGGGGACGTTCCTGGTTCGTGTCGTGGTGCGGGATTCCCAAGGCGCCCAAATGGCCGCCGTGAACCGTGGCGTCGTGATTCCATACTGAAGGCGGTTCGCTCTCGCCGCTGGCAAAGCCACTGATTGACACAAAAATTAAGCCGAGCGTATAGTCGTTTCACCGCTTGTTTCGTGTTGCCAAGCGCCGTTAGCCCTGCGACGAAGCCAAATGGGACGTGGTTTTCAGAAGGGCGTGGGATGCATCGCTCACTGTCATCACCGGGACCCGGGTTCCTGCCCCTCGCCATTTTGGCTTGCTGCGCGTTCCTCTGTGTTCATCCGCTTCTCGCGCAAGATCCGCCGCCCCCGCCTCCCGCGAACCCGCCCGCCGCAAATCCTGATTCCGCCGCCAAATCCGCGCAAGAAGCTCCCGCGCGGGAGGTTCAAGAGGTCTCGAGCCAGGACACTCCGGCAACCTTCAAAGTTCGCGTGAACAATGTGCTGGTGCGCGTCGTTGTGCGCGACTCGCAAGGTAAAATCGTGGGAAACCTGAAGAAGGAGGATTTTCAGCTCTACGACGGCCGTAAGCTTCAGACCATCTCTTCCTTCGCCATCGAAAACCCGCGAACCCATGCCGTTCCGGTGACGACTACTCACGAGCCTATCGGTGCTTCGTCTGACGCCGATCCCGCGGCTGCTAAAGCGGCAGCCCTCCCTCAGCGTTTTGTCTCGATGGTTTTCGACGACACACATATGTCCATGCAGGACGCCGTTTTCGTGCGCGACTCCGCGACCCGGTTTTTTAGCGCTCTCGCGCCCAGCGATCGCGTTTCGATCAACACCACGTCAGGCCAGCTCACCCAGGATTTTACGGATGACCGTTCCTTGCTGGGAAAAGCCCTTTTAGGAATCGTTCCGCGTCCGCTGACCCACCACGACATGACCGATTGTCCGGACATGTCCTACTACGAGGCGGACTTGATCGCCAACAAGAACGATACACAAGCAATGGCTGTGGCCACGGAAGAAACATTACATTGCGCGTTCCGGGACGACCCGACGATGCGGGCGAGCGCGCAAGTTCAGGCACAAATGGCGGCACTACGCGCCGCATCTGAAGGCGATAACGAAACTCAATATGTTTACCGCCATCTCGAGTCCATCATCAGCCGCATGACCAGCCTGCCAGGCCAGCGCGTCATGGTTTTGGTCTCGCCGGGTTTTATCTTGAGCACGCTTCAATATGAGGCGTCAGACTTGGTGGATCGCGCCACGCGCGCCAACATTGTTATTAACACCATCGACGCGCGCGGTCTTTATGTGCCTGACGTGGGGGGCGACATCGCCAATCCCCCCAACGATTTCGGTCGCACTTCAGGTTTTAAATCAACCTATCGTGTCGCCGCGCAAAGCGCCCAGGAAGACGTTTTGGCTGAGTTTGCGGACGGCACTGGCGGCAAGTTCTACCACAATCGCAACGATGTCGACGAGGCCATGCGAGAAGCCGGCGTGGCTCCGGAAGTTTCCTACGTGCTTGGTTTCTCCCCGCAGAATTTGAAGTTCGATGGCCGCTTTCATACGCTGAAGGTTGCGCTCACCGCTAAAGAAAAGTTCAGCGTGCAGGCCCGCCACGGTTACTTTGCGCCTCGCACTGCATCCGACCCCGCGCAAGTCACCAGGGAAGAGATCCAGGAAGCGTTGTTCTCCCAGGAGGAGATTCTCGATATTCCCGTGGACTTGCAGACCCAGTATTTCAAGAACGACCAGTCCGGCGCTCGCCTGTCGGTGCTCACGCACCTGGACGTGAAGGGCGTGCGCTTCCGGAAAGTGCTTGGCCGCAACAACGACCAATTGACCATCGTGACGGGAATCTTTGATGAGAACGGACAGTATGTTACCGGCGTCGAGAAAACCATCGACATGAAGTTGCGCGACACGACTTATGAGCGCTTCAGCCGTTCCGGACTAACCGTGAAATCCAGTTTCGACGTCAAGCCCGGCACTTATCTAGTCCGGCTCGTGGTGCGCGATGCCGAGGGCGCGCAGATGGCCGCGCGCAACGGCGCTGTGGTGATTCCGAATTAGTTTGCATGGAAGAATTTGGGACGGTTTGGTGGGGAGGTTTACATGATTACACATCGGAGCTGCTTAGCAGCAGGTAGACTTGCAGCAGCAATCACGGCGCTCTTGGTCTTCGGGAGTGTTCAGCCGGCGCGGGCGCAACAACAGCCTGCTCCGCCGCCTTCCCAGGCCACTGCTCCTGCCGACCAGCAGGCCGCGGTCATCAAGAGAGAAACAAAACTGGTCCTTGTCGACGCTGTCGTCGCCGACAAAAAGGGAAATTACGTTCACGACCTCACGCAAAATGATTTCAAAGTTTACGAGGATAACAAAGAACAGCCGATTTCGAGTTTCTCTTCCGGCGCCGAAGCGGTTACGCAGCCGAACGGCCAGCGCCATTACCTGATTCTCTTCTTCGACAATTCCACCATGGCCGCCCCCGATCAAATTCAGGCGCGAGGCGCGGCGCAGAAGTTCATCGAAGCTAACGCAAGCCCCGATCGCTTGATGGCCGTTGTGGACTTCGGCGGCTCCCTGCGCATCGTCCAGAACTTCACTGCAAGCTCGGTATTGTTGCGGGCGGCTGTCTCCGGCATTAAGAGTTCCGCGGTGGATCCCAACGCCCCGCCTCCGGATGTCACCGTCGCTTCCAACTCTATGCCTAACTCCATGGCTAACTCCATGCCAACAATGGGCATGTCTTCCCTGGGAAATGCGGCGGCGGATTTTGGCGCTCGCACCATGTTGCTCGCGGTGCGCAGCCTGGCGAAGAATCTACGCACCATTCCCGGCCGCAAAATGATGATTCTTTTTTCCGGCGGCTTCCCGCTGACGACTGAGAATGAATCCGAACTCACGGCCACTATTGACGCCTGCAACAAATCCAATGTGGCCATCTACGCCGTGGATTCGCGCGGGCTTCTCGCCACAGCCCCCGGCGGCACTTCATGGAACAGACCTGCCCCTGGAGCTGCTTCTGGAAAAACAAGGGCCGTCGCGGCTTCCTCTCGTAAGCCGGCTTCGCACACGGCAAAGCGCTCAAATGTTTCGAATCACACGCCAATTCGGCGCACTTTTTCAGGCGCCAAACTCGTTCTCGCCGCTTTTCCAGTGTCGGCCATGCCTGATCCGCAGAGACCTGGAGGGGGTGGCGGAGGAACGGGGGGTGGTGGCGGCGGCCGGCCCGGGGGCGGAGGAACGGGCGGCGGTACTGGAGGTGGAGGAACCGGCGGCGGGACTGGTGGGGGTGGTCGCGGCGGAACTGGTGGGACTGGTGGAGGTACGGGGGGCGGAGGTAAAGGTGGCACAGGCGGAACGGGTGGAGGGACTGGCGGCGGCACGCGCGGTGGGGGAACGGGAGGCGGTGGAACGCGCGGCGGTGGCGGCGGAATGAATTCGAATCTCAACAATTCCACATATAGCCAGCCGCGCACGATTGTGCCGACCTTTCCGCCATCCGCGTCCACGAATCAGCAGATTCTCGCTGCTTTGGCGGAAGGAACCGGCGGCTTCACCATTTTCAACACCAACGATTTGCTCGGAGGCCTGGAGAAAATCGGGCGCGAGCAAAACGAGTTTTATATTTTGGGATACGCGCCGCCGGACACGCCGGAGGGTAGTTGCCACACGCTTAAAGTGAAGATGAACCATGGCGGTTTGAACGTGCGCTCGCGCAGCGGCTACTGCAACGTTCGAACGGCGAATGTGCTGGAAGGTAAACCCCTCGAAAAGCAACTTGAAGCACACGCGACGGGTTCGCAGGCGGGGTCGATCCACGGAGTGCTGGAAGCTCCGGTCTTCTACACCGGGCCGAACACAGCGCGGGTGAACCTGGCGATGCAAATACCCTCCGATTCATTTCAATTCAACAAGGAAAAGGGGAAGTATCACGCCAGCTTGAATGTGCTGGGCATCGCGTATAAAAATGATGGCAGCATCGGTGCGAAATTCAGCGATACCGTCAACTTGGACCTGGAAAAGGACGAGTGGAAAGAGTTCACGAAATCGCCCTACGAATACCAAAACCAGTTTGACGCCGCGCCAGGGGATTACAAGCTCACGGTGGTGCTGAGCGCGGGGGGCGACGCTTTCGGCAAGTTTGAATCGCCTCTCTCGATTGATGCGTACGACGGCAAACATTTCAGCCTGGGCGGCGTGGCGCTGACTAACTCCGCGCACAAACTGAGCGACATTCCCGAGAGCCTCGACTCGGTGTTGCTCGAAGACCGCACGCCGCTGGTGGTGAAGGGCATGCAGATCGTTCCGTCTGCCACGAACCGCTTCAAGCATACGGACAACGTCGTGGTGTACAGCGAGATTTATGAGCCTCTGTTGACTTCGGAAAATCCGCCGGTTGTGGCTGCGGGCTACACGGTACTCGATCGCGCCACCAACAATAAGATCTTCTCCACGGGAGCCGTGCGCGCCGACGATTTCATCCAGAAAGGGAATCCCGTCGTTCCCATTGGCCTCAAGGTAAAAGTCGACGATTTAAAACCCGGTTCCTACCGCCTGGTGATGCAAGCGGTGGATTCAGCCAAAAACAACGCGCCCAACCGGGCGGTGGACTTCGACATCAGCGAATAACTGGCGAGGACCAAGCGCGATTCACTTTGCGCCTATGGAAAGTATTGCCGGGGAGGGCACCCTGTTCCGCATAGATCCGGTGGATTGATGGCTGTCCGTGTAACCGAAAAACCGCACAACAATTCGATTCAAGATGCGGAGTGGCCCACCCTTGCAAAAAACCGTAAGGGTAAGCCACCCAAGAGTTAGCAGCGGCCACCCTCTATGACGGCGTCGGCTCTGTCAAGAGACACTTCTAGCTTGCGAGCCAGGAGGGCTCGTTTTTTGTTTTTCTTTACCTGAAAGAATCTTTTCTCTTTCTTGCTTTTCGACCAAGGCTCGCATTGGGAATCCAGCGGTGGAATCTGGTTCCACCAACCATCTATTCGGTCTCCCCTAAGGGGCACCATGATTCGTTGTTCAGACGCCGCGATCGCTCGCGGGAGCAAGGCGCCCAATCAGCCTAGCGATGGAGTTGCCTCCATCAGGGTGGCCCC
>DATEGP010000016.1:0-13834 GCA_035280045.1 Candidatus Acidiferrum sp.
GGAACTCCTCGGCTGGGAGCGCATCTACAACACCGTCCGCCCGCACCAGGCCCTCGGCTATCAAACTCCTCAACAATTCGTTGCTCGCTGGCGGGCTAAACGCAAATCCAAAAAGTGTCACTAATCTACTGGACGAGTACAAGGCTTTCTCGAAAGCCGGATAGTTTGCTACGATTCCCGCCGCCAGCGGTCCGGCGATTTCACTTTCCAATAGACCGCGTACCTTTCGCCGGCCATTTTGTAGAACGGGGCCAGGTTTGTGCTTTCGGACTGCCCAGCGGTTTTAAAGGCCAGGGGCGTTCCCTGCACGGGCTCGAGCCACGCAACCGGGTCCGTCGAACGGTTGTCGATCTCGGGGGTCGAGGCCGGTGTCGCGCGCGGCGCGGTGTCGTAACCGGGGTACATCATTTCCGTGGTCAAGCCCTGGTTCCCGAGCCGGCCACCGAGCACCAGCGGGCCGTACATCGCCGCCTGAATCGTGTGATCGTCCGGCATGGCTTCAATACGCAAACTCATCGGCAGGTCGACTTGAATGCGGTCGCCGTCTTTCCACACGCGCTTCACCGTCAAGTAGCTCGAAGGCGATGAAAACACCGGCAGCGCTTCGCCATTCAGCTTCACGCTTCCGCCGCGCGTCGCCCAATACGGCACACGAATGTTCAGGGCGAGCTCCGTGGGCTTTTCCGCACGGACAGTCAGCGTGGTGCGCTCTTCTTCGGGGAAATTCGTTTCCTGGCGCAGGCGAATTCCCTTCTCCGGCCACTTCACTTCGGAGGCGATGAAGAGGTTGACCCAGATTCCCTGATCGTCGTGCGAATAAATCGTGTCCGCGAATTTCGCGAACTCTTCGATGCCCGTGCCGGTGCAGCACCAGAAAGAATCCCATTGCGAGTTGTAATACTTCCAGAGTCCCGCACCGAGCGGCAGGAAGTAGCCCTTGCGGCCCTGGTCGTCCTGCGTTCCGAGCCGGCTGTTCCACAACGTCCGCTCGTAGTAGTCCATGGCGCGCGCATCCGCGGTCCATCCGAAAACGTGACGCGTGAGTTTCAGCATGTTGTAGCCGCAGCAGCATTCTTCGGTGAATTCCCCGAGATGCTCTGAAAGTTTGCCGGGATCGCCGCTCCAGTGTTCGCCGTTGCTGGTTCCGCCAGTCACGTAGCAGCGCTCGGAAGTGACTTCATCCCAGAAATACTGCGCGATTTCGCGGTCGCGCGAATCGCCGCCGAGTTCGTAGCGACGCGCCATGCCGATGATTTTCGGAATATTGGTGTTCGCGTGCAGGCCCTTCAACTCGTCGCGATGTTCCGCCAGCGGATCAAACACATCGCTGTGCGTAAAGCGGGTTCCAACGTAGCGGTACACGCCCTTGCCCGTCAGCGCGTAGAGGTTGTACAGAGACTCGAGCATTCCTCCGTGCTCGACGTTCAAGGCGCGCTGCATGTGGGCGTCGGAGAGTCCCTGGCACCAGTGGCCCACCCAATTGCCCATCTTCTCTGCGGTTTCGAGCGCCTGCTGGTTTCCGCAGTAGGCGTACATGTCCAGATGTCCGGCCAGAATCTTGTGAATCGTGTAATACGGCGCCCAGACCGGATTCCCTTCGCGCAGCCGGTCGAAAAATGTTTCCGGAAAAGCGCTCAAGTAGCCGTTCGCGAGTTTTTCCTGGCACTTCGCGAGTTCCGTCACCATTTCGTCGCCGCGCTGCTTGAAAGCATCGTCGCCTGTAGCGGCGTATGCCAGCGCACACGCGGAGAGATAATGCCCGCCAACCAAATGCCCGCGTAGCTCGCAGTCCGGTTTTTCCCAGCCGCCGAGCGGCTCCGCTTTGGACTGCAGTCCCGCATTGACGCGGAACGTGTGCAGCAGCCGGTCCGGCGGAAGCGCGAGCACCCACTGGTTGTTGATGTCCATTTGCTTCTTGAAGGGACCGTCAAGCAGGCGCACCTGATTCAGAGGAAACGGTTCAACGCGCCAGGGCACGCGCTCGCGTTTCTTCGATTCGCCTTTGGTTGCCAGGGCGTCGACGGCGGGATCCTGCGCGGGCAGCGCGGATACACGCAACGGCAGCATCGCGGCGCCCGCGGTTGCGGCAGCAGCGGAAACGAATTGTCTGCGGGTCAAACCCTTGTCCCTTTTCATACAGACCTCGTTGGAAGGAGATCAGAACTCTTCAACAAAGAGCGCTCTTCGTTTCTTGCAAGCCGGCTACGCGAGCAAATTTCGCAAGACAAACAAGACATTGGCGGGCCGCTCCGCGAGCCGCCTCATGTACCACGGAAACCAGTAGCTGCCATATGCTACGAGCACCACGGATTTCCAGCCTTCGCGAGCCAGCCGCAGCTGTTCCTGGCGCTGGATTCCGTAGAGCATCTGAAATTCGAAACGATCCTTGCTCAGATTTTTCGACTGTGCGTACACGGTGATCCGACGGATCAGCTTCAAATCGTGCGTGGCGATGGCCGCGCGCACCCGCGCCGCGGTGGCCTCGTCACTTAGCAACTGGCAGGCGATTTTGAAGAAATTCTCGTCCACCTGATCCTTGTTCGGGAACGCGACCGTAGCCGGCTCTTTGTACGCACCCTTCACCAGCCGGATGTTTGCGCCGAGGGGGATCAGGCCTGCTACGTCGGCGGAGGTACGGTACAGATAGGCTTGGAGGCAGATGCCGACATTCTCACAGGCCTTGCGGGCGCAGCGGTAAATCTCCAAAGTCCGGTCGACGTATGGGCTCGATTCCATATCGATCCAAACCGTGCTCTGCACGCCAGCGCGGTCGATGATCCGCAGCAGATTGGAGTGGCAAATTTCAGGGGCGAGGTCTAACCCCAACTGCGTGAGTTTCACGGAAACTTCGCTTCCGAGCCCGAGCGCCCGCACGCGATCAAGCAGGTTCAGGTAGTGGTCCGTCACACTGTCGGCTTCGGAGGGATCCCTAACATTCTCCCCGAGGAGGGTAAAGACCGTCTCGATCGCTTGCTTTTTCAGATCGTTGGCGCAAGCCAGAGCTTCTTCCGCGGTTTCACCGGGCATGAAGCGCGAAACGGCGCGCTGCACGAAGCGATAACGCGTGGCACGTTCGCGCATCCACGCGCTCTCCGAGCAGACCAGAAACACGTTTCGCATCACGCCCACGATCGTTCCTCGCTGGTACCCGTTGGCCCAAATCTGTGGAAAGCGGCCGCAATGCCCGGCAAAAAGATAATAGCGCGCGTGCCGCCCAGCGCAGCATTGTCTTGAAAGCAACAGCTGGGCTGGGTACGCCACCGCGGAAGGGCGGCCGGGACTTCAGTATCCACTTTTGTGTACCGTATCGTACCCACAAGAAAATACCAGAACCGCGCCCTCTTTTCCACGCCTAAAATGCACAGGCTGCTCGCCACGTGGGGGTTCACCAACTGCCGCGTTCACCGAGGTTCTCAATCACCTGGCACAGCCGTTCGGCGCCGTTCTCCCAGTTCGATTGGATCGCCTTCTCCGCGGCAAGGCCATCGCCGCGCTCGATGCTGAGGATAATATCGAGGTGTTCGTTCACCGAGGTTTCCAGACGGTCAATAATCGCGCTGGCGTAAAGGCGCCAGTAGCGTTCGGTCTGGGGTTTTACTCCACTATGGATAGCGCGAAGGCGCGGACCCGCCCCTGCATTAATAATGGCCTGGTGGAAGCTAATGTCGAGGTCGAAGACACGGTTCGGATCACCCCGATGGGCGGACGCGCACTTCGCGAGTTCGTCGTTCAGGCCCTTCAGTTGCCCTATCAAAGCAGCGCGCGCATGTGGATCGAGTTGACAGCACAGGCGAGCCGCAGAACCTTCCAGGTGGCCGACAATCCAGTACAGTTCGCTGGCATCCTCTTTGGTAAGCGGCGCGACCGAAAGGCGCTCTTTGTTGCCCGCGACCGAGGTGACGACAATATATCCTTCCTGCTGAAGGCGGTGGCGCGCGGCGCGAATGGGCGTGCGGCTGACGCGGAGGCGGTCGGCCAAATCGGCTTCGATCACGCGGCTGCCCGGCGCGAGCTTCCCGTGGACGATAAGTTCGCGGAGACGGCGAAACGTAGTGTCGCTGATGTTGTTGTTGGACCCTTTGCTCACCATGACCACGCTCTTGCGGAAGCAATGCGGTCTGCCATCGCCAGGGAAATCGGACTGAACGCGTCGATCGGTTTCGCGGAAAGACCTGTTTGCAGGGATGCAGACGGCGGCTTCATCGAGTAACTCTCTTCGAGCAAGGAACGCCTCGCTTCACAGACTGCAAGAGGTTGCAAATTAATATACACGATAGCGCGCGTTACTTGCACGTGGTACACTTCGGGAAGCGGGCCGCTTCCACGGTAGGCCGCCAGCGCGTTCATTCAACAGCAGCGGACCTTGCCCGGAAGGAGCGAGGGTGCAGGTACGAGCGGCCTTTGCGGCCCCGGGGCTACGTTGCAACCCACTTTGCCTTTGCTGCGTTTTCATCCCCTCAAGCAGGCGGTCGGGCGCGGCGCTCGTCAACGGATCCAGCTTAGTACCGGGGGCACGGATGGCAGCGCAGGCCGGCGCTCCCCTTCGCCGGAGGACTTCTTTGCGAATGGCCACGCCGATTCCTTCCTGAAGCTCAAAACGCATTAGCGGAACATAGCGGTAGAAAGCGTCCGCGGCGCGGTCGATGTTTCCCTCGCGAAACTGCGTTACCACTTCGATCAGCATTTCGGGAAAGCAAATCCGGTCATGGTGCCGGAAGCGCCAGCCATCAACTCTTCGAGGAGGAATCCGCCGCCAAGGCCGCCAAGAATGCTGATTTCGATTCCCTTGCTTGCCTCAAGGATGCGGGCAGTATTCAGCGGAGTAGGAGGATCTTCAAGCGTGATGGTCCGCGCGCGGGGAATTTCCCGGGCAATGCGCACCAGAAGCGAAGGCTCCATGGTGAAGCCTGAAACCGGCGGGTAGTCCTGGACCACGATCTCGATGTCCACCGCGGAACCAATGGCAATGAAATGCGCGACCACCGCTTCGGAATTGAGCTTGGCCATTCGCGCGGGGCTGACCATCACACCGGACGCGCCGGCGGAACGCGCCATGGAGGCAAATTCGACGCAGGTGCGCACGCCGTCCGCGGTGGCTCCGGCGATGACGGGGACTTTTCCGTTCACCTCGGCGAGGACGGTGTGGAGGGCCAGGGCACGCTCCCGCTCGTTCAGGCGTGCGCCTTCTCCGGTGACGCCCAGGGCGGTTAATCCGTTGACGCCGGCGGACAGGAAAAGATTTACGACGCGGCGCAGGCTCTCAACATCGACGTCGCCGCTTTTCTGAAACGGCGTCGGCAAAACGGAAAATACTCCATGGAATGACACTGTGTGCTCCTTGAGAGATTTCACTCGCGCTGCGACTGCGCGCAAACCTCAAGCGATGCTCAACGTTACGGTTGCAACGGAGAGCCGCGGAAGCTCGAGCCGGACTTTGCTTCCCTGGACATTGACGGGATGAGTCTTGGGAACCAGCCGGTCGGGATTTTCAAAGGTATTGCAAGCGTTCCAGTCGGTATCATGGAGGATTTGGGCCTTCCCCGATTTTACCGCGCTGCCTTGTAGAGTGCACTCGATGGACACGTCCGCATCGTGCTTGGGATTCACAAGACTCAGCACGATTTCGCCCGCTGACTTGGACGCGGAGACCGACGGAGCGAGCGGCGAGGAGTCGTTCGTTTCCACTCGAACGGACGTTTTGCCGCGATGGGGCTTGAATAACGCGAAGGCGTAATAGGTGGTAGTGCGAATGCAGTTTTTGCCATCGGGCCCGTCCGTCAACAGCAGGGATTGGAGGACATTGACGATTTGCGCGATGTTGCACATGAAGAGCTTGTCCGCCTGGCGATTGAAGATATTCAACCCCAGGCCCGCGGCAACAGCACTGCGCATGGTGCTCTGCTGCCAGAGCTTACCGTAGCGCTTTTCGTCTTCCTCGGGGATTTTGTCCCACACGCCCCACTCATCGAGGATCAGGCCGATCTTGCGGCCGTCGTGATAGCCGTCGAGCAGAGTGCGCTGTTCGACGATGGCATCTTCCACTTTCGTGAAGATAGAAAGTTGTTCGTCGGAATGTTCTGCGGTGAAATTTGTGGAACGATCGGCACCTCCTTCGTAGTAATGCATGGAGTAGCCGTCCAGGTGGTGGCCGTCCAAGGAATCCATGAAGCCGCGGGTCCAGCGGCTACTCGGTCCGCCCGGTCCGCAGGCAACGAGGAACGGCTTGGTGTCTCCATACTGGCGAACGTAAACGGCGAATTGCCGGTAAAGAGCCGCATACGTTTCCGGCCGCATGTCTCCCCCGCAGCCCCAATTCTCGTTGCCGATGCCCCAGTAGCGGACACGGAAGGGCTCCGGCGAGCCATTCTTGGCACGCTCTTCGGCAAGCGTGCTTCCCGAAGGCATGTTGCAGTACTCAATCCAATCCTGGAGTTCCCGCGGTGTGCCGCTGCCGACGTTCCCCGCGAGATAGGGCTCCGCGCCGATGAGGCGGCAAAGTCCGATGAACTCGTGGGTTCCGAAGCTGCCGTCTTCGACATAGCCGCCCCAGTGAATGTTGACGCGCTTGGGCCGTTGTTCGACAGGGCCGACGCCGTCGCGCCAGTGATAATCGTCCCCATAGCATCCGCCGGGCCAGCGCAGAACGGGTACGCCAAGTTCCTTCAAATAGTCGACGGCTTCTTTGCGATAGCCATTGACGTTGGGAATGGACGAGTTTTTCCTGACCCACAGTCCGCCATAGACACAGGAGCCGAGATGCTCGGCGAAGTGCGAATGAAACTCCGGTTTGACGACGCCGATCTCCTCATCCATTCGCACGGTCACCCGGGAAGTGGACGACACGTCCCCGAAAAGCCTGGTAGGAAGCAGCGCCGAAGTGGTGAGAGCGGCGGCATTCCCGACGAATCGCCTGCGACTGACGCGTGACTTCATGAGTTCTCCCTGTTTGGCATGGTTTGCCCGTTCGATCTAAGGCGCGGTTTTCTTCTGGCCGTAGTATGCGGACGCACCATGCTTCCGCAGAAAATGTTTGTCACGGACAGCCACGGAGAGCTCCGGCGCGGCCGGATTGATGGCAGCCGGACTCGATTTCCCGCTCGATGCGAACGTCAGTGACGGGGACGGGACCGCGGAAGTAATCTGCGTGCGTCGTGCCGAGACAAGGGCTTTCGCACCCGGCTTGCTGTTTTCCGCCGATGCCCGCGGATTGCAGCGCCTTGCCCATGGCCTGTACCAGAGCTGCCGTGTGATCCTGGAGGCCTTGCGGGGCGTCTCGCTTGCGATGGAGAGGATATTCGGCGATGCCAAGGTCGAGGCGGCTGCGTTCCCTGTCAAACAGCGAGACGCGGACGCTCAAGGTTCCAAAGTCGACACCGGCGACGACCGTGCTCATGGAGTATCCGACTGCAAACGCTTGCAGCGGGACGATAATGTCGGGCGCTGGTCACTGTCAAGGACCAACCCAGAGTCTTCGAGGGCCGGAAGGGCGGCTACCGTCCTGCCGATTGTCCGCCGCCGGTCTCAAACTTGAGTAAGCGGTTACAGGACATTACAATCTGAACGGCGTGCGCGCACCGGAGTAGCCGATGACCGGCAAACAAACCCACCTGCTGAAGCTTGACGCGGTCGCTAAACGCGCCGGAGTTTCCACCGCCACGGTCTCCCGCGTGCTGAACAACCTGAACGTAGTTAAAGGCACAACGCGAACGCGCGTGCTGAAAGCCGCGGAGGAACTCAAATATCACCCCAACCTTCATGCGCGATCGCTGGCACGAGGGAAAAGTCGCACGATTGGGATTCTCGTTTCCAACATGGAGAATCCCTTCTTTTTCGATATCTACCACGCACTGGAGTCCGCGGCCCACTCGCACGGCTATGAAGTTGTCGTGGCGAACACGGATTACCGCTCAGAGCAACTGCTAGCGAGCGTGCGCCTGATGATCGGATGGCGGGTGGCGGGTCTCGCGGCGATCGTGTCCGAAATGGATTCACATCTCATCCAGGTAATCACAGACAGCAAGATTCCCATCGTTTTCTATGACGTCGGGACACCGCAGAAAAATATCACCAATATTCGCGTGGACTACCGTAAAGGGATGCGAAAAATCGTGGAATACCTCCATTCGCTGGGGCACACGAGGACGGCGTTTGTGGGGCACCACGCGACGCTCGGGCCCATCAGCGAACGCAAGAAGACGCTTCTGGAAACGGTGAACCGTATTTCGCAAGATGCTCACGTCCAGATTGTAGGAGCCTCCGATGGACTGGAGGGCGGCCGCCAGGCAGCGCGCGAGTTGATTGCTTCGGGCTTCGAACCCACGGCCGTCATTTGCGTGAATGACTTCATGGCCGTCGGGGTACTTCGGCAACTGCGTGATCTGGGAATGCGCGTGCCTGAAGACGTGTCGGTAACCGGCTTCGACAACATTAAGTTGTCCGAATTTTGCTCGCCTGCTCTGACCACCGTTCATATCCCGCGCGATCGCATCGGGCAGCAGATTTTCGGCATTCTGATCCCGGAAGATTCGTCGAAATCGCTGGCCGGGCGGGAAATCCTGATCGATCCGGAATTAGTCGTCCGCGAATCCACCGGTGTGCCGCGCACCGATAGTAAGGGACGAGTGGAGAAAACGTCTGCCGGATCAGCCGTGGCCGAGTAGATGACGAACGGGAGCACGATTCTCCGCCGCCGTGAATTCCAGAATTTCGGCAAAGGCAGAGTGCCATTAGTATGCGGTATGTAGGCGTCCCTGGATCGGATGAAAGAAAGTAAGCGCTTGCAATAAATCAGGCCAGAGATATCATCCGGGCGTCTTCAATTTTCCAGGAAGACTATGCCGGGCCAGTCGGCGAGGGCCCGCATAGCCAAAATTTACGACAAGTCGAGAACGAACGCGGGAGACCGCATGAGAACCGTGGAGGGAAGGAATCTCGTCTGGGCCCAAGGAGCCAGGCTCGGCAAGATCGCGCTGATGTTTGGTTGCGCAGTCGCGCTGGCCGGCCGCGCTCAGGAATCGCGCAAGAAGACAGCTCCAACTCCGGGCCCGATGCTGCAGCAGGGCTTCCTCGATCTTGACACGCCCGCGTTTTCGCTGAGGCTGCTCCGCTCTTCGCAGACTGTGGCTGCGTTGAAGCCCAAGGGCGCGGGAGATTTCGATTTCACTCCGAGCGATCTGCTCGTCGAGCGGTCACAGGATGGCAACTACCACTTGGGTGACCTGGATTTGCGTGTGCGGCAAGCAGGTACGAGCGAATGGAAGGGCTACTCGACCGCGTTGGTTCGCAGGCCTGTTAGCGTACTTCCGCCAAGCGGCGGTGTGCTGGCGGCCGCAGAGTTGAATCTCACGCTGCCTGAGGATATTCCGTTGAAAATTACACGAAGCTGGGAAGTACGCGATGGCGCGTTGGCGCTGCGGTTTAGGCTGGAAAACAGGACCAAGCAGAGCGTGGAGATCGGCGCGCTGGGCATCCCGATGATTTTCAACAACGTGCTGACAGACCGTTCGCTGGAGCAGGCGCACGCCGTTTGCTCCTTCTACGACCCGTACATCGGCGAGGATGCTGGTTATCTGCAGGTTACTCGATTGAACGGACATGGTCCCGCGCTGCTGGTGATTCCGGATGGACACACTCCTTTCGAGGCATACAACCCTATTCTCGACCGCCGACGGAGCAGCAGCGAGACGCTGTTCCGTGACCCGACCCCGCGGGGAATCACGTTTGAGGGCTTCTACGACTGGATGGTGCACAGCAAGGCTTACGCCGAGAACGAATGGAAGCCGGCGGTTCCCTGGAATCCTCCTACAGAGCTTACGTTGGCGCCGGGTGAAACGAAAACGTACGGAGTGCGCTTTGTCACCGCGGATTCGATTCGGGATATCGAGAAGACGCTCGCGGCGAATGGACGGCCCGTCGCGGTGGGAATTCCGGGTTACATCCTGCCTCCGGACCTCGAGGCGCAATTGTTCTTGAAATACGCGCAGCCGGTGAAGACCATTTCCGTGGAGCCTGCGGGATCCGTAACATTTCACGTTGCGGCTGGAGCATCAGCCGGGTGGAAGCACTACACGTTGCACGGCGACTCCTGGGGACGCGCGCGTGTGACTGTGACGTACGCGGATGACCTGGTTCAAACGATCCAGTATTTCGTTACTAAGCCAGAGGCTCAGGCGGTCGCGGACATGGGCCACTTCCTTACAACAAACCAGTGGTTCACGGACACGACGGATCCGTTTCATCGCGCGCCGTCGATCATGAGCTACGACCGCGATACCAATCAAATTGTGAAGCAGGACAGCCGCGTGTGGATCGCGGGGCTGGGCGATGAGGGCGGTAGCGGATCCTGGCTCGCGACGATCATGAAACAGTTCGTGGAGCCGGATAAAGAGGAGCTCGAGAAATTTCAGCGCTTTGTGGATGGAGTGTTATGGGGCGGCTTGCAGTACAACGAAGGAGCGAAGAAATTCGGCGTGCGGAAAAGCCTGTTTTATTACCAGGCCGACCAGATGCCGGCCGGGTTCTATTCGCCACGGCTCGATTGGCATTCGTGGACCAGCTGGAACAAGGAGCAGGCCGAGCGCGTCGACCGCTCGTTCAACTATCCCCACGTCGTCGCGGCGTACTGGGTGCTCTACCGCCTGGCGCGCAACTATGATGGGCTGGTGACGGATCATCCGTGGGACTGGTATCTGAACAACGCTTATGAAACCTCCGTGGCGATGGCCAGGCTTGCGCCGAGCTATGCGGTGTTCGGCCAGATGGAAGGAGATATTTTTCTGAAAGTGCTGGCGGACCTGCGGCGCGAAGGGATGAATTCGCAAGCAGACAATCTGGAAGCGGTGATGCGGCAGCGCGCGAACCACTGGAAAACGGAAGCGTACCCGTTCGGCAGCGAGATGCCGTGGGATTCAACTGGACAAGAAGAGGTCTACGCGTGGATGAAGTATTTTGGCCATGAGGACAAAGCCGAGGTGACTCTTAACGCGATCTTGGGCTACGACCCTGCTATTCCGCACTGGGGATACAACGGGAGCGCTCGCCGCTATTGGGATTTTATTTTCGGGGGAAAATACCGGCGCCTGGAGCGGCAATTGCACCATTACGGGTCAAGCCTGAACGCCATCCCCCTACTGAGCGAATACCGCGAGCATCCTGACGATTTTTATCTGCTGCGCGTGGGCTACGGCGGCACAATGGGACTTTTTGCGAACATCGATCAAGAAGGATTTCTCGCTCCGGCGTTTCACGGCTTTCCCGATATGCTGAAACCTGATGCGCTCTCAGGCGATAACGGTCCCAGTTTTTTCGGGCACGCGTTCAACACGGCGACCTACGTTGTGCACCATCCAGAGTTCGGCTGGGTGGCGTTTGGAGGAAATGTCACCAATCAACGAGGCGTCATCGGCATTACGCCAGCCGATTCCGCGCGTTCGCGAGTGTATATCGCGTCCGACGGATTGTGGTTGACGCTCGACGCTGGTCAGTTTCAAAAAGTTGAAGTGAATCCGAAGACGGAAGTGGTTCGCGTCGAATTAGCGCCGGCAAATAGCTTTCTGCGCAAAGCGCGTCTCCGCGTGCGCCAGCCGGCAAAGATACCCGGCGTCGGCGAGTATCATCCAGTTGCGCAACTCACGAAAGAACGCGACGCCTACGTGGTGCCTTTGGGCAAAACGACAGCGTGGGTTGAGTTGAAGCAGGCGAAAGTTCCGCCATCCAATTCGGACTGACAGCCGTGGAGGCGGAACTGGCTGGGCGTGGTGGAAATCCTTGACGTACAATTTCTTCCTCGTCGGCCCTTCAACGGACGCGGGGTCCTGTCTTGCGGTATTAATGACTGCATTAGGCCGTTCCCTGAGGCCGCTAAGACCGTTTCGAGACCGACTAGAGAGACCATCCCCAGCATCGCAAACTCGACGGCTGACGTCAGCCTACAGATAGCAGCCACAGTGTCTTCCCTTTCTAGGACAAAAGCGGCCGCGATTGGAATCGGCAAAGCAGCGGTTAGCGATTTCAGTGTGGCATCGGGAGTTGCGCAGGTTGCCAAACAGCGGCTGCGGATGTAGCCGAAGAGCGCCGGTAGCATTTCTTGGCAGTTTCGATACCATCGCAATGTTCGGTCTATCGAACTCGATGCCGACGCTTCCAAAACAGGTGCGCTCAGTTCCAGCTGAGAAGCGGCATTCTTCCGTCTGGTACAACGCCAGGGGTCTCTTGTCAGGAGAGAGTCTTTGGGGCAATAAGGGGGCACTAAATTTAATTGTTCCGACCCTTTCTTTTCAGTGCCATAGAAGGCCAGGATGCGCCGCAAGACTCCTTTGTTTCTATACAGCGGGCGGGTTCGAATCCCACCCTCTCCGTCACCTATCTTCCACGCGCCAAAGCCATCTTGCGGAACCACGCTTTTTTCTGAGTCTTCGCGCGACGTTCTTCCGCTGCTTCCGCAAGACCATCCAAAAACTTGTCCAGGTGTTCGCGCAAAATGATGTGCGCGCGGCAGGCGCCGCTGCCCGGCCCACCGATTGACAGCAGGTTGCCCGCACGAATCTGTTCCTCAATGTAGAAGGGAGAAAGACCGGAGTACTGCGCGGCTTCTTCAATGCGAAGGCCGCGCGGCTGCAACGACGGTGAAATCTCGCTAGTCTTTGTTGATATGAGTCTGGAATTCTTTGTTGCGGACACGTTTGTAAAACACTCATGTCGCCACCCGAGGACCGAATTCGGTCCAACGTCGGTCCAACGTCGGTCCAATTCAAGAGGGTGATTGCGCGACCGTTTCGGCTGTAAGCGACACCAGATGCAGCACTTATTTGATTTTTACTGCCTTCTTAACAGCCGAATGCTCTACCATTGAGCTACCGGGGATTTGCGCAACGCGCTTTTTTTCATTCTATTACAAGAAGCAGAATCCGTTATGACCTTTCGGTAGCGTGCTGAATGCTCACCGCACATTGAGCCGGGGGAAGTGTCCCGATTTGTGATGGTTATGCTCCGCCTTGAGGCAGTGGCTTGGGGACATGGGGGACAAGATTGAACGCGCCCGCCGATATGTGGGATAGTCTTTCTTCCGTACTTCTGTATCGCTTTCAACGCTCGGCCTCTGTCGACGAGGCTCGAAATGTTTTGCGAGACTAACCAGCACGGGCGTCAACACAACAGAGACAATGTGCCCATATGTGCGGACGGCGCAGTTCAGTTCCGTCGGTTCTGGATGCAGGCCGCTACCGACTTCCTAGACGTCCATGTTGGCGCCGGAGATGACCGCTTGTTCGGACCGGGGCTTCACGGTTAGTTCTGATTGCGGCCGATCCAGCAGCAAGGTCTATCATCCGGCGTTCGAGAGGCGCTCAAAGGCTACGCAGAAAGGCGTATTCGATCTGCGAACTATTTAGGCTGGGTTAACCTAGGGTTTGGGAGCATGTCGAAAGTCCAAACCGTGTCAGCATTTGCAGACACGCCCGCTAGCTCTACAAATACATGTGGCAAGGAGGGAACCATGCTTTCAATTTTCAAGCGGAGGCGAGCAATCAATCTTCTAGTTCTGGGCACCCTGCTTCTGATTCTCAGTGGCGTCAGGAGCATTGCACAAACTACGGCGGCTCCGAAAATCTTCGCCCAAAAGCTCGTCGAGGAAGCTCTCGCCGCCCACCCTGAGCTGATGGGCTTAGAGATTGCCGCCGCTCCTCCCGGCAAAGCCCAGTGCGTCACTATCGCCTCTAACGAAATCAAAGGCATCGGCGAAAAATGCGACAAGGATGAATTCATCGCCATGAAGACCAACAAACCTTTTGTCGAAAAAGAGAAAGAGAGCGGCAAGGAAGTATACGACGTGACTGTA
>DATEGP010000017.1:0-12503 GCA_035280045.1 Candidatus Acidiferrum sp.
CACGTCAGGGTTCCTTGAATACACGATGAGATGACGGCCACTCGTTGCAACTCTTTCTGACTCAAGCGAAATGTCTCCCGGTTCATGGGGTGACATTTTCACTGGGCCATTAAGGGGTGACAGAATTATTGGGCCAAGACATGCGGCTTTGCGCGTATTTCCATGCGCCAGGCGCTGTTGTACAATACGACCCGTCTAATTCCCCGTCGGGCCTGCTCCCGATACGGAGGTCCCCATGGCGATCACTTTCACTCTGAACGGAAAATCCAAGACGGTGGATGTCAGCCCGGAAATGCCCTTGCTCTGGGTGCTCCGCGATACCCTCAATATGACGGGAACGAAGTTTGGATGCGGCATGGCGCTTTGTGGGGCGTGTACTGTGCACATCAACGGCGAAGCCACGCGCTCCTGCATCACGCCGATTTCGAGCGTCAGCGGCAAAACCGTGATGACCATCGAGGGCCTCTCTGAAGACGGCACTCATCCCGTGCAAAAAGCATGGATCGAAGAAGACGTTCCGCAATGCGGTTACTGCCAGTCTGGCCAGATTATGTCGGCTGTTGCGCTGCTGGCCAAGAAGCCGCACCCCTCGGACGCGGATATTGACGGCGCCATGAGCGGCAACATTTGCCGCTGCGGCACTTACCAGCGCATTCGTAAAGCCATTCATCGCGCGGCTGGCGCTCCCGCGAAGGCGTAGCCGCGTCTCACCAGCTCTGAAAAATCCGCAGGAGGAACCAGGTCATGGCTACTCAAGTTTCCGCAGAGCCACAGATTTTGGATCGTCGCGCCTTCCTGAAAGCAAGCGCCGCCGGCGGCGCCGTCCTGCTCGTCGGTTTTCATCTGCCCGCGCGCGCCACGGATCCCGCACAGGGGCAAGAAAGACCGCCGGCGAATCCGCTGAACGCGTGGGTGCGCATCACGCCGGACAACCGCGTGACGCTAATCCTGGCAAAATCCGAAATGGGCCAGGGTGTTATGACCGCCCTGCCGATGATCCTCGCGGAGGAATTGTGCGTGGACTGGAAGCAAGTGAACATCGAGCAGGCGCCGACGGAACCGAGCATCTACGATCACGGCACGGGTGGCAGCGGCAGTGTGAACGGTTCCTGGCTCCCATTGCGCCAGGCCGGCGCTGCAGCTCGGGAGATGTTGATTGCCGCCGCGGCAAAAAGATGGGAAGTCGGCACGGACACCTGCCGCGCGCAGGGCGGCTACGTGCTGCATGGCCATCCGGAGCGCTCGTACAAGTTCGGCGAACTTGTCGCCGATGCGGCATTGCTCCCCATTCCGGATTTCCACAAAGTCCCGCTGAAAAACTCGCGCGACTTCACGATTGTCGGCCACGATACGCACCGTTTCGAGGCCGGCGCGAAATCCAGTGGCGTGGCGAAATTTGGAATTGACTCGCGTCCGGCTGGGCTACTCTATGCTGTCGTAGCGCGCTGCCCGGTTTTCTACGGCAAAGTTGCGTCGTTCGACGCCACAAAAGCCAAAGCAGTCCCCGGTGTGCGTGATGTGTTTCCGATTGAAATCACAGGTCGCGGCGCGTCAACGAATGGCGGTGTCGCCGTTCTGGCGGACAACTCCTGGGCGGCGATGCAGGGTCGCAAAGCGGTCGAAGTGAAATGGGAGGAAGGGCCGGCTGCGGCGGAATCCTCCGAAGAACTGCACGACCAGTTCGTAAAAAATGCTGGCGCGGAACCTGGGAGCGTCATTCGAAGCGAGGGCGACGCGAACGCGGCGCTCGCTTCGGCTGCAAAGAAAATCGAAGCCGTGTACGAACTGCCGTTTGCCGCTCACGTTTGCATGGAACCGATGAATTGCACCGTGTACATTCACGATGGCGGTGCGGAAGCGTGGGTTCCGACACAGGCGCCGCAGTGGGCTCAGGGTGTCATTGCCGAAGCAGCCAAATTGCCGCCAGAAAAAGTCATCGTGCACACGACCCTCATGGGCGGCGGTTTCGGCCGTCGCTACCAGGCCGACTTTGTCATGGAAGCTGCGGAGGTCGCCAAAAAGGTGGGCAAGCCGGTGATGGTGCTCTGGACGCGCGAAGACGACATGCACCACGATTTCTACCGTCCCGCCTCCTATCACAAATGCCAGGGCGTCGTGGATGCTAACGGCAACCTTGCTGCGTGGAAACATTTTCAGACCTCGACGTCCATTGCGGCGAAGTGGAGCGCCAAGCCTGAACAGGATAACGGCAAAGGCGAGTTCGGCACCGGCGCCACGGTTCCTTATCTGTCGCCGAATCTGCGCATCGAATACACGCTCGCGCACTCCAGCGCGCCACGCGCCTGGTGGCGATCCGTCGAGCATTCGAGCAGCGGCTTCGTCGTCGAAAGTTTTGTGGACGAACTGGCCGCCGCTGCTGGACAGGACCCGTTAGCCTTCCGCCTCAAGCTGCTCGGCGAGCCGCGCAAGATTCCGCAGTTCGAGGGCGGACCGGGTGCTCCTCCACTGGACACCGGTCGTTTGATGGGCGTGCTGCAACTTGCCGCGGACAAGGCCGCTTGGGGATCGCCTCTGCCACAAGGTGAAGGCCGCGGCATTGCCGGATTTTTCTCTTTTGAAACTTACACCGCGGCGGTCGCCGAAGTTGCGCTTCGCGGAAAGGAAATGCAAATCAAGCGGCTCGTCTGCGCCGTGGATTGTGGCCGCGTGGTCAATCCCAACGGAGTCCGCGCGCAAGTCGAGAGCGCGGCGATCTATGCGCTGACGGCTACGCTGAAGGACGCCATCACCATCGAGCGCGGGCGTGTCATGCAATCGAATTTCAACGACTACAAAATGATCCGTATGAACGAAGCGCCGCCCATCGAAGTTCATCTCGTCGCCAGCGAAGAAGCGCCCACAGGGATCGGCGAGCCCACCGTTCCCGTCATCGCTCCTGCTCTTTGCAACGCCATTTTCAATGCGGCACAAAAATCGGGCAGGAATCTGCGCCTCCGGCGATTGCCGATTCGCACCGAAGACTTCGCCTGAAGAGGACCGGTCGCGTATTTGAATAGCAATAGATGACCGCATTCAATTAGTCCTTAGCGTGTACAACATGAACACCAGCGTGTCCGGGCGCCAGTCCTTGAACGGCGCGGCCGAACCTGGACGCGATCTCCTGGAAATTGATGTCTTCGATGGCACAAAATCCGTGTGAGCGAAGAATCGCCGCGATGCCAGCCGGGTCGAAACGACTGACCGAACGTTCATCAATTTTCTCAAGCTGTTCCGTCCGCTCCTTTTCTACCTGCCTTAGCTCTCCTGAGAATGCCTCGGGAGGCTCCATGTAGTCGAACACCACCTCCGAGTTCTGGATTGACGACATGTAGTCCAGAGTGCGGCCGATAGCGTCCTGTGACAGATATGGCACAACCCCGAGCCAAGTAAAAAACGCGGGCGAGTTCTGCTGAAAGCCTGCGGCGGCGAGCCTCTCTCCCACATCGTCCCGTTCGAAATCGAATGGCACGAAAATAAGCCATGGCGGAAGTGCGATTTGAACGTCAGCCAAGCGCTGGCGTTTCCATGCCTGCGTCGCGGGGTGGTCCACCTCATAGATACGGATCTGTCGTGCGCCAAGGGGATTTCGGAGAGCGAAAGTGTCGAGTCCGGCACCAAGGATGACGATCTGCCGAGTCCCTCTTTCGACAGCCCCGGACAGAGCATCTTCCGCAATCCGGCTCCGCGCGGTGGTGAACAGACGTCCAATGCTGGCCAAAGGGTGTTCGTTCGCAAATTGAAGCACGTCCTTTTCGTCTTCACGCAGAATCTTCAGCGCAAATGGGTCATACAGGATTGAGCCACGATCGAGCACCTGATGAGCAGCTCGTTGTCGGGCGATGATCAGGGCTGTGCGGCTGGGTTCATTTGGCTTCATCTTCGAGGTCTCCCTGTGTACACAGCGCTGATCCAACAAAGCCAATTGGGCGCCGGAAAGAGGTTTGGGAGTTCGCTAAGACTGCGGCTGGCGTCCAGTGTCGATTCCACGACTTGCCCCACACGGGATGCACGCGGATGCTGGAAGCCGGTGTACCGTTCCATTATGCAACCCTGATAGTTCAACGGTTTCAGATTTGCCCACGTTTTCGCAAGTCCCGTTGGGCGCTTTTATAGTCCGCACCGCGCGCTAGCGGATGAGTACCTACTTCTTCGGTAGGTACTCATTGTTTGGAGTTAACTGGCGAAGGCAGAGCGTCCTAGGAAACCGTAGGTTCTTTACAGTCAATTTCGGTCGACTGGTCGATCCGTGAAAGGTCTTGCTCGAAATTTGACGGTTCTGTGTTGGGAAGAACATAAGTTGAATCACAAGACGCCCCATGCAGCGTCGTCTTGCGGCTGAAGCTCATCTGCTGCCGAGTGGGTAAACAGATCGGTCCGCACGGTCAGTCCTCCGACCCGCAGCATCATCAGGTCTCGCGGTCGAATGCCGCGCAGATCGCCCGGCTCAGATTTTTGAGGCTATAGGGCTTTTGCAAAATGGCATTCCCTCCGTCAAGCGCGGACTGAAGCGAGGCGCTTTGCGCCGAATACCCTGATGTGAAGACCGCTCGAATGCCAGGGCGAAGGGCAGAGATTTGAGCGTAGGCGTCGGGTCCGCTAAGGCTTGGCATCACGACATCCATCACCACCAGATCGATTCGCTGGGGGTATGCCTTGAAGAGGGTCACGGCTTCCGAGCCACTCGCTGCCAGAATCACGTGATACCCAAGGCTCTCCAACATCTCCTTGGCGGATTCCCGAAGCCCCTCGTGATCGTCTGCGACGAGGATCGTTTCCGTCCCCTTTCGAGGCTGCTCATCCTGGTCCACTTCTCGTTGCTCGTGAACGCCTCGGGAAGCCGCAAAGTATAGCCGGAACGCCGAGCCTTTTCCCGGTTCACTGTATGCATAAATGAAGCCACCATGCTGCTTCACCACACCGTATACAGTTGCCAGACCCAGGCCAGTGCCTCTTCCTACCTCTTTGGTCGTGAAGAACGGCTCGAAAACCTTCTCGAGAGTTGCGCTGTCCATTCCGACGCCTGTATCGGAAACGGAGAGCATTACATAGCTGCCGACCCGTGCGTAAGCATGCTGGCGGCAGTAATCGTCCCCGATCTCGACGTTTCGAGTTTCGATTATGAGCTGACCGCCATTTGGCATCGCATCTCGGGCGTTTAGGCAGAGATTCATCAACGCTTGCTCCACTTGGGTGGAATCAACAGACGTCACACAAGGAGCGGGTGCGAGATCCACTCGGACGGTGATTTGTTCGCCGATCACTCTTTCGAGCAGTTTCAGAGTCTCCTCAACGAGCAGGTTGAGATTCACTTTTTTTTTCTGCAGGACCTGCTTGCGCGCGAAGGCGAGGAGTTGCGACGTCAGCTGACCGGCCCATCGCGCCTGCTTGGCTATTTTCTGAAAACGCTCGTGGAAACGCGTCCCTGGCCGTGCTTCTTCGCTGCCTAATTCGGCCCAGCCCAGTATCGCTCCGATTGTATTGTTGAAGTCATGCGCGATGCCGCCCGCTAGCCTGCCGATTGCTTCGAATTTCTGCAATTGGTGAACGTGTTGTTCCAAGCGCTGGCGCTGGCGCCGTTCCTCAGCGTCGCGCAATTCGCGTTCGACAGCGGGGATCAGCCGCTTCAGATTCGATTTGATGAGGTAATCCTGCGCTCCGTCCTTCAGAGCGGCGACCGCCTTATCTTCGCCCATCGTTCCTGAAACGAAAATGAACGGGGCGTCGGACCCCAAGGATCGAACAAGTTTCAAGGCATCCGTTCCCGAAAACTTCGGCATCGAGAAATCTGAGATGACAAGGTCCCACTCTGCTGCCACCACCGTGGAGTTCAGGGATGAGGGATTGTCCACCCGCTCAAACTCGACATCGTATCCGGCCCGTTTGAGTTCGCGAACAACCAAGAGAGCATCGTCCTCCGAATCCTCGATAATCAAAACACGGAGGGGAATCCCCATCTAAGTCCTCCTGCTGGGCGCGGGTTGGTTCAGGACGAGCCAGTACAAACCAAGCTGCCGGGCTGCCTCACTGAACTGGTTGAAGTCGACTGGCTTTCGAACGTAACTGTTTGCGCCCAATCCATATCCGTTGATGCGGTCTTGCTCCTCGTTTGAAGAGGTAAGGATCACAACGGGAAGGAGTTTGGTTCGTTCGTTGGCGCGCAAACGGCGGAGCACTTCCAGGCCGTTCAGTTTTGGCAAGTTCAAATCGAGCAAGATAACCTGCGGCACGATGCTCAAATCGCGGCCGGCGTAGTTGCCTGTCCCGAAGAGGTAATCGAGGGCTTCCGCACCGTCGCGGGCGACGATAATTTCATTGCTGATATTGTTCTTGCGCAGGGCTCGGAGCGTCAGCTTTTCGTCGTCCGCGGTGTCTTCGACCAACAGAATGATTTTGTTGTCCATGATTTAAGCTCCAGAATGTCTTGTCTCCCACAACGTGAAATAAAACGATGCCCCTTTGTCCACGGCTCCTTCCCCCCAGATGCGGCCGCCATGCCGAAGAATGATTCGTTGCACCGTTGCCAGTCCCACACCCGTTCCGGGAAACTCGCGATTGTCATGGAGACGCTGGAAGGCTCCGAATAGTCGGCTGGCGTGAGCGGGCTCGAAACCTGCCCCATTGTCCCGAACAAAATAAGTGGATGTCCCGTTGCGTTGGGTTCTGCCAAACTCGATCTGAGCCAGAGTCCTCTTCGAGGTGAACTTCCAAGCGTTGCCCAATAGGTTCTCAAGAGCGATCCGTATCAGATGGGGGTCCGCGATCTCTTCGATACTGTCCTCGATCTGGAAAACCGCATGTCGTCCCGGTTGCGCCGTCTGTAGTTCCGTGGCGATAGACCGTACGACCGCGCTCAAAATCACTTGTTGCGGCCTGATTTCCGTTCGAGTGACCCGCGAGAGACCCAGGAGATCATCGATTAAAATTCCCATGCGCTGCGTTGCCGTGCGCACCCTCTGAAGGCAGTCCTTTCCTTCGTCGTCCAGACTCTCGGAGTAGTCTTCGAGGAGCGCCAGGCTGAAACCGTCGATGGTTCTCAAAGGGGCGCGCAGGTCGTGGGATACTGAATAGCTGAATGCTTCCAATTCCTGGTTCGCGGCCATCAGCTCGGCGTTTGAGCGTGCCAACTCGCTTCGCTGCGCTTCTAATACTTGTTCAACTTTCTTGCGTTTAGTGATGTCGCGAATGGCGCTCGACACCAGCACTCCCTCTTCGGTCTCCAGCGGGCTGAGGCTGATCTCGACAGGGAATTCGGTCCCATCCTTGCGCAGGCCGTACAGTTCCAGGCCGGCGCCCATCTCTCGCGCTTTTGGAGAGCGGAAAAAGCCGCTGCGGTGTCCGCCATGTTTCGTTCGAAATCTTTCCGGAACCAGGACGTCTACTGATTTGCCGAGCAGCTCTGGTCCTGTATAACCGAAGAGCTTTTCCGTTTGGGCGTTGGTTAACTCAATCCGGCCCTCGGAATTCACGATGATCATCGCGTCGGGCGCGGATTCCAAGAGGGCCCGGAATTTATTTTCTGCTTTCTTGCGATTGCTGATATCCCGAATAGCGCTGGAAACCAGCACACCTTCCTCGGTCTGCAGGGGACTGAGGCTGATCTCAACCGGGAACTCGGTGCCATCGTTTCGCAAGCCATACAACTCGAGCCCCGCCCCCATCTCTCGAGGACGAGGCGCCGACGAAAAGCCAGCCCGGTGCCTCAGGTGCTTCTCGCGGAAGCGCTCGGGCAAGAGCATCTCAACCTTGCGCCCAAGTAGCTCGGAGCGCGGATAGCCAAATGTTTTCTCTGTTTGTGAGTTGACGAGAACGATTTCGCCATCGTGATTGACAATGACCATTGCGTCGGGGGCGGACTCCAGTAGGGCTCTGAATTTTTCCTCGGCCTTCGTCCGTTCACTAACATCCGTAGCAACCACCACGCGGGCATCTCGGCCGCCAAGCGTTATCGGATGGGAAGTAATTTCAGCGGCAATCACGCTCCCGTCCTTCCTCCGATGGCTCCAGACCCCAGCGGATGCAGAGCCAGGAGGCGTTTTCGAAACGTTTTCCAAGAGTGCCGGTATCTCCTCCTCGGAGCGAATGTCCTTGATCGTCATGGAGAGGAGTTCCTCTCGCGAGTAGCCGTACTTCTCAACCGAGGACTGATTCGCATCGAGGAAGGCGAGAGTTTGCAAGTCATAGACCCAGACGGGGTGGGGATTGCTGTCAAACAACAAACGATAGCGCTGCTCGGATTCCCGAAGCGCTTCGTTCGTGGCCGCAAGATCTACAACAGCCCGAGTTAGTTCATCAGTCTTTTCGACTAACTCCTTGTTTATCTGTCCAAGCTTTTCGGGGCTCGGGAGTTTAATCGCATCGGGAACGAGTTGAGCGAGGAGAATTGCCGTGGGAACTGAGGCAAGCGCTGTGATCGCTTTGACGATGCCCGACAGCCAATACGTCGCGTGCCATAGCGTCCAGACTTCCATCGCGTGAGTACTTCCACACGCAACTATGAAGAGACCGAAGAGTAGAAACATCCAATGAAACGGCAGATCACGCCTCTTGCGGACGAAATATACAAGTGTGATGGGGATGGAGAAATAGGCGAGCGCAATTAAGGAGTCCGAGACAACGTGAAGCCATACGAGTCCTGAATTCCACAGGTAGCAGAACCCATGGGGCATGAAGTCTCCCGATGAGAGCAAGTTTCTTAGCCATTCCATCGTTATCCCCCTTTCGGCCAAGAGATCGAAAGCCCGCCGCTGACGATGCAGACAACGCGCGCGCAAACCCTATGTCTCGGGCGCGCGTGCGCTAAATCTCGATGGGTTGATCGGACAGAGCCGGCGGAAGGGGGAAATGTCGTCTCAAGCGGTCAAGCCCGAAGCGAATTCCGGCTCGTCATTCAAATCGTGCCGTCATCCGAAAACTTCCAAAGTCTGCACCTAAGTAAGCCAATTGGCAAGGGGTTCAGGGGAGAGAGGCTGCGAAGGTGTAAACCAATAACTGGTTCCTGAGCCAATTGGCGTCCCACAGGTGGAGGTCTTGTGACGTTACCGCCAGGCCCCTTCGCTAAGGCTACACTCTGGAGTATTAGTCCCAAGTCAAGTTCTTGTTCCCCGGGCACGTATTCTTCCTGGTGCCCTACCCACTCTCCTGTGCCCGAGCGGTTTTCCTTCGTCAGCCGCGAACGGTAAGCACCATCAGCAGCCGGCTACCTTCATCCTTCGCTGTGAGCCGTGTTGGAAGCTTGCTATATTAAACCGGTCTGAAATGTGGTCACCAAAACCGCGATGAATCCTCGCCTCCTCACCCTCATGATCACCTTCGTCGTCACGGGCTCTGACCAGGCTCAAACCGTTCATCATTAGGCTTGGGAAGCTACTGGGTCAACGCTGTAGCGGACTGCAATGGTTGTCACAGCGCCGGTTCCGCGACCGAGTTTATCGTGCCAACTGGAAACCCCTATCTTCTTTCGCCGCCATTTATTCGGAAACAAAAGATCAACCCGGCGACCTATTTAGGTGGACGGCGAGATTTTGGTCCGTTCCCAGGTCCGCCGTCTCCCTCCATTCCACATCTTTACTCCAAAAACTTGACGCCGGACCATACAGGGCTGCCTGAAGGAGGCCGTACGTTTGAACAGTTTCGAGACATAATGAGGAATGGCACAGATTTCGATCATCTTCACCCGAACTGTAGAGCAGGACCCGCCACCCACCCGATTGTTTGGTGGCTCCCTCAACGGCGATGTTCTGCAGGTCGCCCCATGGCCGACGTTCCAGAACATGACCGATCACGATCTCCGTGCGATCTACGAGTATTTGAAGGCAGTCCCGTGCAATCCTGGCCCTGGCATCGAAGGCGCTCCCTACCTGCAAAACACGTGTGATTGAAGCCGCCGGTGTATGGCATCGATAGGGAGTTGCTGCCACCAGCGATTTGACCGGATCATCGGCGAACCGGAAGTTGAGTCTCGACGTCACGATTAGATTTGATTTTTTGATTTGAAGGGTGAGGAGCTGCTCTGGTGACAAGTGGGGGAAGGAAGGTGGCGAATAGAAGTCCAGCGTCCTGCTTTCAGCGGTGAGGACAGCCTGGCCAGCAACAAGGCCGGCGCATTCCTTCCTTAAGTTCCGTGCGCACCCGCTCAATGTGCTGCCTTCTGGTTTCCGGTTTCTTGACGAAGATGACCCAGCAGATCCACTCATTGCGCGCGAGCGGCGTAATATCCTCCCATTTTGCCAGCGGCGCCGGGTCAGAAATGAGAACCTTTCGCAAATCCGCCGGTACATTGTGTACCGCGCCAGGGGAGATCGCTTTCTTGGTCATCGATTTCATTCTACATCGTTATGCAATGTCCGAATTCGGCCAAAGAGAAAAGCTAACTTGGACAACTGTTTATGTCATTGATGGAATCCTCGAGTTCAATACATTGGCGTGGAACCGCGGTCAAGCCGCTGCTTGAATGCGGGAGCGGGTCGGATGCAATTCCGGATCACCGGGGCGCGGTCGTTGATTGCGATACCGCCGAGGCTTTGAGTGACTTCAGAAACGTGACGATTTGCCACCGTTCCGGCTCGGGAAGCTTCGACCAATCGGGCATTCCGTGGCGGATCACTCCATTGCTTAGAATCCAGAAGAGCGCGCCTGGCGTCGCCTGTTGAATCTGTGCTTCCAACAGGCTTGGTCCCCGGCGTGTGCCCTCCGCTTTCATTCCGTGACATTCCGCGCAATGCCGTTCGAAGAGTTTTCCTCCGGCGGCCAGTGCATCGGGATCGTTCTCAAGCGGATTCGGTTTCGCACGCGCTTTGGCGGGAACTTTTTCGATTGCAGCATAAACGGCTTTGTCGTCCCTCGACTTGGCGGAAGTCTCGTTTTGGGCAAAGACGCCGGAACCATTGAGGGCGAACATACCAATCATCACCCATTGCATGAATCTGAAGCTATCGAAGCGGCGCATTTCGGCATTCACTGGCGCCCTCCAAATAAGCGGCTTACCATCTCACCGAACCCGGAGAATTCTCGCGATACGCCCCAACGCAGAAGCAGGCGATGGCTCTTGTCGTTCAAGCCAAAACCTGGCGATATGCGGAGAGTCCAGCCCGAAGGAAGATTCCAGGCGGCAACCGGCGCGAGGTAGTGAGACGTGTTGTGCAGCCCGAAGTCTTGAGTATCTCCGAGACCTCCATACATTTCAGCGCCGACAACGAAATTCTCCGGGCAGAAGTTACATCGTGTAGGCGACGCCTTCAGGGCCAGCGGTCGGGCCGCTCCAAGGGCGTAGCCGAACTCCCAAGGATGGCTCGGCGACAGATTCTTTCCGGCAAGGGGATTCGCCGCAAAATTCCAGCCTTTTACTGTCTTGGAGAGCAGAGGCTTGACCTCCAGTTCGTGGTCGTGCTCCTGGCGGAGAGCAGAGTTGAGATCGCCATAGTCGGACTCCACGTCGTGGCCTTCTACTTCCTTTAGAATCTTGTCCGCGCCATTCTTTTGCTCATACTCGATATAGATCACCGGATTGATGAAGTGCTCCTGCTGAAGCGGTCGCAAGCGGTTCTCCCAGCGAACACCCGTGAACAGCGTGCCGTCGTGGAAGGTCGTTTGCCCGTCTACATAGAGTTCCGTGGTCCACCACGCTGTCGCGCCGTACTCGAATTCGACCCAAAAGGCATGGAAATCATTCGCTGGGCGCTGCGTGCCGAAGGTAGAGAAGTATTCGACCTCTAGGTTTCCGGGCTCCTCAAGATAGTGATCGTAGGTCACAATGTAGGGACTCTCTTGCGCGAAAGAATGCGGACACGGTACAAGAAACAGGAGCAAAACTAGGAACGTGAGAACTGTAAGTCGAACAAAGCCCGCGGTCCGCTTCGTTTTTGGACTCGATGATGAAGGACCGATTTTCGCGACCCTTCGGTTAGCAGCGTACTGGCAACTAACGCGTCCAGTCATAGACTCTCCTTGAAAAGCCTTGGCTGGCGCACCTAAAATACGAATGTGTCGCCAGACCTCCGGGCTGTCGATTTCCGGTCCCCACGGCCCTTCGCGAAAAGGTTTTGCCGTGGGGACCGGCCCTTCAATTCCCAAACAAATTCAGCTGCTGCATATTTGCAGTTAGATGCGATTCCGTCGCATCTAACTGTGCGAAAAAAGCGCGCGTTAACTCGCCGCCTTTCCGCATCGTTCGCACAAACCACCTACCTCCAGACGCACAACACGGATTTGAAAGCCACTCTGTCTGGCGATGTCCTGTTTTAGTCTCTCGAAAGAAGAACTGGCATACTCCATGATCGCACCGCACCGGAAGCAAGCCATGTGGCAGTGATCACGACTTGTCTTGGCCTCGTAATAGTGTTTCTCGCCTTCCAGATGCATGAGATCGAGTTCGTCGATCAAGCCCAGATTTTTGAGCAGCGCAATGGTTCGATACACGGTGGCGCGGTCAATTTCCGAATCCCTTTGCTTCGCGATTTTCAGCAGAGTCGCTGCATCGAGGTGCTTGGGCGACTCCTGAATAATGT
>DATEGP010000018.1:0-40909 GCA_035280045.1 Candidatus Acidiferrum sp.
GTGCTTTTTACCCAATGAACGGCAAAGAAACAGGGTTGGGCAAGGACTCCCTGAAAATCCGCCAAGTGGACGGTTTGCCGAACATAATCTGACTTGCAACCATTCTGCCGCTGGAGAGAATATGCAAATCACTCAAAAACATGGGCTTAGGGGCCTCAATTCATAGTACTGTAACTGCAGTACTGGTAGGATTTTCACAGCCCGCGAATTTTTTCCACGAAAATCTGGACAAGAATGAATCTGCGAATGTGTTCCCAATTGAATAAAATCAGTTTCGAATGAACCAATTCCTTGAAGAATGATGATTGCTCCAGGTGTTGTGGAAAACTCTGTGGAATCTATGGAAATCTTCAATTTCGGATAATTTTGGTTTGCTGTGGGCTTATGAGTTCATATATGGCACCGCGCCAGCCGATTCTGTTTGTGACCAAAGAATGAACAAAGTTTACCAGGTAAAGGAAGGGCACGAAAAGGGCCAGCAGCACGTAAATCCATGCTTGAGCGATGATTTGCGCACGCACTGCCGGCAAAGCTTCGGTCACCCCCGTTAGCCGCAGCACTCCACGGATGGACGCCAGGAGCAACGGCAGGAACGTTAGCAAGACGAGATGGAGAACAGGCCTTCCCGCGAAAAGGGTCGTCAGAATCAGATAGAACCCTAGGACCAATGTAGAGCAGTACAACAAATGCGTGAGCGCTCCAGCTCTCCAGATGTTGTTCGAGTAGACGCGCGTAATCAGGATTTGCCGGTTCGTGAACTCCAGCAAGCCCTCGAAGTCCGTCTCGACGAAAGACAGCGTGAGGCACTCAGGAATGAACAATATGGATCGGCCACTGTGTTCCAGCGCGCGAGTCAGGGAATAGTCATCGCTGACGGAACTCTTCCATTCGTCCAAGACGCCGCATTGCTCGAATGTGCTGCGGCGAATTGCAGTGCCTCCGCCCCAGCAAAAATTCTTCGATTTTTCACCCAACATCGTGACAATCGGAGGGTTCCACGCCGCGAGAAGCAAAGTCGGCAGATTGCTGACGTTCGGCACAAGCCACCGCATCGTCGTGGTAGCTCCGACTCGGGAGTCCGCCAGTGGCGCGACGAGATGGTGCAGCCAATGCTTTCCGGGGCGGCCGTCGGAATCGGCGAACACCAGCACTTCAAATTCTTCCGGCAGTTGCTCAATCGCGGCTCGAAGATTGCTCACCTTCTCAGCACAATTGATTGGATGTCCCGCAATCACGATATTGGCTTTGACTCGGGAACTCTGCGCCACTCTTTCGATGATGCTTCTTGCGGGATCTTTGTCCGAAGCCAGAATGAAAAAAATTTCGTAGTTCTGCCGCTCGAATTCTGTCAATGCAACGAGGTTGCGTTCGAGCCCCGGCTCGACGCCTTTACAAGGGCATAGCAGTGCGGCGCGCGGCGCGTAAAATCCCGGATCGGAGTGCAGCCGCCGGCGCACATAACCGAGCCACTGCACGCCGTGCCAAACGAGATGCGTTCCGAGCAGAATCTGGATGGTTGTCAGCAAATAAAAAAGCGTGTCCATTTTCCAAAGAATACCAGAGGAAGATTCTTCGCGGCGTGGCGCTGGTGCGGTTAGAATCGCACCCGTTAATGGTTAGATTAGGGGTTATTTTACGGGGTGTCTTACCGTAATTGTTTCAGGGGATTGTTTCGTCGGATTCAAGGAGAGTGCAATGCCAAGAGTCGATGCGGGGATGGTTACATCAGGAGTGGAACTGCCGGGATACCGGATTGTGAGGAATTTTGGGATTGTGCGCGGAATCGTCGTGCGCTCGCGCAGTATTCTTGGGAATCTGGGCGCCGCGCTACAAACAATCGTGGGCGGAAACATCACCTTGCTCACGAATCTGTGCGAGAAAACCCGGGAAGATGCTTTCGAATTGCTTTTGCAGCACGCAGGCGAACATGGAGCCAACGCCGTAATTGCCATGCGATACGACGCCACCGAAGTGATGCAAGGCGTAACGGAAGTGCTCGCCTACGGCACGGCGGTTCAGGTCGAGCGCATTTCCTGATTAAACTCGTCTGCGTTCGCGGTGCGCTGCGGACCAGTGTTAGAATCTCAACCCTCTCATGTTTTGCCCAACGTGCGGCGCAAAGACCTCTGCAACGGCGAAGTTCTGCTCGTCTTGTGGCCAGGCCATGGATTCGGACATAGGAGCCACGCTGATGGATCATGGCGGCGGTTTCGATGGCGAAACCATCGCCCCACCGTCAACGCCGCGCAAACCGCCCTCAGCACCCACGCCTTCGCGTAGCTTGCGTTCGGCACCTACTCCCAATCCGCTGACCAGTTCAGACGCTATCGGCGGGGGACGGTTCACGCCGGGCCAAATTCTTGCGGAGCGTTATCGCATCGTGGCCCTGGCTGGCCGCGGGGGCATGGGCGAAGTTTTCCGCGCGGAGGACTTAACCCTCGGCCAAATCGTGGCAATGAAGTTTCTCCCCGAGAGACTTTCCCAGGATGCAGAAGCTCTGTCCCGTTTCCACGCGGAAGTGCGCAACGCGCGCCAGGTCTCTCATCCCAACGTTTGCCGCGTATTTGACATTGGCGAAGCCGAGGGGACGCTTTTCCTGACCATGGAGTACGTGGACGGCGAAGATCTTGCTTCGGTCGTTCGCCGCATCGGCCGCCTATCGCCGGATAAAGCCACGGAGATTGCACGTCAAATTTGCGCAGGACTGGCTGCGGCGCACGAGCGTGGAGTCATTCACCGCGACCTGAAACCTGCCAACGTGATGCTCGACGGCGCGGGAAAAATCCGCATCACAGATTTCGGGCTGGCAGGCCTCGCTGCCAGCATGCAGGGTGAAGATGCCCGCGCGGGAACGCCCGCTTATATGGCGCCGGAGCAACTCTCGGGAAAAGAAGTCACAACCAAGAGTGATATCTACTCCCTTGGGCTCATCCTTTACGAAATCCTCACCGGCAAGCGGGCATTCGAAGCCTCAACTCTGCAAGAACTGATGAGGCTGCGCGAATCGAGCTCCATTACAAATCCATCGGCACTCGTTCGCGATCTGGATCCTTTGATCGAGCGCGTAATTCTGCGCTGTCTCGAAGCCGATCCCGACCAGCGTCCCACCTCCGCATTGCAAGTCGCTGCAGCTCTTCCCGGTGGCGATCCTCTCGCCGCCGCCTTGGCCGCAGGCGAGACTCCTTCGCCGCAAATGGTCGCCGCGGCGGGAAGCACCGAAGGGATCAAGCCGTGGTTGGGAATGGCGCTGGTTGGAACGGTGCTGCTCGGCCTCGTTGCGCACATGTTTCTGGCCGACCGATATCGGGTTCAAAACCTCACTCCGCTTGAAAAATCGTCCGACGTGCTCCTCTCGCGTTCCCAGGAAATCGTTCACCAGCTTGGATTCACCGATGCGCCAGCGGACAGCGCCCACGGCTTCTTCATGGATTCGGACTATCTCAAGTACATTCAGGAGCGCGACAAATCACAATCGCGCTGGCAGCGTCTTAGCGCAGATCGCCCCACAACCATCATTTTCTGGTATCGCCAAAGCCCACGCGAGATGCAGTCGGACAATTTCTTCAACTCAATCGGCTCGGGCGAAATCGCCCCATGGGAGCCGCCGTCCGATGTAACCGGCATGATCAGCGTGTTCCTCGACACACAAGGCCGGCTGCTGCTTTTCAAGCGCATTCCGCCGGAACGCGATCCGCCAAGTGGTTTCTCTCCTCCTCCGGATTGGTCCCCCCTGTTTTCCGCGGCGGGCCTCGATCCGTCCAAATTGACCGCCGCTACTCCCGAGTGGTCAGAACTCTTGCATTCCGATACGAGTGCGGCATGGACTCGCGAAATCGCCTCGCCGATTCAGGTCACCGAGCGCATCGAGGCCGCGGCTTATCGAGGGAAGCCGGTTTATTTTCGGGTTTTGTTCCCTTGGGCTTACCCGTACCGCGACCGGTCACAACCGCCGTCAACTCAACAAAAAGTCGCCAGCATCATCGGAATCGTCTTCTTTGCGGCTGTGCTCTTCGGGAGCATCTTGATAGTCAAAAGAAACGTTAAGCAAAAGCGGGGAGACGAAGCGGGCTCTTGGCGCTTGGCGAATTTTCTCTATTTTGTGTTTCTTGCGATGTGGGCGCTGCAGGCTCACCACATTGCTTCTATGGGTGAATTCGGAACGGCCGTGCTCGCCCTAGCTTGGGCCTTTCTTGTCTCTACTTTCGCGCGCATGCTTTATTTCGGTCTTGAGCCGTTTGTCCGCCGGCGCGATCCCCATATTTTGATCGGATGGGTGCGCTTGATCAGCGGGAAGATTCGCGATCCTCTCGTTGGCTGCGATGTTTTGACTGGCATAACATACGGAGTTTTGCTCGGCGTTTTCGAGTCTGTGGACAACGTTCTCGTTCCGCTCTTCGGAGGCGCGCCGCCTCAGCCGGGCACGCCATCAATGGACTCTCTCCTCGGGGTGCGGCAAACACTGGGTTCGGTTTTTGCCTATACCTGGATGTGGGTACTTTGGTCGCTGGCGATTTTTTTCCTGCTTTTCCTGTTACGGCTCCTGGTAAAGAAAGACTGGATTGCCGCCATGGTGATCATCTTCCTGGGCGCCACCGTGAGCACAGGGGGCGATTACGCCTGGTTTAATTTTCTGTTCGGGGCGATTATCTGGCTTTCCATTTACCTTGTCCTTCGGCGCTTTGGCTTGCTGGCTCTTGTTGTCGGACTCGTCGTGCAGAATATGCTGGTCACCTTCCCGATGACCACTCATTTGAGCCGTTGGTATGCCTCTGGAGCTATCGCTGGCATGCTAACGATCGTCGCCATTGCGCTCTTCGCGCTACACAGCGCTTTGGCAGGGCAGCCTCTTTTTAGTGCCAAGGTTTTGGACGATTAGTTCTTCAACCCAGGCTTGTTATCGGAATTCTCGGCTTCGCATACTTGTGCGGCAAGGTTTTCCAATTCCGTCAGTGTTCGGCTAGCCGCAACGCGAGCCTGCTCCAGGAAAGAAGAGTCGAGAAGAAACGCGCAGCGATCTACATACGGATGATTCGCTGCTTCAAATGGCTTGTGGCTGCGCCTTATTCTCGGAGTTCTTGAAAGCAAGTCTTCGTACAACTGAAAATCCCTCTGAAAATCCAGCGCTTGCCCCACGCTCCAGCCCTGCTGCCGCACCAGTGCCGCCAAAAACTTCTTTCGAAACAGGGCCGCTTCGCGCCGGGGCATGGGCCGCGGCTTGGACCGGCCCTGCGCCCGCGGCTCATCACAGACAATCTCGAGCGCCCGCACGCTCAGCTCCAGGAGCGCCTCTCGTTGCAACAGCGCCAGCAAATCGCGATACATCACCGCGTGGACTTGCAGTGCTTGGCGGCTATTCTGTAGGACATAAGTATCCACAAAACGCGGCACAATGCGTTCCCGCAGCAGTGCTTCGTGGAGCTGTCGAGCAATCTCCGCTGGTAGATTTGCTTTCGATTGCCTTGCCGGAGCCATACCTTTGGGGACATGGTAACAGGAGTTTGTCCGCATCTTCGCGCGTGTGGCTTAAAAGAAAAAGCCCGGCATGCTCTGCCGGGCCATAAACGTTAGATAATCAGAAATGATCACCAGAGCCAGCCTAACCTCTTCATACATCTCTCGCTGCAAGCAAATTCAGCAATCACGGCACCGTCCTCAAACTCTTGATCCCCACAATGATATTTTTTAGCTAGCTCGTCCTTGAATGAGCCACCGTTTGTGAGTCTTATGAACTCACCGGGGCGCTCACAGCTAATTCCCTTTAGCATTCCCATTAGTGGATTGCTCTTGGGCTTTCCGGACCAAGGCGCTTACCTTTTGGCTCAGGCTCGGGAGCCAGTGGCGCGGCCACCGGCTCCTTTTGAAGCGCCTGTTCAAGCACCTCGTCGAGCGTGTGAACATAAGTGATCTTGATGTCGCCGAGAATTTCCGGCGTCAAGTCCGCAACCACATTAGGCTCGTTGTCCGCAGGCAGGAGAACTTCCTTGATTCCCGCTCGCTTCGCGCCAAGCACCTTTTCCTTCACGCCGCCAATCGGCAGCACCACCCCGGACAGGGTCATTTCGCCAGTCATGGCAAGGCGATCCTTCACGGACCGCCCGCTGAGCAAGCTGACCAGCGCCGTCACCATCGCTGCGCCCGCCGAAGGGCCATCCTTCGGCACTGCGCCGGACGGCACATGGATGTGGATATCCTGCTTGCGGAAAAAGTCCGGGTCGATTCCGTAGCGGTCTGCGTTTGCACGCGTCCACGTCAGCGCCGCGGTCATGGACTCCTGCATCACTTCGCCCAAGTGCCCGGTCATGGTGAACTGCTTCCCGCCACGCATCCGCGTCGCTTCGATGAAGATGATGTCACCACCCACCGGCGTCCACACCAGCCCCACGGCAACGCCCGGCCGCTTGACGCGTTCCTCGACTTCCTTTTCCGTGCGGAACTTCGGCACGCCCAGGAACTCGCGCACCACTTCCGGCGTAACGACCATTTTTTCCGTTTTGCCTTCAGCGATTCGCCGTGCCTGCTTTCGCGTGATCGTCGCAATTTCCCGTTCGAGGTTGCGGACGCCTGCCTCGCGCGTATAGCTGTGAATGATCTCTTGCAAGCCCTCGTCGGTGAATTGGATCTGTTCGTCCACTTTCAAACCGTGTTCGGAAGCCTGCTTCGGAATCAGGTATTTGTGCGCAATGTGTAGTTTTTCTTCCCCGGTGTAACCCGGAAGTTCAATGATTTCCATGCGGTCACGCAGCGGCTCCGGAATGGGATCCATCCAGTTGGCCGTGGCGATGAATAGCACTTTGGACAAATCGAACGGCACATCGAGATAGTGATCACGGAACGCGTTGTTCTGCTCTGGGTCGAGCACCTCCATCAGCGCCGATGACGGATCGCCGCGGAAGTCGCGTCCCAGCTTGTCTACTTCGTCGAGCATCATCACCGGATCGTTGGTTTCCGCGCGTTTCAATCCTTGGATCACTTGGCCGGGCAGCGCGCCGATATAAGTTCGGCGGTGGCCGCGAATCTCCGCTTCGTCGTGCATCCCGCCAAGGGCGATGCGCACAAACTTGCGGCCCAGCGACCGCGCAATCGATTTCCCCAGCGAAGTCTTGCCCACGCCCGGAGGTCCGACAAAGCACAGAATCGGCCCTTTCATCCCCGGCTGCAGTTTTTTCACAGCCAGGTAGTCGAGGATGCGTTCTTTCACCTTTTGCAAATCGTAGTGATCTTCCTCGAGAATCGCGTGCGCCTTGGGAATGTCGATCTCCGTCGCGCCCGAAGATTTGCTCCATGGCAGCGAAGTCATCCACTCCAGGTACGTGCGCGAAACCATATACTCCGCCGAAGCCGGCGTCATTTTCGCCAGCCGCTTCAACTCGCGGTCGCATTCTTTCTTGGCTTCCGCCGGCATCCCGGCTTCTTCCACTTTTTTGCGCAGCTCGTCGATCTCCGCCGTCGAATCGTCCGACTCGCCCAGTTCCTTCTGAATCGCCTTCATCTGCTCGCGCAGGAGGTATTCGCGCTGGTTTTGGCTGACCTGTTCCTGCACCTGCTCGTGGATCTTCGAGCGCAATTCGAGAACTTCCAGTTCCTTGGAAAGCTCGCGAATCAGAATCTCAAGCCGCTTGCGCACGCTCGGCGTCTCGATCAATTCCTGGCGCAAGAGCGTGGAAAGCGATGGCAGCATGCCTGCTATAAAGTCCGACAGCTCGCCGGGATCCTCGATACTCATTGCCTTGGATTGCAGGTCGTCAGACAGTTGCGGCGAGTGGCTCACCACTTCACGGAACAAGTCCTGCGCGTTGCGTAGCAGCGCCTCCAGTTCTGCGTCCACTTCTCCAATGATGTCCGGCTCCGGCTTGACCTGAGCCTTCAGGAACGGCCGCAGATTCACCAGTTCGACGATCTGGATGCGCTGCAGGCCTTCCAGGAATACCACCACGTTGCCGTTGGGCATCTTTACGGTCTTATGTACTCGGGCAATCGTTCCCACCTTGTGCAGGTCGGCGGCCGCGGGATCCTCAATTCTCGGGTCGAGTTGGGCGACCACACCCAGCAGCTTGTCGTCGCCTTGCAAGGAGCCCACGAGCGCCAGAGAGCTCTCCCGTCCGACGGTCAGCGGAAGCATGGCGCCCGGAAACAGCACCGTGTCACGCACCGGCAGGATTGGCAGAAACTCTGGTATCAAAAGCTTTTTCTCAGCCATAATCTCCCCAGTCTAACAAAAGGGTGTCTTGAAGCCCCCCATTCGCGATTAGATGCGCTCGAAGCGTAAATGTTGCGAAAGAGTGAGAATGTCGCTAGCATTAAATCTTAGTCTAAAGCACTCATATTCTAGCATCTTCTTTCTGGGAATGCAAACTATGATGTAAATCTTTTTGTTTCTGTAGTTTAAGCACTTAGAACAGCAAGCTGTTCATCCTCAGGACGAAACCCTTGGCCTCCTCCTTGGTCTTTATCTGGCCCTCCAGCTGAGCGTCCTCCACTACCCCAAGAATCCTCGCGAACTGCGGCCCCGGCTTGAAGCCCATCGCCACTAGGTCGTCCCCAGTAAGAAGACGGTCTGGGTGTACCTGCTGTGGTGGGGTTTCATCCAGGAAGTGCTGGACGAACTCGTACGAATCCAAGTTGCGGTGGCTGGAGAGGCAGTCCAGCCGATGCAGTTCCATGTGCTCGCTGAACCGTGCCAGCCTCGCAAACCGCTTCAGCGTGGATTTCTTCATCTCTTCCACGTGGCCAAACTTCATGTGATTCCCCACCAGCGCCAAAATCTGCGCGGTGTCCTCGTTGGAGAAGCGCAACCTCCGGCAAATCTCTTCCGCCATTTTCACGCCCACATCCACGTGGTGATTGAACCGGATGCGGTCGCCTGTTTCTTCTTCGGACTGGAACGTCGGCGGCTTCCCGACGTCGTGCAACAGTACACCCCACGCCAGTGTCGGGGAAGCGCCTTTTGCAAGTTGTTCCAGCATCAGCAATGTATGAATCCACACGTCGCCTTCCGGATGAAACTCCGGGGGCTGCTCCACACCCTTCATCGCCGCGATTTCCGGCAAAACTTGACCTAGCAACCACGTTTCATCTAGCAGTTCGAAAGCGCGGCGCGTGGCCCCTTCGGTCAACATCTTCGTGAGTTCTTCGCGCATGCGCTCGGGAGACACTCGCTGAATCTCCGAAACTTGACGCCGGATCGCGCGAAAGGTTTCCGGTTCGATTTCGAAGCCGAAGCGCGCCGCGAATCGTACGGCTCGCATCATCCGCAGCTTGTCTTCCGCGAAGCGCAGCTCCGGATCACCAATGGCGCGAATAATTCCCGCGCTCAGATCTTTCTGCCCGCCGACGAAGTCCATTACCTCTCTGTTATCGTGCCGCATCAACAGGCCGTTGATGGTGAAATCCCTGCGTTGCACATCTTCTTGCGGCGTTTGCGAGTAAACCACGCGGTCCGGATGTCGCCCGTCGCTGTAGCCCATGTCCGAGCGGAAGGTCGCCACCTCCACTTTCAAGCCGTTCTTCGGGATTAGGATTACGCCGAACTGCGCGCCAACCGCCACGCTCTCGGGAAAAAGTCCCGCAACTTCGACCGGCGTCGCATCAGTAGCCACGTCGTAGTCCGCAGGCTCGCGTCCCAGCAAAAGATCGCGCACACATCCGCCCACCAGCAGCGCTTGATGCTTATTGCGCTGCAGCATCTCGCAAATCGAATTGGCCAACTCTCTCGCGTTCATAAATCCTGATTATGCGCCACTTCTCCTGCATGCGTCCTGACTCCTCGGCAGTGCGCCGACTCGGAGACAATCCTTCTCCTTCTCTTGTCTTTTCTCTGGACTGACAACTGATAACTAAGAACTAAGGACTGGTTTATTTACTGCGGAACACCAGGCAGGTAATGTCGTCGGATTGCCGCGTCGCGCCCACGAATTCATCCACGCCCTTCATTAGGAACTGCAGCGTTTCTTGCGCATTCCAGTCGGGCAGGTTGCGAATCGCTCCTTGCCAGCGGCTGTTGCCGAACTCTTCGCCCGATTCGTTGAACGCTTCCACGACGCCGTCGGTGAAGAAAATCAAAGCGTCGCCCGGCCGCAGCTCCAAGGTAGCGGTTTGGTATTCCGCTCCTTGCTTGATTCCCAACGGCAGGCCGCCCACTTCCAGCGTCTCGAATTCACCATTCGCGCGCCTCAGAATCGGCGCATTGTGGCCCGCGTTCACGTAAGTCAGCCGCCGTCCCGCCGGATCGTAGTCGCACAAAACCGCGGTCGTAAATCGCCGCCCATCCAGACTGTAGGCCGACGCGTAGCGGTTTAGCCGCATCACCAACTCCGCCAGTGGCACGCCTTCGCCCGCAATGGTGCGCAAGCTCGCTTGCAGAGTCGCCATCAAAAGCGCCGCCGGAACACTTTTACCGGCCACATCCGCAATCACCACCACCAGCCGGTCGCGTCGTTCGTCTGGGTAAAATGCGTCGTAGTAGTCGCCGGCCACGGAATTCTGCGGGCGTGTCGCAAAAGCAATGTCCGCTCCCGGCACTTCCGGCGGTTGCGAAGGCACAAGCCACATCTGAATCTCGCGCGCGATTTCCAGATCGCGCTTCATGGTTACTTTGTCGGCTAGTTCCAGCGAAAGGAGCAGCAGGAAGAGCAGAGCGGCAATCCCTACGAAATTCACGTCAAAGGAGAAATTTCTGCCGAACTGAAACTTGAATCCCGACATCACCAGCATGACTAGCGCGACAAGCAAAAGGACCCGCCGCGCCGGCGTCATCTTCATCAACATCGACCAGAACAACGTTTTCGCGATGTGGAAGAAGCGGTAAACGCCGTGACGCCTTCGCAGCTCCTCCTCGTCCGCCTCTTTCATGTAGAAGCTGTAGCTCGCTCGCGCGTCGGCGGTGAACTGCGACCACAGCTCATCGATCTCCCGGCCCTCGCTGACGCGCTGCCAGAAACTTCGTACGCGCTGGCTGTGCCCGTAATTCGGCTGCGAGGAAGAAACGTCTGGAGTTGGAGATGGGCTTGCGCTCATGGGAATGCCAATAAGAGGTTAGAGTATAGGCCATTCGACGAAGTTATGTTGGAAACGCTGGCTTTTCCCGGGGCTTCCGCTAGTCCTCGCGATTGTGGTCGAGTCCGTCGGCCGAAAGCGAGCCGCCAAACTGCACTTTGCCGAAGCCGAAGCGGTCCCGCAAGCAGTCGGCAGCCTTCGTCAGCTTTGCGAGCTTGTCCCGGCGTTCTTTTTCCAGCAAATCGAGCTGAGCGTTGCCGTGTGTGAAGCCGCTCAGGCTCACGCCAAGCAAACGCACTCTCCTTTTTGGATCCCGATACTTCTGGAAGAGCTTCTGAAACGCGGCATAAATATCAGCGTCGAGTTCGGCGGGTTCCGCGAGCGTCTTGGAACGGGTGTGCGTTTCGAATCCCGCGTAACGAATGGTCAGGGTAAGCGTTCTCGCCGCCAGACCTGCTTCTCGCAGCCGCTTACAGGCTTTTTGCGAAAGATGGCTGAGAATCGTGGCCAGCTCGTTCACATTGTCCGTGTCTTCGCCAAATGTAAGATTGTGCGAAATGGATTTCGGCTCCGCATCAATCACGAACTCGTAGGAATCGCCGCCACGCGCCTTGCGATAGAGAGCATCGCCCCACTGGCCAAAAATCTTTTCCAGCTTTTCCTGCGGGACTGCCGTAAGTTGTTCTACGGTATCGATGCCCAGCGCTCGCAATGCTCGCTCCGTCACTTCGCCAATCCCGGGAATCTTTCGAACGGACAGGGGCGCAAGGAAACGCGCTTCGGAGCCTGGCGGGACCCACACCAGCCCGCGCGGCTTCGCTTGGTCGGAAGCTACCTTCGCCGTAAGCCGCGTCGTCGCCAGTCCGCCGGAGCAGGGAAGCGCCGTCTCTTGCGTGATCGTTCTAAGCAGCTTGTCGGCCGTCGAAAACGGCGGGCCGTGCAAGCGTTCCGTCCCTGTCAGATCGAGATAAGCCTCGTCAATCGAAACCATTTCCACCACCGGCGAGAATCTCGCGAGTATCGTCGCGACGCGCTCGCTCCACTCCCCGTATTTTTCGTGGTGTCCATCCAGAAAAATCGCGTGCGGGCAAAGCCGGCCGGCCGTTCGCAGCGGCATCGCTGAATGAATCCCATACTTCCGCGCTTCGTAACTCGCCGCTGAAACCACTCCGCGCTGGTCTTTCTGCCCGCCCACGACAACCGGCTTGCCGCGCAGCTCCGGCCGGTCCAGCAATTCCACTGACACGAAAAACGCGTCCATGTCCACGTGCAAAATGGACGCCACCGCATCCGCCGCCCGCTCTTCCAGCGGCCCATGCTTCGCCCGAAACCGTGCCAGCTCCGGCATGCCCCCAGCCTACGCCCGCAGGTTAGGACCTTCAATGGAAGAAGCTTCTAGCGAGGTCCCGCGGCTAAGATGGAAAGAAACTGTCGAGCGCTAACGACGCGGATGTCCTGGAAGCGCGCCGGAAAATGGCGTAGATTTCCGGTTACGACATAATCGGCTTTCGCTTCCAGTGCGCATTCAAGAAACACATTGTCATCCGGGTCTGTGGCTGCTGTTATCTTCCTGGCGGGTGAAACCATAATGAATATTCTTCGAACCATTCTGAGGAACTTCGTGATTTGCTCCCGGTTCAAGCCTATGTCTGGGCGCGGCAAGACGTCAGCATACTCGTTCAGGATTGCTTTCGATACATAACAACGGAAAGCCCGTGACTCAGCTAGTCTCAGAACACTGGCTGCGTTTCCTTCCGGATTTCGCAGGCCCGAAACAACAACATTTGTGTCAAGGACCGCCTTAGCCATTCGCTTTCTTCGCGCGGCGTTCGCTGCGGTAGCGTCTGATCTCTTTATTGATGGCCCTCATGCTGAGAGGTTTTAGGCCCTTTTTTCTCACATACTCGTGGATTTCGTCGACAACCGATCCCGGCTTGACGAAATTCCGTAAGTACTCCTCGACACTCATGATGACAACCCCTGGCTCTCCGCGCTTTTCCACAACGAAGCGCTCCTGGTCTCGCGCAGCGCGCCTCAGGATTTGGCCAAACTGCGTGCGCGCCGTTAGCGCTGGAATGATTCGAGCAATCCTTTTTGTCGCGGTTCTAGCCATCGGGCCTTTTCCTGAACTAATTAATCAGTTCAAGTTCATTCTAGGGGCAATTTCCGGCTGCTTCAAGCCTTTTCCGCTGCTAGAACCCGGGCAATTCCCGCCAGGTCATTGGTCACACCGACCTTGGTCCACCTGGATTCGTCCAGCAGAGGCTGCACCGCGGGCAAGGAGTTGTGGCCAAGTTCGAGAACGAGAGTGCCTCCCGGCAGAAGATACTTTGCCGATTGCATGATCAGGTCAGCATAAAGCTCGTAACCTTCTTCGCCGCCGTAAAGCGCGATTTCGGGTTCATGCTCGCGGACTTCGCGCATCAACGTGGCGGCTTCGCGCCGGCCAACATAAGGCGGATTGCTAACGATCACATCAAAGTGAAGCGGAGACCGGCCGCTCGTGGTCGGTTGAGGTATGCCAAACGACAGAGGATTTCCGTCGGGGAGTCCGTCACACCGGCGAATCGGGGTCGGCGGAGTCTGCGGAGTCTTGTCAAAAACTACCCTATCGCCTGGCCTCGGCACGCAAAGGTCTTCCAGTAAATTCGATTGGTAGAAATACATTCGATCGCTGACCCCGTGCCGTTCAGCGTTCCGGCGCGCAACTTCGAGAGCGTCCAGAGAAATGTCCATGGCGAAAAACGCCGCACGGGGCAGCGCTTTGGCCAGCGCGATAGTGATGCAACCGGAGCCTGTGCCCACATCGGCGATGCGCACCCCTTCGCCGTTCAACGGCTGACGCCGGCCCGCCCGAAGTTCCCGAACCGCGAGACGATCTAGCGCGACTTCTACGACGTGTTCCGTTTCCGGCCGCGGAATCAACACATCCGGCGTGACTTCAAATTCGAGTCCCCAGAATTCCTGCTTGCCCGTGAGGTGCTGCGTCGGCTCCCCATTCGCCCGCCGAGAAATCACCGCGAAGAATTTCTCAGCGTCTGCGGCAGAGATTTCTTCTTCAGGATGCGCGTAAATCCACGTGCGGTCACGGCCCAGCGCATGCATGAGCAACAATTCCGCTGCAAGTGTGTGCGACGGAACGCCCGCAGAACGCAACCGTGCAAACCCTTCGCGCAGTGCGGAACGGACGTCAAGCCGTGCCGCCTTCGGCTTCATTCCAGGAGTTTCTCCTTCTGACGGCCCGATGCTTCGTGATAACCGTACGCCACACCGTTTCCAGCATAGGCGTAATCGCCGAACGCGAATCCGCCAAGCGCATAACGTCCCACCGCGCCTCCGCCCATTGCCCACCAACCGATCGCCCCGCCTCCCAGAGCAAAAAACGCCAGGGATAATCCGCCGAGCGCAACGCCGCCAAATGCTAGGCCGCCAATGGCCACTATTCCGACAGCAATGCCACCAATCGCAAACACTCCAGTAGGACGTCCGCCAATAGCGATCACTCCGTTGGGACGAGCGCCGATTGCGATCGCAGGCATTCCGGCAATCCGCATTGAGGACTGGTATTCCCGCGTGCCATTCAAATTCACGGACACCCACGGCCGCGTCAGGGGCACAAAAAGAAGAATGAAGAATGCGTAGAATCCCCAAGTCCAGCGAAAGAACGGATTCGGCGCTTCCGGCTTAACGCCCGGCTCGGGCACGGCTCTCAAAATCCGCTTCATCCAAGCGCATCCGGGGCCTGCATCAGGGCGGGTCAGCATGGGGCACCTCCTTAGGAGGATTATGCCTCAGCCAGTTCCTGCTGGAGCCGTTCTGCTTCGTAATGGGAAACCAGCCCGTCCACCAGCGGCGCAAGTTTCCCGTCCATGACATCCGTGAGCTGATGCAGCGTCAACCCGATCCGGTGATCTGTAACGCGGTTCTGCGGAAAATTGTACGTGCGGATTTTCTCCGAACGGTCGCCAGTCTTAATCTGCCCGCGCCGCTCCGCCACGATCGCCGCCTGCTGCTTCTCCTGTTCCATCTCATAAAGCCGCGCGCGCAAAACGCGCATGGCTTTCGCGCGATTTTTGATTTGCGACTTTTCGTCCTGCTGCGAAACCACCAGGCCGCTCGGAAGGTGAGTGATGCGCACCGCCGAATAAGTCGTGTTCACCGACTGCCCGCCCGGACCCGAAGAGCAAAACGTATCAATGCGCAAATCCTTCGCCTCGATCTTGATGTCAATTTCGTCGGCTTCCGGCAACACCGCGACGGTTGCCGCCGAAGTGTGTACCCGCCCCTGCTGCTCCGTCTGCGGAACCCGTTGCACCCGGTGCACTCCGCTCTCATATTTCAGCTTGGAGTACACCTTGTTTCCCTGAATCGCCGCCACCACTTCTTTCATCCCGCCCAGCGACGACGGCGAGCTTTCCAGCACTTCCACCTTCCAGCCCTGCGTTTCCGCGTACCGCGAATACATCCGGAAAAGCTCGCCAGCAAATAACCCAGCTTCGTCGCCGCCTGTCCCTGCGCGGATCTCAATCAGCACGCTCTTCTCGTCGTTCGGATCTTTCGGCAGCAGCAGCAGCTTCAACTCGCGCTCGACAGTCTCTTTGCGCGCCGCCAGCGACTTCTCTTCTTCGTGCGCCATCTGCTTCATCTCGGCGTCGTCCGCCTCAAGGAAGAGTTGGTGCGCCCCAGCAAGGTCTTTCTGAATCTGCTTGTACTCGCGGTGCCTGGCGACAATTTCTTCCAGTTCGGCGTGCTGCTTGGCGATTTTCTGGAAACGCGCGGAGTCCCCCACCACTTCCGACGAAGAGAGCTGCTGCGTCATCTCTTCGTAGCGCGAATCAAGCTGGTCCAATTTTTCAGTCAATGTAAGTACGGCCATGGCAAATCCTCTTTGAGAATCGAAAATAGAAAATTGAAATTAGAAAACTGAAAAATGAAAGAAGTGCGGCGCCCCGGGAATGGAGCGAAAGGCGAGTCAGCTAATAAAACGCGGCGTACATCATCGTGCTCTAAGCAAAGAATACCGCGGAATCGGGAAACATGCAATTGGGTGCGCGGCGCGGTTGCTGAGATGCGACGCGGTGTACTACGATGCGATTAAGCATGAGTGAATCCACACGAACTATCTTGCAGACCGAACCCGCAGCTGTCCAAGAACTGGAGCGCGACGCGGATCTCGGTTTTCTTTGGGACTTTTGGTATCCGGCGGCGCGGAGCGGTGAAGTTCGTGCGCAAAAACTCACGAAGGCGCTACTCCTGGAAGTCCCCCTGGTGCTGGGGCGTACCGCGGAAGGAAAAGCATTTGCGATGCGCGACGCCTGCCCTCACCGCGGAATCCCCCTGTCCTACGGCCGCGTAGATGGCACCACGGTCGAGTGTTCCTACCACGGCTGGCGTTTCGATGCCTGCAGCGGCCAGTGCGTCGAGATTCCTTCGCTGACTTCCCAGGACAAGCTGAAAGTCGAACGCATCTTTGCCGGGCACTATCCCTGCGAAGAGCGAGACGGCTACATCTGGGTTTACATGAACGCGCCCGGCACGCGGTTGCCCGACGGAATTCCCGACGCTCCTGCACTGACGACATTCAGCGAGAACTACAAGATCACGCATCTTTCCTGCGACCTGCCGTCGCACATTGACCACGGCATCATCGGCCTGATGGACCCGGCGCACGGTCCGTTCGTGCATCAATCGTGGTTCTGGCGCAAGCGCGCCAGCATTCACGAAAAAGCCAAGCAGTTCGAGCCCATTCCCAACGGCTTCCGCATGAGCCCCCACTCGCCCAGCGCGAACAGCGCGCCGTACCAGCTTCTAAAGAAAATCACCGGCGAGCCGGTAACCACCACCATCGATTTCGTCCTCCCAAATCTCCGCACCGAAATCGACCAAAGCGGCAAGCTATGGTTTTCCAGCCGCGCAACAGTCACTCCAGTCCGCCGTGACCTGTGCCGCATTGATTTCGTTGCCGCCTGGAATCTTCCGTTTCCAGTGTTCCTGTTCCGCCCGTTTGCCAAAACGTTCCTCCGCCAGGACCAGCAAACCATGATCCAGCAGGCCGAAGGCCTGAAGCACAATCCCCGTCTGATGCTCATCGATGATGCCGACCGCCAAGCCAAGTGGTATTTCGCCCTCAAAGCCAACCTCCTCGAGTCCCGCCGCACCGGCGCCCCCATGGTCCACCCCATGGACGGCCCGGTCACTCTCCGCTGGCGCTCCTAGGCACAAAAACCCAATCTCTTTAAACCGTTGTCGCGTGGTCGATGGTGTCTAGCGCAGGGAGGACAGGTCGAAGTCCACGGAAACGGGATCGCCTTCGGGAGGCGTGATGTCGATGGTAGCGGTGTTGGATGTGAAAGCGACAGCCGGGAAGCGGATGTAGACGGTGGCGCCAGTAAGATCGCAGGGCGGGGCGTCGCAATTGCCGTAATTGGACTCACCGGTGATGTCGTCGGTGGAGATCTCTTCTTTGCCGTCAAAGATGCGGAATTTACGCCAGAACTCCGGGGAACGCCGTTGAAAGCCCACCGAAGAGCCGGAGCTGGAGCGCGTAGGCTTGGTGACAAACGGGCCATAGGATTGCGTGAGCAGAATGTCGACAGAAATCTCCACGATTTCGTCTTGCGCCTTGTGGTCGATGGCAGCTTGTTGAGCGCTGTAATTCGATTGCCGGCTGGAGTACTGGACGAGCAGCGCGAAAGGCGTAAGAAAGGTGACGGAGTCAATGTACGGCCCGTTTTTGGGGGCGGCAAGAAACTTTGTGTATTTGTTGAGAAAGGCCGCCATCGACTCGTCGCGCCGCTGCCCCAGGAAGTACGCCTCGCGCACAGCCTGGTCGGAAAGCGGCGTGTCGTAAGCAAGCGCAGGCGTACACAGCAAAACAGCAGACACCAAAATGGCGATTGCGGAACGTAGGGATCTGGGCATGGGGCCTCCATTACTCAATTAGATGGAAAGGAGGCATGGCTGGGTTTCCTTGGGAATGCGTAGTGATCCCTACTCGGGAACGCCGTCGCGGGCTTGTGCGCCGAACATGCGGAGAGTGCCGTTGTCGTTGAAAATGAGGCCATTGAACCGAAAGACGCTTCCCGGCGCGAGGGCATTGGTGTTTAACAGTTCCGTGCTGCTGTCTGCGTAGACCTCGACCACCCTGGGGTTCTGCAAGACTGTGGTTTGCCCAGGCTGCACGGCCAGGGTCGGAAACAAATCGTAGGAGGCGAGGGAGACAGAATAGACTGTGAAGGGGCCAGCGCTGGAAACCGCAGTAACCGTTCCGTTGATGGTTTGGGGGCGGAGAGTAATCGTGGTTGCGCGAACAGTTGAGCTGATACTCAAGGATGATAGCGAAACGTTTTGCCCAGCAACTAAGGTGGAAGAGTTGAATGTGGCTGGGAACGGAAGATTTGCAGGGATGTTGATCTGCTGCGAAATTCTAAAAACGGTGCTAGCGTCGTAGGAATAACCCCAAGACTCGATGGGATTAGTATCGAGGTCCGAGCCTTGCTGCAGACTCCCAACGTCCCAGAGAGAATGCGTAGAGGCAATACAGGCACAATATACAAACGAAATTGGACCAATCATGACGTTGGTTGCGTTCGGATCCTCCGCTTCGATCCGCGTCGCCAAGAGCGACCCGTCCGGTTGGAGGGCAAGGTCCGCGTTCACGAACGTACCAACACCAAGAGCGGAAAAACCACCAACGCCTTGATAAGCAGTGCCGTTATCGGTGGCGATCGTGAACAGAGACCCAGCGGGCGCGTTTGGACGGGAATAGCCGTTGACCGTTTTCAACGTGAACTTGTTCTCTCCGGAGCTAGCTGAGGTGATTCGGCCGTCTAAGCCCGTCAGTTTGGGAAGCTGGGAATCGTGCGCAATGGGCGCGGAAGCGAGACTGAAGGTAGGCGTAATGGTGTAAGTATCCGCTCCAGGGCCATTCTTGGCGAGCGTCGCCGACGCGGACTGCTGAAGATTCAACACGAGCCCCATTGCAGAGCCGCTCACTGCGATTGGAGAAGGAAGGTTGATGATGGCGGTCATGGGAATGGCGTTGGCCTCACCAACGGCATCGGTTGTGACGCTGATACCGCCGTTGGAGTTGAGGAAGATATATGTGAACTGAGTGTATGTGTACGTTAGCGAAGCCGAAGTGTAGACATCCTGAGGAACAGCAGCCGTAACGAGCAAAGCCGAGGGGGCATTCAGATGGGCAAACTCCACGTTCTGAGTCTGGTAGAAGCCGTTGTTCTGAATTGCCGGGATGAGGTTGACAGAGCTGCCGGCCTTGTTCATTAGGGTGACGCTGGCAATGTCAATGTTAAAGTCTGAAAACAAATCGTTGGCAGTGCTGGAGAGCAGCATGGTAACGCTGGTGGGTACTGGTGGTGGTGGCGGCTGGTTCATGGACATGCCGGAAGAACAGCCCGAAGCGATATAAATTCCGGACAACAAGGCCAAAAGCGCTGAAAATCTCTGAAGGAAGAACGGAATCGTGGACAACATAAGGCCCCCTGAGACCAGCTCGCAAAATATGAAACGTATCTCGCGATCATTCGGATACAACCCGGAGTCCTAAATTTCGTTCCGGGTACCAAATGACAAAAACGCCTTTCGCAGAGGCAAGCGTAGGAAATCGCGATCCAATAGGGAATCTAGCAAAAGACCGTAGGCATGAATGCGGTAAAGACCTTACTTAAGCCCTCAATAGATAAATGGCGGCAGGCCTCGATTTCTTTTTCCGACTTTTGGAAGGGGAAGGAGTGAATCTGGATTTGCAACGGTTTCAGATGCGGCGCGCAGTGTTGGGGAAGTCGAGCCAGACTTTGACGCCGCAGAAGTGCGAGCCTTCGGTGCAGATGGGCGTGGTGATTCCCGCGCGAAGATGGCAGGGTGGGCCGATGTAGCGCGCGAGTTCGGGATGAACTTCACGGAGCTGCGCGATTTCGTCCATCGAGGCTTGAAAAATTTCTTCCTGCGCGTTAAAGCAGGTGCGCATCGTCCACTTGTGAAGAAGATGAAGGAGCGAGCCGGATTCGTAGAGGCGGATAGCTTTGGCATTAGGGAGAACGTACAGCGCGATTTCAAGCGGGACGCCGCGGTCCAGAAGCTGATTCTTGGCGGACCAGGCGTCGTGCATGGCGCGTTCGTAGGTTTCTTTGGCGCGCGGGTTCGCGGCAAGAAGCATCGGTGTGATGTAGTCGGGCTCGCGCGTGTCGGCAAGCGTCAGGAGCGGGCGCGAACCGGGGACCATCCGGTGGCGCTGGTCCTGGCTGTCGGCGGTGTGGCTGATTTTCTTGGCGAACGTGTAATTCGCGTGCTGGAGCGCGCGCATCATCGGCGCGTGCACGCCCACGTTGAGCGTTTCGAGACGGTAGAGGTTGCGAGCGGGATTAAGCAGACGATCGAGGGCTTCGGCGTCGGAGCACTGGGACGCGGTGAGTCCAGCGACGGCTCGGTAGGATTCACCGATGATGTGGAGCGCGTTGGGCGAATAATCCACCAGGCGTGAAGTCTTTCCGTTGAGTTGCGCGTCAAATTCCCGCACGAAGGATTCGCCGGCGGATGCACCCGGTTGCGAATCTTTCCATTCAGGAAGCTCTTCGAGCGGTTCGGTGCCAAAGCGCTCGAAAAACTGAGGGTCGATCGTTCTCACTTGCGAAACCATTTCACCGATGACGGTGCGAGCCTCGCTCGGCGTGTCCGAAGCGGAACACATGCGCCACAAGCGGTGCAAAACGATGCCCGAGAGAGTGTGCACCATGGTTGTGAACGCGGCGACGGGAAGCACATAGCGCGCGATTTCGATGGCGCGCTTTTCGGCCGAACGCTCGATTTTTTGCAGACGCTTGGGATGCGACATCGGGCTGACATGCCAGATGTCGTTAAGAATTTCGCGCGCGTCGCCGGTCAACAACGCGGAAAGCTCGCGATAGTAATTCCAGCCGCGGGCGATGGCTTGCTCGTAAATCTCTTTGCTCTTTTCGTCGAAGAACAGTGAGACCGGCGGAACGTAGGCTTGCGCGCGGTCGAGCCGGACGTAACGCTGGCTTTGCTGCTCGGAATTGTAAAAAGGATGCGCGTGAAGGAAGGACCAGACGAATTGGCGGCTGACGTTTTCCAGGCCAAATTCAAAATGCGCGTGCTGATAAACCGTGTGGTGACCGCTGTAAAACGTTCCGGCCCCGATGTTGATGCGTTGCTTGTCGGTGATTTCCTCGGGAGTGATGAGGCGCGACGCGTAGCAGGTGCGCGCGGCGGCGATGGCGGAATCGAAAGGATGCGCGAAAGCATTGCGGAGAGTGATGCGAGGCGATCCGGAATCCACGTGCTCGCCGGGATGCGAGCTATCGAACATGCGAGATTGAGTGGCCACGTTGGAGTTGATTTTACACTGGCGGGATAGGAAGAGGAAATTCGAAACTCGAAATCCGAGATTCGAAATCAACGACAACAAGTCGCCTTGCAACACGAATTTCGCGTTTCGGATTTCGAATTTCGAGCGCCCCGCTACTTTTTGGCGGCGTCGGCTTTGACCTTGGCGTCGGCGTATTTTTTGGTGAAGCGCTCGACTCGGCCGGCGGTGTCCACCAGTTTTTGCTTGCCGGTGAAAAATGGATGGCAATTCGAGCAGATTTCCACGCGCAGCATTTCGCCCTTGATGGTCGAGCGAGTCTGGAACGTGTGGCCGCAGGCGCAGTGCACCGTCACGGGATGATAATCGGGGTGAATACCGGGTTTCATGGGGTTGCCTTTCGTCGCGTCCGGTCTGCACGGCAAACCCGGCAAAGCCGGGGGACACAGCCGCGTCGCTAGGTCGCGCGCAATTCTTAATCATACGCGAAGAGTCAAATTTCGCAAAATGGGGTAGGCTTGGGCCCGCTTTGAGGTTCGGCGAGGAGGGCGTGATGAGAATCGGGATGCCAGCTTTAGTGGCCGGAGTTTTGTTATTTGGGCTCGGGGGCGCTCGAATCAGGGCGCGAGACTCCAAGGCTGACGCGCGGAGCGAGATTGACGCGTTTAACAAAAAGTTCGTGGAATTACATTTGAAGATGGACACGCCCGGAACTATGGCCATGTGGGCGGAGGACGGCGTGAACTTGATGCAAGGTGAAGCGCCAATTGTAGGGAGAAAAACCATCACCGCATGGGTGGAAAATGTTCTAGAGAGAATTCAGGGATACAAAGTGACGAAGGAAGAGATGGAATTTCACGACATTCAAGTCTGCGGAGACTGGGCGACGGAATGGGCGACCGAGCATCAGGTAGCGAAAGCGCCGGAAGGGAAGCCCGACTTCGACGGCTACGGGAAAATGGCGTTTGTGCTGCACCGTGAGGCGAGCGGCGAGTGGAAGATCAAGCAGGAAATGTGGAACGTGTCACCCAAGCCGTGAAACCGGCGCGCCTCATTCCGCTCTCAGCGGACGCATGGGATCCACACTGGCGGCACGGCGTGCAGGAATAACGGCAGCTATCAGCGCGGCCATCAAAAGCAGCAGTGTGGCCGCTGACAGCATCAGGGGATCCCACGGCTCTACGCCGAATAGCCGACTCGAGATCAGATGTCCTGCCCCGATCGCCGCCGGAATACCCAGCGCCAGCCCGATGCCGACCTGGCCAAAAGCTCCGCGCAGCACCAAGGCCAATACCGAGCCGCGGTTCGCACCCAGCGCCATGCGCACGCCGATTTCGTTTGCCCTCTGCTCCACGCCGTAAGCTGTCACGCCGTAGAGCCCGACTGCGGCCAGCAAAAGACCGAGGGCCCCAAAAAGCGAGGTCAGGCTAGCGATCATGTTCTCCTGAGCAAAACCGGCGTGAATGACCTCCGAATATGACCGAACGCCGCTTGTCACCAGGTTTGGATCGACATTCGCCAATGCTTTTTTGACCTCCGCCGCGAGGCCCGGCGGATTTCCGGGCGCCCAAATCACGACGTTGTACAGATAATGCGACCACACTTCGCGTTCTTCCGCTTCGGGGTCATCGAATTGTGTGCTCTGCGCTTCGGGGAGGAAATACATGGGTTGCCGGTCATTTAAGGCCTTCACGTCGGACGCGACGCCAACAATCTCGTACATTCCCGCGTTCTTCTCCGGAACGGGACCGAAATGCCGGCCGATCGGGTTCTCGTTGGCAAAAAATCTTCTCGCAAAAGCCTCGTTGATCACGGCCACGGGACGCGTGCCGGCGTTGTCTGCGCCAGTGATGGCGCGCCCCATGACGATCTTGTCGCCGAACGTGTCAAAAAATCCCGGCGTCACGCGGGTTAAACCGGATGAATCGTTGTCCTCACGTTTGCCCTCAATCCGAATGTCACGAGTCAAAACCCAGCTCGGGGGCGCCTCAAGTATCGAACCGGCCATGCGTATGCCCGGTATGGCGCACAAACGGTCCTCGATGTCGCGAAAGAGCGGTACGAGTTGCTCCTGCTTGTAGCCTGAATCCTTTGGATCGACCGAGGCCAGGTAGCGGCCGCTGGTTTCGAATCCGAAGTTCTGGGCCTCCCGATTGCGCAAGCTCTGGCTGAGCATCACCGCGGCGCTCAGCAGTACGACGGATACCGCCGCTTGCCCGATCACCAGCATTTTCTTCGCCCACTGACGGTTGCGTCCCGAAGAGCGGTTCGCTCCGCGCAGCGCTTCGATCGGGTCGGTGTGCGAAACCATCCATGCGGGAGCAAGGCCGAAAATGACGCCGGTAATTACAGAAATTCCCAGCGCGAAGAGCAGCATCGGAATAGATGGCGCGGCGTCCAAGGGAATCCAGCTATCCGATTCGGTGAAGGCAAGTTGGAGGATGAACTTGGCGCCCGCATACGCGACAAGGATGCCCGCGGCGGCGCCGAACATACTCAGGGTAAGGCTCTCGGCGAGCGCTTGGCGCACCAGCCGCACGCGCGACGCACCGAGAGCAGCGCGGACCGCCGTCTGATTGCGGATCCGTAATCCTCGCGCCAACAATAAATTTGCGATGTTGGCGCATGCTACCAGCAGCACGCAGAGAGCGGCCATCATCAGCAACCACAAACTCTCCTTGTAGTCTTCCCGCATCAAGGAAACGCCTGCGCCGCCGGGCGATAAATGTAGCGTCTGCCCCTCCCAGAGCATCTTTTCCTGCGGCGTCATATCCGGTACGTGGCTCGCGAGCCATTGGTGCAGCTCCACCTGAAGCTGCGCCTCCAGGGTTTTGGGATTGGTGCCGGGACGAACGCGCCCGATCAGATCGAGCCAGGCCAGACGGGGATTTTTTAAACGGGAAGTTGGGCCAGCGATCAGCGGCTCTGTCGTCAGCGGCAGCCAGAAATCGGGCATATCCTCGCTAGCGATCTTCGCTCCGAAGAAGTCTGGCGGACCGATACCGATAATCGTAAATGGCTTGCCATTGAAATGATACGTCGCCCCGACCGCCGACGGATCGGATCCGTACTTCCCCTGCCAGGCATGGAAGCTCAATACGGCGACAGGCGGCGCACCTTCGCGATCGTCGGCGTCGGTGAAAAAACGTCCGCGCCAGGCTGAAATGCCGAATGTCTCAAAGAAATTGGCTGAGACGTACTCGCCGTTGGCCATGGCGACAGGAACTGGCGAGCCGGCGCGCCGCACGGCCAAGTGGGCGTTACCCTCACCGATCTCGAACGCTGCGAGTTGCTCGAATGCGGGGGTATTGGCACGTAGCACCTTGAACGCTTCCCACGAGAAAAGATTCCAGTCGTTTCGCGGCCGCCCGTTGCCTTCTCCCTGAGTGTACCCATCCGAGTAGCAGCAGGTCTCAGCATCGCCGATGCGCCAGAGCTGTTCGGGGCGCGCGACAGGCAGCGACCGCAGCATCACCTGCTGCACCAAGGTAAAAATCGCGGTGGTGGCTCCGATGCCAAGCGCGAGAGTCAGAATAGCTGTCGCGGTAAAGGCTGGAGATTGTCTCAGTTGGCGAAGTGTGTAGCGCATCTCTCTCCAGACTCGCTCAAGTGACAAATCCTCTCACATGTTTTTAGCTAAGCCCCGAAAACTACTCTTCGTCAAAGTGCCAGCGGGTGACGGCATCGGCGAAGTTTTCGGCGTGTTCGTCCTGGGCGAAAACGACTTGCGGCTGGACCCGAAATACGCAGCCATCGGAAGCCATCAGAAGCGGCTCGACGTCGCCGCCATATTTGGTGTTGTAAATTTTCGCGAGCTGCTTCCAGACCGAGCGGTCGGTGATTTCTTCCGCGGTTCCTTCGAGGATGATTGCCTCGCCAGCGTCTTCAGTTCCAATGACAACATGGGGGACCGCCGCAATGTTTTTGGCCTTGCGCGTGCGCGGCCCGGTGCTGAACCAAAAGGCATCCTGCCACCAGATGCCCCAAACGATCATGAGGTGCGGGCGTCGGTCAGGCCGCGTGGTGGCAATCCAATAATTGTGGGATTTTTCGAGCCGCTCCAAGGCCCAGGACCACGGTTTCAGATTCGAGATGTCTTCGGATGACTTGGAGAGGGCATCGGGCCAGTAGGGCCGGCTGGCTCTTGGTTCCTGCATGAAGAGTCCTTTCAATGAAGCCGAGGTGCATTGTAGCAGGCGAAAAGCGAGACGCAGATCGGAGAATAGGTATTGGGAATTAGGGACTAGGGATCAGGTTAAAGGAAAGCTTGCGAGACGCCCACGCGTCAGGATTGGGAAGGGTAAGCACAAGATTTACGAAACGAAAGAGCAGCCGACCCGCGTGCCGCCCTCGGCCGTAGGCTGTTTCCAAACCGGCTTCAGGTTGACGCGCACGGGAGGAAGAATCGGAACGTGCAGGACGGCAAACAAATTCTCGGAAACTTCTTCCTGGGAATCGAACTCGATGGCCACACCGCCAAATCCCAGGTCGACAACGCGCGCGCGCTTCCCGCCTTGTTCGCCAAGCACGGCATACGCGTTTGTGCCGGCCATGGAGACGCGCTCGGCTTTGCGTTGAACCGCGAACATGCGCGGAAGCGCGGGAACTACTTGCGCGGAAAGAGAAGCAGCGACGGCCGAGGCTTGGGCCTGGAGATTGTTTTCTGCTTTTTCCGGGGCGCGCTTCTTTTCGATCGAAATCGGCGGAGCCAGCGGGCCCGGAGTCGCTACTGCGGCGGCGGAAGTGGGAGCCCGTTCTTCGCCCCGCGCTGGAGATGCGGAAGTTGTTTCTTCAGCTTGGGGAGTTTCCGTGCGCCTTGCACCGTTGACTGTTTTCTTGTGATTGTCGTGCTTCTGGCGGTAAAGCCGCTCGTCGGCAATCCGGATGAGCTGGTCGGCTTGTTCCGCGTCTTCTGGAAAGATGGCGATGCCGTGATCCATGCTGACGGTCACTTCGAGCTGAAGGGGCCGGATCATTTCTGCAAAAACAGTTTCCACACGGCGGCTGAGGGCGAGCGCCTGCTGTGAATCCGTCTGTGGCAAGAGAAGGGCGAACTCATCGCCTCCGATGCGGAATGCGGAGTCGGAAGTACGAAGCGCCTTCTTGAGCGTGGCGGCCGTGGCACGCAGGACTTCGTCTCCACGCGGGTGGCCGTGCTTGTCGTTCACTTCCTTGAAGCGGTGCAGGTCCAGGATAGCGAGACTGAGAGGCTGCGTGTAGCGCCGCGCGCGATTCAATTCCTTTTCGAAGGACTCTCCAAATAGCCTGCGATTGTAAAGACCTGTCAGCGGATCGGTGACGGCATTCAATTCGAGTTTCTTAAGATCTTCATGCTCGATGATGATGGGCACACGGAGGAAACCGGAGGACGCCAGCACGTCCATCAGAGCGGCTTTGAAAGCAACCTGGCGCCCCGACTGGTCGGTCATCGCGCGGCGCCGCGCAAGCGTTTCATCCCAAACGTGTACGCAGTCCGATTCGCGCATCTCGACGTGAGCGACTGTGCGCAGAAAGCTTTGGAGGAATTGTCCGCGCGCGGGCAAGTCAAGGCTCTCGAGCGTGTCCGCAAGCAACTCGAGATACGTATCCTCAATCGGCAAACGCGGGGGCGCAAGGGCGCCGGGGCTGGGCATATCCGGAATAAACCTAACCTCTGCCTATCCCCGCGGGGTATGGGGCAAGCATGTAAATTGTTCTACAACTCATTGGAGCAACCAAGAGGCCATTCGTACTAGACCTCGGTCACCCTTGATCGGGCCGACCTCCGGGGAAACGCCGGCATGGTAGGTACAAAGCGACGCAAAATCAATAAGAATCTGGGCGCCTTTTAGGGGAACCGGTGTAACGAAATTACTCAGAGTTTAGCCTATGGAAATCCAGTCACTCAAGTGGATGAATGAACTGCAAGCCGAACAGGCGGATGTCGCCAGCCATGTTCTGTCGCAATACACGGGCGAGGATAGGGGGGGTCTCGCTAGGAACAAGGCTGTTGGAGGCAGGAGAGGGAGCGGGGATCGTCAAATGAATCGTTTGGTTAGTAAGGAGGATGTGTTGGGAGGCGATACAAGCCCCGAAGGCGCTGATATTAAGAGTCTTAGTCAGCTCGATGAATTCCGAGCCTGAGGCGTCCATGCCGCGAACAAACACGGGAATCTGCAAACGAATCCGGGGCGAGTGCCGTGTTGACCGAATCTCCAAGTTTTTTTTCTCCGCCACCACTCTGGTCGGCACTGAATCCCCCCGGGTAGTACTACGGACATAGTACGGGTTTGTTGCATCCGGACTGCCATACATGACAATTCTAAGCCAGTATAACCCATTTACTAAGAATAGCTTATAACGAATTCTATTGTGGAGAAGTTTTGCCACCCGCACTTGTGGTGTCAAAATCCACTGGATTTCCCCAAATGTGCAAATGGAACGCTTTTACCATTGACTCGGCGAGGGCACTCTGTAAGGATGAGGCATCCGGCAACGGGAAAATATTTACCACACCCCTTAGAGGACAGAACTAGTACATGAGCGGAAGGATAGCCATTCCCCAGGTGGCAGAAGATCGTGACCGACGGTCCCTTCCACTGGGGTGGGTTAGTCGGCTCTTAGACACGTTTGAAAAACCATTGGTCGTAACGGACCGCGGCGGAACTCTGTTGCTCATCAACGCGCGAGCGCGGCAGATTTTGGAAACGCAAGGATTCAAGGAAACCGACGAGCCTAATCTCTTTAGCGACCTGCTAAAGCTGGATTCCGCTAAAATTTTCGCTCAAGTGGAACAAGGCGAGCACGAGGTCAGTGTTCGCATTGGCCCCGCTGAGAATAGCGCCGGCGCGCACATTCAATGGATGCCGGAGTCCGATTGGCTGGTAGTGGAAATCGAAAGTAGGACGGGAAAGCCCGCTGAGTCCGACGCTGCAACGCAACTCACCGTGCAAGAGCTGCTGCAGGAACGCGAGATCACTTACAGAAACCTGCTCGCGGCGTATCTGAAATTGCAGGAAGTCAATCGCCAGAAAACCGTTTTTCTCGCCTCGGCCGCGCACGAGTTGAAAACTCCGCTGGCCGTCATCAAAGGTTATTACGACTTGCTGCTCGCAGGTTCCCTCGGCCGGCTAACAGACAAACAGAGAGACATCCTGGAAGAATCCAAAGAGAGCTGCGAGCGGCTGGTGCGCCTCGTTTCCATGTTCCTCAATTATTCGGCGCTGGAAAGCGGCAAGCTGGTTTTGCAGCTTCGAGAGAATGACTTGCGCGATTGCCTGGACGAGCTGTCGAAACGCTGGTCGGAAGCCTTTCAGCGCAAGGGCGTGCGGTTGGAAGCAAACATCGATCCTTCCATCGCGACGTTCCGTTTCGACTATCAAAAGGTGCAGCAGGTTGCGGCAAATCTGCTGGACAACGCGTTGAAACACACCCCAAGCGGCGGCACGGTCACGCTAAAGGCAGGGCCGCATTTTTGGGAGCGGCGCGTGGCATCCGTCGCCCCAGCAGAAGAGCGAAGAAGATTTCGTCTGCCAAGGCCAAACAGCGTGGAAGTCAGCGTGAAGGATTCCGGCGCGGGTATTCCGGCCGAGCACCATCAGGAAATTTTCGAGGATTTTGTGAGAGTGGACCGGAATACCTCAGGAATGGGGCTGGGGCTGGCGATTGCAAAACGCCTTATCCAGGCCCATCGCGGAAAGATATGGGTAGAAAGCGACCCCAGCGGAGGAAGCCGGTTTACATTTTTGCTGCCGATGGATCAGGGCTAACGCAGAAAGAGATTTGCCAAAGAAAGGGAAGAGTCAATGGCCGAGAAAGAAAAAATTCTGGTGGTGGATGACGAGCCGAGCATTCGAAAGTACCTGCAAACCCTCTTGGAAGTGGACGGGTTCGTCGTGGAGACGGTCAGTTCCGGCAGGGAAGCCCTGAACAAAGTAAAGAAAGGCGAACGGCCGGACTTCATCATTCTCGACGTTTTGATGCCCGAAATGAACGGCATCGACACGCTGAAGGAGCTGATGGAAATCGACCGAAGCCTGAACGTGATTATGCTGTCGTGTTCGAATGAAGTCGGAACCGTGGTCGAGGCCATCCGCATCGGCGCGCACGATTACTTGACCAAACCATTCGAAAAAACAGAGCTGGATGCGGCGATGCTGAAGTCGCGTCAGAAGAAACAACTGGCCTCGGAGAATCAGGCGCTGCGGGATTATTGCGACCAGGTGACCGAGGACCTAAGTTTTTTGGCGGCAAGCCCTCAGATGGTTCGCATTCGGCAGCAGATTCTGCAAATCGCGCCTGTTGATGTGCCCGTATTCATTTGCGGAGAAAGCGGCGTGGGCAAGGAAGTGGTGTCGCGCATGATTCACCTCCGCTCGAAGCGCAGAAACCAGCCGTTTGTAAAGGTCAACTGCGCGGCGCTCCCGGGAGAACTGCTGGAATCGGAACTCTTCGGATTCGAACAGGGAGCTTTCACCGGTGCCGTGCGAAGCAAGCCTGGCAAGTTTGAGCTGGCCAACAAAGGCACGATTTTCCTCGATGAAATCGCGGAAATGAGCACGCACTTGCAAGCGAAGCTCTTGCACGTTTTGCAAGATCATCAGTACTCGAGACTCGGCGGGCGGCACATGGTGGAGACGGATGTTCGCGTGCTGGCTGCAACCAACGTGGACGTCCACGAAGCAATGAAAACAGGCCGATTCCGCGAAGATTTGTATTACCGGTTGAACGTGCTGTCCATCAACGTACCTCCGCTTCGAGAACGCACCACGGAAATTCCGCTGTTGTTCCAACATTTCCTTCAGAAATACAGCGAAAAATACGGCAAGCCCGGACAGCCGCCTTCCAAACACTTGATGGATGCGGCACTAAATTATCCGTGGCCCGGGAACTTGCGCGAACTCGAGAATTTCGTAAAGCGCTACGTCATTCTCGAAGATGACGAAGGCAGCTTGCGCGAATTGGTGGAAATGTCTTCCACGCGGCAGCGCACGTCGCCTCGCGAAGAGCCGGCACCCCCGAAAGAGCAGGGACTTAAAGCGCTGGTGCGCGGCCTGAAAGATGAGGCGGAGATGGAAGCAATTGCCGACGCACTCGAAAAAACGCGTTGGTGCCGCAAGGATGCCGCCAAAATGCTGGGAATCAGTTACAAGGCGTTGCTCTATAAGATGCGGCAATTCAACCTGGATACGCCGCGGACCCGGAAGTCGTCGGCGGCCACCGAGGACGCCACGGTTGTAGGGACAAGGAACGCCTAGAACCAGCCAAAAGAAGAAAACGGTATACTCCGAAGGGATATTTGCGTTATTTTATCCCACGCCAGAACCCAACGTATACTTGAACCAGGTACAGGGCATTTGGTTCGAGGGTCAAGCAAGCGGCCATCGGAACTTTAAGTATCTCCGGCCTAATTCAAAGAAGGGAACGCGGTTAAGAGTCAGTCCGCGGCGCGTACGCAGGGATGGGGGGCATTACCGAGCGTCGTACCAGTCGGCGCTATGATCTGTCTTTACCGATTCTCATTCGCGTCCCCACTGAAAAGTCATCGGATTCGCGGAAAGGCAACACCCGCGACATTTCCACGCGAGGTCTTTATTTTGTGATGGATCATGATCCGCAGGCCGGTTCGCGGATCGACTTGATCCTTACCCTGCCTACGGAAGTTACCAGCGGTACGGAAGTCCTGGTGCGCGCATTGGGCAAAGTTTTGCGCGTCGAGCCGCGTATCGAGGACGGCAATACGCGAATGGGTGTGGCCGCCGTTATCGAAAGATACGATATCGTCCGCGCGGAAGCTGCGTCCGCCTAAGCAGGATCCTTTCCTAACCCTCAAACCTACTAAGTGACTGTCTGGAATAGACCTCCGGCCCTGTCAGAATGGGCAGTTTCGGGGTCTATCTTCGTTTTGGAACATATCTTGCTCCTAGGAAGGAAAAGGCCTAATATCCGGCCAAATCAGACTGCGGAGGCGTCCAATGCGAGTTGGCGACTTAATCGGTTCCCGCAAGGAAGTCTATACCGTTTCCGAAGAGACGAGCGTTCACGAGGTGGCGCAGTATCTGCGCGCAAAGGAAGTGCGCACGGTCGGTGTGCTGGGCGCGGGCGGAAGGCTCACCGGAGTCATCTCGCAGAGCGACATCTCCGACAAAGTGGCGGCGGAAAACAAGTGTCCTGCCTGGATGAAAGCCGCAGATATCATGACCCGCGAACTGGTTACGGTCACCGCCGAGAAGACGCTCGATGAGTGCCTTCTGCTTATGGAACAGAACGGCATCTTCCATCTGATCGTGCTGAATCAACGTGGCGAATTCGGCGGAATGCTCTCCGTCAAGGACATTCTCAGAGTCGTGGCCTCCGACGAAAAGGCCCGCGCTGACTTGCTGGAAGCCTTTATCTTCCCGCAGAGATAGCGGGTCAGGTCACCCTCACAACACGGCAAAAGAGAGAAAATTGTTTTCGTCTGTGGGACAAGTTTTTACTATTTGGGACTTAAGAAATGAGTGCTTTTTCGCCAGCCGGTACTAAAACCAAGTCTTTCTGTACTTATCTAAGTTATTGTAAATAAGCAGCTTAACAATCTCTCCCGGCTTTGATTTCCCTTTTGAATCGCCTCGTTTGTTGGCCTGTCATGTGCTTTCCATTCTCCAGCCATACCCATTTGCGAACATGCCTGCCGAACGACGAACAAAAAACGGGAACCCCGAACTGGCTAGTGTCTTGCCGCCCGAAGACGTGTTGTTTGGGCGCTCCGAAGCCATGAGAGAGGTCCGGAAGCGCGCCACGAAAATCGCCGCAACGAACATTCCCGTGTTGCTGTGCGGCCCCAAAGGAAGCGGCAAAGAGGTCCTTGCCCGGTGGATTCACAATCATTCGGTGGTAGCAACCGGAGAATTCGTCAAGGTCAATTGCGCGGCTATTCCCGGAACGTTACTTGAAAGCGAACTCTTTGGATTCGAAAAAGGCGCTTTTACCGGAGCCCATGCAGCAAAGCCCGGCCGCGTGGAGTCCGCGCACAACGGCACTCTATTTCTCGACGGAATCGCCGACCTGGACCTGGCCTCGCAAAGCAAACTCTTGCAGTTCCTTCAGGACGGACGCTTTTCCCGCATTGGTGACGAACAGGAGCGATCCGTCGACACGCGGCTGATGTGCGCCACCGACAAGCATCTGGAAGAGGAGATTGCGCAAGGAAAGTTCCGCGCCGATTTGTACTATCGCATCAACGTCGTTTGCCTGAAGCTTCCCGCGCTCCGCGACCGCCGCGAAGACATTCCTGTGATGGCCGAATATTTTCTCGCGCGCTGCCAGCACCAGTTCCAGGCGCAAGCGGAACCGCTCAGCATGGAGACTCTGCACTACATGCAATGCCTGGACTGGCCGGGAAACATTCGCGAGCTTTCGAACGGCATTGCGCGCCACGTGGTTATCGGCCCGGAAGCGTCGATCCTGGAAGATTCCTTGCGGTCCGCTACTCCTCCTTCGCCTCCGGCGCCAGCAAAGAATGGAATTGTGCCGCTAAAGAGCCTCTGCAAAGAAGCGATTCGCGCCAGCGAAAAGAACATAATCCTCGAGGCGTTGCGCGCAAATCGCTGGAACCGCAGAAAGGCTGCTCAGGAATTGAAAATCAGCTATCGGCTCCTCATCTACAAAATTCGCGACGCGGGCCTGATGACGAAACAGAAAAATTCCGTCACATCACGGCAAGAAGCCAGTCCGTCGCCCTCAGGAGCAGACTAACCGAGGCCAACAGCCAGATGCGTTTTTCAGTAATTTCCTTCTTGCTTTTCCCTTCAAACATTGCGCCTCCATCCAGTCGTTTGAAGATGATTTCCACGTCCATACGAACCACTGTTCTGTCAGCCAAACTCTTCGTCCTTGTTGACACCCCGTCACTGGCCAAAAGACAGTCCACGGTAAGTACGCAGACAACGTTCGTTCCCTGACCCAAAACTGTTCCTCACACCAGTAGTTCTAGGAGTCCTCATCTCTCTACCATCGCTGTGGAAGAAAGTTAGGGCGTTTTTTCGATCAGCGACTTCAGCGGCCCCCACCCCCGCTTCTGACTGCTAGCTGGCACCAGCCCAGAGGAAAAGATGAAATCGAATAAAAGTCAGAACACTACACGTGTGTTTGCACGCGCCCTTCAATTGGTTTTCTTGCTCTTTTTGGGGTTGGCGCCGATGGTGCTCGGCGGTTGCGCAGGGTTTGTCAGCGGCGCGAACACAACCCCTCCCCCGCCAAGCTCGGTTAACATCACGAACGTACAGACAACTTCCACCACAACGTCGGGCACTCAAGTTGTCTGGACGACGGACGTTGCTTCGAACTCTGTCGTGAGTTACGGAACCACTGTTTCCTATGGATCCAGCACGCCCGTGGATTCAACTATGGTTACAACCCACCAGGTAACCGTCTCTGGCTTGTCCGCTGGCACCACTTACTACTATCAAGTGCAGTCTACCGATTCCAAGAACAACAACGGAAAGAGCGGCGGCCACAAATTCGCGACGCAAGGTATCAGCATCTCCGGCACGATTACTCCTTCAAAGGGCGGAGCCGGAGCGACAGTGACTCTAAGCGGGACCGCGAATGCGACTGCGACAGCCAACAGCTCAGGTGCGTACACCTTCGGGGGATTGGCGAGCGGGTTCTACGCCGTCACGCCAAGCAACGCGGGTTATACCTTCTCTCCCGTAAACCAGAATGTGAATGCGGGCACGACCGACGTCACCTCAGTGAACTTCACCGCGAGCGGATCGGTTGTGTTTCCAAGTATTACCACACAACCGGCGAGTCAAACGGTGACGGCGGGGCAGGCGGCAACATTTAGCGTACTGGCGAGTGGCACGGCGCCGTTGACCTACCAGTGGCAGAAGAACGGTCTGAATATCGCAGGGGCGACTTCGGCAAGCTACACCACGCCAGCCACGACCACCTCCGACAGCGGTTCGACTTTTGCTGTCGTCGTGAGCAACTCGGCGGGAAACGCAACCAGCAACGCGGCGACGCTCACCGTGAATGCGGCGCCGGTAGCTCCAACGATCACCGCACAACCCACGAACCAGACGGTAACGGCCGGGCAGACAGCGCTCTTCACGGTAAGCGCAACAGGCACGGCGCCGTTGAGCTACCAATGGCGGAAAAATGGGGCAAACATCGCGGGCGCGACTTCTGCAAGCTACACCACGCCGGCCACCACGACTTCGGACAGCGGCTCGACATTTGTCGTGGTCGTGAGCAATAGCGCGGGCACCGCGACAAGCAATGCAACGACCCTGACGGTCAATCCGGTGCCGGTAGCGCCATCGATCACTACGCAGCCGACGAACCAAACCGTGACGGCAGGACAGGCCGCAACGTTCACTGTGACGGCGGCAGGCAGCGCGCCCCTGAGCTACCAGTGGCAGAAGAACGGCGCGAACATCTCTGGAGCTACTTCGGCGAGCTACACGACTCCAGCCACGACCTCTTCGGATAATGGATCAACCTTCCGCGCTGTCGTGACGAACAGCGCCGGTACGGTCACCAGCAACTCGGCGACATTGACCGTCAACGTTCCGCCAACAATCACCACGCAACCTGCGAATCAGACCGTCACCGCAGGGCAGGCGGCGACGTTCAGCGTCGTAGCCGGCGGCACTGCGCCACTCAGTTACCAATGGCGGAAAAACGGCGCGAACATTGCGGGCGCGACTTCCGCGAGCTACGCGACGCCAGCCACAACCTCTTCTGACAATGGGTCAGCCTTCCTTGTTGTCGTCACGAACAGTGCGGGCACGGTCACCAGCAACTCGGCGACGTTGACAGTCAACGCTCCGCCCACAATCACAACTCAGCCCGCAAGCCAGACTGTCGTCGCCGGCCAGACCGCAACGTTCACCGTAGTGGCAATCGGGACGGCGCCGCTGAGCTATCAGTGGCAGAAGAACGGCGCAAACATCGCGGGCGCGACTTCCGCGAGCTATACCACGCCAGCAACGACGACTTCTGACAGTGGATCGATGTTTGTAGCGGTCGTGAGCAACTCCGTAGGAACCGTCACTAGCGGCGGCGCGATCTTGACTGTCAATTCGGCTCCGGTCGCTCCGACGTTCACCACGCAGCCGGCAAATCAGACCGTGACGGCGGGACAAACAGCAACCTTTAGTGTTGTAGCCGGCGGTACTTCGCCGTTGAGCTACCAGTGGCAGAAGAATGCGGCCAACATCGCGGGCGCGACTTCGGCAAGCTACACCACGCCGGCCACCACGACTTCAGATAGTGGCTCGACGTTCGACGTCGTCGTTACCAACAACGCCGGCACCGCAACCAGCAATTCCGTGACGCTAACGGTGAACGCAGCAGTTGTGGCGCCATCGATCACCACGCAGCCTGTAAATCAGACGGTGACTGCCGGCCAGACCGCGACGTTCTCCGTCGTCGCGACCGGCACGGCGCCACTGAGCTATCAATGGCAAAAGAACGGCGCGAACATCTCCGGCGCAACTTCAGCGAGCTACACCACGCCAGCCACCACGACTTCGGACACCGGATCGACCTTCGCCGTAGTAGTGAGTAACTCGGCCGGAACAGCGACAAGCAATGCGGCGACTTTGACCGTCACTCCTGCACCGGTCGCTCCGACGATCACGACGCAGCCGGCCAATCAAACCGTGACAGCGGGCCAGACAGCGACGTTTTCCGTTGTAGCAACCGGCACCGCTCCGTTGAGCTATCAGTGGCAGAAGAACGGCTCCAACATCTCCGGCGCAACCTCGGCGAGTTACACAACTCCAGCCACAACGACTTCGGACAGCGGCTCCACTTTTGTGGTTGTCGTCAGCAACAGTGCAGGGACCGCAACAAGCAATGCGGCCACGCTCACCGTGAATCCGGCCCCGGTCGCTCCAACGATCACAACACAGCCGGCAAATCAAGCCGTGACGGCAGGCCAGACAGCGACCTTCTCCGTCATCGCAACCGGCACCGCGCCGCTCAGCTATCAATGGCAAAAGAACGGCGCGAACATCTCCGGCGCAACCTCGGCTAGCTACACGACGCCAGCCACGACAACTGCCGACAGCGGTTCCACCTTCAAGGTTGTCGTCAGCAATAGCGTCGGCTCAGCCACCAGCAACGCCGCCACGCTGACCGTAAACCCGGCTCCGGCCCCGGCCATTGGGGTCAACCCAACCTCCATCAGCTTCGGAAACGTGGTGGTTGGCTCGAACCTGTCGCAATCTCTGATTATTTCCAACACCGGCAACGCCACTTTGACCATCACGCAAATCAACGTGACCGGCGCAACGTTCAACGCCACCGGTTACACGTTGCCGCTCAGCGTCAACGCAGGCCAGCAGACCACCATCACCGTAGCCTTCTTGCCCACCGCAGTGGGCGCGGTATCCGGAAGCGTCTCCCTTGTGAGCAACGCGCCAACATCGCCCACTTCCGTCGCACTTAGCGGATCCGGCATCGCGGCTACGCTAACTCTCGGCATCAACCCAACGAGCCTGAGCTTCGGCAACGTGCTGACCGGCACAACTTCCGCAACGCAAAACGTGACCATCACCAATACCGGCAATTCCAATGTCACCATTTCGCAAATCGCCGCCGCCGGTGCAGGCTACACGATAACTGGCGGAAGCACGCCGGTCACTCTCACTCCCTCTCAGAATCTTGTTCTCGGCGTGCAGTTCGCCCCGGCGTCCGCCGGCAGCGTGGCTGGAAGCATCAGCATCACCAGCAACGCCACGGGTTCGCCCGCGACGGCCACTCTGTCCGGAACCGGCGTGGTCCAGCACACTGTCAGTCTGTCCTGGACAGCAAGCACCTCGACGATCTCCGGATACAACGTCTACCGCAGCACCACCAGCGGCAGCGGCTACGTCAAGATCAACACCTCGCTGGTTAGTGTCCTGACCTACACGGATTCGAATGTAACCAGCGGAACGACCTATTTCTACGTTACGACCGCCGTGGACTCGACCGGCACCGAAAGCGTGTTCTCGAACCAGGCCACCGCCGTCATTCCGTAAGTGGAGTGCGTAGCCGCGGCTTTTTACGCCGCGGCTCGCCAGGGTAGCTGCCGCCTTTTAGTGCTTCCAGCTGCCCCGAGGAATTTGATACAGTTCGCAGCCTCAACTTCTGCCACAGGCTCTGGGGGATCCCTGAGGCCTGCGTAGAGGAGTCCGTTGGGGCAGGTTCAATACCTGTACCGAATCTGGACTTCGATTCAGTTCCTCAGGAACTTGGATAACCGTACCCTAGCGTCTAGGGCATTAAGTTCACGCTCCTAGACCAATGAAAACTGACCACACGAACGCTCGCCCCGGTACAGGTTTCTCATCCACGCGCTCTTACGCTCGCCCTTTTGGTGGAAGGGCCCATTTGATTCTTGCGGCAGCGCTCCTTGGCGCCGCAGCGTTCTCCTGGGGTTGTTCCGCCTTCGTGGCTGGCACGAATCAAACCCCTCCGCCTCCAGGCAGCTATACAGTTTCCGGAACGATCACTCCAACCGCGGGCGGCAACGGCGCCACCATAACTCTTAGTGGGGCAGGCTCGGCCACGACCACAGCCAACAGTTCCGGCGCTTACAGCTTCACCAACTTAGGCAATGGGTCGTACACGGTGACTCCAAGCCACTCGGGTTACACTTTTAGTCCCGCAAGCATGAACGCCACGGTCAACGGCGCGAATGTCAGCGGACTCAATTTCACCGCCACCGCGCAAGCGAACACTTTCAGCATTTCCGGAACAATCACTCCCACGGCCGGCGGCAACGGCGCCACCGTCACGCTGAGCGGCAAGGCCTCCGCCACGACCACAGCCAATAGCTCCGGCGCTTACACGTTTACCGGCCTCGCGAACGGTACCTACGCGGTCACTCCCAGCCACACGGGCTACACCTTCAGCCCCACCAGCGCAAACGCCACCATCAACGGCGCGAACGTTTCCGGCATCAACTTCACCGCCACCGCGCAAGCCACCTACAGCATTTCCGGCACGATCACTGCGTCAGGCGCCGGGCTCAGCGGAGCCTCCGTCGCGCTAACCGGCCCCGCGGCGGCGAATGCCACCACCAACACTTCCGGCGGCTTCACTTTCTCCGGCTTGGCCAACGGAACCTATACCGTCACGCCCACCGACAGCGGCTACAGCTTTACTCCGGCGAATCAGTCCGTCGCGGTCAGCGGCGCGAACAAAACCGGCGTCAATTTCACCGCCACCGTGACGGTGACCCACACCGTAGCCTTGTCCTGGATCGCCAGCACCACCACCACGGTGACCAGTTACAACGTCTATCGCAAACTCAGCACCGCCTCCACCTTCCAGGTGATCGCTTCCGTGTCCGCAACTTCTCCTCTCTCCTACACCGACGCCAACGTCGTCAACGGCCTCACCTACGATTACCAGGTCACCGCCGTCGACTCCAACGGCCTCGAAAGCACTCCCGACGGCCCCGTCCCCGCCGTCATCCCGTAAACAGTCCACAGTCCCGACAGGATCGGGATCTTCGATTCACAGCTGACAGGGGGCAGCGAAGAGAGACCCCTTCGCTTCGCCCCCTTCGGCTGCGCTCAGGGCAGGCAGGATGACCATTCCTCGTAGGAGGTCACTTCAAGTAAAACTTTAACTCTGGTCCTGTTGCGCATACCCCCCACCCCGGCAGTTTTCGTAAGAGTGTGAAAATAAAGAACTTGGAGTATACGTAACTTGGAAGAGTATACGGAAGATTGTAGATTGGCTTCTTGCCCGCTGTCCCCACCCCCCTATGGAATGGGAAAGAGTGCGCAAGTGATTGATGGGAAAGAGGTTGCGGCGCGCCATTGCGTGCAAAGAGTGCGGAAGCGGTTGAAAAGACAGTGGTTAGTGGTGCGTGGTTAGTGACTAGCGAAGAGATCGGAAAGGGGTACCGCGGCGGAGCAGAGTGCGCCCAGCATCGCTGAAAGGAAGGCAACGTGCGGATAGAGCGGGATTTAGGAATTCTGTAGGGTGGGCGCGGTGACACGGTGGCGGACCTGTCTAATTTTAGCAAAAGCTACTATAGCGCAAAGTAAACATTTTGTCCAGCGAAAATCGAAGATTTTCCGTAAAAAAAATGATCGGGATGCCCCGGCGAGGGAGGGAGAGATCCTTCGACTCGCTGCGCTCGCTCCCTTCGGCGGCGCTCAGGCCATCTTATGAAGGCGTCGGCGAAGTCAAGAGACACGAGTAGTGGTTGCGAGCCGGGAGCGGGGTCAAGGGCGGCTCGGCGGGCGGACGGAGGGAGGGAGCGCAACGGAGGGCGGCGCGGTTTGTGTTGGGGGGCGTGCCTGCGGCAGGCTGGCGGCAGCGAGGAATTGGGCTGATGAATTGAGGCGGCATGCGCCGCGTGACTTTGCGTGAGTACCTTGCCGGAAGCAGGCAAGTCTGACCGGACCGAGGCGGGCGCTAGCACTCAAGTTTCCGATAACCCGTGCCGGTTCAAACGGTCGATGCAACACCCCTCTAATCGTTTGATCCCACGATACTTTTCATAAAGAACCGATCTACTGGGCTGTACTCAATTAGACCTGAACAGGACGGGGTTTTCTTTGAATCAACACTCGCGAACGAATTTAGCCCTTGAAACTCCTGCAAATAGAATTCGAGCGGGTGTTGCGTCGACCCATTGAAACCACCCGACTTACCAGGAGTTGACCAACCCACATGCAACTCCACTGTTTGGTCCGGTGTCTAAACCATTCGAGTGTTTACCTAGGAGAATGCGGCTACTTCGTGAATCCTTATGGAAATGATGGGCATCTCTTCACCACGGTCTGCAGCGATACCCAGCCTGCCACAGACGCCGGACCGCTGCTTTCAGAATTGCGAGCGCGTAGAGACGGTGTACTTGTCTCAGCGCAGGCGGCTGACGGTAGTCAGTCCTTCGCAAAGAAACTATCTCCAGGTGTATTTCAGGTCATGGTTTTCCGGGGCGTGCGTTACACAATTTATGCGGAGCAAGACTGCGGACTGCGTTGGGAGGCGAATACCGGTACCCCAATCGGAAATCGAGAAACTGAACGAATCGAAGTGGACGGATCAGATAGTCGGATTGCGGATGTGACCCTTTCGTTGCAGGATGCGACCTGCAAGCCTTACCAGAGGGAAAAATAAATCGGAAGTTTGCCTCGGTGGCTGGTTAACCGCATAACACCAAAGTGCAGTACTAGGCACAACATGGACGATTCGGGCCAATTTCTCTGCTAGGCGCACACGCGAGACGAGTCGGCACAAATTACCCAGAAGGCTGCAACTGAAGCGGGCCAGTACAGGGCTACCCGAATGGTCGAATAGCAAACGTATGCATGTCTGTCATGATTGACAGTTCCCCCTCGCCGACGCGCCCGATAGGGTAGCGCCGAGGGGAGGGGACTATGGCCGCTCGACCACTACCCACTCCTGAGCCGGGCCAGACCAGCAAAAAGGCGCGCCTGGCGTCGGCCATTCAGGCACAACTCAATGCAGTTGCGAAGAAACGTTGGTTGCGCATTGCTGGAATCGCAGTTGCAGTTTTTCTCCTAATGCTGATTGCGCTCCCCTTCTTAATCAACGTGAACAGCTTCCGTCCCAAGGTGGAGTCGGAGGCGAGTA
>DATEGP010000019.1:0-45567 GCA_035280045.1 Candidatus Acidiferrum sp.
CCCGGATTGAAAATTGGGAGAGGGGTTGGGTGCCCCAGGTTTTGATTTTGAAAACCTGGGTCTTCGACTTTTCATCTTTTCAACAATTCGGGGAACCAACAAACCCAAGACCCAGGTTACAAACCAAACCTGGGGCACCCCTCCGTGCCTGTCCACTCGTGCTTCCTCAAGTTCCGGCGCAGTGCTATTCTCGCCCGCGATGTCATGTCAACCAATTCCAATTCGCATCCCGGGCCACCCCACCGACTCACGAATAGAAGAGAGAGCGAATGGAAGGCCTGTCAGCGAGAATTCGCCGAACGGTACTACCGTTGGAAGTTCAAGGATGCACGAAGGGAAACGGAGGAGGATTTTCCTTTTGTCCGGAGAGTAAGAAACCAGACGGTGTATCGCTTTCTCGAAATGATCGAGCCGATGGATACGGACGAACGTCTACGGCTTACAACGAGTCTTGTGAAGCGATCTCACAAATTCGGCCTAGCTCATGTCGCCGAGGTGATCACTGCGGAGGAACATTCTCTAATCCAACGATTCCTCGAATATGACCACGGAGAGATCATTCCCGGTATCACGGCGAGACTGCCAATTGTGCGCGACGGCGAGCACAAGCAAATGAGAATGGAAGGAGATGGCCTCAAGCTGGCAAAGATCGACCGGCGGGCTCTGCATCGCTCGATTGTCGCACGGCTCAAGCCTGTTTGCGGTCCGAAACTCGCAGACTACGGTTCCCGCTCTTCTTCTTACTTCGAGAGGACCGTGGGGGCCTGGATCATGACAACGGAATTTAGGACGGGTTCGAAGTTTTGGCATTTTGATTACTTCCACCGCCTGCTCACGCCCGGTGGTTTAACAGTAGGTTTCGGGATGAGCCTTATGCATTGGCTTGGACTCGGTGGCAGCCAGACGCAGTGGGAGTTGGAGGACGCATCGCAGGTCCTCGAGGCCGTCGACGCCTTGGGCGACATTTGCGCGCACTTCTTACGTGAAGCCACGCACTTCTTGCAAGGCTTTGACCCACCGAAGGGCTTATGAATGCGAGAGTAGGGCGGGTGGCCCGGATCGAAAATTGGGAGAGGGGTTGGGTGCCCCAGGTTTTGATTTTGAAAACCTGGGTCTTCGGACTTTTCATCTTTTCAACAATTCGGGGAACCAACAAACCCAAGGCCCAGGTTACAAACCAAACCTGGGGCACCCCCTCCGTGCCTGTCCACTCGTGCTTCCTCAAGTTCCGGCGCAGTGCTATTCTCGCCCGCGATGTCATGTCAACCAATTCCAATTCGCATCCCGGGCCACCCCGCCGTTGACGTTGCAACCAAACCGAAGTCGGCTCCGATGACAAGTTATTGGGACCCGGGATACATTTCATCCGAAACGCCGGAGTATCTAGAGGCGACCATCGCTCACGAAGCGTTGCACGGCTATCTAGGCATTGAAGACGACGATCTGAAACGGGCTTTTTTCGGTCCGAAGACATCGGATACTGGGCCGGCCGCCAGCACGCGGGGGATTACTGACTATATCTACAAAAATCTTCAGTAACATTGGACGTGGAGTTATGCAGAAGAATATATTGCTTGGGCATATCTCGCGGCGGTTCTGGCTAGTGACTGCCAGCTTATGTCTTGCTGCGAGTCTGCTTTGCCTCGCAGATTTCGAAGAGAGTCGTTCCTTGGACCGTTTAAGGCTACCTGACTCGCAGCTAGTCAATGCGATGCTCAATTACCCCGCGTGGATAGCCACTCATTTTCCGGGATGCCCGCAACTGTCGCTTCTGCATGTAGGCTGGCTACATGTTGATTCAGGAGACGTTTTGTTTCTTTTGGGTGTTGTGTTGTTATGGTCGTGGGTAGGGCTTCGCCTGGCTGACTTGTTTCGGCAAGGGCCGGAGGCGAGGACCTCACGTCCCGAGTCCGAAAGATTCATAGTCAACGTGTTCGGCCTGTGCGCCTGGTTACTTGCAGGTTTCGACGCATCCGAAAAGCTACACAGGGCCTGGCGAACGCCATCCTTGTCCTTGCCTCTGGCAGTTGTGGGTCTGCTGTGGAGTACTTTGTTGGTCGCGTATTGCAGCGGGACTCTTTGGAAGCTGCGGCGCTCAGTCCGCGTTCTTCTATCGCGTTGAACGGGGGGCTGATTTGTCTTTGGCGAGACCGCGTTTAGCCCAAGCGACCCGAATGGCGTGAATGGTGCGGCGAGCTACGGCTACGACAGCGTGGGCAACCGCAAACAGAAGACCTCCACGATTCCCGGCTATCCAGGCGTGTCCACGCAATATGACGCGGATGACCGGATCACGATGGATACCTTCGATAGCAATGGGTACGACAACAATGGGAATACCAACGGGTTCAACGGCGTCGTCTATCAATACGACTTCGAGAATCACCTAATCTCGGTGGGCACCGGAATCACGATGGTTTACGACTGACCTGCCCCCATTTTCCGCGCACGGGATCATACGACACCTCGATCGCCTGATGGCCTAGCTTCTGCCTCCGGCAGTGGGGCGAGATGCGGCGCGCAGGGAGCCGTAGGCGACCGGAGCGCTGCATCTCGGCGGGCGAACTCGCGCGGCGTCAAATATCCCAAACTGCTGTGCGGCCGCTCTTCGTTGTACTCCTTCTGCCACGTGGCGAGCTTCCGCCGCGCGTCCCACAAATTCTGAAACCAACTCGCGTTCAAGCACTCTTCCCGCAAGCGCCCGTGAAAACTCTCGACAAACGCATTCTGCACCGGCTTCCCTGGTTCGATGTGCACCAGTTCGATCTTCCGTTCCAGGCACCACGCCAGAAAATGCCGCGAGGTGAACTCCGGTCCGTTGTCGCAACGAATCGCTGCCGGAACTCCGCGCTCCGCGATAATCTTCTCCAACTCCCGCGTCACCTGCCGGCTCGCAAAACTCGTGTCCACCTCCAGCGCCAAACACTCTCGCGTGTACACGTCCAGGACGGGTGGCCCGGATTGAAAATTGGGAGAGGGGTTGGGTGCCCCAGGTTTTGGGGACCGGGGGACGGGGACCGGGGGGGACCGGGGGACAGACGGGACGTATCCCACAGATTCCACGCGACTTAAAAAATTCTTGAAATTTCTTCGATTTTCGCTGGACAAAATATTTACTTGATGATACAGTAGCTCTTGCCAAATCAGACAGGTCCGCCACCGTGTGCGTCTTTTGCATCCCGGCCTTGCCGGGACCCCCATGCTTTACCCTGTTTACTCCGAGCTCCGAGGGGAGCCTCGAAGGACATCCTCCCTCCACCCTCACTGACTCCATTCCTGTCCGCGAAAATCCGCAGGCTACAAAGTTCCGTATATTCTTCCAAGCGACTATCCGGCGAAGGATAGTCGTCCTGAGCGAAGCAAAGGATCTCTCCACGAGTACCCCTACAATTTTACGTATATTCTTCCAAGTTCCGTATACTCTAACCTCTTTCTTTTCACACTCTTCTGAAAACTGCCGGGGTGTACCTACTTTCTTCCCATTCTGGAACTCGCCAGTCAGTCACCGTTCACCCCTAGCCACTTTCTTTTGTTTTCAACATCTTACAACAGTGGCAATTTGCAACCCTTTTCTTTTCATGACATTGCAACAGTACCGGGGGTGTGTAGGGGTAGAAGGGGCTTGGGAGTGAAAGTATTACTTGAACTCGACGCCAAGCGCGCACATGTCAAACTGAAGCTGGTCCGGAGACTGAAACGCAATGCCGTGCATTCCCAGTTGCGACGCAACTTGGGCGTACGCCAGGACGTCATCCACGTACACGGCTTCTTGGGCGCGGACTTTGCAAGCCTGCAGCGCCTCTTTGTAGATGACGGGACTGGGCTTGCTGGCTCCCACGCCGCACGAGTAGATGCGCACCGGGAACAACGCAAAGAATCCGTAAGTCTTTTCCATGTGCGCGACATGCAACGGGTCGGTATTGGACAGCAGCGCCAGCCGGTACCTTTTGCCGAGCTTCGCGAGAAAAGCCTCCTCGTGGATGGGCGTAGGGTCCAAGGCGCGGTTCCAGACCTCGACGAATTGCTGGAAGCTGAGCTTGCTTCCCAGCCGCCGCGACACATGGAGGTGCCAGTCCTGCGGCGACATGCGCCCCTCCTGCCAGTCTATCCAGCGGGGATCTTTTTCCAGCGCCGACCAGACTTCCTCGGGAGAAAGCGACACGCCATCGGCCAGACCGCTCATTGCGCGCGCCACATTGACGCGAATCAGCACGCGCCCAATGTCGAAAATGATGGCCCGCAGCTTGGGAGCAGTCACGAGTTACTCACAGAAGGCAGGGAATAGAAGAAGATCACGGGTCACTCTTTCTCGGAAGGCGGGAAGTCGAACAATGTCACGATTTACTCTTTCTCGGCTTGCGGAAGGGAATCGGAGTCAGCACGATTTCTGTTAATGGCACTGACCTGCCGCCTTGCGCGCAGGATGCTGATGATCGCGGGCGTGATCGAAAGAAGGATGACGACAGCAATCACGTAATGGATGCGCTGCGCAATGTTGGGAACCAGATGGCCAAGCGAATAGCTGCCAAGGATCATGGTCCCAACCCAGAAAACGCCGCCAAAAATATCGAAAGTGAGGTAACGCCCATACGGCATCTTCGCCGCGCCCGCCACCGGAGGGCAAAACGTGCGAATAATCGGCACAAAGCGCGCCAAAATGACGGCTCGACCGCCGTATTTTTCGTAAAAATCCTGCGCGCGCTGCAAATGGCTGCGGCGGAAAAAAAACGAGTCTTCGCGACGGTAAAGCGCCGCACCGGCTGAGCGCCCGATCCAGTAGCCAATCTGGTCGCCCACAATGGCGCACAGCATCACCGGCGCGAGCAGCCACTTGAGAGGAATCACGGCGCCAGCAGAAAGGATTCCCGCAGTTACAAGCAGGGAGTCTCCTGGGAGGAAAAAGCCTACAAAAAAACCAGTCTCAATAAAAACAATGACGCAAATGAGGGGGGCGCCGCCCGCCCGGATTAATTCTCGGAGTCCGTTGGGATCAAAAAGCGCATGGAAGAAGTGGCGGATGGCGTCAAGCACTCAGAACTGTTCCTCGCTGCGGCAAAATAGGCTGAAAATCCTGCGGGAACCAGAACGAGCCCGCGCCTGCGCAAGCCCGTGACAGCTCCCAGCCCTATACGGTAGCAGAAAATGGCCACGTCCTCGCCACATTCGTGCCACAGGAAGAACAAACTGCCAAAGGCTACGACGAGCATGCTGGGACGAATCATGCCTGCACCTCCGTCCGCCACATTTGACTTCTTTTCTTCAACATCAAGCGCGCTTCCGAGGGAAGTTCCGTTTCTGCCTTCTTTTCAAGCAGGCTCTCAATGCGCGGCAATGCGCGAAGTGCCGCGGCAGCGCCGGCCTCGATGGCTTCATCAGCGCGCGCAAAATCGTCCCAAGCCAGGAATTGCACATCCGGGCGAAGGACCAGGTCGGCGTGGCGCTCCCAGACTTCGAGCTGGTGCTTTTGAGCGGCGCTCACCGCGCGGCTCACGACCTGAAAAATGTTTGTTGGCGCGCCGCGCCGTCCATCCTGCATGCCAACGGAAACTCCAACCACGGTTTGCGCGCCAATGAAGCGCGCCGCGTGCGTCGGAACCGGGGCTACCAATCCGCCATCGGCGAGGCAGCGCGTGCCAATCTGCACGGGCTCGAACAAGCCGGGGAAAGCGCAGCTCGCGCGGATAGCGTCCACCAGATTGCCTGAAGTAAAGACGACCGGTTCGCCGGTAGACAAATCTGTTGCCACTACCGCCAGCGGAATCTTGAGATCCTCAAATTGACGGGAGCCGAAAACGCGGTCCATTAATGTTGCAAGGCGCTGGTTGCTGGCAAGACCGAGGCGAGAAACGCGCCAGCGGGCGATGTCGCGGAAGCGCAGAGTCCGGCACGTCTCGATGATGCGTTCGAGCGGTGCTCCACTGGCGTAGGCCGCGCCAAGGATGCTGCCCACGCTGCTGCCGGCAATGTGGGAGACCTTTATGCCGTACTTCTGGAATACGTTTAGGACGCCGAGGTGCGCAAATCCGCGCGCGAAGCCCCCGCCAAGGGCCAGTCCGATACCTGCCCGTTGGGACAGCTTGCTCGTCCCCGGGGGCATCTTCTCCTGCGCGGAATTGTGCTGCCCGTTCATCCGCACAAGGATGCCAGGGGCAACCGTTGCGAGCTATGGCCCGGCCGTCCTCAAGAAACAGTACGAGCGTACTTGCGTAGAAACTGTCCTTAGTTTGTGCCTCCAAGTTGAAACAGTACGAACTTACTAGTCCCGTACCCTCTCTGTACCATTGTGAGCCGCAATGGTGTGCGCGATTCTCTTCCCGTCACGCTGAAGTTCTGTGGGGTCGAAGAGAATGGACAGCGCGTTCAAGGCTTGGATTGGGCAGCCGGTGGTTCTTCAGGTGGCACTAGGCGACATCAAAGTGCCGCTGCGAGGAAAGCTGGTGAAAGACGGAAGCGATACGGTGCGGATGCGAATCGGGGAAGGCTGGGACGTGGATATTTACAAGACCATGATCGTGGCCGTGGAAGAAGATCACATGGTTCTTTTGCCATCTTGAGGGGCTGACATGAAGACACAAGAAATCAAGTATGTGACGCGGCGGCGGGCGGCAGTGTTGCTGGGTCTCTCTGAACAGGAACTGAATCGCATTTCGAGCGAGTCAGGATTTGGCCACACGGAAGTTTTCGGCCAGGAAGAAGAGACTTATTTCACGTACGAAGAATTGCGCCAGATCTGCATGCTGGCCGTGAACCACGTTCACTGAAAAAGAGCAGCGGGATAAACCCGCCGCTACGCAGGAACAGGTGAACTAGACCAACGCGGCGGAAGAAGCCGCCACAAAAAGTTTCCTCCGGCCCCCCTCGGCAGTACCCCCACCCGGGTCGCTCCCCCCAGCGGCCCGGGTTTTTCTTTGTCCCGCGCCCTAACTGTTCCTCGATTTTCTTGTCATAATCCAAAGGCAGCCGACCGATGCGCTTCTTTTAGTCCGCTCGGTTTGAGGAGGCTACACATGGTGCAGACGCTTTGGCAGGATTTGCGCTACGCCGTGCGGATGTTGGGCAAGAACCGCATGTTGACGTTGGTGATCGTGTTGTCCCTCGGGATAGGAATCGGGGCCAACTCCGCGATTTTCAGCGTCGTGGATGCGTTATTGTTGCGTCCACTGCCTTACCCGCATCCCGACCGGCTAGCGGCGGTGTGGTTGCATTCGCCGGCGATTGGAATCCTGCGAGACTGGCCGTCTCCGGGTGAGTACTTGGATGTCCAGAAGGAGAATCATTCGTTTGAAGAAATGGCGCTGGCGCAGAGCCACATGATCATCTTGACAGGCCGCGAGCGGCCAGAGCGCGTGTTCGGAGTGCGCACGCAATCTAGTTTGCTGAGGATGCTGGGCGCGAAAGCGCTGCTTGGACGTTTGCTGCTGCCAGAGGAGGACAAGCCGGGCCAACCCGACGTGGCCATTCTTACAGATCGGGGCTGGAGGAGGCTGTTCGACGCGGATCCCACCATCGTAGGCAAGAGCATCGTGCTCAACTACAAGCCATTCGTGGTCGTGGGAGTGTTGCAGCGCAGCTTTATGCTCAACACGGAAGTAATGCCTGCGGAATTTCCGATGGACAAGGTGGACCTTATCGATCCGCTGCCGCTGGCGGCGGATGCCGAGAAAAACCGGGGCGATGAAAACTACAACGTTATGGTGCGGCTGAAGCCGGGAGTCTCCGTGCGGCAAGCCCAGGCGGACGTGGACCTGATCGCCAGCCGCATTCGGGAGAAAGACAAGCGTGATGCCAGTTTCGGCATGCATGTGGTCGGGTTGCAGGAACAGGTGGTTGGCGATGTACGGCGCGCGTTGCTGGTCCTGCTCGGCTCGGTCGGGCTGGTGCTTTTGATTGCGTGCGCGAACGTGGCCAACCTTTTGCTGACACGGGCGGCCGGACGAGAGAAAGAAGTAGCGATTCGCACGGCCCTGGGAGCCAACTGGCGGCGGCTGGCGCGACAACTTCTGACGGAGAGCGTGCTCTTAGGACTTCTGGGCGGAGCGGCGGGGCTGCTGGTCGCGCAGCTAAGCCTGGAAGTAGTGCGCACGATGAATCCAGGGAATATTCCGCGGATGGAGGACATTGCCATCAATGGAACGGTACTGGTGTTCACGTTTAGCGTTGCGTTGATGACCGGAGTGCTTTTCGGAATGGCGCCGGTGTGGCGAGCGATTAAAGTGGACCTGAACACTTCGCTGAAAGCCGGCGGGCGCAGCGGGCAGAGTGAGGGCGGCTTGCACGTCAGACGGCACAGTTTGCGCGGCTTGCTGGTGGTGTCCGAGTTGACGCTCTCGTTGATGCTGCTGATTGGGGCTGGGCTGCTGCTGCGCAGCTTCGTGAGGCTGCAGAGTGTGCCACCCGGGTTCACGACCGATCGTGTTCTAACGATGGAGGTGGCAGTTACGGGACCCAAGTATCATGACGCGAAAGCAAGAATCAATTTCTATAGGGAGGTCGAAAGCCGCGTTGCGCACCTCCCCGGGGTCGTGGCGGAGGGCCTGGTTTCGGTACTGCCACTATCGGGCGAAGTTGGGTGGGGAGGGATCAACGTGGAGGGGTACACGCCTCCGCCGGGACAAGAGTTGCAGGCGGACCTGCGAATCGCTAGCAGGGATTATTTTCGGACGATGGAGATTCCTCTGCGTGCGGGCCGCTTCTTCAACGAGGACGACACGGCAGACAAACCGGGAGTGGTCATAATTGATCAGAAGTTCGCGCAGCGCTTCTGGCCGAATGGCGATGCTGTCGGAAAGCATGTGTTCTTCGATCCGAAGAAGCCGATGACGATTGTCGGCGTGGTGGGCGTCGTTAAACAATATGGCCTCGATACCGAGGGCAAGATGGTGGCGTATTTTCCACAAGAGCAGCAACCTGGGGGAAGGTTTCTGGCGGTGCGGACGGCAACCGAAGGTTCGGGGCTCTCCTCGGCAGTCGTGGGTCAAATCCACGCGGTAGATCCAGACGTTGTGGTTTATGGGACGCGGAGCATGCAGGAGCGTTTGTACGATTCGCTGGCGCGGCAGCGTTTTTCGAGCACGATGCTCGGAGCGTTCGCCGTATTCGCGCTGCTCTTAGCCGCCGTGGGATTGTACGGTGTGCTGTCGCACCTGGTGACGCAAGGCACGCACGATATTGGAGTGCTGGTGACGCTGGGAGCGCGGCCCGGGGATATCGTCGGCCTCGTCGTGCGGCAGGGGATGGCTTTGGCGGGTATTGGCATAGCCGTGGGACTTGTGGGCGCAATGGCGCTAACCCGCGTGATGGCGAGCCTGCTGTTTGAAGTGAGTACAAGGGACGTGGTCACGTTTGCCGCGGTGCCGGCGTTGCTGGCGGTGGTAGCGTTCGCGGCCACGGCAATTCCCGCATGGCGCGCGACGCGCGTCGATCCCATGGTCGCCCTTAGATACGAGTAACACTCCGGCTAGTCGAGCAATCCGTTCACAAACCGTCGTATGATTTCGACCGCGAAGCTGTGCGGGATGAGCGGCGCAAGGATGGAGAGAACCATGATTGAGTTGCGCGCAAGAACAAGAGGCGCGGGGCGATTTACGTTGGTGGCTGCCGGCATTTTTGTGGTTGCGTTCGCATTGGGCGGAGCTACATCTGCTGGCGCGCAAGATGCTTCGTACGAGGTGGTGATTGCGAACGGGAGAGTGATGGATCCGGAGTCGGGGCTTGATGGCGTGCGCAACGTCGGGATCAGCGGAGGAAAAGTTCGCGCAATCAGCAACAGCGTGTTGAAAGGGAAGCAGACGATTGATGCGAAGGGGCTCGTAGTCGCGCCGGGATTTATTGACTTGCACGAACATGGGCAGGATGACGAGAACTATCGCGCGAAGGCTCACGATGGCGTGACCACGGCTTTGGAGCTGGAGGTGGGCGTTGGGGATGTGGACCGCTGGTATGGCGAGCGGGAAGGGAAGGCGCTGATCAATTTTGGGGCGAGCGCGGGGCACATTCCGGCGCGAATGATGGTGATGCACGACCCGGGGCAACTGCTTCCAAGCGGAGATGCAGCGCACCGCGAAGCGACGCCGGAAGAAATGCAGCAAGTCATGGCGCTTATCGAGAAGGGATTGAAGCGCGGCGCGGTCGCGGTCGGAGTTGGACCGGCTTACACGGAAGCGGCGACGAATTGGGAAATCGTGCAAGTGTTTCGCGTGGCGGCGAAGTATCACGCTTCTTGCCACATTCATATCCGCGCGGGAGCTCCGAAGGTTGGAGAGCCTGCAGGAAATTTCCCCGGCTTTGAAGAAGCTATGGCGGCTGCTGCGATCAGTGGCGCGCCGCTACACATCGTACACATCCAGAGCACAGGCGGCCCAAACGTCGTTTACGAGCTTCAGATGATTTCGGAGGCGCGCTCCCGCGGCATGGACGTGACCACCGAGGCTTATCCCTACACCATGGGGATGACGAGCATTCAAGCGGCGTTTCTTGACCATAAAGAGAACGAGCCGGACAGCTATTTTGCTCCGATGCTCTGGCCGGCGACGGGCGAACATCTGACGCGGGAGTCGTTTCTGCGCTATCGCAAAGAAGGCGGGATGATTATCCTTCCCTCCAACACGCAAGAGAATATTGATGCGGCAATCGAAAGCCCGCTGACCATGATTGCCAGCGATGGCGCACTGTTTAATGGGAAAGGGCATCCGCGAACGGCGGGGACGTACGCGCGTGTGCTGGGGGTTTACGTTCGTGAGAAGAAAGCACTCGATTTGATGACGGCACTGAAAAAAATGACCCTGATGCCCGCGCAACGATTGGAAAAGCGCGCGCCAGTGTTCAAGGACAAGGGGCGGATTCGCGTGGGAGCGGACGCGGACATCACGGTGTTTCACGCCAGAACCGTCATTGACAAAGCGACTTACGAGAAGCCGCTGCAATACTCAGAAGGAATTCGTTTCGTTCTGGTGCATGGCGTCCCAGTGGTCAAGGACGGACAACTGGTGGATGGAGTATTTCCGGGCCGAGCGGCGCGCGCGCCGATCACGCAATGACGCGATCCGAGTTTTCGATTGGCTGGTTTGGCCGATTTCCCGATCGCAAAAACACTATGCCCACAACGACGGGAAGTTCTATATAGTACTGCCCGCCAGTGGAGCGACCAAGCCTTGGCGGCCCCGGGGAAACAAGCAAGTTAACAAGAGCTGGAACAGAGAGCAGGTCTTCCCGATAAGATCGGGACGCACAAACCGCGAAAGACCCGCCACTACAGAAAGGATTCACTGTGACATTTGCTCCTGCCGATTGGATCGCCGTCGTCGGCTATCTGCTCATCACCCTGATTCTGGGTTTGTATTTCCGGAGCCGCTCGGGGAAAAGCACGGAAGATTATTTCGTGTCGGGGCGCAATGTTTCGTGGTGGCTTGCGGGAACGTCAATGGTGGCGACGACGTTTGCCGCGGACACGCCGCTCGTCGTGACCGGCCTCGTCTACAAAAACGGAATAGCAGGGAATTGGTTTTGGTGGAGCTTTCTGCCGTCGGGCATGATGACCGTTTTTCTTTTCGCGCGATTGTGGAGGCGATCCGGCTTGATGACCGACGTGCAGTTTGCGGAGATGCGCTACGCCGGAAAGCCCGCGGCGTTTTTGCGCGGGTTTCGCGCACTGTATCTTGGGTTGCTGATGAACTGCTTGATTCTCGGATGGGTCACGAAAGCGATGACCGCGATCGTGGCCATCAGCCTGGGAGTCAGCGAATCGACCTCGAAGTGGATTTGCGTGCTGGTCTTGATTCCGTTCACGGGACTGTATGTGACACTTGGCGGGTTGTGGGGCGTGTTGTGGACGGACCTTTTTCAGTTTGTATTGAAGATGGCCATCGTCATCGGCATTGCTTGGTACGCTGTGGATGCTGTGGGTGGGATGCACGCTTTGCTTGCGAAACTCCACCTCATGACGGTTGCGGCGGGGCCAGGAGCGAGCGACCCGACAGCATTTTTCCCCGATTTTTCGCGGCCGTTTACGTTTCAAGCGATGTGGGCGCTTCCGGTGATTACGTTCACAGTGTTTCTAGGCGTGCAGTGGTGGGCGTTTTGGTATCCGGGGGCGGAGCCTGGAGGCGGAGGGTACATCGCGCAACGCATTTTCAGCGCGCGCGACGAGCGCAACGGTTTGCTATCTGTGCTCTGGTACAACGTGGCCCACTACGCATTGCGTCCCTGGCCGTGGATCCTGGCAGCTCTGGCGGTAATCGTACTTTATCCGGGCCTCGCGCAGCCCGAGCCTGCGTATATGCGCATTGTGGCGGACCACGTTCCGCACGCGCTGCGCGGCTTGGTGTTTGCAGGATTCCTGGCGGCGTTTATGTCTACGGTTGCCACGCAACTGAACTGGGGCGCATCGTATCTTGTCGCGGATTTTTACCGGCGTTTTGTGAAGCGCGACGGAACGGAGCAACACTACGTTGTGATATCGCGCGTGGCGACCGTCCTTCTTGTGATCGTCTCGGCCTACGTCGCGGCACAGCTCGGCTCGATTGTGTCGGGATGGGAAATTGTACTCACGATTGGCGCCGGCACCGGAGGCGTGTACTTGCTGCGCTGGTATTGGTGGAGGATCAACGCCTGGAGCGAAATTGCGGCCATGGCAACCGCCATTGTGGTCACTGCGGTGCTTTCGTGGACGAAACCCTTTTCGGGCGGCAGCGTCGTATTGTTCGCCAAGACCTCCCTTGTTACCACGGCGCTGACTTCGCTGGTGTGGGTTGTCGTGACATTCATGACGAAGCCGGAAAGGGAAGATGTGCTGGTGAAATTTTACCGGAAAGTGAGGCCGCATGTCGCGGGCTGGGGGCCGATCGCGCGACTCGTGCAGGACGTTCCGCAAACGCGCGACTTAGGACGCAACTTGGTCTCTTGGGCGCTGGGCTGCGGGATGGTTTATCTGGCGCTGTTTGGTTCGGGGAAGATGCTGCTTGGGCATTTGGGACTTGGATTCGTGCTGCTGGTGTTCGCGGCCATTTGCGCCGCGATGCTCTTGCGTTTGATGCCGCGCGCAAACGAGTGGAGCGCGTAGCAGATGGCGGATTCCCCTCAACCGGTCCACGGGGCGGGGGCCGCCGCAAGCAAAGGCAGGCACAACGCAGTCCTTGCCGGATTTCTGGGCTGGACGTTTGACGCATTCGATTTTTTTGTTCTGACTTTCGTTCTTGCCCCCATCGCTGCGGAATTTGGCAAGACGTTGCCAGCGATGGCGCTGACCATCACCGCGAGTCTAGCCACGCGATGGATTGGGGCGATTCTCTTTGGTCTGCTCGCGGACCGCTTTGGCCGGCGCATTCCGCTCGTCGTTAATATCCTGTACTACTCGCTAATCGAAGTTCTGTCGGGGCTTGCTCCGAGCTATCGAGTTTTCCTGGTGTTGCGCTTGCTCTACGGCATCGGCATGGGCGGCGAGTGGGGCGTGGGCGCCTCGCTCACGATGGAGTCAGTCCCGCCGAAGTGGCGTGGTCTCGTTTCCGGGTTTTTGCAGGAGGGCTACGCCTTGGGATTCCTGCTGGCTGCGGGCGCCTATCGCTTTGTTTACCCGCATTGGGGATGGCGGCCGCTCTTCTTTGTCGGCGGATTGCCGGCCCTACTCACCCTTTTTGTTCGCGCCAAAGTGAAGGAGCCTGAAGCGTGGCACCGTTCGCGCACCGACTGGACGAATTATACGAAGACGATCTTTGATAATTTGCCGCGTTTTGGTTATCTCGTCCTGCTCATGGCCATGGTGAATTTCATCTCTCACGGCACGCAGGATATGTACCCAACGTACTTGCAGCACCAGCGCGGTTTCAGTCCTCAACGAACATCGGACTTCACCGCGTTTGCCATGTTCGGAGCGATTTGCGGAGGGCTGGCCTTCGGATATTTTTCCGACCGCAAGGGGCGGCGCCGATCGATGGTGACAGCACTGCTCCTGGGCTGCTTGCTCATTCCGATGTGGGTGTTCGCGCCAAGCTTCTCGCTGATTCTGGCCGGGGGATTTCTTATGCAATTCATGGTGCAGGGCGCGTGGGGAGTGATTCCGGCGCACATCAACGAGCTTTCGCCGGATGCTCTGCGAGGATTCTTCCCCGGCTTCGCTTACCAACTCGGCGTACTTGTCGCTTCCCTCAGCCCGCCCTTGGAAGCGGTTATGGCGGATTCCATGGGCTATGGACGCGCCATGGGGCTCTTCGCGCTGATCGTTTTATTGGCGGGTTCAATTGTGGTGTGGCTTGGCCCGGAAGAACATCGCGTGGAATTTGGCCGCGGCGGTTAGTCTAAGAAAAGATTTCAAAAAGCGTGGGACAAGCAAAACAATGGCGAGCCTGAGAGGACTTGAACCTCCAACCTCATGGTTCGTAGCCATGCGCTCTATCCAGTTGAGCTACAGGCTCGCTGATGAAGAGAGTATAACATGGCGGCTAACTTCGCCTGAATATGACGATCTGGCCACGAGCCAGAAGGCTGGGAGTTCGAATCTCCCGGGCGCGCCACTCTTTTCCGAACTTTCTTCTACTTTTCTGCGGGTGTAAGAACGATGCTGCGAAACGCCACGCGTCCTTTTTCGCTTCCTTGCAAATAAATTGGGCCGGGCAATTCTTCGTGGCTATCCAGCGCGCCGCCCGTGATGCCGGGAATTTCCTTATTGTCAATAATGGTTTGCCCGTTTTGCACGACTGTGACCATGCGCCCCACGAACGTGATGTCGTACGTCTGCCACGTTCCCGGCTTGCGCGGCAATTCCGGAGTGGGAGTCAAGAATCCGTACACGCCTCCCATGTGATGGCTCGGCGGCTCGTCAATGGAGTCGGTTTCGATTTGCACTTCGTAACGCCCTCGCAGATAAACGCCGCTGTTGGCCTGCTCTCCGCAATTAAACTCGACATGCAGCTTGAAGTCTTCGTATTTCCCGTCGTTGATTAGCTCGGGCCCGTTTCCCGGAGTAATCAGCTCGCCGTTTTCAACTTTCCAAACTTTCTCCGCGTTCGGGTCGCTCATTTTCCAGCCTGTAAGATCTTTCTTGTTGAACAGCTCGACCGGCTTTCCCCATTTCGGCGGCTTCGAGCGTACCAATGCTGGCGCGCGTTCCGCCGTCCACTGCCAAGTTTTGCCGTCCGGTCCATTGACAGTGCCCGACAGGGTCTTTCCGTTCAACGTTCCTTCAAAAACCATGTCCGCCTGCGCGCCTTCTTCTTCTTTCGGCGAAACGAAAGTCAGTTTCCCGTTCGAAACCCCCGCCTTCGGCAGCGGCCGCGCATTTCCCCAGCGCCCAACAAACTGCGCAACCAGATGGCTGCCTTCCTGGTGCAACTCAAGCCACGAAGGGTATTCGCGGCTCCCATCCTTCAGCGTCAAATCCCATCGGCCCAAAAATGCTTTTGCCGATTCAGCCGCAGGCGCCGCCGCAGCGTTTTCCAATCCTCGGGCTCGCACAATCGCCCAGACGCCCACGGTGAGCATCACAGCCGCCAAGGTAAAAACAACTTGTCGAATTTTCATGAGAGGAGCGCTCCTTGTGTTCGGAACATTCTTTTCGAAAGCAAGAAATTCCGCAACAGTTTCTATGGATTGTATCGCCGCCGAGTGCGCTGGTTCACCGGCGCGGTCGTTTCCCGCGTGATTAGCTCCGGCGGTACAGCAAACTCTTCCGGATAATCCTTGAATCCCTGCATACGCTGCAACAAAATCCGGGCGGCGGTTTCTCCCATGTCGCGCAGGGGCTGGCGGATCGTCGTCAGCCGCGGTGTGTGGTACGCCGCCACCTGAATATCGTCAAAGCCAATCACCGAAACGTCTTCGGGAACACGCAAATTGGCGTCCCGCAGCGCGCGAATCGCGCCAATCGCGGCAATGTCATTAAACGACACGATTGCGGTAAACCGCCGCCCCTTTTGCAGCAGCTCCTGCACCACCGGATAGCCCAGCTCCGGCGAAGTCAAATCGCGCTCGAGTTGAATCGTTAAGTCCGAGCGGATTTCCAATCCTAGTTCTCTCGCCACGCTCACAATACTTTTCCAGCGATCATCCGAATCCGCGCTGAACGATTGGCCGCGCATGAAAGCAATCTGCCGGTGCCCCAGTTGGTGCAAATGCCGCAGCGACAATTCCGCCGCTCGCTTGTGATCCAGCACAACGTTCGTCACTCCCGTAATTTTTCGATGACCGGCCACCGCCACCACCGGCACCGGCAAGGCATGCGCCAGCGCCGTATCAATCGTAATCAATCCCTCCGCGCCGCGCCCCAGCAGCAGTCGCGGATACTCCTCGATCATGTCCGGCTTATGCCGGTGATGTGCGGTGAAATAAAAATATCCTTCGCGCATCAAGTGATCGCCGATGCCGCTCATCACCATCGTGTGGTAGCCGTCGCTCAACTCCGGCGCCAGCACGCCCACCGTAAACGTCCGCTGCTTTCGCAGCGAGCGCGCCAGCAAGCTCGGCTGATAATTGAATTTCCGCGCCGCCGCTCGCACGCGTTCGCGCGTCTCCGCGGGAATCGACCGCCCCGGAACATTGTTCAGCACCACCGACACCGTGGCGGGACACAAACCCAGATAGTCCGCGAGAATCTTCAAGCTGACGGGCTTCTCTCCGCCGTTTCGTTTTTCCTTGCGTCCAGCCACGACCGCCCTTGCGCTTCCTTCTTGGTTTTGTAGTGGCGGGTCTTTAGACCCGTGTTTTTCTTCGCCTGCCCCGAGCGAGTTGTAGTGGCGGGTCTTCAGACCCGTTCTTTTTGTATCCTCGTCCTTCAAGGACTGCATAAGCATAGCCTGAACAGGAACTTGTAGCTTGACCTGACCCCGCAACGCCGACAGCTTGTCATCCCGAGCGCAGCGAGGCATCTGCTTTTCGCCCGTACTTCCTGCGCCTTCCGAGCCCAATAACGATTTTCCGGCGCTCAAAAAGGCGTAAGACAAACGTTTGTCTAAACCTTAGTGTAAAAATTTACAGTTGACAACACATTCTTTGTGAGGCTAAATGTCCCCACAGTTTGGGGCTGCTGGGAGCATGCGTTAAACACAATTTGTCTCGTTCACCACTTGGAGCCGCAATTCGGCTGTGGTTTGTTCGGGCCTCCGAGACAAAATGCTTCCCAAGTGCCCTTGGTGCGCGGATCCGTCGAGAATCTCAGTGCGCCTCAAGCGTTGCTCGCTTCGGCGCTGCTGTGCAGGAGGCAAGTTGATGTGCTTCGCATACGTTGTCCCTTTCCGGTTCTTCGCTTTTACCCGCTTTATCTCCCGGTTCTGCCCCGCGGCTTCAGGCCGGCGACTAGCTGTGCCCCGCTACGTTGCAGCCGCCCGATACCTAGTTTTAGCCCTATTTATTCTCGCCGCCGCCACCACGGGCTTCTCCCAATCCGACCGCGGCGCCATCGCCGGCACCGTCCTCGATTCTTCCGGCGCCGCGGTGCAGGGCGCCACCGTTACTGCAACCAACGCGAACACAGGAGCGATTTACAAAACTACCTCAACGGACACCGGCTCTTATCACATTCCTGATATGCAGGTCGGCGTTTACAACGTGAGCGTTTCTGCCGACGGCTTTAAGACGGCAGAGGAAAAAGGCGTTGTTGTCCAGATCAATACAACGTCGTCGCTCGATGTCACGCTGCAGCCCGGAGATATGAAGCAAACTCTAACTGTAAATGCCGACGCCCCAACGCTGCAGACACAGACTTCCGACATAGGAACCGTTGTCAGCACCAGACAAATCATGGAGCTGCCCATCGCGGTGAACGCGACGGGCCAAAGCCATTTGCGCTCCCCCGAGACGTTTGTATTCCTAACGCCAGGTACGTCGGGACCTGGCACTGCTGATGATCCCAGTGGTATCTTTCAGTCCAAGCTTGCCGGCGGACAGAATTTCGGCAATGAAGTCTTGCTGGACGGAGCGAGCACAGCCCGCGCGGATAGCGGTTCCTCCTTTGATCAGACCGCTCCTTCTGTCGAGGCACTACAGGAATTCAAAGTCACGACTTCAACGGTTCCCTCCGAGTTCGGCAGGACAACAGGTGGAGTTGAGAGTTTTACGACCAAGTCTGGCACCAATTCGTTCCACGGATCCGCCTACGATATCTTTCGCAATGAAGACTTAAACGCAAAAGAGTGGTTCCAGAATCTTAAAGGGCAGCCAAAAGATATAGACAAGAAAAACGATTACGGAGGTTCTTTTGGAGGGCCGGTTTGGATTCCGAAACTTTACAATGGGCATGACAAGACGTTCTTCTTCTTCTCTTGGGAGCAATATCGCCAAAAGCAAGGGTCCACAGCTACCAGCAGCGTGCCTACCGATCAAGAGCGCGCTGGCGACTTTTCTTTTCTTCTAAACCCGAACAACCCCTTAGGCACCAATCCATGCGATGGCACTACGATCATCCAGGGGCAAATCTTCGATCCCTCGACAACAAAGACGGTCATGGTTGGTGGCCAGCCCGTGCAATGCCGGACGGCGTTCACCGGAAACAAGATCACCAGTATCAGTACCGTCGCACAAAACATCCTTAATTTCGTTCCTGAGCCCACATCTGCGGACAAGAATCAGTTGCTTCCTAACTTTTTTTTCACGACGGTCAATCCGGTATTGGACACGACCTGGTCGGTGCGTATAGATCACAGTTTTTCGGATAAGAATAAGCTTTTCTTCTCTTTCAGTAAGCGTGATCAGGAGTCCATTAATGGGTCTCCCGATCTCCCCGTGCCGCTCGACGGTGGCTCATTCAGCCATCCATTTGTAACGGACTATTATCGGGCCGGCTTCGACCACTTCTTCAGTACTTCGGTCCTCAACCACCTGAATGTGGGCCTCAACCGGATTTACAATAACAACGTTGCGAGTTCCGCCAACGGAACCGACTGGCCTGCGAAACTTGGCATCTCAGGTGCACACGGTCCAATTTTTCCGCAAATAAGCTTTGCTGCGAACATAATCCAGACGCTTACAGGCTACGGAACCGCGCAGTTCGACGCAAACTACATTAATAGCCTGGTTGTTGCTGACAGTGTTTCTTGGACCACAGGCCGCCATTCTGTGCGCTTTGGAATTGACTGGCGCGCCTACCAGTACTCAATTATTGATCGTTCGCACGAGTCCCCGGGTTTGGGCTTTGATCTTGCGCAGACTGCGGTCGAGCCGACGCTCAGCGGTCCAGGCAAAACCGGGGATGCGTTCGCTAGTTTTCTGATCGGAGCGGTACAGAACTGGGGGCTCGCCGTACGCTCTCACCAGCCTCGTTTCAATTCACATTACGTCGCTGGATATGTGCAGGACGACTTCAAGGTTAGTTCGAACCTGATGGTCAATATCGGGTTACGGTACGAAGTGGAGACTCCGCGGAGTGAAGCGAGCGATCAGCAGTCCGTCATTAGCTTGACCGCTCCTAACCCGGGAGCTATCGGACCAAGCGGGCCGTTGCCCGGAGCTCTGATATTTGGTGGCAGCGGGGCGGGCCGCTGTAATTGCAGTGCCTCTGGAGCACAGACTTACTACAAGGATCTTGGCCCACGGCTCGGTTTCGCCTATGCCCCAAACAACTTGTTTGGACGCCTCGGTAAGGTGGTCCTACGCGGGGGATATGCGATCTATTACGGACCTCTTGATTACGGGGACTTCGGTCAGTCCCTCACCGATGGTTATACCGCCTCGAAAAGCGCTACGGCAAATTTCGCTCCCGTCATCTCTCTTGACTCGGGCATTCCCAGCTTCCCGCCGCCTCCTAATCTGGATCCGGCACAGCTCAACGGAAGCTTCGGCTTCGGCTTCGGTGGCCCCACGTATATCGCGCCCAGTTATGGTCGCCCAGGAATGGTACAGAACTGGAGTCTCGAGGTTGAGCGCCAACTCGCGCCGGATTTGATCCTTAGCGTTGGTTACGTGGGCACGCGCGCGACTCGCTTGCGTTCATCGCTTGCGCAAGTCAACAATTTGAATCCGCAGTTCTTCTCCATGGGGAACACACTCAATCAAGACATTAGCACCACGACAATACCACTCCCCTTTACTGGGTTCTCTGGAAACGTTGGCCAAGCGCTTCGTCCGTTCCCACAATACGGGGGTATCGACACTGATTGCTGTCTGGAAAACGTCGGCCAGTCGAGCTACAACGCCCTCCTTGCCAAAGTGGAACGCCGTTTCCGCAATGGCCTGAATCTCCTCGCATCGTACACTTTTTCGAAGACGCTTACGGACGCGGATAGTGCCCTGCCTACTTTCGCGCAGTTTTCTGGTGGCAGCCTGGTGCAAAACTCTTACAACTTGAAAAGCGAAAAAAGCATAAGCTATCAGGACATTCCTCACACGCTCGTGCTCAGCTATATTTATGAGTTGCCCGTGGGCAAGGGGAAGAAATTCCTCAATAAGGGCGGGATCACAGACAAAGTGCTCGGTGGCTGGCAAGTCGGAGGAGTCCAACGCTATCAGAGCGGCCAGCCAATTAGTTTTAGCTGCAATGGCGGTCAATTCGGTGGGCCAATCACGGGTTACGATGGTTGCATACGTCTTGATCGCGTTCCGGGCCAGCCTTTATTGAGTCCGACTGCCTCATCTTTTGACCCTGCAGCACCCACTATTGCCGGTGGCCCTCAACCAGGTTGTACTGAAAACAATACCGACGGAACGTTTAGCGCGCCGGCAGGCGTGGCCACCTACTTCAATTGTGCGGCATTCCTCGACCCCAATGCCACCGGCCTCGTGGCTCAGCGCGGATTCGTGTTTGGAAATATGCCTCGCATAACCGGAGAAGTCCGCAGTCATAAGTACATTAACGAGGATTTTTCGATCATAAAACGATGGGGTTTCACTGAATCCCAGAACTTGACGTTGAAGGCTGACCTCGTAAACGCATTCAACCGGCATGTTTTTGGGAGGCCAGACGCCGGACCGGCTGATGGGACATTCGGTGCAACCGGAGGCACGGTTGACCGCTCCAGAAAAGTCCAGTTTGCCCTGCGCTACCAGTTCTGACTTACTTTAGCGGACCTCAGACGACCTCCCGACGCATAGCAAATGTCGGGAGGTTTTCTTTTCCGCCTTTTGCCCTCAGATTTGCAGGTATAGAATCTACATTGAAAATGAGCGAGAAATTCTTGGGTTTTCCAGGTGTTGGGAAGAAACAACTCCACAGAAATGTCCTATCCGTTATGAGAATTGTTTTCTGCCTGCAAGTCTTGACCTGCATTTGTATTCCCGTCTGCGCGCAAGATCCGGATATGCAGGAAAGATTTCGCCAAGCTACCGAAGCCATGCGGGGGGGCCATCTCGACGAAGCGGGAGACCGTTTTGCCTCCATAGTCAGAGACTCCCCACAGTTCGCCGAAGCTCATGTGAACCTCGGTTTGGTTCGCGAAGAGCAGGGAAGAAACGAAGAGGCCATCGCCAGCCTCCAAAAGGCTCTTAATCTGAAGCCCCGTCTCCGTGGCGCGAACCTTTTCTTGGCAATCGCCGAATACCGGCTGAACCACTTCGACAAAGCCGTTCCTGCCTTGCAGAAAGAAACTTCATACTACCCCTCTGACGCGAATGCATGGATGTGGCTCGGAGTCGTTCACCTTGCCGCGGAGAATCCTGAAGAAGCCGTAGCCGCCTTGGACAGAGCAGCAAAGCTCGCACCGGACAATGTCGACATCCTCTACCATCGCGGTCGCGCGCATTTGCTCGTGTCCAAGAACAGCTATGAAAAAATGTTCCAGGTTGACCCCAAGTCCTGGCGCGTGCATCAGGTTCTGGCCCAAGCAGACGTTGAGGCAGACCGACACGAGGATGCAATCTCGGAATACGAAGCTGCAATTCGTCTCGCTCCACGACAACCCGGGCTGCACGAGGAATTGGGCATGGAGTACTGGAAGGAATCTAAGATCGAGCCCGCTGTGACCGCACTGCAGCAGGAATTGGAAATTGATCCAAACAACGTATTGGCCCGCTACAAGCTCGGGTTGATTGAGGTTGAGCGTGGCGAAGGCGCCAAGAGCAAGGAGCTTATCGAGGGCGCTTTGCGCCAGAATCCGGACATTAAAGATTCCTCCTACTATCTCGGAAGGGCTGAAATGGAGATGGGGAACAATACCGCAGCCCTCGATGCTTTTCATCGCGCCATTCAAGCCCCCGATACTGATTTGGAACTCGTTGAACAGTCTTGGTACCAGCTTGGTGTGATATATCGGCGCTTGCACCGCATCGAAGACGCCCAAAAAGCCTTTGCAACATTTCAAAGGCTCAAAGACGAAGAAGCACAAAAACAGCAGGAACGTCTCAAAAAGAAGCGCGAAGCCTCCGGCCAAGTCGCCGCCCCACCGGCTCCCCAGAATCCATGACCATCATTCGAATGATGAAAGATTATTAATATTGCTTGACAGTTACCAAGACTTAGGCTATGCTGCTTTGTGTTTCTCTCGAAGCCAGCCTCGGATCACTATATCCATGTCTCTGGTGGCTCCCACCTGCCAGTTCGTCCATCTCCCGCTAAACCCTTGCAAATCACATCGTTAGCAGACCCCCACCAATTAACTCCCGCAGAATCACATCGTTACGATAAAACCACGGGGGAGGGGGCGGTTATTGTTAACTAGATTCCTCCTCGCCGCCGCCCTGTTCACCGGCAATCCTTAGCCTTTTCGTACGAGGAGGACAATCGTAGAATCTTTACATCATGAAATTCAGCCGGCGCAGGTTTATCGAACTTGGCGCAGAATCTGCGCTGTTGCTGCGCGCTGATCGCTTGCTCGCGCAGGGCGTTTCGACGCACACCACCAAGCCCTTGCCGAGGCCCGCGGCTTCGGGGCGTCCGTTCAACGCGCATTTCGTGGATGTTGCGGCCGACGCCGGCCTTCGCGCGCCGATAGTCTATGGCGACCTGGACGCCAAGAAGTACATCGTGGAATCCACGGGATGCGGTTGCGCTTTCATTGATTACGACAACGACGGCTGGATGGATTTATTTGTACTGTGCGGCACGCGTCTCGGAGGCGCTCCCGAAGGCACCACGAACCGGCTGTACAAAAACAACCGCGACGGCACATTCACGGACGTTACGGAGAAAGCAGGCTTGCGTTCGCTCGGATGGGCTTCCGGAGTTTGCATCGGAGATTACAACAACGATGGCTTTGACGATATTTTCTTCACGAACTTCGGGCAGAACGCGCTTTACCGCAACAATGGCGACGGCACTTTCACCGATGTAACCAAGGCGGCTGGGCTCTGGAGCGAGCAACCAAGGTTTGGAGCTGGATGCGCTTTCGTGGACTACAACCGCGATGGGCACTTGGATCTTTTCGTTTCTAACTACGTTCGATTCGCATTTGAAAATGCGTTGGCGCCCGGTGAAAACCCAAACTGCCGCTGGAAGGGAATTCCCGTGGAATGCGGTCCCCGCGGCCTGGAGACCGGAAAGCATTCGCTTTATCGCAACAACGGCGACGGAACATTCACCGACGTGAGCAAGGAGTCGGGCATCTCTAAGGCTACGCCGACTTATGGAATGACGGTTGTCGCGGCGGATTTTGATGAAGACGGCTGGCAGGATATTTACGTTGCCTGCGACTCCACTCCCAGTCTTCTCTTCATGAACAATCATGACGGAACTTTCCGCGAAGAAGGCGTGCTGCGCGGTGCGGCTCTGAGCGACGATGGCATGGAGCAGGCGGGCATGGGCATCGGGATCGGCGACTACGATTTGGACGGGCATCTCGACCTGTTCAAGACGCATTTTGCGGACGACGCCAACATCCTTTATCACAACGATGGAAAAGGGAACTTTGAGGACGCCACCGGCTCCTCGCGCCTTGGAGTCGAAACAAGGTATGTGTGCTGGGGGGCCGGCATCGTGGATCTCGACAACGACGGTCTTCCTGACCTGTTCATGGTGACCGGCCACGTTTACCCGCAAGTGGAAAAAACGCTGCCGCAATACCCGACCAAGACGCCGCGCGCGGTTTTTCGGAACCTGGGCAAGGGAGTGTTCGAGGAACTCGTCGCAGAAGCAGGACCCGGTGTAGCTGCCGCACACTGCAGCCGCGGATGCGCCTTCGGAGACTTCGACAACGATGGCGACGTGGACATTCTGATCATTAATCTCAACGAGCCTCCTTCGCTTTTGCGAAATGACCTCAGCGGGAAGTCCAACTGGATCAAAGTAAAGCTGGAAGGCACAAAATCAAACCGAAGCGCGATCGGAGCCAGGGTGCTCGCGCACTATGGAGGCAAAACGCAGTCGCAAGCGCTGACGAGCCAATCCAGCTTTTATTCGTGCAATGATCCGCGTTTTCACTTCGGTCTGGGGAACGCGGTCTCGGCCGATTTTGATGTGTATTGGCCAAGCGGGCTTCACGAAACCTTCAAGCAAATTAAAGCAAACCAGCTCATCACCATTAAAGAAGGCGCAGGCCTAGTACCAAATCGCGGCTGGTCGAAGGCCTAGGCAGGGAGCCGGAAGATTCTCGAACGGATGCGTTCGTAAACTCTCACCGAACACCGTAAACGTTTCCAACGCGATTGCTCATTAAAGATAGTGGAAGCCCCCCAAAAAAACTCTCCATTTTTTTTGTAGGATAACGATTTTCTACTTGACTTCCGCATACAACGGGTCTAAAAGGTGTGGCCAAGCGGGGTGCCTGTGGGGTTTTTGAAAGAATCATTTCTTCAATTTTTGCCGTAACAAGGTGTCCGCGGTGGTGCGACCGCGCGGCACTGTCGGGGGTCAAGTCAAGCTCTTTGGAGGGAAAGAATGCGGAATCTGAGAAGGGTCTTAATCGCATCTCTGGTGGCGACGGTAGCTTTGCTGTTCGCCGCCCAATCAGGGTGGGGCCAGAACGTTTACGGGACCATTGCGGGAAACGTGAGCGATAGCAGCGGCGCGGCCGTCGCCAACGCGACCGTTACGCTGACCAATCTGGGTACGTCGGAAAGTCACAAGATGGAATCGGATGCGTCCGGCAACTACACCTTCGTGAACATTTTGCCGGGCCGCTACAAGGTGGAAGCGGAAAAGAGCGGCTTCAAGAAATTTGTGCGCCAGCCGATCATCGTGGAGATCGAAAGCGGATTGAAGGTGGACATCACTTTGCAGGTGGGAGCGCAGACCGAAACGGTCGAGGTGAGTGCGGAAGCGCCTTTGCTTCAGCCCGAAACGAACTCGCTTGGGCAAGTGGTGGAACAGCGAAGTGTTACTGAGCTGCCCTTGAATGGACGCAACCCACTAGCGTTGGTCGCTCTGGTGCCGGGCGTGGTGCCGCAAGGCCAGCCCTCGGCGGGCAATTCCTCGACGGGCAATCCAGTCGGCGCCAATCCTTTCGCTCTCGGAGACTTTCAGGTTGGCGGCGGCATGCCCGGGCAGAGTCAGATCCTGATTGACGGCACCCCAACGAACGGGGCGTATCTAAACGTTGTCACCGTCATTCCGACGCAAGACGCCATTGAAGAATTCAAGGTACAGACCAACAACTTGGGCCCGGAGTACGGGCGTTTCGCCGGCGGCGTCATCAACCTTAACACTAAGGGCGGCACGAACTCGTACCATGGTTCGCTATATGAATTCATTCGCAATAAAGTCCTGAATGCCAACGATTTCTTCGCCAATGAAGGCGGCACAGCGCGGCCTCCGTTTACCCAAAACCAGTTTGGAGGCAACGCCGGAGGGCCCATTCTCAAGGACAAGTTGTTTTTCTTTGGAAGTTATGAGGGCTTTCGGCAGCGCAAGGGGAATATCCTTTCAACGTGGGTTCCTACTGCCGCCGAACGCACCGGGGATTTCTCAACACCTGGATCAAGCAACACAAAAGACCCGGCAACTGGGCAGCTCACCGTGCTTCCCATTTACGACCCGTATACCAGTATTGCAACCGGACCCGGAGCATGTAATACGGCCGCACCCAACACCCCCCAGACATGTAGGCAGCAACTCTCCTTCAATGGGAAACTGAACGTGATTGATCCCGCCCGGCTGGACCAGACCGCCGTTGCGCTTTTGTCCTACTTCCCGATGCCAAATCAAACCAATAATCCGAACGGCAACTTTGTGGAGAGCTACAGCACTGGTGGCGACACGGACCAGTACAATGGACGAATCGACTACAACTTAAGCCAAAAACAGAGGATTTACGGGCGGTACACCCACAATCATATTCTGTCGCTTCCCGACGAACCGTTTAAGGACATATGCAGCGATCGCTGCACCGAGGACACCAAGGCTCACCAGATTTCTTTGGGAGATACTTACGCGCTCTCACCGAAGACCATCTTGGACGTGCACATTGGCTACACGCGTTACGTTTACCTGCGCACACCGCTGAGCCAAGGCATCGATTTGTCAGCCTTCGGCCCTAACTGGAAGGCTCTAACTTCGCAGATGACATACACGCACATTCCGACGGTATGCGTATCACAGACCAATGGTGACAGCCACTGGGGCAACGGTAGTTGGTGCTCGCAGGGGACCGGAAGCGGCATCGGCGCTTGGGACGACACGCTTAGCATCAATCCCATGGTGTCTCACATCATGGGCAAGCACAATTTGAAAGCAGGCTTTGAGTTCCGTCTGCTCCGGAACAACTATTACCAGAGCAACGATCCTGCAGGCTTTTTCAATTTCGATGCTCGTAGTACGGCGGCAAATCCTCTTAACTCCGGTAACGCGGCGCCGGGAGCTAACGGTCCATCATGCGCAGTACCCGGCTCGGCCGCCTGTGCATCCGGGAATGGCCTCGCATCCTTCCTCCTCGGCCTTGACAGGGACAACGGTGATAGTGTGACCGAGCCCGCCAGGACCGCCGACCAGAATCTTTACAAAGCATTCTACGTCGGCGATACGTACCAACTCACCAAGAAGATTACTGTGAATCTTGGGCTTCGCGTGGACATGCAGGGGGACTGGACGGAGCGGTTTAATCGAATCGTCGTCTTTAACCCAACTGAGACGAGTCCGATTGGGGCGGCGGCTGGACTGCCGAATCTAAAAGGCGCGTATGACCTGGTGGCTAGTTCGCAACATTCGAGCCGCACGGCGTTTGACGCGTGGAACAACGTCAGCCCGCGCCTCGGTGTTTCGTATCAATTCGACAAGAACACCGTTATCCGTGCGGGTTATGGGATGTTTTACCTCCCGGTTGATGGCCGCTGGGACGATGCGCCCCACAACCTCTTTATCAATAGTTTTAACACGAACTTGCTCGCAGTCAATTCGGATCAAGTTACGCCAAAATTCACACTATCCAACCCCTTCCCAGGCGGCGGAATCACTCCCCCCTTCGGGAGGGACCAAGCCCGAATCAACCAGCAGGGGAATGGCCTTGGAGCAGCTACCAGTGACTTTAAAGCGCCTTATGTACAGCAGTGGAACCTGGACATACAGCGCCAGTTCACCGGCAACCTCTTATTCGACGTTGCCTATGCCGGGGCCAAGGGTACTCGTTTGCCCATGCATAGCCAGAGCATTAATCAGCTGCCGCCGAATCTGCTGCCAAAGACTGCGCAAGATGTGACGAATCTCACTACGCCGGTTATTAACCCGTTCGCAGGGAATTGCCCTCCGCCAAATGTGTTGAATTGCACTGGACCAGTGAAATCAGGTGGTGTGGGGACGAGCTTCAAGGTACCGGCAGCTCAACTGCTCCTGCCGTTCCCACAGTGGGACGACGTGGCCCTCGAAGAGCCGAATAACCGCGATTCCATTTATCACTCCATGCAGATGAAGGTCCAGAAGCGCTTCACTGCTGGGGCCCAGGTGCTCGCCAGCTACACCGTCGCCAAACTCATCGACAACACCAACTCCGAAATCAATTGGTTGGAAGCCAGCCCGGTGAGCTGGAACGACGGCAATCCAAATGACTTGCGCCACGAGAGAAGCCTGGATGCCTTTGATGTTTCTCAGCGCCTGGTACTCGGATCCATTCTTGACCTGCCCGTTGGCAAGGGGAAGAGGTTTGGAGGTAACCTGGATGGAGTGGCCAACAAGCTCGCCAGCGGATGGGGAATCAATACCATCATTACATTCCAGACGGGCTTCCCAATCATCATCGGCGGTTGCCCAGGCGCTCTTGATAGCCAGGGCATCCCAAACGTGCCATGTGCCCGCCCAACGAGAACTGCTCTGTCCCATTTGACCTCCGGTTCCTTGGCCAATCGGCTGAACCAGTGGTTCGACACTTCCGTGTTCACGAAAGGCGATCCTGCTGACCTCTCCGTCCGCGGTCCCCAGACGGATTCGCGCACGGAACCCAACATACGCAGCGATGGAGTAAAGAACTTTGACTTTGCCCTCTTCAAGAACACCAAGTTCGGTCCGGACGAGAAGTTTGGAACTGAATTCCGGGCTGAGTTCTTCAACGGGTTCAATCATCCGCAGTTCAATCCGCCGAATTCCGGGTGCTGCGGTGGATCGGACTTTGGCCGAGTCACTGCTCAATACAATCTGCCACGCTTGATTCAGTTTGCGTTGCGGTTCTCGTTCTAACCATCCGACTTCAGCGCCGGGCGGGTTTGTCCCGTCCGGCGCTTTTTTTTCACTCTCCTCTTATGCAGCCGGTCGCTTCCTTCTTTTTTCTTCGCCTTTTTGCGAATTTTGCTGACCTCATGCCCGGTTTCGCGTGAAAATATTCGAATGAAAGCTGGCAATCTTTTTCTTCTAATAGTGTGGTTGGTAATTCCGGGCGTGGCGACAAGCCAGACTTCCGAAGGCCAGCTCGAACGCTCATTTCGTGCTGGCCAGGAGGCCATGAAGCAGGGGCAATTCGCACGTGCCGCAGAAGATTTCAAAAAAGTTCTGGCTATGGATCCAACCTTAGTCGAGGCTGAGGTCAACCTCGGCCTCGCCTACCAGAGCCTGCTCGAATACGACCTGGCTGTTAGGAATCTGACGAAAGCCTTACGCGAGAGGCCAAATCTGCTCGGCCCTACCGTGATTGTCGGAATGGATTACCTCAAGCTCGGTTCGCCCGAGAAAGCCATTCCGTATCTTCAACAAGCTCTAAAACTGGACCCTGCGAATCGCGATGCGGCCCAGGCCTTGGCTACGTCCTACCTTGGGCAGGAGGACTTCCGAAGCGCGGCCGACGAGTTTCGCCGGATGGCAGCGACGGATTCCGACAAGGCCGAGGCGTGGTTCAAGCTCGGGCACGAATACCTGGATTTGTCCGCGCGCTTGGCATTTCGCGGGGCGCGTCTCTATCCCGAGTCGGCCTGGGGCCATCGTTTTCTCGGTGACCTCTTGTTCCAGCGCAATCGTTGGGAAGACGCCGTGAAGGAATATCAGAAAGCTTTGAGCGTCGATCCCAGCCAGCCCGGCTTGCACACCGCAATCGGCCAGGCGTATCTGCGCGCCGGGAAACTGGAACAAAGCGAAAAAGAATTTCGCCTCGAGCTTCAAGCGGACTCACAAAGCGAAGCGGCCTGGCTCGGCCTGGCAAATCTGCAGTTGGCCAAAGACCAGCCTGCAGACGCGCTCGAGTCCCTGACAAATGTTTGGAAAATCTCTCCCGAATTTCTGGCCGTGCAACGCTTCCCGTCCGTTGACCTCTCATCGGTTTCGGCAAAAGCTTCCGCCGCGCGCATCCAGAACGAACCAGCCCATGACGAATCAAAAGGCCCAGCCATGCATTTCCTGCTGGCGGCTCTGCACGCGGCAGCGAATGATAGCGGACCATCCGACAGCGAATGGAAGTCCTTCCAAAGCGACTTTTCGAAATGGCAGCAAGAACAGACCGCCACAGCCGCGCATTCGAATGGCGATTCGAATCACGATCCCTGCAAATCCCATCGCTACTCTCGATGCGTGGAGACGCTGCAGTCGCGAAAGCAACTGACCGATGCGGAGCGGCTGATCCTGGGGAAAGCGCACTTTACGCTACAACAATATGAGCAGGCGGCGGGGGCACTGGGACAAGTCCAGGGAGTCAGCAAGGGAAACGCCGAAGCGAGCTACTGGCTGGAGCGCACCTACCAGGCCCTGGGGGCCGAGGCGTACGGTGAACTCGAGGAGTCTTTTCACGATTCCTGGCGCGCTCACCAACTGCGCGCCGAAGGCTACGCGGCTCGCCAGGATCTCGACAACGCCATCAAAGAATATCAGGCGGCCCTGCAATTGCGACCTAACGAGGCGGAACTTCACGAAGCGCTCGGGCAGCTTTACCTCGACAATCATTCGGATGCCGAAGCGCAGACCGAGCTGGAGAAGGCCGTGGAGCTCGATGCTTCGCGCACCCACGCGCTTTATTTATTGGGGCGGCTCTACGTGCAGAACCGGGACAACGAAAAGGCGGTGCCGTATCTAGAGCGCGCTTTGCGGCTGCAACCGGACCTGGCGGAAGCCAACGAGATGCTCGGCACCGCCTATGTGCGGCTAGGGCAATTTGCGAACGCCGTGCCGAAACTCGAAAAGGCCGCCCCCCGGGATCATTACGGCAATGTCCACTATCAACTGTACACGGCTTATCACAAGCTGGGCCGGGCGGAGCTGGCGCAAAAAGCGCTTGCACGCTCCCAGCAGCTGCGCCGAAGTTCGCTGGAACACGATCAAGCGGTCATTCTCGGTTCTGGACACGCAGAGGTCGAGCCCCAATGATGTGCTAACCGCATCGAAGGTTCGGCTCGAAGGTGCGCCTTACCGGCATTCAAGGAGGCACATTTGCGCCGCAAAAAGAGGATTTGTGCAAGCGTTTGCAGTTGCGATGGCACTGCCGGCGTGATATTGTGGCGCGCAGAAAATTCGGTGTTTGGGGGATATCACCGGTCACTATGAGCCTTTGGCAGATTGCATCCGCGGGAATCCAAGCCTGCCCCCCTTTGTCCCCGACCCCTTTTCGAGCCGAAATTACAATTCAGCCTGACCGCGGAAGCAATGCTGCTGCCTGAGCTGCGCCGGCAGGTACTGGATGCCAACCTGGAACTGGTGCGCAGGGGGCTGGTGCTTTTTACGTTTGGAAATGCGAGCGGCATTTCGCGCCAGAGGGGGCTCGTCGTAATCAAGCCGAGCGGCGTGCCGTACGAGCGGATGAAACCCGGGGACCTGGTGGTGACGGACCTGAACGGGAAAATCGTGGAAGGGAAGCTGCGGCCATCTTCTGATTTGCCGACGCATTTGATTCTTTACAAAGCGTTTCCGGGGATTGGCGGCGTCAGCCACACGCATTCGGAGTATGCAACCGCGTGGGCGCAGGCGCGGCGGCCGATTCCTTGTTTTGGAACGACGCACGCGGATACATTTCATGGGCCGGTTCCGGTGACCGCGGAACTGAAAGACGCGGAGATTTCCGAGGATTATGAAGCGAACACCGGACACACGATTGTCCGCACTTTTCGCGATATCGATTACTCGGCGATTCCGGGCGTCCTTGTGGCGAATCACGCCCCGTTTGCCTGGGGACCGGACGCGATGACGTCCGCGCACAACGCGGCAGTTCTGGAATTTGTGGCGCGCATGGCTTATTTTACTTTGGGCATCAATGCACAGGCGGGCGCGATCGGGCGTTCGCTGCACGACAAGCACTTTCTCAGAAAGCACGGCAAGGACGCCTATTACGGGCAGCCTAAGGAGAAAAAATGATCGCCATGATGGCGCTGAGCGCACCCAGTACGCTGGTGCATCTTTCGGGCGTGGATTTAGCGATTATCGCGATTTATTTTTTGCTGGTGCTGGGGATCGGCTTTTACCTGAAGAAGTTTGCGAAGACCGGCGAAGACTTCTTCTTGGCAGGCCGCGAAATGACCGCGTGGGTGGCGGGGCTGGCGTTTGTTTCCGCGAACCTCGGCTCGCTCGAACTACTGGGCTGGGCGGGCAACGCTTATCAATACGGAATGATGGCGGCGCACTGGTATTGGATCGGCGCAATTCCGGCGATGGTGTTCCTGGGCATCGTGATGATGCCGTTTTACTACATTTCGAAAACGCACTCGGTCCCGGGATATCTGAAGCTGCGCTATGGCACTGAGGCGAGCGCGTTGAGCGCGGTTACATTCGCGTTCATGACCATCCTTATGTCCGGCGTCAACATGTACGCCATGGCGCTCGTCATGGAAGTGGTGCTCGGTTGGAGTTTGCATTTCAGCATCATCGTTTCTTCGCTCACGGTAGGCGTGTATGTTGCCGCGGGCGGGCTCTTCTCCGCGATCTTCAACGAGGTCCTGCAATTTTTTCTGATTTGGTTTGGCGCATTGCTGATTCCCATCCTCGGGTTAGTTGAAACCGGTGGATGGAACGGCATGGTGGCGCGCATTCATCATAATTTCCCGGGCCAGAACTTCACGCACATGTGGGGGCCCATGAGCTCCGCCGGCAACAACCCGATGGGAGTTCATTGGATCGCCATCGTGTTCGGCTTGGGCGCAGTGCAGTCGATGGGGTATTGGACGACCGACTTCCTTGTCGTGCAGCGCGTCCTTTCAGCCAAAGATGTGCGTTCCGCGAAACTCGCTCCGATCATTGGATCGTTCTTCAAAATGGCGGTGCCCCTCATCGTGATTCTTCCCGGCCTTCTCGGGCTCGCCGTACTGCCTTTTCACCTGGTTCCGGGAAACGTAGCTCAGGCAGGACAGTTTAAGTACGACGATGTTTTGCCGCTTATGCTGGCGCGTTATTGTGGGCCGGGATTGTTGGGGCTTGGGATCACTGCCCTGGTAGCGGGGTTCATGGCCGGCATGGCGGGTAACGTAAGCGCTTTCGCAACCGTCTGGACCTATGACATCTACCGGCCGTATATGCGCAAGGACGCTCCGGACGCGCACTACGTTTCTATGGGGCGGTGGTGCACGATCATTGGCCTGGTCGTGAGCATCGGGACCGCCTATCTGGTTCAGTACAACAAAAGCATGATGGACTACGTGCAGGCGCTGTTCGGATTCTTCATCGCGCCGCTGTTTGGCACGGTGGTGCTCGGCATGTTGTGGAAACGCGTCAGCCGCATGGCCGGATTTTTGGGTCTGCTGGCGGGTGTGGTCATGTCTGTTACGGCATTCATGTTGATGAAGTTCGATCCAAGCTGGGTCAAGGTGTTTGCATTTTCGCCGCTGGCGCAACCTCTTGCTCAAGCGATGTGGCAAGCACTGTGGGCCTGCGTTACTTGCGTGGTCGTCACCGTGCTAGTGACCTTGGTAGACAAGCCCAAGCCGGATGAGGAACTGAGGGGTTTGGTTTACGCACTTACAGAGATGCCTCGCGAAGAGGGTACGAGTTGGTTGCATCGGCCCGCGGTTTGGGGAGTGGCCGCGCTGGTGATCCTTGTAGTTCTGCAAATTATTTTCTGGTGAGGAGCCCATGACTGAAAAAATGACCGAAAAACATCACATCATTCCTGTCTGGTTCTTCGTCGGATTGCTTTTGCTGATTTACGGCGTCTTGATTCTCGCGAGCGGATTGGCGCACTGGTCGAGTCCGCCCGCGGGTGTCGAGTTGACGAACTTGCATGCGCCGGTTTGGTGGGGCGCATTGCTGATTGTTCTTGGCGCGATTTATTGCGCCAAGTATTACCCGCGGAGCGAGACGTAGTTTTTTGACCTTCGTAATCAGCAGGCGCGAAGCTCTTTTAGCGGAGAGGCAGAATGGCAGTAGTTGCCGGCGTTGACTTCGGAACTTTGAGCGTGCGCGTCTCGCTGGTGGATAGCGAACGCGGCCTGCTCGCTTCCGCCATCGCCGAGTATCCTCTTCACAGAAAGCGGGAAGATCCCGAGTTCGCCACGCAATCCCACGCGGACCACATGAAAGCTCTGGCCGCCGCCACACGCGAAGCCGTGAAGAGAGCCGGAGTGACCGGCGATCAGGTTGCCTCCATTGCGCTGGATACCACGGGCTCCTCGGTTGTCCCCGTTGGAAAAAATCTTCAGCCGCTCGATGACTACTATCTTTGGTGCGACCATCGCGCGAAGGCCGAGGCTGCGGAAATCACCGAAGCTGCACGCCGCGAAAAGCTCGAAGCCATCCAATGGTGTGGCGGAGTCTATTCTTCGGAGTGGGGTTTTTCAAAGCTGCTTCACTGGCTCCGGCACAATTCCGGTAAGCGCAGCGAGTTTGTTTCTGCGTTTGAGCATTGCGATATGGCGGCAGCGACGCTGTGCGGCATCAATGACGCGAAGAAGGTGAAGCGCAGTGTTTGCGCGATGGGCCACAAGTGGATGTGGAACGCCTCGCTCGGCGGCCTGCCCCCAGAAAAATTCCTTGCAAAAGTGGACCCGCTTCTGGCTGGCGTGCGCGAAAAGCTGGACGGAGAATATGAGACGTCGGACCATCTGGCTGGTCATTTATCTGCAGAATGGGCCGAAAAACTCGGCTTGAAAGCGGGAATACCGATTCCCGTCGGCGCCTTTGACGCGCATTGGGACGCTATTGGCGCAGGTTGCCGAAGCGAGGACATCGTCAACGTTGTGGGGACCTCGACTTGCATCATCGGCATCACTCCTTCCGTAAAGCTGGTTCCCGGCGTTTGCGGGGTGGTGCAGGGAAGTGTGCACCCTAAGCGCACCGGCATCGAAGCCGGACTCTCCGCCGTTGGCGACATTTTCCAGGGCATTGCCACGCGTGCAGGAACCGATGTGAAGACCCTAAGCCAGGGTCTGGAAAATTATCGCCCCGGGCAAACAGGCTTGCTGCGCATGACCTGGGACAATGGCGACCGCACGGTCCTCGTGAACCCCAACTTACGGGGCGTCACCTTCGGCTGGAACCTGCAAACGACGGCGCAGGATGAGTTGTTTGCGGCGATTGAAGGCACGGCCCTGCACACACGCGTGATTCTCGACCGCATGGAGCAAAGCGGAGTTACAGTGCGCCGCGTCGTCAACGCCGGCGGAATTCCGCAAAAAAACGAAGTGCTCAATCAAGTGTATGCCAACGTACTTGGGCGGCCTGTGCTAGTTCCTACGGGAAGCGTCGTAAGCCTTGGCTCAGCAATTTTTGCCTTTCTCGCCGCTGGCGTTTTCCAAACCGTCGAGCAAGCGCAGGACAAAATCTGTCCGCAGTACCGCACGTTCCAGCCCGATCCAGCGTGCACGCGGACATACGACAGGCTTTACTCGCTCTTCAGCAAAGTGTATTTTGCATTCGGCCAGCCGGAATCCAGGGAGTTCGGGGGCGTTTTGCCCGAACTGATTCGGCTCGCTGAATCTGTACAGGCCAAGTCGGCAAATTAGTTTTGACATCACCTTCTACGCGGCTTCAGGGGCGCGCGTAGATTGCGACTGCGGGAGCTTGTCCGAGAGGGGGAAGGATGAGCAAACTGCGCTTCTTGTTTTCGTTGATTACCAAGGAAAACGATTACCAGGTCGAACAGGCGGCCGCCGCGCTGGCTACCGCAAAAGAAATTGGCGTGGACGCAGCTATCGTCTACGCGGACAATGACCCCATCACACAAAGCACGCAAGTGCTGAAAGCGATTCAGTCCGGGCCTTCCGAACGGCCCAACGGAATTGTCATTGAGCCGCTCGGCGCCACCGCTTTTCCTCAAGCGGCGCAAGCTGCGGCCAGCGCGGGCATCGGCTGGGCCGTGCTCAGCCGCCGCGCGGACTATGCGCGAGAAATGGGCAAGTCCGCGCGCACTCCCGTGTTTTCCGTCAGCGTAGACCAGGTGGAGGTCGGCCGCATCCAGGCGCGCCAAGTGATGGCGCTTCTGCCGCGCGGCGGTTCGGTGCTGTTCATTCAGGGGCCGTCGGTCAGCTCCGTTTCCAAGGAACGCCACGACGGGCTGATGGAAATGCTTCCGGGCAACGTCCATCTTTCTAGTATTCGGGGTCGATGGACCGAGGAGAGCGCGTATCAGAGTGTAATTTCCTGGTTCAAACTAATGACCGCGCAGAAAGCACGCATTGACCTTGTGCTCGCGCAAAACGATGTCATGGGCATGGGCGCGAGAAAGGCCATCGAAGACACCGTAACCGGGCCCGATCGCGACGATTGGCTCGATATTCCTATCACGGGTGTCGACGGAGTCTTGAAAACCGGGCAAGCTTGGGTGACTAGCGGAAAGCTCGCCGCCACCGTGATTGTGCCGGCAAGCTCTGGAAAGGCGCTCAGGCTGATGGCGGAAGCTATTTGGAAGGGAAGCGGTCTTGCCGAGCACATTTTTACTTCGCCAACCGCGTTCCCTGAAATTGCAAAGCTCACTCCCAACACTCCCAAGGAATGAACGCTGCGGCACGTTTCAACATGTGTCCGAAATCGTTTCGCGCCCGCAGAAGTCCGCTCGTGCAACTGCAGTCGTGTCAGTGATTTTCATCCAAAGCCTGTCGGCGTTTCTGGGCCTGCTGCTGATTTAACTTGTCGACGATGCCGAGCATTGCTTGCGCCTGCCGGACTTTGCCGCGCTTCCGATAGGCGGTGGCCAGCAGCAGGCAGGGTGTAGGGTTCTGCGGAGCAAGGCGGCGTCCTAATTCCAGATGCTGGATTGCTGCATCAAACCGGTCTTCCTGAAGCAGGATGCGGCCTAGCGCAATTTGCGAGCTGGCATAATTCGGACGCGCGGCGATGGATTTTTCCAGCGCTTGTTTTGCCTCCGCGAATTCCGGCTGGCCGGGGCTTGCGCCGTTGTGGATCAATGCATCCCCAAGCAGACAGAGCAATTGATAATCGGGAAAACCTTGCTGAATTCCGGCGCGCGCAATTTTCACTGCCTGCGTGAGGTCGTCAAGCATGAAGCTCTCTTGAGCGGCCGCGAGATAGCCGATCACGGAATGCGGCGCAAGAGCGGCGGCGCGTTCAAATTCAGGCTTGGCCATCCCCGGCTCCTCAAGTTGCCAAAGCGCATAGCCGAGTTCGTAGTGGAGTCTTGCGGAGTTAGGAACGCTGCGAAGCCCTGCTTCCACAACCAGAAGAGCCTGCGGGTAATCCTGTTTTTCCATGAAGGCGGCTTCAACGAGAAGATAGAGTTTCTCGTCCTTCGGCGTAAAAGCAGCCGCTTTTTGAAAAGCTGCGAAGGCTTCTTTGGGTTGATCGTTGCCTTCGTAAGCTTGAGAAAGCAGATTCTCGACGCTGGCGCTCTCATGGTTCCCGCTGCGCAGTTGGTCGAGAATGGAAATTGCTTTTTGGAATTCGCCTACGCCGACGTAGCAGAGGGCTAGATTGAATTCGGCCACGTATTCGTCGGAGACATGGCCGCGCGCCGCAAGAAAATGCGGGATGGCTTCTGAAAAATGGCCGCCGCGGCTCAATGTGATTCCTGTTTGAAGCTCAGCTTCCGGTTGCGACGTGGTCTCCTGTGCGGTTTGTTCCAGCGATGGACGATTGAGGACGTGTGAGCTTTGCCCCAAAGAAATCTCACAACTGAGGTTCGCTAGCAGTAACGCCGCGATCGTCGTATGCCGCCATTTACAATGGAGAATCACTTTGCGCACAATTCCTTTGGTCTCTACGTCCTTACGTCCTCACTTCTTTACTTCCATCTTTCCTGGCCTTCCACAATCGTAATATAGCGATCAACGGGCAACTCCGTATGCCGCTCGGTTTTTCCGCTGGGGTTCGGCCATTTTACTTCGAGCCAATCGAATTCGTTTTTTGCCTCGGCCGTGTTGGCTTCGGACTCTCCTTTCGAGAGTGCGACGCGCCCGAGCCGGAAGTGAATGTTCGGCACGCTGGGAGTCTGGTCCAGGATTTTCTGATACTCCGCAGCAGCTTCGGCCCAGCGGCCGTGCGACTCGAAGGATTCGGCCTGGAGCTCCTGTGCCTGGTAGGCCGGCCATGCTTAGGATCAAGCTGACCGTGATGGGGGCTGCCGTCTTTGGGATTTGCGTTTGCATCTGAACGTTTGTTTGACCTAGGCGGCCTCCTGACAGTATATATAAAGGCGGAAAGCAGGAGTCAGAAAGCAGAACAGGCAAATCGCGGACGGCGGCGATGGGGAGACGTTCCGATTTGGGAATAAAGAGGGTACACCCCGGCAGTTTTCGTAAGAGTGGCAAATAAAGGACTTAGAGTATACGGAACTTGGAAGAATATACGGAACTTTGTAGGCCGCGGGTTTTCGCGGATTCACGCGGACAGGAAAGCATACCCCCTCCCTCTGTTGCATGGGAAAGAGCGCGGAACTGATTGATGGGAAAGGGGTTGCGAGGGTCCGTTGCTTGCAAAGAGTGCGTAAACGCATAGAAACAAAGAGGTTAGATGACGCTAAGTCACTCTGAGGGTCGCGATGGACGCCGCCGTGGCCGTTCATTTCGTTACCTGGGCACAAAAACACTCGCCCCAACGGCCAAAGAATAGTGTATCACAAAGTAAGAATAAGTCAAGCGTAAACGCGATTGGTGACGTCAAGCTGCTTGTGTAAAAAGGCGGAGGGTGCGGTTTTTCCATTGCTCGTTGAAGCGATGGAAGATGGCGTAGATGATGCGTTCGACGCTGGATTCGTTGACGAAGCAAACCATGGGGCGAGTGCGGCGGCGCACCTCCACGAAGCAGCGTTCGATGACGTTGGTGGTGCGCAGTTTGCGCCACAGATGCTTGGGCATCTGAAAGAAGGAAAGCAGGTCGGGCAAATCCTGTTCGAGTTTGCGCACCAGGGCGGGGTAGGTTTGCTGCCAGCGCGTTTGGAAAGCGCGAAACGCTTGCACGGCCGCGGCGCGATCGCTGGCCAGGTAGATGGCCTGCGCGCTGTTCTTTACTGCCGGGAAATCACTGCGGCGCACGCGTTCGAGAATGTTGCGCATCTTGTGCACCCAGCAGCGTTGATGGAGCACGCGCGGGTAAACGGTTTGGATAGCGGCTGCCAGGCCGGGGCAGCCGTCGGTGACGATGAGTTGGAGATGTTCGCCGGTCAGTCCGCGGCGGTAAAGATCTCCGAGCAGCCCTTCCCAGGCTGCCTGCCCCTCGCCCTGGCTGCGCAGAAACGCCAGCAGCTGGCGAGTGCCGTCGCGGCGCACTCCGTAAGCGACCAGCATTTGCACGCGTTTGCGGCCACTGGGCCGGCGCACGCGTAAGCTGACGCCATCCAGAAACAAGTACGCCCATTCATCGCGGATCGGGCTTTGGTGAAACGCAGCGACCAGGGAATCCAGCGTGCGCGAGATACGGGAAACGGTTTGCGCGCTGAGCGTGCCGAGTTGCAGGCTGGCGATGACGCGGCCCACCTGTCGCGTGGAGATGCCACGGAGAAACGCTTCGCGCACCAGCAGCGTGACGTCTTCCGCGCGGCGCTGGAACAAGCGGATGACCGCGGGCAGAAAACTGCGTGCGCGGCTGCGCGCGATTTTCAGGCGCAAGCAGCCAAAACGCGTTTGAAACTCGCGGTAGTAAAAACCGTTGCGCTGATCGCGGCGCTCGGCGCTGCGTTCGTAGCGGTTGCAGTTCAGATGGACCTCGCGCAAGCGCAGAGATTCGCGCTCGATGGCCTGATGCACAAAACGGCGCGCCTGCCCATAGCAATCACCCCAGAAACTGTCTTTCAGCTCTTCAACAAAGTGTTGATATTGCTCGCTGATCGGAATTACTCTGCGCATCGGGTGTAAGCTCCTTTTCGAAGGTTCAGGTTTTGCTTGGTAGCCAAACCTGCTTACACCCTCCTGCCTTTTACACACAAGAATTTACGTCACCAGAAAGAATGGCTTAGCCAAAAGCAAGAGGCATTCACCGTGCCCCGGGGTGTTGGGGCTGGAGTTGCGCGGTGAATGCCTCCACGAAATCGGCTGCAAGGCTCAATGTTTCAATGGCATGCAGCGTTATGCGAGCTGAGATGACCTGCAACAGGGCTTAGAGAGTGGCTGGTTTTGCGGCGGAGCCGGAACAGCATGATGGATAAGCCTGGAGGCCAGAGCTGCAAGCGCTTGCAGATGTTTCTTGACACCCTGCTTGTTTTGCGATTCACTCTCCTGCGTTGTCGTAGCGTTTTGAAATAGTGGTCAGTGACGGGAGCAGACTGAAATTTGTGCTAGATGGCGACGTAAAGTCGCCCCTACAAAAGAAGGTGCCAGATGGCGACGTAAAGTCGCCCCTACAAGAGAAGGTGCTGGATGGCGACGTAAAGTCGCCGCTACAAAAGCTAGATGGCTACAAAGAAAGACGCTGGCTGGAAGCCAGCGGTACGAAGAGGGGCATGGTCCATTCGGCTACGCTTAGGATGAATATTTGGTGCCCTGCGCGTTTCAAGGCGAGAGAATGCAGGACAATTTGGAGGCCGGACTAAAGTCCGGCCTCTACAAAACCTGCGGAAGAGGGCAGGACAGTTGTGCGAAGGTGTACGATTGCGCGGAGAGGTCAAATAATGAAGAGAAGCGTGCTGTGGGTTACAATCGCGGGGGCGATTTTAATGACGACATTGGCGACAAGCGGGGCAAATTCTATTGCGGGGGCAAAACCTGGTTCGACGAAGAAAGCGTCTTTCGGGAAGACGCCGGACGGGGAAGCGGTGGATCTTTATACGCTGACGAACAAGAACGGCGTCGAAGCAGAGATCACAAATTATGGCGGCTCCGTTGTTTCGTTGAAGGTGCCGGACCGCAGGGGGAAGCTCGGCGACGTGGTGCTGGGCTTTGATTCTGTCGACGGGTACGTGAACAACACCAGTTATCTCGGTGCGCTCATTGGGCGCTACGGGAACCGCATCGGGCACGCGCAGTTCAAGCTGGATGGAAAGACGTACACGCTGGCGAAGAATAATGGCGAGAACACGCTGCATGGCGGGACCAAGGGTTTCAACAAAGCCGTGTGGACGGCGAAAGAAATTCCGGCGAAGGACGGCCAGGCGCTGGAGCTGACTTACCTGAGCAAGGATGGCGAAGAGGGATTCCCGGGAAACCTGCATGTGCGCGTGATTTATACACTTGAGGATTCGAACGCGCTGAAAATTGAGTATTCCGCGACGACCGACAAGGACACGGTCGTCAATCTGACGAACCATTCTTACTTTAATCTTGCGGGTCCCGGCTCGGGAGATATTCTTGGAAGCGTTCTCATGATTAACGCGGGCAAGTTTACGCCGGTGGATTCCGGATTGATTCCGACTGGCGAGCTTCGCGATGTGGCAAGCACGCCGTTTGATTTCCGCAAGCCGACGGAGATTGGAGCCCGCATCAATTCGGACGATGAACAGATCAAGCTGGGCGGCGGCTACGATCACAATTTTGTGTTAAACCGAAAGGCGGGAGAGGGTAGTTCGCTTGCGGCGCGAGTGGTTGAGCCCAAGACAGGGCGGGTCCTCGAAGTTTGGACGACCGAGCCCGGCGTGCAGTTTTACACAGGGAATTTCCTGGATGGCACGTTGAAGGGGAAGGGCGGCATCAGCTATACGAAGCGCTCCGCGTTCTGCCTGGAGACGCAGCATTTTCCGGATTCGCCGAATAAGCCGGAGTTTCCTTCGACGGAGCTGAAGCCCGGCCAGCGGTATCACACGACAACGATTTATAAATTCTCCACGGAAAAATAGGTGGGAACGACAGAACGCTGAGGAGAGATTCCTCGACTCCGCAGGCCGACGCGTTCGCAGGAGCGAACGCGGAAGAGGAAAGTCGGCCTGCTGCGCTCGGAATGACACGGCGGGCGCGAGGCTTTAAAGATCTACACCGGAGTGCGGCCGGCGACAATTCCGTAGCGGGTCAGTTTGAATGTTGACCCCTTGTGTCACGATTCAAAAAAATTCAAACTGACCCACTACTGCAATTTCGATTCGGCAAAGGAGCATCGTCTATGCGCATGCGAATCTTCGTTGGCTTGCTTTCACTGTTCTTAATTTCAGTTTATTCCACACAAGCTCAGACCACCGTTGCCGCAACTCCTCCGATGGGCTGGAATAGCTGGAATCACTTTGCGTGCAAAGTGACGGCTAACGACGTGCGCGGGGCGGCGAATTCGATTGCCAGCAATGGAATGAAGGAGGCGGGCTACATCTACGTGAACGTGGATGACTGTTGGCAGGCGGGGCGCGATGAGCAAGGGCGCATTGTGCCGAACAAAAATTTCGGCGATATGAAGGCGCTGGCGGATTATGTTCACAGCAAGGGCTTGAAGTTTGGGATTTATTCATCGCCGGGGCCGGAAACATGCGCGGGATTTACGGGAAGCTATCAGCATGAGGAGCAAGACGCGCAGACTTATGCGGAATGGGGCGTGGATTACTTGAAATATGATTGGTGCAGCGCATCGCAGGTGTATCCGGTGAGTCAGATTCGCGAAGTTTACGAAAAAATGCACCGGGCGCTGCAGAAAACCGGCCGGCCCATCGTGTTTAGTTTGTGCGAATACGGCTGGGACCTGGTTTGGCGCTGGGGCAAGGATGTGGGCGGGAATTTGTGGAGGACGACCGGAGACATCGAAGATAAATACGATTCCATGACAAGGATCGGTTTCGGGCAGGCGGGGCTGGACGCGTTCGCGGGGCCCGGGCACTGGAACGATCCGGACATGCTGGAAATCGGGAATGGGGGAATGCGTCACGATGAGTACATCACGCACATGACGCTGTGGTGCCTGCTGGCCGCGCCGCTTCTGGCGGGAAACGATTTGGGCCGAATGACGCCGGAGGATTCGTCGATTCTGTTAAATAAAGAAGCGATAGCCGTGGATCAGGATCCAAAGGGGGTGCAGGGGCATCGCGTGTCGGCGGAAGGTCCGCTGGAAGTTTGGGCGAAGCCGCTAGCGGATGGCAGCGTGGCGGTTGGGTTGTTCAGCCGCGCGGGACAGTTTCCTGTGAAAGTGAACTTCAAAGATTTGGGATTCAGCGGCAGCGTGCACGTGCGGGACCTGTGGGAACACAAGGATCTGGGGTCGTTCGAAAATGAGTTTAGGGCGCAGGTGCCGCGGCACGGAGCGGTAATGGTGCGTGTTTCGAAATAAGCAGCCGGACGAGGGAGGTCCGTGTTGCGTCAGCTTTTGGCGGCGATGCCGGTGGAATCGCGGACGACGAGTTCGGGATCGATGACGATTTCGCGGCCGACCTCGCGCTCTTCGCGGCCGTTCCCCATCACGTTGTCGAAAATAATGTGGCCGATTTGCTCGCGCGGGATGTGGACTGTAGTTAGCGAAGGCGAGCAGAATTCCGCGAGCTTGATATTGTCAAAACCGGTGACGGAAACATCACGGGGAATCTGAAGGCCCTCCTCGCGAAGTTCGCGCATCACACCGACGGCCATAAAATCATTGACGCAAAGGATGGCGGTGGCGCGAAAGCCGGATTCGAGCATTTCGCGCGCGGCTTGCCGGCCACCGTCGAGACTATCGGGGCCTGCAAAAATCCTGGGCTCCGCGCTTGGGGAACAGCGGTGCACGGATTCGAGGAATGTCTTGCGGCGCTCGCTGATGGGGCCGAGCGTGGAATGATGCCCGACGAAGGCCATGCGTTTATGGCCCAAAGCGTTCAAATAGCTGACGGTTTTTTTGATCCCTTTTCGGTAGTCGACACGGATGTTGGTGATATTCTTTTGCGGTGTTCCCACATCATAAAAAGCGGCGGGGATGCGGCTTCCGGAAACGGTCTGGATCAGATGCTCTTCCATTTCTGAAACGATGACTGCGAGACCGGCTACACGCAAGCCGATCATGAGTTGCACGCTGGCAAGAAGTTGCTCGGAACGGTAGTCCGTATTGGCCACGACGACTTCCAGACCCTGGGCATGAGCGTCCGCTTCAAGGGTACGATAGATGTCGAGGAAAAATGGATTCTCCATGTTCGAAACGATGATGCCGAGAATCCTGCTTTTTCCACGTGCAAGGGAGCGCGCGTGGAGATTCGGGTGATAGTTCAGTTCCTCGGCGGCCTTCAACACGCGGGAGCGCGTGGAGGTTTTGACAATCTCGAGGTTGTTGAGAACGCGGGAAACCGTGGACGTGGAAACGCCTGCTTTTTGAGCCACGGCATCCAGATTCATTGCCAGCGAACGCCTCTTGCGCATTAAAGACTCCTGAAACGTGTGGGAAGGCTCATTCTATCGAAATTGGCTTCTTAGCGGGAATGGAAGTGCAAATGGAACGGCAAAAGCCAGAGCGAGTTGAGTTGTGATTGAGTATAATTCCGTTTCATTATGCAAGTCGAGGGATAACCGGAAAGGAGAAGGGGCAAGCACGCTTGACAAGGTTGGAGAGACGGCTGTAATGTCTGCGCTGCAAGCGTTTGCAGGAAAATTGCCTCTGGCTAAGTCATGACGCAAGCTTCCAACTCACCGATGGTGTTCGGTGTCATTGTTGGCAACCGCGGTTTTTTCCCGGACCATCTGGCCCGGTCGGGGCGCCAGGAGATGATCACCGCGTTGACGGCCCAGGGGATCAAACCCATCGTTCTCGGAGAAAATGATTCAAAGCACGGCGCCGTGGAAACACGGCAGGAAGCGGCGCGCTGCGCGGACCTCTTCAAGAAACATCGCGACGAAATCAACGGCATCGTCGTGACGCTTCCGAACTTTGGCGATGAGCGCGCCATTGCGGAAACGCTGCGCATGGCGAATCTCGACGTGCCCGTTCTGATGCAAGCAACGCCGGACACGCCTTCGAAGATGACCATCCGAGACCGGCGCGACAGTTTTTGCGGGAAGATGTCCGCCTGCAATAACCTCGCACAATACGGCATTCCTTATTCGCTGACCACCCTGCACACTGAAGCTCCCAATTCGGCGCAATTTCGCGAGGACCTGAACTGGTTCCAGGCCGTTTGCCGTGTGGTAAAAGGCCTCAAGAAACTTCGCATAGGCGCGATCGGAGCGCGGCCAGCGGCGTTCAATACCGTGAGGTATAGCGAGAAGATTCTGGAATCCACGGGAATTTCGGTGGAGACGTGGGACCTTTCCGAGGTGATGGGAAGAATCGGGCGGCTCAAGGACAACGACCCTGCTGTTGTTGAAAGGCTGAAAGCCATTCGCGCATACGTTTCGACGAACAGCATTCCCGAGCCGGCCCTCGTCAAAATGGCGAAGCTGGGCGCGGTCATTCACACGTGGATGAAAGAGACGGAAGTCACCATCAGCGCGATCCAGTGCTGGACCTCGCTCGAGGAATTTTTCGGCGTGGTGCCGTGCACGGTGATGAGCATGATGAGCGACTCCGGGCTATCGAGCGCGTGCGAAGTGGACGTGGCTGGTGTGGTCGGAATGCACGCGCTGCAACTGGCTTCGCAAACGCCGAGCGCGCTGCTTGATTGGAACAACAACTACGCGGACGATCCCGACAAAGCGGTCTGCTTTCATTGCAGCAACCTGCCGAAGCACTTTTTCAAAGACGTGCGGATGGACTTCCAGGAAATCATTGCGGGAACGGTGGGCAAGGAAAATACGTTCGGGACCTGTGTGGGCCAGGTGAAAAGCGGAGCCATGAGCTTCGCGCGCTTTTCGACCGACGACCGCGAAGGGAAAATGCGCGGATACGTAGGCGAGGGCGAGTTTACCGACGATCCCCTGGAGACCTTCGGCGGGGCGGGTGTGGTGCGAATTCCCGGATTGCAGAAGCTGCTGCGGTTCATTTGCGAACAGGGATTCGAACACCACGTGGCGGCAAATTTCTCGAAAACCGCAGGCGCAGTGCATGAAGCAACGACCCGTTACTTGGACTGGGACGTGCACTTTCACAGGGCGGACACGCACGGGTGTTGATAGAAGGCTAGCAAGCACTTCAAGCTGAATAACTCACAACAAGGAGAAGCGATGCTCTCGAAGATTTCCCGCAGGAGATTTGTCGGGAACACTGCC
>DATEGP010000020.1:0-138779 GCA_035280045.1 Candidatus Acidiferrum sp.
TGACTTCGCCGGTGATTTTGGGGCGCGCGCGGAAGATGGGGCGAATCGTGGAGAAGGCTTTGCTGATGCCGAGTCCAAAAATCACCAGGATGCCGAAAGCCACGCCGGTCATCAGCACGCTGGTGTGAATCAGGTAGACCAGAGCAATGGCAGCGGTCATCAGGCCGCCGACAAACTCGACCAGGCCGGTGCCGATGAGATTACGCACGCCTTCCACGTCGCTCATGATGCGCGAGACGAGCACGCCGGTCTTGTTGGCATCGTAGAAGGAGATCGGCAGACGGCCGATGTGCGCCTGCACCTGCTTGCGCAGTTCGGTGATCATCTTTTGCGCGGACTTGGAGAGCAACTGCGTGAGGCTGAAGGACGTGAGACCTTGAATGATGGTTGCGGCTAGGACGGCGAGGGCGAGCGGCGTCAAGAGGCGGATCTGGCGGTGGAGGATGACGTTGTCCACGAAGTATTTTGTGGACGCGGGAAGCACGAGGCCGGAGACGCGATTGACAGCCATCAGGAGGAAGCCGAGCGCCAGCAGGCCGCGGCGCGGCTTCATCAACGCCCAAACGTCGGGAAGATTCTTCCAGGCGTTTTTGCGCTTTTTGTCCTTGGATGCGGTTTTTGCGTCGGTCTCAGTGGCCATGCGTCGGGGCACAACCCAGCCCTCGTTATTCGATGCGGGTCGAGGCAGTACAACTACATGGGAACATCATATCGGAGATGAGCGGCCCAGAGGGCTGAAAAAAGGACAGCTTAGGCGAGAAATCGAGGCAGGAAGAAAAGCGGCAGCAGGGCCTGCCTGCGGTAGGCAGGCTGCCGCACTCCAAAGTTAGTCGCCGGCGCTGGTGTTGCCGGCGTGGGCGCGAGCGGGGCGTTCGAGGTTTAGCACGCTGGAAATGAAATCGCTGATGGTGATGCCCAAATGGCCCCAGAGGCGGCGCTTCAGGCTGGAATAGTCCTGCGTGCCGCTGAAGAGGTCGCCCATCAACTGGCGGAAGACCGGGCTGCGGCGAATGAATTGCACCATGCGCGTGGTGACGGCGCTGCCGAGGAACGAGCCCCGATAAAAACGACGCACGATGCGCGCGGCAAATTCGAGTTCGCTGGAGAACGCGGCTTTGATCCAGGCGGGATATTTCTCGGGGCAGCCCTGCGCGAGCGAACGGCCGAGCAGTTCGCCTGAGCGGATGGCGTAGAACAGGCCTTCGCCAGTGAGCGGATCGACCCAGGCTGCGGCGTCACCGACTAGCGCCCAATTTTTGCCGACGACGCTCCGTTCGGAAAGCGTGCGCTCCTGCGGCGAGGGCAAGACGTGGCTGTAAAACTTGGCGTTTTCCGTCGGGATGTTTTGTTTTTCGACGAAGGTCTGCAGGTGACCGCGAAGCTGCGCGCTGGTGTGCGAGGACATGCTGCCGCAGATGCCCACTGACAGATGGTCGTTGCGCGGAAAGGACCAGATGTAGCCTTCAAATTGCGGAAGAAACTTTATGGTGATGGAATCGGCATTTTGCGGGACGAAGTAGCCCTGAGTCATTTCCAGCTCGTCGCGGTTGAGCGCGCGGCTTCCCGGCACGAGCTGATTTCGCGCGCCCGCCGCAAGGACGAGAAAGTCCGCTTCTTGCCACTCGCCTTCGACGCAATAGCGCGGCTTGGTGCGATCGATGTCGACACTCATCACATGGGAGCGCTGCACGGTGCAGCCGGCCGCCTGAGCGCGCCCAAGCAACAGGCCGTTCAGGACCTTGCGTGAATAAATCACGATTGGATGAGGCATCTCCAGCGTGGCGCGATGCTCTTGGCTGCTGATCAGCTCGACGGAGTGAACAAGCTTTTTTGGATGAGGATTGTCGAGCAGGAAAGGGAAACAACGGATGGCTTTGTGTGTGAGTCCGCCGCCGCATGGTTTTTCCCAGGCGAGATGCTCGTCAAAAAGATTTACTTTGTGACCGGCGCGCGCGAGTTGCTCGCCGCACATTGCGCCGGAGGGCCCGCCGCCAATGATTGCAATTTCTGCCATAACTTTCTTTCGCACAGCTCAGGTTCTTCTCGCGAGGCGACTGCTGCCTCACGCACACCTTGCTGCCTGCCTCAGATGATGGGTTGCTCGGGTAACACGTCCTCAGGTGACGGGGAAAATCACCAGGCAAAAACCAGCGAGGAGTATAGCACCGAATGCGGCGGACGCCAGCGCCGAGCCGGTTTCCTGGTGCACAATGTCCATCCCCCGGCGCGCCAAGATGTGTAATAGTGCAAAATAAGGCAAAAGCAGGACCATGAGGATTTCGCCGCTGTGCAGGTAGAGGACGCCGAGGGCGAGCGCGGCCCAGGCGGCGACGCGCAAGGATAGTCCTGCGGCGAAGCGTCGCCATGGGCTTTTGTTGGCGCCAGGGCCGAGGGAGATTTCTTCGGCGAAGTGGTAGGGAAGAAAGGCGAGAAAGAGAAAAGGGAAGCGCAACCATTTTGCGGGAGTGAGCCAGGCTTCGTAGAGGGAGAGTTCCAGCCAGGCGGTGAATAAGAGAACGAGAATCAAGCCGGCGAAAAGGGCTCCTAGCAATCCTGGTTTCCAATGAAGGAAGTGGTCGCGCAGGGAATTCCAGCGGAGGAGAAGAAGCGCGATGCCGAGAAGCAAGAGAAAACTTGCGAGGTAATCGCCCTCAAACAAACGGATCGCGCGCAGCGGATTCCCGAATCTAAGCAAGACAACGAAGACGGTGGCTGCGACTGCAAATTCAAGGAGCATGCGGGGCCAGGAGATGGAATTGCCCGGCACCATTTCTTTTTGTTCGTTTTCAGCGGCCAGTTTCTTTCCCGTGAGTTCGCGTAGAAAAGGATTGGCAAGCAGGAGCAAGCCAATGAATCCCGCGAGTGCGCCATAAAGCTGGCGCAGAGAAGGCATCCCGGGCGACTCGGTGAGTTGCAGCGTTCTGGCGGTCCAATCTTGAATGGCGCGGACGGCGGTCTGGCTGAAGAGCAGGCTGGCGTGCGTGGCGTGCGAAATCAGGAGCAACTGCGCGTTTCCGTCATTGCGCGAAGCGACGAGGTCGGCCGCGTTGGCGCGCATGGATTCTGGCTCGAGCGAACCGCTGATGACCACGAAACGCTGCGGCATGGGCCCAGGGTCCTGGTAGAGCAACATCTCGGCCAGGACGCCGTAGGCGGTTCGCATGGGCGCTGGAGAAATGGCGACGACACCGGCAACGGGAATTTTCGCGCCGACACGCAGCGCGATGGCGCCGCCCATCGAGTGGCCGGCGAGGATGGTGCGGTCGGGGTTCACCATGCCGCGCGCGATCAAGCCAGAGAGGAGCGCTTCGGCGCAATCTTCCGCATACGCAGGGGAAAAGGGGCCGGAGCTGTGGCCGTGGCCGGGCAAGTCCGGAACAAACACGCGCAAGTTTTGCTCGGCGAATCCGCCCGCGAGGAAAGACATGACTTTTTTGTTTGCGGCTAGTCCCGGCAGCAGCAGGACCGTTCCTTGCGACGTAACGTCTTTCTTCTCGAAGATGGTGGTTTCGAGACGGCAGCCGCCGGCGGGAATGAGATACGTCCTTTCAAGATAGGCCTTCGGAAACGCGAGCCAGAAGCCGGCGGCGACAAGAAGGATTCCGGCGACGGCGCGTGCGGTTTTTCGTGATTTCATTGTGAAGTGGGCGCTCCTGAGCGCCGAGTCTGCTGCGCGTGATAAAATAAAAGTTCAGGCGTGGTCGCGATTTCTCTTCTGCCTACATGGAGATCCCTTGCAATCGAAAGCCCTGACACTCGAGGAGGCGATTTTGCGGTTTGGCCGCGAGAAACGCAATGGGCGCCGCGTCGTGTTTACCAACGGCTGTTTTGACCTACTCCACCCTGGGCACATTTGCGAATTCGAATTGGCGCGGCAGATGGGGGATGCGCTGATTGTGGGGCTGAATAGCGATTCAAGCGTGCGCCAGTTGAAAGGGCCGACACGGCCGGTGATTCCGGAGCAGGAGCGCGCGGAAATTCTTTCCGCTCTGGAAGCGGTGGATGGGGTGATCATTTTCAATGAGCTTACGCCGCGCGAGGTGATTGCGCGTTTGCTTCCGGATGTCCTTGTGAAAGGCGGCGACTGGCCCGGCGACCAGATTGTTGGCCGCGAAGAAGTGGAAGCGGCGGGCGGGCGCGTGGTTTCGATTCCGCTGGTGCCGGGTTATTCGACCACCACGATTCTGCGGAAAATTCGTGAAGGTGCCGGCCCTTCCGGTGTAAGCGAGAAGTCTCAAACTAAAGAAAAGCGCGCGACGCGCGCGGATTCCTGATCGCCCACGCATGATACTTCCGGCAGTTCGCGAAAGATTGGAGGGTTTGCTGCGCCATCCCTCGATGGAAGGCGCACTGGCGGAACTGCGCGCAAACGCCGGGCTGGTTTCGATCACCGGACTGCACGATGTTGCGAAGGCGCTGGTGGCGGCTTACCTGACGCATGCGCTGCGGCGGCCCGCTTTTTTTGTGACGGACTCGAACCGGCGCGCGGAATCTCTTGCGGAGACGCTGCGGTTTTTCGCGGCTGTTTTTCCAGGAGCTTCCGGGACTGTCGCGACACTTCCATCGTTCGACCGGTTGCCTTGGGAATCGCAGAGTCCTCACGCCGACATTCTCGAGCGCCGGGCGACGACGTTGTTTCGGCTGGTGGACGGGCAAATCTCGCTGGCGATTGCGCCGATGTCTGCCGCGCTTTGGCGGTATCAGGATCCGGCGGCTTATTTGTACCTTGCGAAGACGCTCGCAAAGGACACCGAAATCGGCCACGAAGAATTAATCGCACATCTGGGCTCCGTGGGTTACACGCGCGCGGAGATGGTGGAGCTGCCGGGGCAATTCGCGGTGCGCGGCGGGATCATCGATGTGTTTTCTCCGGAAGCGATGCGGCCCGTGCGCATCGAGCTGCTGGGCGACACGGTGGAATCCGTGCGCGAATTCGATCCGCGCACGCAGCGGTCTATCGCTCCCGTGAATCGCACAATGCTGTTGCCGCTGACCGAATGGGCGGTGCCGCCTCCGGAAAGCGCTGCCGCAAACGATTCGCAGGACTGGGAAGCGATTTCTTCGGCCTTTGGGCCTTCCGGGGAAGCGGGCACGGCTTTTCTTTTTGAATTGTCCGAAAGCTCGTTGCGGCCGATTGTGTTCCTTGATGAACCGCAAGCTTTGCGCGATGCCGCGCAGAAACACTTGGCTTCTGCCACGGAGGTCTACGAGCGGTACGGCCACGCCAATTCGCGGCCAGCTGCGCACTTTTTTTGGAACGAAGAGCAAATAGCCACCGCGCTACGGAAAACGTCGCAAATTCATCTCGAGCAGCTTGCACTGAGCATCGGCGAGGCTCCCCAATTCGAAATTTCCTCGCGGCCCAGCGCGCGTTTTCACGGCGACGTGGTGGCCTGCATGGGCGACGTTAAATCACAACTGGCTTCCGGCGGGCGCGTGTTTTTGACCGCCGCGAGTACAGGAGAGATTGAACGGTTTGCTGATATTTGCCGCGAGTATGAAGTGCCTTACGTGCTCGGGGAGTCGGAAGAAGCGGCGGCAGGCTTTACTGCGGAGGGAGCGCAGGAATCCGCGGGGATGCTGCTGATTCGCGCACCTTTCGCCGAAGGAGTGACTTTTCCCGACGCGAATCTGACGATTTTCGGGCACGCGGACCTTTTCGATGTGACGCCGACGGTCGAGCGGCCGAGCCACAAGATCCGCACGTCGGGATTCTTCAGCGATTTCGCCGAGCTGAAGCCGGGAGACTTTGTGGTGCACGTGGACCACGGCATTGGGCAGTTCGAGGGGCTGCGGCAGATTGAATCGGACGGGCATCGCGGCGAATTCATGCTGCTTCGGTACGCCGAAGATGCGCGGCTCTACGTTCCGCTCGAACGCATGGATTTGGTGCAGAGCTACCGCGTGTTGGAAGGTGCGCATCCGCCGCTCGACAAACTGGGAGGCACTGCTTGGAACACGCGCAAGACGCGCGTGCGGAAGTCGCTCGAAGACATGGCCGACCAGCTCCTAGCACTGTACGCGCAGCGCAAGACCACGCCAGGTTTCGCGTTTTCGGCGGACGGCAATTTTCAGCGCGAATTCGAGGATGCTTTCGAGTTTGAAGAAACGCCGGACCAGATGGCAGCGATTACTGACATCAAGAAGGACATGGAGCGGACCGAGCCGATGGACCGGCTGCTTTGCGGCGATGTTGGTTATGGGAAGACGGAAGTGGCGATGCGTGCGGCCTTCAAGGTCGTCAACGATGGCAAGCAAGTCGCTCTGCTGGCGCCAACTACGGTCCTTACTTTCCAGCACTTTGAGACGTTTAAGAAACGCTTCGCCGCGTTTCCGGTGCGGATCGAAATGCTCAGCCGCTTTCGCAGCGCGGCCGAGCAGAAGAAAATCCTCGCTGATTTGGAAGCCGGGAAAGTGGACGTCGTGATCGGCACGCATCGCCTTCTTTCGAAAGACGTGAAATTTGCGGACTTAGGCCTGCTCATTGTGGATGAAGAGCAACGCTTCGGCGTGGCGCACAAAGAGCGGCTGAAGGAAATGCGCAAGAACGTGGACGCGCTGGCACTTTCGGCGACGCCAATTCCGCGGACATTGCATATGTCGTTGGTGGGACTGCGCGACATGTCGCTCATCGAAACGCCGCCGCGCGACCGCTTGGCGATTCAAACCGTGGTCGCGCCATTTAATGAAGAGCTGATGCGCAGCGCGATTGAAAACGAGTTGGCGCGCGACGGCCAGGTGTACTTCATTCACAATCGCGTGGAATCCATTTACTCGCTTGGCTCGATGGTGCAGAGACTCGTGCCCAAGGCGCGAGTGGTCGTCGGCCACGGGCAAATGGGCGAAAAAGAGCTCGAAAGCGTGATGCTGAAATTCATTCGCGACGAGGCGGACGTATTGGTGGCGACGACGATCGTCGAGAACGGCTTGGACATTCCGCGCGCCAACACCATCCTGATTAATCGCGCTGACCGCCTCGGCCTCGCGGAGCTTTACCAACTGCGCGGGCGCGTCGGGCGGTCGAGCCAGCGTGCTTATGCTTATTTGCTGGTTCCTCCGGAAACCACACTTTCCGACATCGCGCGTAAACGCCTCGCGGCCATGAAGGAATTCAGCGAACTGGGCGCGGGCTTTCGCATTGCCGCGCTGGACTTGGAACTGCGTGGCGCCGGTAACATGCTGGGCCGGCAGCAGCACGGCCACATCGAAGCCATCGGCTTCGACATGTATTGTCAGATGCTGGAGCGCGCGGTGGCCAAACTGAAAGGCGAAGAAGCCGCACCCGACTTGCGCACGACTCTCAGCCTCGGTTTGGATGTGCGCATTCCCCAAGCCTATATCCCCAGCGAGAACCTGCGCTTGCGCACCTACAAGCGCATTTCTACGATTGCCACCGAGGGGGAAAAGCAGGACGTCCGCAAGGAGCTGGAAGACCGGTTCGGTGCTCCCCCGAACTCCGTGGAAAACCTTTTGGACTACGCCGTGCTCAAATCCATGTGTGAACACCTGCGGATATCGTCGGTCGAGCGGCAGGGGAGCCGGGTTGCCCTGCGCTTCCACCCAGAGACGACGCTCGATCCAGCCAGGCTGGTCAGCGTGGTGCGCTCGCGGGCCGGCATCAAGCCAGATCCCAGCGGGGTGCTTTGGATTGAATTGAAGCGCGGGGAGCCGGTGCCGGCGGTTTTGAGAAACGTATTGCTCGGCCTTCAAGGGCAAGGCTAAACTTAGCAGTTGGGAGAAAGCATGAGAAAACTCACTATCGTCGCGGTGCTGTGCGCTGCCCCGCTACTGATTGGCTTAACCACGGATGCGCAGGGGCAGGAGTCCAGTTCGCAGGCACCTCCACCCGCTGCTCCGCCTGCTGCCTCGCAGGCAAAGCCCGCAACTCCACCTGCTCCGAAATTGAAGGGAGCGGCGGCGTCGCAGCCCGTTGACCCGAATGCCGGCAAGACCATTGAAGAGATCATCGCGCGCGTCAACAACGAAATCATCACACTCTCCGAATATGAAAAAGCAAAACAGACGTCCGAGGAAGATGCCAAGCAGGAGTGCCAGGGGCGCTGCACACCCGCACAGTTGCAGACAGCCATTGAGGACGGGCAGAAAAACACGCTGCGCAACCTGATTGATCAGTCGCTCCTTGTCCAGCGGGGCAAAGACATGGGCATCAGCGTGAAGCCCGAAGTCATCAAGCAGCTCGACCAAATTCGCCAGCAAAACAAACTGGCGAGCATTGATGATCTCGAAAAAGCGGTCACCTCCGAGGGGATGAATTGGGAAGATTTCCAGAGCGGCATCGAGAACCGCCTGCTCACGCAAAAAGTGATTGGCCAGGAAGTCGGGTCACATATAAATATCACGGACGACGAAGTTCAAAAGTATTACGACGCCCATAAAACGGAATTTGTGCGGCCGGAACAGGTGGCCCTTCGTGAAATTCAAGTCAACACCCAGGGCAAAGGCGCCGATGAGCTGCCGGCCCTAAAGAAAAAAGCGGAGACGGCGCTGAAGCGGGTGCAGGACGGGGAAGACTTCGGCGAGATTGCAAAGCGCTATTCCGACAGCAGCACCAAGGATCAGGGTGGATTTCTTGGACAATACAAACGGGGTGAGTTGGCCAAGGAACTCGAAGACAAAGTCTTTGCGATGAAAAGGAACCAGCTCACCGACGTTCTGGAGACCAAGCAGGGCTACTTGATTTTGCAGGTGCTTGAGCATTACGACGAGGGTCAGCAGTCGCTGGACAAAGTGCGGAATGAAATTACTAACAAACTGTACGAGGCGCGGATGGAGCCCGCGCTGCATGGCTACCTCAAGACGCTCCGCGAGCAAAGCTACGTGATTATCAAGCCAGGCTATCAGGACATTGCGGGCGAGGGCGGCTCGGAGATTCAGGAAGTGAGCGCCACTCCGGAAGTCAACAAACAGAAGAAGGGGCACAAGAAATTCCTGCTGTTCGGCAAGAGGGCCGGCGGAGGTTCCGGGAAGTCGGCCGATTCCGGCAAGTGAAGAGGTATTGGTTACGAAGTATATTCTTGATGAATAATCTGCGCTAGAATACGGCCAATGAAGACGCCCCTCGTCTCCGACATCAGCACCGAACAAAACATCACCACATTTTTCCTGGTTTGCGAGAAGGAAATTCGCAACACGCGCGAGGGCAAGGCCTATCTGCGGATGGAGCTGGGCGACCGCAGCGGCACCATCGAAGCGCGTATGTGGGATCAGTTCGAAACTGCGGCGAAGGGGATTAACCGAGACGACTTTGTGAAAGTGCAGGCGCGCGTCGAGATTTACAAGAACAGGCCACAGCTTTCGGTGATGCAGGTTCGGCTGGCCAAGCCCGAAGAAATCGATCTTGCCGATTTTTTACCGCAGACCAAGGCCGATGTGGCCAAGCTGTATACACAGTTGCTCGAATTCGCGGCATCGATTGCAAATCCCTGGCTGAAACAGCTTGTGGGGGGAATTCTCAACGATCCGGACATTGCTGCCAGGTACAAACGCGCGCCGGCGGCGAAAGTCATGCACCATGCGTATCTCGGCGGCTTGCTGGAGCATGTAATCAGCTTGTGCGGGCTGGCGAAGCAAGTGGCGGCGCATTATCCCGAACTGGATCTTGCTTTACTGTTCACCGCGGCGATTCTCCATGATGTCGGAAAGCTCGATGAGCTGTGCTACGAACGCGCCATCGGCTATACGGTTGAAGGGCAACTGCTTGGGCACATCGTGATGGAAATCGAAACAGTTTCGAGGGCGATGAGCGCGATCGAGGGCTTCCCGCCGAATCTGAAGACGGTAGTGCAGCATCTGCTCATCAGCCATCATGGCGAATACGAATTTGGCTCGCCGAAGCTGCCGATGATTCGCGAAGCACTGGTTTTCCACTACCTCGATGATCTGGATTCGAAGCTAGCTGCGGCGCGCGCGGCATTGGAGGCGGACACTGGCGATCCGGAATGGTCGGCTTATTCCGGCGCACTGGGCCGCAAGTTCCTGCGCTTGGATGAATTCCTGAAGGATTTTGCGCTCACCTCACCTGAGAAGAAGTGAAGCTGCTCCTTTGCGCCTGCTGAGGCGCAATCTGGCTTGCTGGAAGACCTTGCTACAACTACACTAAATTTGATGATTTCCAGGGAATACGAAATTCGGGATTTGACGATTCGCCCTGCGGCTGTGCTCGCGCCGATGGCGGGCGTGACGGACACGCTTTTCCGCCGTGTGATTCGCGGACTGGGTGGCTGCGGTCTGCTCATGACGGAGTTCACCAGCTCTGAGGGCATCACCCGCAGCGCGAAGAAGACGCTTCGCTACCTTTATTTTCAGGAAGATGAGCATCCCATCACGGCGCAGCTGTTTGGGGCGAATCCTGCGGTCATGGCCGAAGCCGCGAAGATGGTCGAAGACCTCGGCTATGACGCCGTGGACATCAATCTCGGCTGCCCTGCGAAAAAAGTCGTGAAGTGCGGCGGTTCAGGTTTGCTGCGCGACCTGTCGCTGCTCGAAGAAATCTTTCGCGCCGTGCGCGCTGCAGTGAAAATTCCGCTGACCATCAAGCTGCGTGCGGGCTGGGACGAAAAATCGATTGTTGCGGTAGATGTGGCGAAGCTGGCGGAAAGCATGGGCGTCGAAGGCGTGGCGGTGCATCCGCGGACCCGGGTGCAGGGTTACAGCGGATCGGCGGACTGGAACATCATCGCGGCCGTCAAACAGGCGGTGAAGATTCCTGTAATAGGGAACGGCGATATTAACCGCCCGGAAGATGCGGAGCGCATGTTTCAAGAGACCGGTTGCGACGCCGTGATGATTGGCCGCGCGGCGGCCACGAATCCTTGGATCTTTCGCCAAATGCAGGAGTTTGCGGCAACTGGGCACTACGCCATCCCCACGGAGACCGACCGCTTCCGGTTACTCATTGACTACTATAGACAAATTTGTGCCGCCAACCTGCCTGATGGTGTAGGCAAAATGAAGCAGTTCGCTTGCTGGTTTACTCATAGTGTGGGGAACGGCAGCGAGCTTCGCAGAATCGTACACGCGGCGCGAACGCCCAACGAAATCCTCTCGAGCGTAGAGAGTTTTTTTGAGGGCCGAGCGGCCGTTCTCGCCCGGGTTACGGGCGCGCAAGAAATGGCCAGCTCTGGCCCAGACGGGGCTGGCAGGAGTGAGGACCCAGCCCATGGTCCCAATCAGCACCAGCGTTGCGAGGCAACGCTCCGAACGTAGGATTGCAGTTCACCTGCCCATGCGCGTTCGCGGACGCGACTCCCGCGGCGTGACTTTCGAAGAAGAAACTTCCAGCGAAAATCTTTGCCGCAGCGGAGCCGCGTTTCTGACGCGCTTCGACGTGGCCATCGGGTCGAACCTGGAAATCCGTATCCCATTTTCGCATTATGCTACGCGACGGGCCGAGGCGGATTTCTATACACAAGGGCGCGTGGTCCACGTTCGCGACTCAGACTCGCTGGGCGAGAAGTTCGTGGGCGTGCAGTTCACCGGCCCGCGTTTCCAGCGGATGTTTCGTTCCGAATCCGCCGCCTGATTCTTTGTTGGTGCGACCGGCATTCCCTGGATATGTCATAGAACACATTTAGGCCCAAAGCACCATTGACCTAAACAAAAGCGCAACTTTAGGATCAAGTGAGCCATCCAAGTTAGCGACTCTGTTTTTTTGTTTTTTGGGGATACGAGGTCCCAGCCGATGAAGCGTATCGCCCTGGTTGCTCTGTTTCTTGCTTGTTCGTTTGTGAGTGTTGCTCAAGGGCAAAAGTCCGGCACCGCATTTGTACCTGTGCCTATCCACGTTACTGCCGGGACGGTCTTGACCTTTTACCTCCATGCCCGGCTCAATCCGACGAGCGGCGACAGCGTAGACGGTCTGCCTAAGGGAACGCTCCTTCGTGTCAAGATGCTGGATTCCATCGATTCAGCGGTAAATGTGGACGGCACTGAATTTCGGGGTATGGTTGTGTCTGGCCTGACCTCGTCGGGTGAGATCGTGATTCACTCTGATTCCGAGGTGAGAGGCATACTGGCTCTTCTCAGGAGCGCGAGTCACCCGGAGGGCTTCCGCTACGAGCTCTTAATCGCCGGCCTGACAGACCACGGGAAGTCCTACGCGCTGACGGCTTCTCTAACTCCCTCACTCGCTGATTCCCAAGTCGCTTCAACCAAACCCGCTGGAAAAGACAATCCAAAGTCATCGGACCCAGGAGGAACCCAGTAGGCTCCGGTATTTCACTACATAGGTGATTTCGGGTATCTTCGACCAGCCTTTGGAAGGGATTACGCGTTCTAGTACCGACGGATGCCCGTGCTACAACTGGGATGAGTCTCCACTAAACTCAAGACCTTCAAGAGGTTAAAGGTCTTATTCTAGCCCCCTTGGAAGAATGGGTATTGTTCTGCGCTGAAGCAGTGCCCCCCAATTACTCACTGAGGAGTGTCACCAATGAAGAACACGCTTCGGCTTACCCTTGCCACTCTGGCAGGTGTGATCCTGGTAGTTGCAGCTTGGGGATTGCCACCGGCCACCACCCACGGGAGCGCTTACCCAGCCTTGATCAACGAGCAGACTCCCTCAGCAACGCAATCTGTGTCCGGAAAGATTGCGTCGGTAGCGAAAGACTCTTTCACTCTAACCGTATCTGCGAATCAGACTTCCGCAGGTAACCAACTGACGCAAACGGAACCCAAGACAATGACTTTCATGATCGACAAGAACACGGCCATCGAAGGCAAACTCAAAGTCAACGCCAACGCTGAAGTCACCTATCGCGAAGAAGGTGGAAAAAACATCGCCGTCAGCGTCCACGTCGCTTCGTAACCCCTGAAAGTTGCGGTTGTTTTGTCTGCTTTGGGACTCGTCAAGGCAACAAGAGCCTGGAAGAGTCCCAGAACAGCCAGTGTTTTCAGGCTAGATGTCAGGGACATTGCTTTGTCAGAGGCTGGTAAACCAAGTGCCGGCTTCCGCTTGCGATTCGTGCCTGCAACTCATTGCCCCATAAACGTATTGAGATACCAAGTGTTCCCGAATTTGTCTTTCACCGCGGCGGAGCGATCACCGTAGGGTTTGTCGGCTGGCGGCTCAACCGAGATTGCGCCCGCGCTCAACGCCTGCGCGTACATGGCATCCGCGTCCGGCACGTAGACGTGCAGGAGGCACGGCTTCGGCTGATACTGATCGTGGGCTTCGTCAATTTCGAGCGTAGCGTTGCCAATCCGCATGGTGGCGTGCCGCACGATTCCATCCGGCGATTTGTGAACGCCCATCGCTTCCGCGCCGAAGGCCGCTTCCATAAACGGAATCATGTTGTGTGCCCCGCGAAGATGTAGGTACGGCTGCACACTGCGCAAACCTTCCGGCCCGGGCGTCCAGCCTTTGGGCGTCGCGATGTACCAGCGATTGCCAAAAGGATCCTTGAGCGCGCCCCAGCGGTCGCCCGAAGGATGTTCATCGGTCGGTCTGTAGATCGAGGTAGCGCCCGCCGCCAGCGCACGGTCGAAAGTGGCATCTGCATCGTTCACGTAGAGATGAATGTCCGTCGGTGCGCGGGGAATCTGCGCGTTGGCATCACCGGCTTCGATGATGCCGTTGCCGATGGCTACTTCGGAGTGTACCAGCGTGCCATCTGGCGCCGGCACGCGCAGCCGTTCCACGCCATCGAATGCATTCTTCAAGAATTCTAGGAATTGGGCCGCCCCGTTCACGATGACGTAGGGCGTGATGGATGTGAATCCGGGCCGCATATAGTGCACGGTCTTAGCCGGCGCGGCGGCGGAGGATTCGATTCCTTCGTTTACAGACATGGATGCTCTCCTTTGCAAATCGGATTTGAGTGTTGCTCGGAACTCTTTGCGCGGCAGGTTGCGAAGCTCTCGCGCGATGGTGAGAAGCGGCGCAAGGTCTCGATGAGGCGCCTTTTCTGGCCGGGGTTGCAGCGACACCAGCATTGCCTGTACGACTTCTTCCAGCTGCTCCGCGAGGGGGCGCTTCGGCACGCGTTTAGGCATGACGGCCCTCCATCTGCGCCCGCAGCCGCTCGAGCGCGCGCAATTGCAATTGCTTGACGGCTCCCTCGCTTTTGCCAAGGCGTTCGGCGATTTCACGAATGCTGCGCTGGTCAACAAAGCGCTCTTCGACGACGCGGCGCTGCGTCTCCGGGAGTTGCTTCACGAGTTGAAAAAGCCGCGCGCGGTGTTCGACGGCAAGCATGTCGGGCTTCAAGCCAGGGTCGGGAGGGTCGTCCAACATGGGATATTCGCGGGATGCGCGGTGCGATCGATCGATGATGGCATTGGCCGCAATCCGTAGCAGCCATGCCGCGAACGGAACTCCGCGCCATTCATAGCTCTTCAAATTAGCGAGCGCCTTGTAGAACACGTCGGAAGTCAAATCTTCGGCCGTCGCGCGATCCTGCACGCGCCCGGCGATGAAGCCGTACACGCGTTCGAAATGCAGTTCATAAAGAGCATCAAATCTTGCCGGGTCGTCTTGTGCAGCTTCGATGAGCAAACGCTCCTCCGCCTCTGCTGGCGCGCTCGCCTTGCGAGGCGCAACGCCTTTGGGCGGTGCCTTCTTTTTTTCGGGGCGTCCGGTGGCCTTCATCGCTTCTGGATAATAACTGGCCACTGCGAAAAAAGTTACGGGGCTTTCTTGTGGGTGGCGTGGGATTTCGGTTCTGTGCGATTAGGACGCTTGGACCAATGGCGAAGCGGGTGGTCATCCACAGTTCAAGGAGGCACGGACCCGAAGGACAGCTATCGGCCACCCGCTTCTAGAGGCACGCGTAACGTATAGGCGCAGACGGCGACTTCAGCAATTCGGTGGATACTCCAAACTGCAGGGGTGTAAATACCTGAGGCGCGCCCTGAGGAACTACCCCAACTCCAGGAGGCGCAAATGCGCGTTAGCGCGCGGCAGTGTCATCGCTTGCTTCTACTCGGGCAGGATGACCGCTTTCCCGCGAGGCAACGCGTCCAGAGTTGCTTTGTCCAGGTTCAAATGAGCTGCCACAAGTTCCGGCGGCGTGTGAGAGAGCCATTCGGAAAGAGAAAGGTCCTGATAGTAGCTGCTCTTGAACATTTCCAGAAACTTCAGGTCTGTGTTGCCGGTGTTTTCGATGTAGTGCGGAAGCGTCTTGAGCACATAGCCAACGTCGCCCGCCTCGAAGTCCATCGTTCGCGCTCGGCCGCCTGTGGCGAACACAGTCATGCGGCCCTTCCCGCTGATGTAGAATTGCCACTCGTCCGCATTGGGGTGCCAGTGCAGTTCGCGCAAGCCGCCGGGCTTCACCGTAACCACTGCCGCAGCGATATTCTGAGAGATTTTGAAAGTACTTGAATCGATCACGCGCACTTCACCGCCTTTGGTGCGCTTGGTTGGCGGCATCTGCATCGTTCGAAACGCGAAATCAATCGGCGAAGGGCCCAGAGCACCGGCCGCCTTCCGCTGATCCTCGGCGAGCGGTCCCGGAATTTCGGACTGGAAGATAAACAACTCTTTGTTCGGCATCTTTTCGACGGCTGCCTGGGGCACAGCAAAATTTTTCGACACCACATCGCGCGGCGTGTGCGCCATCCAGTCGGACAACAGCACTGTTTCGTACTCGGAGAAATTGCCATCGTCAAAAACCAGCATGAATTCTCCGCCGTCCGGAGCAAGTCCCTGGATCGAGTGCGGAATTCCAGGCGGGAAGTACCATAAGTCGCCCTCTTTGGTGTCCGCGACAAAACTCTTTCCATCTGCATCAATGCACGTGATGCGCGTCGTGCCATAAAGCATGTACGCCCATTCGGCGGCAGTGTGCCAGTGCAATTCACGCACGCCGCCCGCGGTAAGCCGCATATTCACGCCTGCAAGCGACTTCGAGACAGCCAGTTCGCGCACCGTCACCTCGCGCGACCATCCGCCTTCATGCACTCGTTTGTGCGCAATGGAGAAGGGATACTTGAACGTTGGCACGCCGCCCGCGTCCGTCGGCGGCGGATTTACCGAATCCGCGTTTTGCGCGTCCATCGCTGGATTCTTGGGGACGGGTTCGCTTCGTCTTCGGTCGCCCTGTGTTTTTTGCGCGGAATCCTGGTTTTGCCCCGCGGCGTTGTTCGCGGCCATCATCCCGGCAGCCAGCGCCGCGGAACTTGCCCCCAGAAATCCGCGCCGCGTCCAACGGTCCTTCTCTAGTTCATCGGGCATCTATGTCGCCTCCTGCTGGAGCACCCCCCAGCGTCTTCCAGTTGCGTGCGTATTCCGCACGTATTCTTTGGTTCAATGATTCGCCGATACCCTACCGCGACCGCCGGAATCACACAACACAAGATTTCATCGCCGGTGTCGCAAGCCGAAGACGAAGCTCGGGTTTTTTCCTCAATGGCATTAAGGGAGGTCACCTACTTGGATTACATAAACTTTCGGATTGCACGCCATTGCCTACTTTGGCAAATTGAGCGGCGATTGTATGAAAGTGCTAATACCCGATGATAGGTGCGGTCACCGGGATTCTTTACGCAAGCTTATCCAAAGGGAGCGTGAGGTCCACGTCAGTGGAATCACCGACGAAGCGGAGGGCGCTCCCGGCAGCGCGATCGCACGCGAGTTGAGGCGCGCTTTGGATGGGTGCCCCATATGTGACGGTAGCTACCGCGATCATTCGTATTCGATTCTCGCGACCGTAGCGATTGTAGAACAATGGCACAGCCCCCTGCGTGTGAACCAATACTACGATTGCCTTCAAAACCGAAGCTGGCAGGAACTACTGCGCATCAGGGAATGGAATGGCGCCGCGGATACTTTGATCGGTTTCGCTTTCCGTTGCTCCCTGGGACGCGTCGGCATCGTCACGATGCTCAGTCCAGCCGACCCAAGTTTGCCTGACACTCCGCTGCACTACACGATTCTTCCCGAGGAAGAAGGGAAGAAGCTTTTGGCGCTCCTGCCGCCAGAGAAGTGGCGCCCGCTGCGCCCTGCTCCTCCCGCCTCCCTGTAGCTCCGCCTAGGCTATACTCAACTGGAGGCCTTGCCGCTGCACACCTTCGTTCGCTTCGAACCAATCCCCGGGAAAGAACAACAACTCCGCGAAGAATTGAAGTTACTCCTAGAGCCAACGCGCGCTGAGCCCGGCTGCATCCTCATTCATCTCTACGAGGCGACGCGCGACCCGCTGGTTTTCTACATTCACTCTGAGTGGATAGACGAAGCCGCCTTCGATGCGCACCCCAAGCTGCCGCACATGACGCGCTTTCTGGGTCTCGCCGGCCAGTTGGTCACGCATCCGGTAAAGGGCGTCCGCACGAAACAAATTGATTGATGTCGCCGCCAGGATCACTTTTTGCAGATAATTCGCAGCGGCGCCGCAGCTTTTGCCCTGGCCCTAGGCTGCGGATCCTGCGGCCTTGGCGGAGCGCATCTGCGCCACGACTTCCTGAAATTGCTTGGTGAGGTGCGGCACGATCCCCAATTGCCGTTCAATAAGCATCAATTGAGCGCGATGATGCATTTCGTGCTCTTTCGCCGACAGCAATCTTTCGAAGCGCGTCTTCGCCGTCTTCCCGTCTGGCTCGGTCACCGTCTCGGCAAGGACTTCCGGTGTCAGCGTCTCCAGCCAGGCGGCAAACTGCTCGCCTTCGGCTCTCAGCAGCTCCACAATTTCGGTTTTCGTTCTTGGCTTGGCTTCCTCCGCGTTGAACCTGTCCATCATTCCAAAGAAATCGAAGTCTACCAGGGTTGTCAGGCCGTTCTTGTGTACCTCTTCCCAAATGCGCGTGGAGATAGCCACATGCGTCAGCATCCGGCCAACAGTCCGTACCTCCGGAGCCGCCACAAAATCGTATTTGTCCTCTGGAATATCTTCCGCAACTCGAATGGTGTTCTTCCGCACGGTTCGAAACGCGCTTGCCAGCTCTTTGCCGCCGTAAAAGCTCATAGAATCACCTCGCTGTCGGATTGTCTGCCCGACCCGGAGCAGACTGGTTACTTCGATGCACAGTTCTCTCGGCAGGTCACGTGCTCCAGCCTGAATTTTTTCGGGCTAGGCGTCGTCCCTGCCGCGGGATTCCCCCGCATGACTGCCGACCAATTGGCTATAGGCCGCGCGCCGCGTCAACCCCCGCTCTTTGGCGGCCAGCTTAAGCGCTTCCTTGCGGTCCAGTTTAGCCTGCTGCATCAATTCCTCGACCCGCGCCGCCAATGTTTGCGAAGAGTTACCATGCGCGCGTACTTCGGCTGCACCCGGTGGGCCAAGAATAAGCGTGATTTCTCCGCGTACGGAGCGCTCTTCAAGCGAAGCAAGAATCTCCGAGAGCTTGCCGCGCAGAAACTCTTCATGAATTTTTGTCACCTCGCGCGCCAGGCAACCAGGCCGGTTGCCGAGGATCTCAAGCGCGTCCGAAATGCATTCGGCCACACGATGCGGCGCCTCATAAAGAATGATCGTGCGTTCCTCGATGCGTAAGCATTCAAGGGCCCGGCGGCGTTCTCCGCTGCGCGCAGGAAGAAATCCCACAAAAAGGAATTCTTCCGTAGGCATCCCCGAACCGGATAGCGCGGTGAGCAGCGCCGACGGCCCCGGAATTGGCACCACTGGAATTTGCCTCTCCAAGCAAAGCGCCACGAGCTGGTGCCCAGGGTCGGAAACGAGCGGCATTCCAGCATCGCTCACCAGCGCAATTTTTGCGCCTTGTTCCATGGCAGCGGCCAATTCCGCAGCTCGTTTCAGTTCGTTATGTTCGTGGTAGCTGACCAGCGGCTTATGAATGTCGTAGTGCGTCAGCAGTTTCTGCGTGTGACGGGTGTCTTCGCACGCGATTTGATCCGCTTCCTTCAAGATGCGCAGCGCGCGCAGCGTGATGTCTTCGAGGTTGCCAATCGGCGTCCCGACAAGGTACAAACATCCCGGGCCATTCTGCCGCTCTGCAGCTGCATTCCTTGCGGTCATAAGGATCAGTCTAGCATGCGCTCCCGGAGCGGCGTTGATCGCCAAAAGCCTAGAGGTTCCGCGCACAAAAGCGTCCTCACGCGGCGGCAGTTTCATGGCAATGCTATACTTCATTTTTTCAGTACGACGAGGAGGGATATCTGTGCCCTTGTATGAGTACGAATGCCAGAAGTGTGGCCGGCGAACAGAAAAAATAGAGAATGTTGACGGGCCGCACTTGAGGAAATGCCCGCACTGTGGCGGCAAAGTGGAACGGCTCGTGACCGCGCCGGCCATCCAATTCAAAGGCGCAGGATGGTATGTGACCGATTACGCCAAGAAATCTAGCGGCGCCGATTCCGAGAAGACTGCTGGAGCAGCGATGGAAACCGCCGGCAAGGAGAAGAGCGGCGATTCCAAAGAACCTGTTTCCAAGGACTCGAAAGAGCAGAAGCCCGCAAAGAAAAAGTAAAATCGCGCCCAGCTTGCCGCGTAAGGGAGACGATCCGGAATGTCCGACACAACCGAGGGAAAGACTGCCGCGGGACGCAAAGTGCGCAAAGCCGTGCTGCCGGCTGCCGGGCTCGGCACACGATTTCTGCCCGCGACAAAAGCGCAACCCAAGGAAATGCTTACCGTCGTGGACAAGCCGCAGATTCAGTATGTCGTCGAAGAGTGTGTTGTCTCCGGCATCGAGCACATCATCATCGTCACAGGAAAAGGGAAGAATTCCATCGAGGACCACTTCGATTATTCGCCCACCCTCGAGCGCTTCCTCGAGGAAAAAGGAAAAAAAGATCAAGCCGCCATGGTTCGCCGGATCAGCGACATGGTCCAGGTCAGCTATACCCGACAGAAAGAGCCGCTCGGCCTGGGCCACGCCGTGCTGGTCGCAAGAGATCTTGTCGGTGACGAACCTTTTGCCGTTTTGCTCGGCGATGTTCTGATTCCCGGCCAGAATCCCGCCACTAAACAGCTCATTGACGTCTACGCTGCAACGGGCGTGGGAGCCATCGCTGTCGAAGAAGTGCCGAAGGAGCGAACGCATCTCTATGGCATCATTGATGGCGAGCCCGCGCCGCAGCCGCCTTTCGGCGCGCGATTGCTGCGAATCCGCGACGTGGTGGAAAAGCCCAAACCCGAAAAAGCCCCTTCGAATCTTGCCATCACGGGGCGTTACGTTTTGCCGCCGGAAATTTTTGATTGCCTGGCGCGAACCAAGCCAGGCGCCGGTAATGAAATCCAATTGACCGACGCACTTCGCATTCTGGCGCAGGAAGACGGTCTGTGGGCGTACATTTATGATGGAGTCTCTTACGATGCAGGCGACAAGCTGGGATTCTTGAAGGCGACCGTAGAGATTGCCTTGCAAAACAAGGAATTTGGCGGTGACTTCCGCCAATATTTGAAGGGCTTGAAGCTTTAGCGTTATGGAAGAGCTGTAGCTCAGTCCTTTAGGACCTGAGGAATCTGCTTTTCCATTTCCGAGGATTTCGAGAATTACACAATGAGCACTCGCATTTTAGGAATCGAGTCCTCCTGCGACGAAACCGCGGCCGCGGTAGTCGCCGACGGCCGCGAAATTCTATCCAGCGTTGTGGCGTCACAAGTGGGCGTTCATCGCAAATACGGCGGTGTCGTGCCCGAGCTGGCTTCGCGCGAACATCTGCGGCAGATCGTTCCAGTCGTGCGCGAGGCCCTCGCGCAAGCCGGCCTGAAGCTGGAAGATGTGGAGGCCATTGGTGTGACTCAAGGGCCTGGCCTCGTCGGAGCGCTGCTCGTAGGAATCACCTACGGAAAAACTCTTGCGGAATCTCTGGGAAAACCGCTTGTGCCGGTGAATCATTTGGAGGGGCACGTCCACGCTGTGTTTCTCGAAGCCCACAAAGTGGGCCGAACGCCCAAGCTCCCCGCAGTTTGCCTGATCGTTTCCGGTGGCCACACGGTTTTGTATGAAGTGAAAGCTGAAGATGCGAGCGCTCAGGATGCGAGCGCGCTATTTCATTACCGCAAGTTGGGACAGACGCGGGACGACGCAGCGGGCGAAGCTTACGACAAAGTCGCGAAGCTGCTGGGACTCGGATACCCCGGTGGGCCGATTCTCGATCGGCTCGCAGCGGCCGCCGACGGCGCTCCTGCGCTCGTGAAATTTGGCCCCACAAAAACACGCGGCAATCCGCTCGATTTCAGTTTCAGCGGCCTGAAAACGGCCGTGCTCTATCATTTGCGCGAGCATGCTGAATATGCTCCGGAAATTCGCGAACGCGAAGAAGCCCTCGCCCGCGGCGAGCGCAAATTCGATCACTTGTTCCCGCTCTGTGGCCCGGCCACGCTCGGGCTCATCCGCGGGTTTCAAAATGCGGTCGTGCGCGATTTGGTGGACCGCACCATGACTGCCACGGAAGAACTTGATGTCGAAAGCATCCTGGTCTCCGGGGGTGTCGCGGCCAACAACCAGTTACGCACCACTTTTGAAGAGCGCGCAAAATCCGCAGGTGTCGAAGTCTTTTTTCCAAGCCGTGCACTCTCGACCGACAACGCTGCGATGATCGCGGCGGCGGCCTATTCGCGGCTCCGTGCGGGCCGCCTCGCCGATCTTACGCTGAACGCCGATCCCAGTCTGTCGCTCACTCAAGAATCAGCGCGAAGGGGAACTAATTCATGAACATAGCGAAGCCACTTCTCTCGGCCGCAATTCTCATGTTTACCGTCTTGAGCGCAAATGCAGCGGGAAAGAGCAACGTTCGCTGGACGGAGAAAAAAGCGAACGACTGGTACGGGCAGCAACCGTGGCTCGTCGGCAGCAATTACATCCCGCGCTCGGCCATCAACGAACTCGAAATGTGGCAGGAGGCGACCTTCAATCCAGAGCAAATTGACCAGGAATTGGGCTGGGCCGAATCGCTCGGCATGAACACCATGCGTGTTTTCCTCCACGATTTGCTCTGGCAGCGCGATGCCGACGGTTTCAAGAATCGCATCGACCAATTCCTGACCATTGCTGCGAAGCACCACATTCGCCCGCTGTTTGTCCTCTTTGATTCCTGCTGGGACCCGATGCCGCATTTGGGCCCGCAGCATCCTCCAATTCCCGGCGTTCACAATTCCGGCTGGGTCCAGAGTCCGGGCACTGCAGCGCTCGGCGACCTGAAGCAATATCCGCGCTTGAAAGCCTACGTGCAGGGAGTCGTGGGAGCATTCGCTAAAGACGATCGCATTCTCGGCTGGGACGTGTGGAACGAGCCAGGCAACCGCGACATGGGCAGCTACGCGACAGAAGAATTGAAAGACAAAATGGCTCGCGTCCTCGTGCTCTTGCCCGAAGCGTTCGAATGGGCCCGCGAAGTCAATCCCACGCAGCCGCTCACGAGCGGAGTCTGTTGCGTAGATCAAGCCCCGGACGGTTCCCACCTCGGCAAAATCGAGCAAATCCAGCTCAAAGAATCCGATGTCATCACGTTTCATAATTACAGTTGGCCAGAATATTTCAAGCGCGAGATCGGCTGGCTGAAAAAGTATGGCCGCCCGGTCATTTGCACAGAATTTATGGCGCGTTCAGTGGGTAGCATTTTCGATACGATTCTGCCGATTGCCAAGGAAGAGAAAGTCGGCGCGATCAACTGGGGATTTGTCGTTGGCAAAACGCAAACGAATTTTCCCTGGGAATCGTGGCAACATCCTTACATTCAGAATCAGCCGCCGGTTTGGTTCCACGAAGTGTTGTACCCTGATGGCAAGCCGTATCGCCAGGCCGAAGCCGACTTGATTCGCGAGCTGACCGGGAAGAGTGATAAATCCGCTGCGCATTAGGTGTTATGCAGCGGAATAAAAGCGTGCCCCTCGGTAGGAACTGAAAAGGGTTTAACCATGAACTGGAAATTGATAGGACTACTCTCTCTCTTTGGGCTGGCAATGGGTATCGCCACCGTCTTTGTCATTCCTTCGAATATCGAACCGATTTGTTGGCTGGTAATTTTTCTTTTCTGCGCTTATGTCATTGCCAAGAATAGTTCCGGGATGCATTTTCTTCACGGTTTGCTTTTGGGGTTGGCAAATTCCGTCTGGATCACCGCGGCGCACGTCCTGCTCTTTGATCAATATCTCGCGCGCCACGCACGCGAGGCCGCCATGATGGAATCGATGGTGTTGCACGATGCACCAAAGCTCATGATGGCAATCACTGGACCCATCATTGGTCTCCTATCGGGAATGGTGCTGGGCCTATTCGCGTTCGTTGCCGGGAAGCTCGTGAAGCCCTCTCGGGGTAGCGGCGCCATAGCACAGTAAGGTCGATTGGCCCGGCAACTCTTCGAGGCGCGTAAGCTGTATACTCTCGCGGTCATGCCTGCGAAGAAGAGCGGTGGAGCGCGATTCAAGCCTGCGAGCGATCAGTCGCTGCTGATTTATTTCAGCGACAAAATCACAATCAAGGCGAACGACCAGATTCGCAAGTTGCTTCACCTACTGGAAGTGGAGCCCATTCCGGGAGTTCGAAACTTGCATCCGGCGTACTGCTCGCTCCTGGTGAAATTCGATGTGCTGAAGTGGGGGCACGAAAAGCTGGAAAAAGAGCTCGGCAAATTTCTTGCTCGGTTGGACAAAATCAAATTGGCCGATTCGCAGGAAGTCGAGATTCCCGTTTGCTACGGCGGAGAATTTGGACCCGACCTTGATGAAGTAGCCGTGCTGCATAAAATCACTTCGGAACAAGTCATCAAGCTTCATTCTTCAGCGAGCTACCTTGTTTACTTCCTGGGATTCACGCCGGGGTTCGCGTATCTTGGGGAATTGTCCGACGAATTAGTTACGCCGCGGCTGCCTACACCTCGCAAAAAAGTGCCCCCAGGAAGCGTCGGGATCGCAGGGAATCAAACCGGAGTGTATCCGTTCGAAACGCCGGGCGGTTGGAGATTGCTGGGGCGCACACCGGTTTCGATGTTTCGAACGGACCGCGACGGCTTAAGTCTCCTTTCCATCGGCGACCGCGTGCGATTCGTGCCGATTTCGCGGGAGCGTTTCGCGGAGTTGAGCCGCGCATGAGCGCAATCGAGGTGCTTTCCCCGGGGCTGCTCACCACGGTGCAGGACTTGGGGCGCGAAGGATTCGGCCCGATGGGCGTTTCGCCTTCCGGCGCCGCCGACCCGATTGCATTGCGAATTGGAAATCGGTTAGTCGGCAACAGCGAGGGCGCGTCGGGCTTGGAGATGACGCTCCTCGGCGGAGCGTTTCGATTCCAGGGTACGTGCGTCGCAGCCCTGACGGGTTCCGACTTCAGCGGGTCGCTGGATGGCGCGGCAGTGCCACCATGGAACTCCTTTGGAGTGGAGCCAGGCCAAATGCTGAAGCTCGGGCCCACGCGTTCCGGTGCACGCTGTTATTTGTGCGTTCGCGGCGGAATCGACGTGAAACTGTTTCTCGGCAGCGCTTCGACGCATCTCCTCAGCGGGCTTGGCGGCAACGAAGGCAGAGCGCTTCGCAAAGGAGACGTGTTGAAGATTGCGGATGCGCTGGAAGCAAGTCAGAAGGGAACAGGCAAGAGTGCCTGTTCTGCTGAAAAGGCCCTCGATTCCAATCGCGTGCGAAAAGTAGCACCGAGAGTTCTGGAACGTCTTGAGCCGCGCAAGGTCTTGCGAGTCACGCCCGGACCGCAAAGCGATTGGTTTCCTAAAGGGGCGCAGAAGGTTTTCTATGGCAGCACATACCGCGTGACGGAGGAAGCCAATCGCATGGGGCTTCGGCTGGAAGGACCGCCGCTTACCGAAGGCGCGCTTGGAGAAATGATTAGCGAAGGCGTTTCGCTCGGTGCCATCCAAATCGCGGCGGGCGGGTTGCCGATCATTTTGTTCGTCGAGCAGCAAACCACGGGCGGCTATGCGAAGATTGCGAACGTCATTTCGGCCGACCTCCCCAGCTTGGGGCAGCTTCGTCCTCGCGACGAAATTCGGTTACAACTCGTCGATTTCGAGACCGCCCGGAAACTGCTGATCGACCAAGAGAAATTGCTGGCCTCCGAGAATCTGATTGTCGAGACTTGAGGCGTAATGACGCGTATCGATTTGAATTGCGACATGGGCGAACTGCCGGAGGCCATTGCCGACGGCACGCAGGAAGCGCTCCTGCGTTCCATCACTTCGGCGAACGTCGCCTGCGGCGGCCACGCCGGCGACGAGGGCACGATGCGCACAACCATCGAGCAAGCCATGCGCGCGGGCGTTGCCGTTGGCGCACATCCCGGCTATCCCGACCGCGAGAATTTCGGCCGCCTCGAATTGAAGATGTCCGCCGATGCTGTTGCGAATTTTATCTACGAGCAGGTGCGCGCGCTCGCCGAAGTCGCAGCGAAGTGCGGGACAAAACTGGTCCATGTGAAGCCGCACGGCGCGCTTTACAATCAGGCGGTAAAGGATCGCGAACTGGCTGAAGCCATCGCCCAAGGTGTGGCGAAGTTCAGCAATGACTTGGTCCTGATGGGCTTGGCGGAATCCCCCATGCTCGAAGTCTTTCGCGAAGCTGGCTTTGCCGTCGCCGCTGAAGCCTTCGCCGACCGCCGCTACGAGCCCGACGGCACATTGCGCTCCCGAAAATTCGAGAACGCGCTGATCCGCAACCCCGCCGAGGCTGCCATGCAAGCCCTGAGCATCGCCCAGCGCGGCATAGTCACCGCCCACGACTGCACCGAAGTAAAACTCACCGCCAAAACCATCTGCATCCACGGCGATACCCCCGGCTCCGTCCAAATCGCCGCCGCCGTCGCCCGCACCCTCCGCGATGCTGGGGTTACTGTAACGGCGGTGTCTGGAAATGGGGAGTGATCTGGATTCCTGCAGGACAAGGAGCCGACATGGAATTGAAATACAAACTGTCTGACCAAGCGAGCAACGATCGGCGTATTGCTGAAGCGGGAGCGTGCGGTGAAGGGGCTATCCGCAGAGGGAAGGGAATACAATGGTTTTGTATCATGGTAGCGATCTTAGCCGCCACGCTTGGGGTTGTTGTTATATTCGCTCCGGAACTGAAGGGTGCTTATGGCCTTGATTTAATTCTATGCGCCATTGGAATGTATCCCCTGTCTGGACTAGGCAAGCTGATTGAGGCGCAAGGTTTCGTGCTTCTTAGCGAGACACGTCATGAGATGGAGAGGAAGTCAGGTCATACGTGAAGATTGGCCCGACAAGAGGCATGCCTCTGATGATTACTTTCTTCTTGTCCGAATCTGGCGATTCGACGTAAACCAGCGAGAAGACGCTGCCTGAGCCGTTGGGCTCGATTCCCACGACGTGCTGTTTCTCCTTCGTTCCCGCTTTGAACGTCATATTGCCCGGATCAGGCTTGTCGTCTTCGCAAGTGAGTTTGTTGGAGGATTCATCCTTGTCGTCGGTTTGCGAGGAGGGCGCGCCACAGTCCAGCACCTTTCCGTACCTACCCAAAGCCTTTTTATAGAACGCAGCGACTTTTTGCGGGGAGTCGTTAGACTCCAGCTTGACTACCGCCAGCTTGAACGCGAAAGAGCTTCCCCAGAGCCCCATCTTGACGGAATCACTACCGTTGTCCTTCTCCTTGTGCGGGCGAGCGCCGGGATAGATCGGCAGTCCCACATCCTTCGCGCTGGCCTCGGCGTCGAAGTAAATGCCCGCGCCCTTACTGCCCTTGGCATCTTTTTCCGGGTTGTCCTGAGCGGGAAGCGGAGAAGCGAAGCAAAGGAGCCCGCAAGCGACCGCGAGCGCTGCTGCTCCCGACGGCCAGCATAGGCTTTTCCTTGGACAACACTTGCCTTCGTTGCGTCGAGTCTGTTGATTCATAGCTGTCCCCCTTTCAACATACGTGTCCCCGCGCTCGAATGTTCCTGCGGTCAAAAACAAAAAGCGCCCCGAGCGGGTCGGGGCGCTTCTAATGAACCCAAAAAACCGAGCTACTCGAACTTTTCCGTCATCACCGGAAACTGCAACTTGGCCTTGGCGAGGGACTTGACGACCATGCCCTCAGCGCTTTCGGCGGTAGTGTTCTTGGCGGTAGCCATTTCGCTGACGAGCAGGTACTTCGCTCGCTCTAGCATTTTCTTTTCGCGGAAGGAGAGGGGCTTGCTGCGGCTGAGGGAAACGAGGCTCTTGAGGACGGCGGCGACTTCGATGAGGGACCCCGTGCGCATGCGCTCGGAATTCTCCTTGAAGCGGTGCTTCCAGTCCGGATGCGAGTTCAGTTTGCCCTTTTCGAGGAAGCCCAGGACCTTGGTGGATTCATTCGAGCGAATCACCGGCCGCACCCCAACCGTGCCTGCGTTGGACTGTGGCACCATCACACGCAAATCGCTGGATACAATGCGGATCATGTAGTAACGCTCGGTTCTGCCGTTCAGGATCCCGTAGTTGATTTGCTCCACAACACCCACACCATGGTTCGGATAAACGACTTTGTCGCCTATTTTATAGTCCATAATTTTTGGATGCCCCCCAGAGCAGCACACTCAGTATAGAAACTTGTGCTGCAAGAGTCAAGATATATCCTGTGGAATGAATGGGTTAGGGAAAGATTGTTGCAAATTTGGCAACCCAATTGCTGTGGGCCGCCCCTCTTGAAATTACTCCAAGGGTGTCAGCGCGCTAAGACATGCCGGGGGCCTCGGAGACTCTGGCCCCAGTACCACTGAAACGGGCGTTTCTTTTTGGACTTCGGGCGTGCCCGTCCCCGAATTCTTGCATAAGGTACAATGCGTATGTGATTGTGCTTTCAATAGATACCTGCGATTCGCGCGGCAGCATTGCACTGCTCCACGATCGCTCGGTCGAGCAGCTAATCCCCCACGCGACAGAGGACGAGTATTCGTCCTGGCTGCTCCCCAATGTCAATCAAGCGCTTAAGTGGATGGACCTGTCAATGAAAGACGTCGATGGATACGCGGTTGCTGCTGGGCCGGGGTCGTTCACGGGTTTGCGCGTGGGCCTAACCACGGTGAAGGCTTGGGCCGAGGTTTATAGGAGGCCAGTAGTCGCCGTGTCGCGCCTCGAAGCCATCGCCGCGCAGGCCGACGGTCCCGGGGATTACGTAGGGGCCTTCCTGGACGCCCGGAGAGGTCAAGTGTTTGGGGCGGTCTATCAGAAGGAAGGCCCAGCGCTGTCTCTTGTCGGCGAAGAGGTGGTGATGGAGCTGAGGGAATTTGTCCACACCGCTGCGAAAATCGCAGGCCTCGACGGAATATCCTGGGTGTCGCCGGATGCCTCGCTCTTGGACGAAGCCGTTTTGGAGTGGCGCAAAAGACTAGGCGAGACTGTCGACCAGGCTTCGTCGAGCCTGGCCGGAATCATAGGCCGCATCGGTTTGCTGCGGTTGCAGGAAGGGAAAACGACCGATGCGCTAAGGCTCGACGCGAATTACGTGCGGCGGTCGGATGCAGAGATTTTCTGGAAGGGCGCGGCCCATGGCCACTGAATTGCGGCGCGAGGAAGAAAGATCGACGATTCGTCTGCTCCTTCCGGAAGACGCGGTCGCGGTCGCGGAGATTTTGAGCCGTTCCCCCGAAGCTGTGTTTTGGCCCGAAACAAGCGTGCGCGAAGTCTTGGAATGGAATGGCGTCCTAGGCCTAGCAAGTGAAGTGCGAGGCCAAGTCGCGGGCTTCCTGATCGCCCGGCAGGCAAAAGACGAAGCCGAAGTCCTGAACTTGGCCGTGGCGCCTCAAAACCGCTGCAAGGGCGAAGGCGGAGCCTTGCTGCGAACTGCCGTCGTGGAGTTTCGCAAACGCGGCGTCACTCGCGCGTTCCTCGAAGTTCGTGAATCCAACGCCCCTGGAATTGAATTTTATCGCAAGCACAGCTTTTCTCAAGTGGGCCGCCGCGAAGAATATTACCGCGACCCGGTAGAAGCCGCCATCGTGATGGAAATAAGGCTCACGGAATAAGCTCCCGCACTCCAAAAGCTCCCCGAATCTGATACTGTTTCTCCCCGTGTCTAATTCTCGGAGGCCAGAAATGATCCACACAGGGTTGGTATCGTACGCGAAAGTTTGCCGCCGGAGGCGCGCGCTCCCGGCGTCGCTGATGGCCATCGGCATTGTTGCCGTGATTGCCGCTCCCCCCAGCGCCTGCGCACAATTGAGAGAATCTGCCGCAAAACTCATCGCGCATACGATGGGCAATCCGGAATTCCGCCCGAAGTTTTTCCGTGGAGGCGAATGGTTTGGGAACGGCGATGCGTATCTGGATATCGAACCGTCCGCCTCAGGAACCGGCAGCGACATCGTGAAGTACCAAACCGCGAGCGGCGCAAGGGAAATCTTCGTTTCCGCCAGCCGTTTGATCCCTCCGGGCGAGAAAAAGCCTTTGGACGTGGAAGAGTACAGCATTTCTCCCGACGGCCACCGCGTTCTGATTTTCACCAACTCCAAAACAGTCTGGCGACGGAACACGCGTGGCGATTATTGGGTCCTCGACCTGGCGAGCGGCGGTTTGCACAAACTCGGCGGTAGCGCTCCGGAATCAAGTCTGATGTTCGCCAAGTTCTCTCCCGACAACACAAAGGTGGGCTACGTTCGCGGAAACAACGTTTATGTCGAGGACCTCGCCAGCGGAAAAATCACCCAGCTAACGCAAGACGGCTCAGCCACTATCATCAACGGAACTTCAGACTGGGTGAATGAAGAAGAGTTCGATATTCGCGACGGTTTTTCCTGGAGTCCTGACAGCAAAGCGATTGCCTTTTGGCAGTTCAATATCGCGGGCCTGCCCAAGTATTCTTTGATTTACGACCTTGGCGCGCCGCGGGGCGAAATCGTCACAGGAATCCCTTATCCAAACACTGGGCCGGATCCCCAGGTGCTTGAATATCCATACCCGGAGGCGGGAATGCAAAACTCCGCCGTTCGCGTTGGTGTCGCAAGCGCCGCGGGCGGCCAAGTGGTTTGGATGAAGACCGAAGGCGACCCGAACAACACTTACATTCCGGAAATGGGCTGGGCCGACGCCAATCACGTCCTGATTCAGCACATGAACCGGCTGCAAAACCGGAATGAATTTCTGCTTGCCGACGCGGCAACCGGAGCCACTCGAACTGTGTTTGTGGATGAAGACAAAGCTTGGGTCGAAGTAAACCGCGATGTTGTCTGGATCAATCAAGGGCGAGAATTTCTGGTAGTGACCGAGCGCGACGGCTGGCGGCACTTGTATCGCGTGGTGCGCGACACCGGCAAGACGCAATTAGTCACGCGCGGCGATTTCGACGTCGTCAGCCTGGACCGCATCAGCCCCGATGAAAAATGGGCGTACTTCATCGCGTCGCCCGAAAACGCCACGCAGCGCTATCTCTATCGCGCAAAGCTCGACGGCAGCGCCGCGCCGGAGCGCCTGACGCCGAATGTCCCCGGTACGCACTCCTACACCATTTCCCCAAACGCGCAATGGGCTTTCCACACTTTCTCGTCGCTGAACGATCCGCCTCTCTTCGATGTCGTGCATCTGCCCGATCACCGCGTGGAGCGAAAAACGGCAGACAATACTGCGATCGCCGAGCGCGTAAAGCCTCTGTCAGGTGGGCCGGCGGAATTTGTAAAAGTAGACGCTGGCAACGGACTGACCGTCGATGCCTGGTTGATGAAGCCGCCGAATTTTGATCCGGCAAAAAAATACGCTCTCATCGTGTACGTCTACTCCGAGCCGGCCGGGCAGACGGTTGCGGACCGCTGGCCGTCGATGTTCGATCGAGCTTTAACAAGCGCGGGGTATTTGGTGGCGAGCTTTGATAATCAGGGCACCCCGGCTCCGCGAGGTCGCGAGTGGCGCAAGATTATCTACGGCAACGTCGGCGAGCTTTCTTCACAACAGCAAGCAACGGCCTTGCAATCGCTCGCGAAGACTCATCCCTATATTGATCCGAAACGTGTTGGCGTTTGGGGTTGGAGCGGAGGTGGAACGGAAACGCTGGATCTAATGTTTCGCTATCCCGACGTCTACAGCGTGGGCGTCTCCGTTGCGTCCGTTCCCGATCAGCGCCTCTACGACACAATTTATCAAGAGCGCTATTTAGGTTTGCCGCAAGACAGTCCCAAGAATTACGAACAAAGTTCGGCGATCAATTTTGCGTCCGGGCTGCGCGGCGACTTGCTCGTGATGCACGGCTCGGGAGATGACAACGTGCATTTCCAGGGATTCGAATTGCTCGTCAACAAGTTAATTTCACTCGGCAAGCAGTTTGACATGCGCGTGTATCCGGGCCGCACGCACTCGATTTCCGAAGGCAAGGGCACGACCCAGGACGTGTACACAAACATTCTGGGCTACTTTCAAGCTCATTTGCCGCCCGGGCCGCAGTAGTCTCATTAAAGCGATGTCCGCAATCCGGGAGATTCGTTGGAATCGGACCAAGTAGCACATCTCGTTGAAACGCGAAGACTTGCGCACTGCCGGTCATTCTCAGACTCTGTGGTAGATTCAAGCGGACTCGGGTTTTTAACCGATGCATTTTCTCCACGGATTGCTTCATTGGAACAAAACGCACAGCCTAGGACGAAAATACTACTCGTTCCCTCTTGACGTGGCCGCCCGGAGTGGTATCGTTCGCTCATGTAGTATTCACATTCCATTCACGGAGTCGTCAGGAGGAACGCATGGCAACTGCGCAGCGGGCACCTCGGGACGTGCTTCTCCAATCAGACGCTGAGTATCGGCGTCTGGCAGAGCAGCACCACCAGTACGATGAAGAACTTCAACGCATCTCCAAATCCTCTTACCTCAACGCAGAAGACCTCCTCGAAGAAATCCGATTAAAGAAAATGAAACTCCACTGCAAAGATGAGATGGAGCGGATTGCTGCCCGCATTCTGCGAGAGCAGCGAGATCCCAGCAATACCAGCTTTGCGGCGTAGAAAACTGTCGTAGAATGGCCATGCTTGCCCGCGGCGCCCTAGCTGCGAGCCAAAAGGTGGAGGTCTACTCCCTAAAGCATGGTCAAAGAAGGCCATTTCTTTGGATTGCCGCTGCTGGTGTTGGGCGGCGCAGGTTTTCTCCTTCATTGGTACGTAATCTCGGCCATGTTGGTGTTCCTTGCCCTATTTGTCTTTTCCTTTTTTCGTGATCCGAATCGCACAATTCCTACCGAGCCTGGAACCGTGGTTTCGCCGGCGGATGGCCGCGTGGTTGTCGTTACGGAGGAAGAAAACGCCGGGCGTCCCGGCCAGCGTGTCAGCATCTTCCTGGCGATCTGGAACGTTCACGTGAACCGCGCGCCTGCCTCCGGAACCATAACGAAGATGGATTACCGGCCCGGCAAATTCCTGGCAGCGATGCGCGAGCGTGCCTCTTTCGAAAACGAGCAGAACGTGTTTACACTTTCGACAGAATCCGGCGAAATGATGTTCAAGCAGATTGCCGGACTCATTGCGCGGCGGGTAGTCTCTTGGAAGAAGGCCGGTGAGCAGGTCCTGCGCGGGGAACGCATCGGTTTGGTGCGGTTTGGCTCCCGCGTGGACGTTTGGCTGCCAAAAGGGGCTGAGATTCTCGTGAAATTGGGGGAAAATGTTAAAGGGGGCTCCAGCGTGATTGCCAAGTGGCCTGCGAAACTCACGTCAGGGCAATTTGACGGGAAGATTGCGGCAGAGGCGGATGTGAATCTGACGGCGACAGGGAAGCAATCCTAACCATGAACGGCGACGATCAACACGAGATTCCCTTTGAGGATCGGCGATATCGCAACCAGAAACTACGCCGCAGAGGAATCTTTCTCATCCCCAGTCTCTTCACCGTAGCCAATTTGCTTTGCGGCTACTATGCGGTCGTGGCTTCGTTGCTCGGCGGCACAGACAATTTTGACCGGGCCGCAAAAGCCATTGGCTTTGCAATTTTGTTTGATTCGCTTGACGGCCGCCTGGCGCGCCTTCTCAAAGCGAACACCGATTTCGGCGTGCAGTTTGATTCTTTGGCCGACGTCGTGAGTTTCGGAATCGCTCCTGCGATTCTAGGCTACGCCTGGGGACTACGCGGCCTGCCGGGAGATGGAAGCGTGGCGTTTCAGCAGATGGGGGAGTTTGCGTGGGTCTGGTGTTCGGTCTTCCTGATTTGCTGCGCTTGGAGGCTGGCGCGATTCAACGTGCAGGGGATGGCCCCAGGCGGGTCAAAATATTTTGTGGGCATGCCGACGCCTGCCGCAGCGGGAATGATCGCCGCGCTAGTGCACGGATTCAAGCAGCCCTTGCATGACTGGCACTGGTCTGTGGCTTGGTTCCTGCTCGTGGCGGGGCTCGGGGGGCTAATGACCAGCAGGATCCGCTACTACAGCTTCAAAGACATTCCCTTGACGCGCAAACAGCCTTCGGTGGCTGTTGTGCTGGTGTTCCTGCTTGTAGTTGTTATCTGGCGTTATTCAGAATACGCGCTGGTCATCATGGCTTCCGCCTACGCCGGCGTCGGGCTGACGTTGCACCTGGTGCGCTTCTTTCGCCACCGGCTGGTTTCGCGGACTGCGTGATTCATGCCTTCCTTGGAACGCGAGTCCCATCGGATTGTAATTGCGGGTGCGTCTTCGCTGCTCGGCGCGGAGCTGAAGTCGCTGCTGGAAGAAAGCAAGTTCGCCGGCTGGGATTTTCGATTGCTGGATGAGGAAGAAGTTGCCGGTACACTGACCGAAGCAGGCGGGGAACCGGCAGTGATCCAGCCGGTGGAAGACGGCAGTTTCGACAAAGCGCGCTTCATATTCTTCACAGGCTCGCCCGAATTTGTGCAAAAGAATACTGCTGTGGCGCGAAAGAGCCGTGGACAGATGATCGATCTAAGCGGAGCGTCAACCACGCAAACCGACACGGAACCTTGGTTTCCTCACCTTGAGAGACTGCGGGGTTCTAACCTTGAGTTAGATGCTTCGCTCTATCTGATTCCGTCGGCTCTTGCGGTCGCCGCTGCGATGCTTTCCTATGCGTTGGAGCCCCTTGGGCTCCAGTGGCTCTCCTTCGTCGGATTTCAACCTGTATCCGATGCTGGCCGGGCAGGTATTGAGGAACTGGAATCACAGACCGGACAATTGTTGTCATTCCAACCAGTTGGCCAGCCAATCTTCGACACTCAGGTGGCATTCAACATGGCGGCTAATTACGGCGCTCAAAGCCGTCATAAACTGCGTGCGGTGCGCCAAAGAGTATTTGAGGAAATGCAACTCTCTTTGCCTCCTAAGGGAAACATTCCAACTGTGCAAATCATCCATGCGCCGGTTTTTTACGGCTCGACCTTCTCTGCTACTGCGGAATTGCAAGGTGGATTGGAGGTCAGGCAACTGAGTGAAGCCTGCGCGAAAGCCGGGTTTCAGCTACTGCAAGACGGTGAGCAAGGTCCGACGAACCTGAGTGCAGCTGGCGAGAATGTGATTCAACTGGCATGTCCAGAACGCGCCAATTGGACTGGCAAGCGATGGTTGCTCTGGGGCGCGGCAGACAACATTCGATTTCGTGCCTGGAACGCTTTGAAACTGGCGGAGAAATTAGCAGGATGAGCAAAGTCGGCACGAACCCTCTGATTTTGGCGGTTATGCTGTTCGCCGGCTGCGGGTATCACGTTGCCGGCAGGAGTGACGCACTGCCGAAAAGCATTCATGTGATTGCCGTGCCGGCACTGGAAAACAAGACGACGAGTTATCGCATCGAGCAGAGGCTGACCGCGGCGACGGTACACGAGTTTTTGGCCAAAACGCCGTATCGCGTGACTTCCGACCCCGCAAACGGCGATGCCGTGTTGCGCGGGAAAGTGCTTAGCCTGGAAGCTGTGCCTCTGTTGTTTGACACAGCGACCGGAAGAGCCACGACGATGCTTGTGAGCGTGAAGTGCGAAGTCACTTTCGAAGAGCGTGAAACCGGGAAAGTGCTCTACCACACGGACAATTTCTTGTTTCGCAACCAGTACGAAATCTCCACCGACGTGAAAAGCTTTTTCGAAGAACAGGACCCCGCGCTGGACCGCCTGGCGCAGGACTTCGCGACGCGTCTGGTGGCCGCGGTAACGGAGAACTATTGATGGCTCGGATTTCTGCGAACGAATTGTTGGCGCGGCTGGAAAAGGGAAAACCCGTCCCGGCGATCCTGCTTCTCGGAGAAGAGCCGTACCTTCACGACAGTTGCCGGACGCTCTTGATCGAGAGATACGTGCCCGAGGCGGCGCGGGCGTGGGCGGTGTCGCGTTACTCGGCGGACCGCAGCGAGACGCAAGCCGCGCTAGAACAGGCGCAGACCATGGCCATGCTTTCGCCGTTGCAGGTGGTTTTCCTTGAAGACGCCGAAGCGATTGAAAGCCTCGGAGAGAAAAATCGTGACGCAGCGGTCCATCTGCTGACGGCTTACTTGGAAGATCCTGCGCCGTTCACCGTGCTGGTGATCGAAGCCACGCAACTGGATCAGCGCATGAAATGGGGGAAGTTATTGGCGGAGAAGGCGCTGGTGGTGGAATGCGAGCTGGGAGAAAACCTGAACGAACGGCAAGCCGCAGCGGTGGCGCTCGCGCGCACGATGGCCAAGGAGCATGGCGTCGATTTTGAACGAGGAGCGGCAGAGGATTTGGCCGAGTTTGTAGCCGCGGACTTGATGCGGTTGAAGACGGAAATCGAAAAGCTGGCGACGTTCGTTGCAGAAAGAAAGCAGATTCGGCGTGAGGACGTAAGCGCGCTAGTCGTTTCCGAAAAGACGACGACGGTCTGGGAACTCGCGGACATGCTGGCAACGCGGCAAGGGAAGAGGTCCCTGGAGTTTTTAGATCGCTTGCTGCGCGACGGCGAAGAACCGCTCCAGATGCTAGGCGCGATCACCTGGATGTACCGCAAGCTAGTGGAAGCCAGCGAAGTGCGCGGTGTCACCAACGGCTGGCAAGCGGCCCGCGCGCTCGGAATGCGGCCCGAGCAGGCGGAATTGGCGCTGCAGAGCGCACGAAAAATTTCCAAGCCGCGGTTACTCGCCGGTTTGGGCGCACTGCAGCGTGCTGATGACCGCCTGAAAGGCGGAAGGGAAGACGCCCGAGCGGTCATGGAGTTTCTGGTGACGGAGTTGACGAGCGAAGCGCCGCTCGCAAGGACTGCAGCTCGCTAGTCCCGAGGGCAAATTTTGATGGGAGCCCCAGTCATTCGGCAACCTGTTGTTGGCCCCAAATGAAGAAGGGCGGTTTGGGTTTGAATTTATCAATAGTTCCAAAAGCGGCCAAAATTCACACTGACTCACTATCCTGAAATTTCGATTTCGTAGTGGCGCACGCGGCGGTCATAATCGGCGAGCAGCGCCGCGGCCTCTGGGGCTACGACAGCGGCTTCCAGGTCAGCTCCGGCGAAGGCGCGAACTGCTTCGAGCGAGCGCCAGGTCGTCTCAACAAGAATGTCAGCATCAGTGCCAGCGTGGCGGACGGAAACGTTTGCTCCGAGAAAACCCGCGACGCGGCGAAGCTCCGGCAGGACGTTTTTGGAAAAGTGCTCAAGATACTTGGGCAGTTGCGCTTCTGTAGTGCGTGCGGACCAGTGGCGGACAATGGCCCCAATTGGTCCTCGGGTAGAAGCCTGTGGTTCCTGGCCAACGACCACTTTCCACGGCCGAGCTTCCCACCGTTTGACCAAGCCGTTCACGACGTACGGATCTTTGCGCGCAAACTCTTCCACTTTGCTTTTGTCATCCACGCGAAAGATCAAAAGCGCGCGGTCCACGGGATCGTCAAAAGCGCCACCGAATATTAATTCTCCACGGTCCCGATGCTCACGCGCGATCCGAAGATGCTGTTCGCGGAATTCGCTGCGTCGCGCGACGTAGTCGTCCACCGTTTCGTAAATCAAAGCGTAGTAATTCACGAGATCCGACTCCTGCACGATGAATAAAAGGAAAAGGCGGCCGGGTGAGCGGCCGATCTCAAAAAATATTGGTCAGAAAAGCAGCTCTTACTTCGCGGCGGCTTTGGCCTTCACGGCGTTGTAGGCCAGCGTCAGGCGCGACTTGTAGCGGTTTCCGGTGTTTTCGTGCAGCACGCCTTTCGTTATGGCCTGGTCGATCGCGGACATCGTGGGATGCAGGAGATTGCCCGCCGCGGTGGGGTCGCCGGCGGTGAGGGCCGTGCGCAGGCGGCGCATCATCGTTCGAACGCGCGTGCGGTTCACGCGATTCACTTCCGCGCGCTGGCGAGCCTGCGCCGCACGCTTCAAAACCGACTTCTTCCTCTTTTTTACTTTGGTAGCCTGTCCCTGCGCCATCTATCCGCTCCTTAGGTATTATTGGAATTTCTAACGTTAAACGAGGCTCGCAGCTTTGTCAAACGAGGCAAAGTCCTTTGGGGACAAAGGACGCCACGCCAACATTGAAGCAGCAAGTCCTCGCGGGCGTCATCTCTTTACGTGTTCCAGCGTACCAGTACGCCGAGATGAAAGAGCCTAATCGAAAATTTTCTATGTTTCCCCGTATCTCGTTGAATTGCCGGAAGATGCAGTGGCCCGAGCTAGCTTTTTTGTCCGCTTCTTCTGATTTTTGCCCCGTTTTGACCCCTTTTGGGACCAACGCATGGCGAATTCTCGAAGCCCGCATCAGGCTGAAAACAAAAGACTAAAAAAATCTTTCAAAAAAGTGCGGACTTTGCTTGACAAAATTTTATTTTCTGGTACACTATCTCATGTAGAAAAGCACGCCCCGGCTCTGGTCGGGGCGTTTTTGTTTTGTAGCGCCGGCATTCCTGCCGGCGTTTTCTTTTTTTCTCTTCGCTTGCCTCCGTGCTCTTCGTCCTCGGTTAAGCGCCAGGGGCGCGTCACTTTTTAGCCCAGCCCGTTAGGGCTGGGCCAAGAAGCAAGACAATCATGAGCGCCGTAGGTGCGATACTCCGGCCCAAACATATCGAGATTAAATTTCGGGGATCACGTGCCGCACCTCCGGTGCTCGGCCTTATGTGCCACACCACCCAGTGCTTACGCGCTGGGCTAAACACGTGACGCGCCTCCCGCGCTCGCCATTGGCCACCGGAAGTAATCCAAAGCTCGCAATATCCCCCCTAAGGAAAGAAAAACCAATGAAAACCAAAAAGCCCAACGCCGAACTTGTCTGGAAGCAGTTCGAGGACCTCCTGGCCCCTCGCCTGCGTCTCTGTAAAGTGGAGCGCGCCGTCTATTCCCACCTTCTCAGGCACACCCGCCTGGAAGGGAAGTCCAGCCTTCGTTTTTCCATGCACTGGCTGTCCCGCAATCTTGGCCTTGGCCATGATTGTGTGCGCAAGGCCCTGCGCCGCCTCGTTGCCAAAGGCGCGGTGAAGCTGCTGGAACGCAGCAAAGCGGGCCACGTCGTCCATGTGCGTCTGCCCGAAGAGATTCGCGCCGTCCGTCTGAGCAAGCCGGGGGACAGCGGCCTCGCGCGTCTCCCTCGCCGCGCCAGCCTCGAGGAGATCGATTTCCTCAAAACTCCGGCCCTGCGCGAGTCCATCCACGCTCGCGAACTCGGCGCCTGCTTTTACTGTTTGCGCGGGATCGGCGGACGAAGGCGGACCCTCGATCACGTCGTGCCGCAGGCGCAGCGTCAGTGCAACTCCTACCGCAACCTCGTCTCCTGCTGTCTCGATTGCAACACCTGGAAGGGCGAGCGTCCCGCCCCAGACTTCCTTCGCTGGCTCTACCGCCAGGACCGCTTGACCGCCGTCGAACTCGCCCAGCGCTTTCGCGCCCTCAAGCGCCTCGCCGCCGGCCAACTCCGCCCCATCCTCCCCGCTTGCCCTGAGCCACGAAGGGCTTCCAGCCAGCTCTTTTTGTAGCGGCGAGTTTATCTCGCCATCCCGCCTCTTTTTGTAGCGGCGAGTTAATCTCGCCATCCCGCCTCTTTTTGTAGCGGCGAGTTAATCTCGCCATCCCGCCTCTTTTTGTAGCGGCGAGTTTATCTCGCCATCTCGCCTCTTTTTGTAGCGGCGAGTTTATCTCGCCATCCCGCCTCCTTTTGTAGCGGCGCGTTTATCTCGCCATCCCGCCTCTTTTTGTAGCGGCGAGTTTACCTCGCCATCCCGCCTCTTTTTGTAGCGGCGAGTTAATCTCGCCATCCCGCCTCTTTTTGTACCGGCGAGTTTATCTCGCCATCCCGCCGACCGCGATAGACGCACGCTTCAGCGCGTCCCTCCTTCCGCTTGCCGGGACATGCGCCACGGAACAAAACATCAGGTGAGCTTTCCGTCTGTGCCCAGATTTCCAAGAGCTAATAGGCCCCGGGGCCTTCGGGCGGAGCGTTCAGGTTCATCGAACCGCCGGCCCATTGCTCCGTGTTAGAATGTCTTCATGGGTGTCATTCTCAGAAACCCCGGCATTCTCGGCGGGACGCCCGTGTTTCGTGGGACGCGTGTGCCCATCCAGGCGTTGTTCGACTACCTGGAAGGCGGAGAGACCCTCGAAGATTTCCTGGAAGGGTTCCCCACGGTTTCGCGCGAAGCTGTCGTCGCCGCCCTTGAAGAAGCGAAAGAACTGCTGCTCGCACGTCCCTAAATGCGTATCCTCATCGACGAGTGCATAGATGAGCGATTTCGGAACGCTTTGCCTGGGCACGAGTGCCAAACTACACGTTACGCTGGCCTCGCCGGACTTGAGAACGGCGAGCTTCTCACCGCAGCGGAGGCGGCCGGATTCGAGGTTTTCGTCACTGTGGATCAAGGGATCGAATACCAGCAGAACCTAATCACTCGGAAGTTAGCGATTATCATTCTTCGCGCAAACTCTAATCGTCTGAAGGACCTATTGCCTCTGGCGCCGATTTGCCTCGCTCGCCTCAAATCCCTTGAACCGGGTAAGGTCATTCGTATCGCGGAGGCCACCCAGTGACTCGCGGCCTGCACTGCACCACGAGCGCCGTTTGACCGCCGCCGAACTCGCGCAGCGCCTTCGCGCCCTCAAGCGCCTCGCCGCCGGCCAACTCCGCCCCATCCTCCCCATGCCCTCCACTTCATTACAAGCAAAGCGGAGCGCAGCGTAGCGTAGGGGCGCGCTTCAGCGCGTCCCTCCTTCCGCTCACCACAAACTCCGCCATCCCATTTCGTAGCGGGTGCCCCACCCTCGGTTTTCGAGGGTGGGGATTTTCTTTTCTTCGCCAAGTTATGCAGGTTGCCACAATTCGATGGGATTTCCTTCCGGGTCATGTAGGCGAGTGAAGCTCCCCACGCCTGGATAAGATTGCGGGTCATTCACCTCAATTCCCGCCGTTCGTAGCTGGGCTACCATTTTGGCGAGGTCATGGACGCGAAAGTTCACCATCCAGGCCTTTTGGGTATCCCCGAAGTATTTACTCGTTTCGGGAAAGGGAGTGAAGGAGGTCGGTCCGGCCTCCTGCTGCCAAACCGTTCCGCCCGCGCTCGTTGGTGTGAGCGCGATCCCCAGGTGCTGCAGGTACCAGTTTGCCAACGCTTTGGGATCTTTAGCCCGGAAGAAAAACCCTCCGATTCCGGCTACTCTTTCCCTTTCCGTTCCTCCCGATTCCTGTTTACCAGGGGCTTGCGCAGGTGGAGCAGGACTCGCTGGCTGTGCAGGATTCTGTGCCGCCACGGCTGATGCATTCCGCGGCAGAACGAAGCCAGACCCAAACGCATAAGACAAGATTTGAAGTACTTGGCGCCTTGGAAAGCTCATTCGATCCTCCTCCCGAGACTTGAGCCGGCTAATCTACCACGGCCGGGCGGGCGGCCCGAACATCACGAGCCATTACGATCGGGTGCCCCACCCTCGATTCTTGAGGGTGGGGATTTTTCTTTTTTAGGACACGGGGGACAGACGGAAACGTTCCCCATTTTTCCGGAAGATACGCCATGAACTAAAATCCCAAATGAACGTTCCGTCCTGTCCCCAGATTTCCGACCAGACGACTTGAAGCCTCTTCTTGGTCCAGGACTATGGTGCGGTGGCGGAACCCACATTATAGGTGTCGTAAAGAAATCGGGTCTGTTGGTCCCTTACCTTCTGAAATTCAGCACGCATCCTCACAAGTTCTGGGTCAAGGTTCAATCGCACCTCAAAGCAGCCATAGAATACTTCTTCCATACGAGCAGAAACCTGAAGCAGAGCACTCAGAAAACCGGCCATGCGCTGCGGGTTGATCTCAAAATAATGGAACGCCCATCGCACACTGCCACTCGATGACACGTCTTCAAAGTTCTTACCGACTGAGCTTACTGACGTGTGCGTAGCAATTTCACAAAACTGCTGGTAGTAGAAGTAAAGCTGTTTTAGGCCGGGAACATCGTTTGGGAAAAGGTTCTTCTTCTTTTGCCACTTGAAAACCCTATCGTGAGCCTCCAGCTCCGCCTGTCCCTTATGCTTGGATACCCAAGCATCCTCCGCCGAAGGGTCTTTGAAAATTCTGTGGGCATGAGCCACTGCCTCGATAGCGTCCCGAAGCAAGGTATAGGCATCTCCGATACAACAAGAAAAGCCAAGCTCAACAGCGTTCAAAAACCTTCCGTGTGCAGACATGAAAACTGTTTTGGGGAGAAGATGCCTTACATCCGTCAGGGTCTCTAGATTGGAAGATTCCCTTATCCAAATGTCATTTAGTAACTGAAGGCATTCCCATAGCGCTTTGAAGGCTTTCAGATTTAGGAAGAAGTTCTGTCGCTTTCCCTTGAAGTACGTCTCAAAGCCGCTGTGAAACGATTCGGATTCAATAGGAAACAGCTCTGCGGAAGGAACTGTTGGTAGCTTTAGCATCGTAGGCCACTCCCAGCTGATTTTAACATAGGCGAACACAAAGCGAACGCAGGGAAACGGCCGACGCGGACAGGGGGAGAGGTGGAACGTTTCCCATCTTTCCGTAAGATGCGCCCGAACTAAAATCTCAAAGCAACGTTCCGTCTGTTCCCAGATTCCCCAGATGTCCTGATTTCAAACGGAAGAATTTATAGAGGTGAGGTTCAACGACAGTTTCCACGTCGAAGCCGGGCCCGAACGGTTTGACCTATTGAAGTTGAGCGGCCTCTAGTTCGCCGATGAAGTTCTTAAAGGGCGGGTGGCCGCTAGTTAACTCTGGGGTGCTGCTTCGTGACGTTCACCATCTTCCGGAAGATACGCCCGGAACCAAAACCTCAAGCGAACGTTTGGTCCGTCCCCCGTTTTGATGGGCTCGGTCTGTGCGCCGCCGCCCCGCTATCCTTTCGTCACTTCCCACGAATCTTGTATTCGAAATTCTGCGTTTCTGAGTTATTTGGCGGCACGGGCGGCACGGGACAGACGGGACGTTTCCCATCTTTCCGGAAGATGCGCCCGAACCAAAATCTCAAGTGAACGTTCGGTCCGTACCCAGTTTTGATGGGCTCGGTCTGTGCGCCGCCGCCCCGCTATCCTTTCGTCACTTCCCACGAATCTTGTATTCGAAATTCTGCGTTTCTGAGTTATTTAATACTTATCGAACCCGGTTTCTCTGTAAGCGCCGTGTCCCGGCCATAGCGGGCGTCGCCTCGTCAACATTCCGAGAGGCACTTCGATGTCAACCATACACGCAGATCAACAGCCAGCCACGACCGCCAAACGGCGCAGCCGCCGTTTCCCCTTTCAATCCATTGTCGAGGCCACTTGGCAGGAAGCGAATGGCAAGCTCTTCCGCGAAGAAGCAAAAGCTACGGAAGTGAACGCGCACGGCGGCCTGCTGGAAATGAAGAACTATCCTGCCGTCGGCATTCAGATCGAGCTCACAAATCTCGTTACTCGCGAGTCTGCTTATGCGCGCATCATCGGAGCGCGCAGAAGCCCAGAGGGGCGCCTGATCGGTGTCGCGGTGGAGCTGACGGTTCCCAGTGAAACCTTCTGGGGCTCCAACTTTCAACTCAAGAAAATCTGCGCCGACCTGGTCCGCGTGGAATACGAAATGCGCTCCGGACCGGTGGATGAGCGCGTTCTCCGCGAATTTCGTGATGCCGTCGACCACGTTCGCAAAACTGCTTGGGCCGTCCAGGAATGGCAGCAGCGCCAGTCGCAGCACGCCGATCCGCAATCGGTCATTCCCCTGGTTGTTGCGGAGCGCCTTCGCCGCGCCACCCAGATCTGCGACTCGATTACCGCCGACGTGGCTGCGCATCAAGTCAATCGCGGCACGGTTGGCGCGGAAGAGTTTCTACAGTCCCTTCAAAGACTGGGCGAATCCCTCCGAGCTCTTTTCTGAACGTTCCGCTTGCCCCCGGCCACCGCAGATTTCAGGGGTTGACCGGATAGACGCGGCGCTTCGGCATATCTACAATTGTTGCGATTAGGGGACTGCGCCTTCGGGGTGGAACAACATGGAACGTTCTGGCTGGATCACAGGAACCATCGTGGTGCAGGGACTGTGGGCGGGTGCTCTAGTGGCGCTAACAGTGTTTCTACTGGTATACGCCCTAACAACCGATCAGGAAGCCGCTTCAGGGCTAAAAATAGCTGCTATCGTACTGAGCGTGCCCGCTCTCCTCGCGGCCCTTTCGTGGTACGGGTTGTGGAAAAAGACGCTGTGGGGATGGTGGTTGGCGCTCCTAACTGACACCGCGTTGATGGCTATGTTCATCTACAGCATGATTGACGACGGCTTGGGAAGCATTGATTGGGAAATGGCCGGACTGACCGTGATTTCAGCGATAGTTCCTGTGTTCCTGTTGATTCCAGCAGTCACAAGATTTTATTGGCACGCCACCAAAGGGCCGGCTTCCGAGCTGCCCTGAGAAGGGCCGTTTCCCAATACTCCGCAGTCCGAAACGGCAGCCTTGACGGCTCTACCTCCTCACGTCCCGGCGGCCTTGGAGCAAGGATCACAAAAAAGGGGACGTAACGCGCAACTTGACCCCAGCGGAGCCGTGCGCTAGGGTGTAAAGAGTTTCTGTTTCTTCCTGTGTAGCAGCGGCTTTACGCCGCTGCATTCCGCGGTTTAAACCGCGGCTACACGAAGTGAGGAGGAATCCCATCGGCCAGCCCGCGGGCAAGCCGGTTCCCGTAACCCGAGAACCTTCCAATTGGATGCGACGTACCGTTCACATTTCCGGACAAATCGAACCCTTCTTTGGCACGCTGGATGAAAACGTGCGCCTGCTCGAGGATTCGCTGCACGTGCGCACGCATTTGCACGATACGCGCCTGACCATCGAAGGCGAGCAGGATAGCGTGGACCGCGCCGTGACCATCGTCGAAGAGTACAACCATTTAACGCGCCATGGCCGGAAGCTGTCGTCGTCGGAAGTGAAGTCGCTGATGCGCGTGGCCACCGAGGAGCCGCACGAATCGCCGCGCGGTATGTTCGAGCACACCCGCGCGCGGTCGTTCGGCAAGAAGCAAGTCACGCCCAAAGGCGCGAACCAGCGCCACTACATGGAAGCCATTGAGAAGTACGACATGGTGTTTGCCACCGGCCCCGGCGGCACCGGGAAAACGTATCTCGCCGTGGCCATGGCCGTGAGCGCGCTGCTCACCAAACAGGTGAACCGCATCATTCTGGCGCGGCCCGCGGTGGAAGCTGGCGAGCGCCTGGGATTCTTGCCCGGAACGCTGCAGCAAAAAATCGATCCCTACATGCGTCCCCTCTACGACGCCCTGTACGACATGCTGGACGCGGACAAATTGGAGCGCTTCCTCGAAAAGGGCATCATTGAGGTGGCGCCGCTGGCGTTCATGCGGGGGCGCACGCTGAACGATTCCTTCGTAATTTTGGACGAAGCGCAAAACACTACCAGCGAACAGATGAAAATGTTTCTGACGCGACTGGGATTCAACTCGAAAGCCGTTGTGACCGGCGACGTCACGCAGATCGACCTGCCGCAAGGGAAAAAGAGCGGATTGATCGAGGCGCTGGAAGTCTGCGGAAAAATCGAAGGCATCGGCAACGTGCAGTTCGGCGAAAAGGACGTAGTGCGCCACAATCTGGTGCAGCAAATTATTCGCGCCTACGAAGATTACGAAACGACGCATCCGCAGCGCGGCGGCGTGAACGGGAAAGCCGCGGCTTCGGCGAGAGAGTCCGCGAAAGAAGTGGCGCAAGAAACCAAGCAAGGATGATTAGCTTTGTTGAGTCACCGTCTTGAGCGCCCGACCGCCGAACTCTGTCATCCCGAATCCCCGCGTTCCTCGCGGGGTGAGGGATCTGCTTTTCGGTTTTCGCGCCGGCGCGCTCGCGGTTGTCAACAGAGCCAAGGATGATTCTGAACCAGCAGCATGAGGTGCGCGTGGCCCGCGGCCCCTTGGAATCGTTCTTGCGCAGGGTGAAGAGGGAACTCGGCTTGAGCCAATCGGACGTGACGATTTGTCTCATTAGTGACAAGGCGATGGCGCGATTGAACCAGGACTTTCGTAAGAAAAAAGGGCCAACCGACGTGCTGTCATTTCCCCACGACAATTCTTTCTCGGCACGGCGACGGCACCGAGGCAAACAGCGAAGTAAGGGCCGTAAACGCATAGGAATGCGCCATGATTCGGAGAAGTTCTCGCCACTCATTTACCCTGAGCGGAGTCGAAGGGTCACTCGCCCCTCGCCGCTATATTTGGGAGACATTGCCATTTCTCCTGCAACTGCGAAGCGCTACGCAAAAGACAATGGCCGCCATTTGGCCGGCGAACTGCGCGTACTGATTCTTCACGGCGTCCTGCACTTGCTGGGTTACGATCATGAAACTGATCGCGGCGAGATGGATGCAATCGAGCAAAGGCTGCGAAAACGTTTCGGACTGATGTGATGAGCTCAAGCTTGTCCCATGCGCTCGCTTTCCTGCAAGAAGGCATCCGGCTGCCCGTTACGTTTTCCTACTGGGTTTATGTGCTCAGCGTGTTGCTGGTCGGCTTCACGCTGCCGATTTTCTCCTACCTTACGCTGATCTACCGCGAATTGGGACGCATGACCACGGGCCGCGTTCACGAACACCTGGATATTTTCGAAGCGGAAATCGAGCCTAAGTTAAAAATTAACCGGCGCAGTGGCGGGCGCACTTTTCGAATCATCGGCCACTTCTGGCTGGCTTTTTTAGTTTTGGAAACCACGCGCGGCGTAGTCTATTTCGCGCAGGGCACCTGGGAATCCCTGATAGAGTTTTGCGTTTTCGTGGTGCTTGAAGTGGTCTTCGCGATGCATTTTATTCCCGACATGCTGCTCTACCGCACCACGGGGCGCTGGCTCGTTCCTCTGTTGCCGCTGATTCGCGCAACGATGTGGGTGGTGTGGCCGGTCCGCGTGTTTCTGGAAGGCGCGGAATCGCTCGCGCGAATTTCCGAACAAGAAGCGGAAAAAACCGAGGAGCAGCGCACGGAAGAGGGAATTGAGGCGTTGGTGGAAGCCGCGGAAGAAGAAGGAATTATCGAGCCGGAACAGGCGGATTTAATCGAGCAAGTGGTGGAATTCAGCGACAAGCGCGTGCGCGAAGTGATGACCCCGCGGCCGGACATCGTAGCAATTTCCGCCGAAGCCACGCTCGAGGAATTGCATTCGAAAGTTGTGGAAACGAAATTCAGCAAAGTCCCCGTTTTTGAGAAATCGCTGGATGATATTTTTGGCGTAGTTTACGCTCAGGATCTTTTGCAAATCGCCGACCAGGATTTGCCCCGCCGCCGCGTTCGCGAGCTAGTAAAACCTGCGCTATTCATGCCGGAAACGAAGATTGGATCGGATTTGTTGCGGGAGATGAGGCAGAAGGGGCATTCTCTGGCGGTGATTATTGACGAGCACGGAACGGTGGCGGGGATTGCGACGATTGAAGACCTGGTGGAAGAGATTGTTGGCGAGAGCGGAAATAACGGAAAGCCGCTGGCGCCCGACGTGGTGCGTGAAGCGGATGGCGGCCTGGTGATGCGCGGGAGCATGGCGATTGACGCCGTGGAGGAATTGCTGGGCGTGCATTTTGGCGAGCAGGCCGATGAAACGGTGACCACGCTCGCGGGGCTCTTGAGCCACGTGACGGGGAAAGTGCCGGCGCCGGGGGACAAGATGGAACTGGAAGGGCACCGCTTCGAAGTTGTGGAAGCGAATCAGCGAAAAGTGTTGCGTGTGCGAATCCGGAGCGTTGTAAAAACGGTTCCCGCAGGAAGCAAAATCTCAAAAACATAGTAAGCTCGGGCCGGGGTAATCAATCCATTTCAGCGTGGAGGAAGATGATGTTCCGTGTGACATCAAGAAGAAGTCATTGTGCGGCTGCAGCGCTCTTTGTTGGGATTGTTTTGATGAATGGCGCGGGGGTTCGCGCACAACAGAAGGCGAAGGAAGAGCCTACTGTAGATTTGCAGTGGGCGGTGAACATTCCGATGCGCGATGGAGTGAAATTGAACGCCACGGTGTTCGCAGCTCACGGACAGAAAGAGCCGCTGCCGGTGATTTTCACGTTCACGCCTTACATTGGAGACTCGTACACGGACCGCGCGGTGTATTTTGCAAAACATGGCTACGTGTACGCGCTGGTGGATGTGCGGGGGCGGGGCAATTCGGGCGGGGAGTTCTGGCCGTTTGAAAATGAAGGCCGTGATGGGTACGACGTCGTGGAATGGCTGGCAAAACAGTCTTACTGCAATGGCAAAGTGACGATGTGGGGAGGATCGTACGCCGGGTTCGATCAGTGGACGGTGCTGAAGGAATTTCCCCCGCATCTTGCTACGATTGTTCCGGCAGCGGCGGCGCATCCGGGCGTGGATTTTCCTTTTCAATACAACATTTTCGGTCCTTACGACATGCAATGGCTGACGTTCACCAGCGGCGTGACGAGCAACGCGAACCTTTTCGGCAGCAGCAGCTATTGGGGTTCCAAGGCGCGCGAGATGTATACGTCTCATTCTGCTTATCAGACCTACGACAAGCTGGTGGGAAATCCTTCAGCAGTATTTCAGAAGTGGGTATCACATCCTGTTCCGGATGCTTATTACGACGCGATGGTGCCCTCGCCCGAGCAGTACAAAAAAATGAGCGTGCCAATCCTGACGATCACGGGACATTACGACGGGGATCAGCCCGGCGCTTTCACTTATTACAAGAGGCACATGCAGTATGGAACGGCGGAGGCCAAGGCGAAGCATTACCTGATTGTCGGTCCATGGGACCACGCGGGAACGCGTACGCCAAAAGCAGAAGTCGGCGGATTGAAGTTCGGTGCGGCGAGCGTGCTGGACCTGAACAAGCTGCACACCGAGTGGTACGACTGGGCGATGAAGGGCGGAGCTAAGCCAGAGTTTTTGAAGAAGCGAGTGGCGTATTACGTTGTAGGAGCTGGCGCGGAGGAATGGAAGTATGCGGACAGCCTGGAAAGCATCTCGAATGCGACGAAGACATTCTATTTAAGCTCGAATGGGACGGCGGGCGATGTGTTTCACTCTGGAGCGTTGGCGGAAGGAAAAGGGGGGGCGGCTGCGGATTCGTGGACTTATGATCCGCTCGATACCCGACCCGGGGCAGCGGAGCCGGAGGACGATCCTGCTCCGTTGATGTCGCAGCGCGGCGCAATGAATCTGTTCGGCGAAGGCGTGTTGTATCACAGCGAACCATTTGCGGAAGCCACAGAGATAACGGGATTCGCGAAGCTGACGTTGTGGCTGAAGATGGATGTGCCGGACACGGACCTGGAAGCGGATATGTTCGAGATTCTGCCGGATGGAGGGTCTGTATCGCTCACGAGTGCAACGATGCGCGCGCGATACCGGGAGTCGCTTCGAGAAGCGAAACCGGTGACGGCGGGAGCGACTGAGAAATATGTCTTCGACAATTTCACCTTCTTCTCCCGACGCATTGCGAAAGGAAGCCGGCTGCGGTTGGTTGTGGGCAGCATCAATTCAACGGGCGCGGAAAAGAACTACAATAGCGGCGGAGCGGTGGCGGCGGAAACGGCGAAGGATGCGAAGACCGCGCACATCTCTTTGGTGCATGACGCCGAGCATCCGAGCGCGCTGGAGTTGCCAATCGTAAAGCCTTGATGGCGAAAGATTCCTGGGGACACCGGCTCCAACAGCGGCAGCGACTAGTACCCAAGTTTCCGATTACCCGGGTGGTCTCAATGGGTGGACGCAACACTCTCTTGAAGTTTACTCGCGGGCGTCTGAAAACCTAAAGTTTGTCGTGGGCGTTGATTTAAGCGCAGGGCTACTTTGTTCAGATCCGACTGGGAATAGGCGGTCAGGTCGGTGTTCTTCGGGAAGTATTGTCGTAAGAGCCCGTTGGTGTTTTCGTTCGAGCCGCGCTGCCAGGGACTCTGCGGATCGCAGAAGTAGACTTTCACATTCGTGGCTACCGTGAACTCTTTGTGTTTGGCCATCTCCAGTCCGCGATCCCAAGTCAGTGAGCGACGCAGCGTAGCGGGGAGTTTACGAACGTGTTTGCTCAAGGCCCCTACAACTTCCGTCGTATCTCGGCTGGGTACCTTGACCAGCAGGACAAAGCGCGAACGGCGTTCCACCAAGGTCGCGATGTGACTGTTCCCTGAGCCGCGTAGCAGATCACCTTCCCAGTGTCCTGGAATGGCACGGTCCTCCACTTCCGCGGGCCTCTCGCGGATCGAGATGGCCTCCGGGATTTGCCCGCGCCCGTCTTTAAAGATGTGCGAGTGCCGCGACCGGCGTATGCGACGCTTGGACCGCAGGTGCTTCAGCAGCTCTTTTTTCAGCGCTCCACGGGCTTGAATGAATAGGCTTCGGTAAATGGTTTCGTGGGACACACGCATGCTCTCGTCATCGGGAAACTGGATTTTCAGCCAGCCGGAAATCTGCTTCGGCGACCAGTCCAGCATCAGTCTACTCGCAACGATGTCGCGCAACTTGAGGTTGATGGAAAGAAGGCAGCGCTTGGGCCGCAAGGTCAACTGCCAGGCTTCGCTGTCCGCTTGACTGGCGCGATACGCAGATCGACCACCATGACGTGCGACCTCTCGGCTCACGGTCGATACCGCTCGCTTCAAAACATCTGGCAATCTCACGGAACGACGAACCGGATGCCAGTCCACGTGAGATTTCCTCGCGCTCACGCAGCGTGAGCGCGAGGAGCGCACGCCGCCGTACTGCCGGAACAATGCCACCATGACGCGCCACTACACCACGAATGGAATTATGGTCCTTGCCAAAGGCGCGCCCGATCTCATGCAGCGTCTGCCCCGCCCTCCAACGTCGCCACACCTCGCACTTCTGCTCCGCGGAAAGCCCAAACCGTCTCCCTGGTCTCATAAACACCACCTTTGAAAACAGCTTTCTATCAGATGGTGTTGCATCGACCGTTTGAACCGACAGCCTTAATCAGGACTTAAGCCGAGTTCGACACGCGGTCAGGTCTGAAAATACAACCTAAAGGCAATTCCGGTGGAAGGCCCTGTACGAATTCAGGATGCGTGCTTCGGCGAAGTCTTCTGCAATAGCTGAATCAATGGCTCGCCAGCTGTGGGCGTCTTGACCTTGCCCTCGCGCACGATCTCCTTGGCGCTGAGTTCCTTCTTGTAGAGGTGCTTGTTGGCGCCATCATCGGAGCGCATCGTAGAGCCGTCCAGCGAGACACCGCCAAATATGCCCTTAGCGCGGGACCAGGAGAGGATTTCGGCCTTCATGACAATGTCAGTCTCGGCCGAGGTGGTGCGGCCCACCGGACCCGCCGCAGCTGAAGCGTCGGCGCCCAGCTTGACCTTGCTCGACATGACGGATTCGGCGCCCTTTTCATTCATAACGAGCAGCACAAAATCAGTGGCCTCGCCGCCGATTTGAAGGCCGAAGCTTCCGCCCTCCAGCGCAAACATGGCCGGAGCGCTCCACGGGCCCCGGGAGTCTTTGCCGCTCCGACAGGTGATCACGCCACGTCCATAACTGGCACCCACGATGAAAGCGGCCTTTTTCACTGACGGGTAGATAACGACGCACTCTGCCTTATCCAGCAGGTCGCGCGGGATCCCCTTGTCGGGCGTGCCGAGGATTTCCTTCAACACGGTGTACGACTGGTTCAGGCGATCGTCTTCCTTTTCCTGACCGAAAGACGAGATGACGAAGACGAGAGAGAAAGCAACTAGCACATATTTCCGCATGGAGGTGCTTCCTTTCATGAAGGCGCGGGTACTGCTGGGAACGGCCACAGCCTCGGGCTTGCTTGTCGCGTTTGTTGGTTTGCGAGAAGTTTGGTGACCACTTGGGATGCGAGGGAGATGACCTAACCCTTTGGTCTATGCAGAGGCGGTTTTCCCGCTCAAGGAATCTCTGAGCTTGGCGACCGCCGTATCCCACGTCTTGAGCTGTTCCGGCGTCAAGAATGCAACCACTCGTTCGCGAATCGCACTACGATTGTCCGCCACCATGCTAATTAACTCTGCCCTTGTCACATTTGGGTTCTCCTGTTTGTATTGCAGTATTTTTTCACGAGCTTGCGTCATCGCGGTGTTCAGCTTTTCTTTTTGCTGGTCAGAAAGACTTAGTTGAGGCGCAATTTGTTTAAGCCCCGCAACTACTTCCTCCAATTGTTCAGGGTTTATAGGCATCGTATATCTCCTTTTGCAGCGTGCAATTGCCCCGGGAGGAAACCTATTCGAATTATGAAGACGTAGAAACTGTTACTCTTGACAGGTAGATTGTTTTTACTTCACGGTTGCTGGGATCCGGTCTGGGATTTGGTCCTGAGGATTGAGTAAGCCAGTTACCGTTAATCGGCACTTAGGCGAGCTAGAAGGGCTGGCGCAACCAGCGAAGAATTGACATAAACTGCTTCGACCAACTCGCGACAATTTGGGATTGCGTCGTAGTCGAGTAGATGAGCAGCGACGAATTGCTCAACTGCTCACGGGCGGGCTTGACCACCAACCAAGGCGTGATAGATGAACAGAACGACGACCGCGCCGACTACCGAGACTAAAATACTGTAGAGATTTATGCCGGTCACCCCGACATGACCGATGGCGTTGAAGAGCCATCCACCCGCAATAGCTCCGACGATTCCTAACACAATGTCCATCACAGCGCCCTGGCCGGACTTGTTGACGATTTTGCTGGCGATGAATCCTGAAATGAGCCCGAGAACGATCCATGCTAAGAATGACATTGATACCTCCCGTTGCGATTGTGGTCCGAACTTGCAAAGTTGCTTACTGCACTGCCGCTCAGTCTTATGCTCACGTCGTGAAGCTCTCCGCCCAAGAGTTTCCTGGCGTGCCCTTCCCAGCTTAGTCAGGAAAGTCCAAGAGGGGGTGCGCAAGACTGCACGAAAAGCGTGGTCTGCAACCTCTAAGAGCGTTACTTTGATTTGCCCAGGAGCGCGTTACGACTGCTAGAAATTACAGTAGTAGAGCAGTGTTTTCGCAGTCTCGACCGAGACGTTGTTGGTGCCTGGTAAGTCGGCTGGTTTCAATGGGTCGACGCAACACTAGCTCGAATTCTATTTGCAGGAGTTTTAAGGGCTAAATTCGTTCGCGAGTGTTGATTCAAAGAAAACCCCGTCCTGTTCAGGTCTAATTGAGTACAGCCCAGTAGACCGGTTCTTTATGAAAAGTATCGTGGGATCAAACGATTAGAGGGGTGCTGCATCGACCGTTTGAACCGGCACGACTAAACAGGACCTTAGGCGAAATGCCGTGTTACGATGCGATTCAGCGGCTGGGTGCAGCAAGGCTAGTGGTTAAGATGCGGGCGGCCGTGTGGGATGATTACGATGGCTGTACTTTTGTGATGGCAGCAAACAGGTTCAAGAAAAGACGTCTGCTCGCAGTCATAAGCTTAGTCATCGTGTGGGCCCTTCCCGCGTTTTCTGGGCAGCACCCCTGTGCTCGCTGTCACCAGAGTGAAGTGCAAGGCTTCCTGGCGACGCCGATGGGCCGTACGCTGGGACCGCCTGGACGGGGCCCTTCCGGCAGCTTCTACCACTCCGTTTCCGGGACTCGCTTCAGCGTTCGTTCACGGCCTGGTCACATGACCCAACGGATGGAGCGTGGGGGTTTCGCTTCGCAGTACTCGATTGCCTATTCGATGGGATCCGGGGCGCATGCCGTCGCTTATCTGATCGAAGTTGGCAATCACCTGTTTGAGTCGCCGTTGAGCTATTACGCCCAGTCCGGATGGGGCATATCGCCCGGGTATGAGAACTTGAAGGCTCCGGATTTCTACCGGGCTGTCCGGCCACAGTGCCTTTTTTGCCATACCGGCGAGGCACTTCCAATACACGGCACATTAAACGCGTACCGCAACCCGGTGTTTGCGGCGGAAGCGATCAATTGTCAGCGCTGTCACGGGCCAACGACGGAGCACCTCCGCAACCCCGTGCCAGGATCGATTATCAATCCCGCAAGACTCGCGCCGCGCGCCCGCGCCAGCGTTTGCGAGCAGTGCCACTTGGGCGGCGAAGTGCCCGTTCCGAATCCTGGCAAAGAGCTTGCCGACTTTCATGCTGGTCAGAATCTCGAAGAGGTCTTTACGGTTTATGTTTATCAGTCGTCGCGAGACCCAGCGCATCCGGGCGCTCTCGCGATCATCAGCCAGTCGCAGCAACTCGCGTTGAGTAAATGTGCGCGGAGCAGCGGGGACAAACTCTGGTGCGGCACCTGCCACGATCCGCATGCGCTCCCGAAGGACCCGGTGGCCCATTTTCGCGCCCGCTGCCTCCGCTGCCACGGCACCGAGTTTTTGACGTCGCATCCCAAGCCCAACCAGAATTGCGTCGGCTGCCACATGCCACGCCTGCCAGCAGGCCGGGGCGCGCACACCATCTTCACAGACCATCGCATCGCCATCTATACGCCGCAAGAACTGGCCAGCCTGCGTACCGCGTCCTCAGAAAGCGGCAGCACCCCGGCAAGCAGTGAAGATGAGCTGGTACCCTGGCACAATCCGCCGCCCCAGTTTGCGGAACGCAACTTGGGTCTTGCCTATGCACGAGTGGGCAGCCAATTGGAATTATTTCCGTTCACTCGCCGTGCTTACCAACTGCTGCTCTCGGCATGGAAAGATTTCCCGGACGATCCGGTATTGCTGAGGGCGATGGGGCAGATTATCAGTGGCACAAAGCGAGAGGCAGAGGCGGAGGCACTATTCGACAAAGCGCTCGCCGTCGAACCCAACTCATCTTTAATTTATTATGACAAGGCCGAAGCCGCGGAGCAGGCCGGGGATACCAATAACGCAATCAGCTATTTTGAGAAGACATTAGAGATCGACCCTTGGCTCGTAGATCCTTACCAGCATCTGGCCCGACTTTACACCGCCAATGCCCAATTAGCGCTCGCGCGCCAAACATACGCACACTTTCTGAAGGCTTTCCCCGAAAGTATCGATGCCAAGCGAGAAGTATCTCGCATCTCCGCCCACTCAGCGCCCAATAAGAAGTAAGCGTGATTTCGTTGAGATCGAGGGCTGCCCGCGTTTCCTGGGCTGAAGCCGAGGCTACGGAGCCCAGTTTCTGCTAGCCTTTGATGTCGGAGCTAAAGCTCCGACGCCTTAACCAAGATTTATGAAGTAGACGGCTTCGCGTTCAAGCAAGGATGTCGGGTTATGAGGGAAAAAGAAAACATTGGGGAAAAAGGGGCGTTTCGCTCCGGATTCGTGGCCATTATTGGGCGGCCGAACGCCGGGAAATCCACGCTCGTTAATCGGCTGGTCGGACAGAAAATTGCCATCGTTACCTCGAAGCCGCAGACGACCAGAAATCGCATTCAAGGAATTGTAACCAGGCCGGAAGGGCAGGTCGTTTTCATTGATACGCCCGGGTTGCATGAGGCGGACTCCGCGCTGGGAAGGCAGATGATGCAGGAGGTGACGGCGGCGCTTGAGGGAATCGACGTCCTACTGCTTATGGTGGACGCGAGCCATACGGAGTTGCATGCGGATGATTTGTTGCTGAACAGAGCACGCCGGTTTCGTGGCAAAACGATTTTGGCGCTGAACAAAATTGATCGTGTACCGAAGCCGAAGCTGCTCCCGCTGATCGATTCATTCGCAAAGGCTTTCGACTTCGCCCATATCGTGCCCATTTCCGCGCTAAAGGGCTCCGGTTGCGACGAATTGCTCCAGGAAATTCTGAAACAGTTGCCGGAGGGCGAGCCGTACTTTCCCGAGGATCAGGTGACGGACCAGCCGGAGCGTTTTCTGGCGGCGGAAATTATCCGCGAGAAGGCGATTCAGGTGATGTACCACGAAGTGCCATACGCGCTGGCGGTGTTCGTGGAGAAATTTGAAGAGACGCCCAAGTTGCTGCGCATCGAAGCGCTGATGAATGTCGAGCGGGATTCCCAGAAAAAGATATTGATCGGCCACAAGGGCGAAACCATCAAGAAAATCGGAACCGAAGCGCGAAAAGAACTGGAAGCGATTCTGGACACCAAAATCTATCTGGGCCTGTACGTCAAGGTTGCGCCGGACTGGCGCGAAAACCCTCAAAAAGTCCGCGAGTTGGACTGGCGTTTCCAACTGGAAGGCTTGGCGAGTAAGCCGCCCGAGGAAAAGTAACGTTTCGCCGCGATCGTCGCCGGCGCCCGGTGGTAAGGGTGAGCATCGCCGCCCCAAGCGATAGCGAAACTTGCGGCGGGGGCCGGATCGATGGGCCTTTCGACAATCAGACAAATGACGTCGCTCGCAGGCGGCGCCGCGGCGAATGGGTCGTTTGGGGGGAGGCAAGATGGCCTGAGAGGACGAGGATGTTTCTGACAGCCCGCTCGTCGCCCTCACCCTTTAAGCATTGGATATGAGCTGTCCACGCGTTCCGTACAGCGGTATCCTAATCTTTAATGGACCCCAAAGAAATATCGGCCTTCTTGACCCCTCCGAAGATGACGGCCTTCGAGGTTTTTCTCTCCTTCATGGGGGCAGCGATTGCCCTGCTGCTAGTGGCGACTGGCACCAGCCTTTATAAGCATGATTATCGGTACGGCATTTGCTGCTTTCTCGGAGCATTTGTTCTCGGATTTGCCTTTTTCCGAAAGCGCAAATTCGTTTTGGCCATCACCAGTTTGAGTTCCATCCTGGGGCTCGGCAGCTTGGGATTCCCATTCCACCCGAGCCTTCTCGTATTGCTGTTGCTGCTTGGTTGTGCGGCTGGACTATACCTGGCGGCCCGCTGGTCCTATGAAAAGTATCCGTACCTCTCGTATAGGAACATGCACACGGTCTTTGAGGGTGAAGCAGCTATGGCTGCGGAGAACGCGCGCATCGAGGCTGAGGCGCGAGAACTAGTGAAGAGACGTCCATTTGGGCCATGGTTGTTCCGCTGATTTTTCCAAGCGCCTGATTAACCCCAAAGACCGACAAGTGTGTACCAGGATCAACCTTTCCAAAGTAAGCTCAAATCGGCGTGAAGATCGAAGAACATCTGCGGCTGACCGAGAGCGCGGTGAAGAATTGGCTCATCGCGCAATGTGAGGATTCGCTGGCGGTCGGCGCAATCTGGTACATCGCGTTGCGCGCCATGGGTGTGCCGCTGGCGCTGGTCTGGGCGGGACTTGCGGCGGTGTTGCAGCTCGTGCCGCATTTGGGGCCGGCACTGGGTATGGTGGCGCCGACGATTACGGCGGCGATCCATTGGGGCGACTGGTGGCATCCGCTGTACGTGTTGATCCTATACGCGGGAATCGTGGTGGCGGACACGCTGGCGCTGCAGCCGTACCTCATGAAGCGGACCGCCAAAGTGCCGATCTGGGCTTCGATCTTGGCGCCGATTGTGCTGGCATTCGTGATTCCCTATTGGGGCGTGTTTCTGGCGCCGCCATTACTGGCCGTGGTTTACGCGTATAAGTATCACCTGCAACAAAAGAGCAGAAAAGCCAGCGAGGGGAAAAGCTGAACGAAGCCGCGTGCGAAAGAATCCACCCCGGGAGCTATCCGAGATCGTCAGCCAGGATTCATCACTTCCCAACCCTCAAGTCCCAGTAGAGCCGAATCTAATAAGCGGGCGCGCCGTTGCGGCCGTAGCCGCCGAAGGACCAGCGGACAGAGACGGTGGTGTAGAGACCGTAGGGGCCGTTGGTGTGGAGGTCGGCCGGTCCGAGGGAATTTCCGTAGCGCCCCAAGTAGTCAACCTGGTGCTGGGTCAGGCGCAGTTGTAGATTCTTCGGCAACTCGAATGAGGCGCCTATCGCGCGGTCGTAGGCCATCGGTTCCATGGACGCCTGATAACTAAGCTGAGGGATGTTCCTTCCGAAGCTGAACCGCGGTTCGAAGAAGAAAAAGAGGTGGCGCAGCGGGGTACGGGCCAATGGCTGGATTTCGAGATATCCGCTAAAGAGGTAGCGGGCGTAGGCCGTACACTGCGAAGCCGTGCCGCCGGCGCTGGCGGGTTGAGGAAACATGCAACGGCCGAGGTCGGGCTCGTTGTGTGGCGGAGCGACGGCAAAATCGGTATAGCCGCGGATCCAATTGTGAGGGAAAAAATAGGACGAAGGAGACGCCTGCGCCGAGTGGTCGGTCGAAGTGTTTCCTTGGTTTGAGATGGTTTGCGACACCGCTGAGGGAACCACGACGACAGAGAGGGCGAACAAAGTCAAAGCGACGTGTTTCACTTGGTCTCCTTAACTTGCATCGATGTGTGGCCAAATGGATCCGAACCCGTCCTGACAAAGCAAAGCGCCTTGGGAATGAGCGTCGTGAATAGCGCGCGGAAAATGGCTGACGCCTAGCTTCCTATTTCTTGAGAGCAACGCAAGGTTGGCGGGATTCTACACGAGATGAGAAATTTAAAAAGGGAAAAGAACGGGGCTGAGGCTGATGGCGTTAACCACTCACTGGACTAGTCTGGCGCGGCAATTCCCAGGGACTTCATTTTGCGGTAGAGGTGGCTGCGCTCGAGGCCGAGGGCAGTGGCGGTCTGCGTCATGTTCCAGCGGTTTTCCTGCAGCTTTCGAAGGATGAACTCGCGTTCATAGGCGCTGCGCGCTTCGTGTAGCGTGGAATAAGGATGGCGCGGACTTTCGGCCACGCCGCGAAACAGTTCGGGAGGAAGGTGGTGCGGTTCAATGCGCGCCTGGGGGCAAATGATGACCAGCCGCTCGACAAGATTACGAAGTTCGCGAACATTGCCAGGCCAGGGATAGCGCAGCAAAATCTCCATGGCGGAATCGCTGAGTTCGCGCGTTTTTTTGCCGTAGGCGGAACTGAACTCTCGCAGGAAATAGTTCGCTAACGTGGGAATGTCTTCTCTGCGGTCGCGCAGCGGTGGAACACAGAAGGGAATCACGTTCAAGCGGTAAAACAAGTCCTGACGGAAGGCGCCGCGGGCGATTTCCTGTTCGAGGTTCTTGTTGGTTGCGGCGATTACGCGCACGTCTACGCTGGAAGCGACGTTCGAGCCTACGCGTTCGAAGCGTTGTTCCTCAAGGACGCGGAGCACCTTTGATTGCGTGCGCAGGCTCATGTCGCCAATCTCATCGAGGAAAAGAGTGCCGCCGTCGGCTTTCTGAAATTTGCCGATTTTGTCTTCGGTGGCCCCGGTAAAGCTACCTTTGATGTGGCCGAAGAGTTCGGACTCGATGAGTTCTTCCGGAATCGCCGCGCAATTCACTTCCACGAAGGGGCCTTTGGCGCGCAAGCTGGCGGCGTGCAAAGCGTGGGCGACGAGCTCTTTGCCTGTGCCGCTCTCGCCATAAATCAGCACACGGCCATTCGTGGGAGCGGTGACAGCTATTTGTTGGCGCAGAGCTTTCATAGGCACGCTGTCGCCGATAACCTGGTAGCGATGGCCCAATTCGTTTCGCAGAAGCAGGTTTTCTTCTTCCAGGCGGCGCTGCTGGATGGCGTTGCGCACCAGTACGATGATTTTTTCGAGGGAGAGGGGCTTTTCGATGAAGTCGAAGGCGCCAAGCTTGGTGGCGCGCACGGCGGTCTCAATCGTGCCGTGGCCGGAAATCATGATGACGGCGGGCGGGTGAGGCAGCGCCTGAAGGCGGCTGAGGGCTTCGAGGCCGTCGATGCCGGGAAGCCAGACGTCAAGAAGAATAACTTCCAAATCGCCTGCGGCTGAGCGCTCCAGCCCTTCCTCGGCGGATCCGACGGCTTCGACTTGATAGCCTTCGTCCCTGAGAATCGAAGCGAGGGATTCTCGAATGCCCGCTTCGTCATCAACAATGAGGAGGTGCGGCCGCGGTGTCATAGAGCCGTACTGGACCCGGTGCGGCTGACAACGGCGGCGGGAGTCAATTCGGCGACGGGCAATTCGATGATGAAGCGCGCGCCGACCGGGAAATTGTCTTCGACGTGAATGCTGCCACCGTGCTCCGCGATGATGCGTGCCGCAATGGCCAGCCCGAGTCCCGTGCCACGATCCTTGGTTGAGAAATGCGGCAGGAAAAGCTTGTCCTTGTCTTCCGGAGAAATGCCGTGCCCCGTGTCGGCCACGCAGATTTGCACGGCTTCGGCGTCTGCGAGCGACTTCGTGGAAACGGTGATTTCGCGAAACGGGGAGTGCTCCAAAGCCTCCGCCGCGTTGTCGATGAGGTTCACAACCACGCTGCGGATCAGTCCCGCGTCAGCACGAATCATGGGGAGGTTTTGCACCAAATTCGCCTTCAGGGTAATCCCGTCGAGCCTTCCGGCGAAGACTTCGATCGCTTCCTGGGCTATCGCGCTCGCGCTGGCCGGCGTAAGTTTAGCCGCCGGGAAACGGACAAATTGTGAGAACTCGTTGACCAAGGACGCCAGCGTGGAAACCTCACGTTCAATCAAGCGCGAGCATTCTTGAACGAGCTTTGCTAATTCCGGGTCGGTGGGAGTTTCCGGCTGCGAGGCATCGCGTTTTTCAAGGAAGCGCGAAAGCCGTTGGGCCGAGAGCTGAATCGGCGTCAGAGGATTCTTAATCTCGTGGGCGATGCGCCGCGCCACTTCCTGCCACGCTTCGGTCTTTTGAGAACGAAGCAACTCCGACAAATCATCGAACACGAGAACGTAGCCCGTGTTGGCCCGCCGCGGCCCAAGGGAACTTACAGTGACCGCGAGATGCAGCACTCGCCCCGTAGCGACAGTTTCCATCTCCCGGGACACCACGCCCATGCGCAGCGACCTGCGCATCAGGTGCTGAACGGTATGCGAACCGTCTTCGCCCAGCAAGCCTTCTAAAGATTGCGGCCCCGGCCCCTGAGCGCCAAACATGCGCGAAACGGAAGTGTTCATCCGCAAAATGGCTCCTGAACTGTCCAGCGAAATGACTCCCGTTGGAATGCTCTCGAGCACCGTTTCCATCAATTGGCGCCGCCGCTCGAGTTCCTGAACTGCCTGCTGGAGGCTGCGTGTAAACTCGTCGATCTGCGCGCGGCTGTCGCGCAATTGCGTGGTCATGGTGTTGAACGAGCGCACCAGGACGCCAAGCTCGTCCTGCGCCTGCTCGGGAACCTGGTAGTCGAAGTTTCCGGAAGAAACTTCGCGCGTTCCCTCGGCAAGCGCCTGAATGGGCACAGTGACTTGCTTCGCGAGGAACATCGCCACCCACATCACGGCAGACAGCAGCAGAACCGTAAAAAACAGAAGGATGAGAAGCATCTGGCGCTTGAGGGCGCGAAGGTCCTGCTTCGCCTGGTAATACTCTTGCGTTTGCGTCTGAATGGTCGCCAAGCGCGTCAGCACATCAGGGCTCGTTCGAAAGGCGGCTACGATGGATCCGGAAGTTCTGCCATTCTCGAGATTTGGCACGCGCGCCCCGAAGTAGTTTCTTCCTCCCGCCTGCCAAACCTCCACGCCGCTCTGCAACGACCTCAGGTATTCGGCCGGTAGAACGGATTCGACGCAGATTCTGCCCCGGCGGTCTTCCGGTTGATTGTCGCAAACGGTTCCGCCGCGGATTACTTTCCCATTTGCGTCGAGAATCCAAACGGCGTCCGCGCCCTTTGCAAACGCGTGTTGCAGGAAACCATCACCGGAGCGTCTTGTTTCCGATTGTGCTTGCAAAGCCAGTCCACGAAGCCGGGGCAACTGCGTGTGTCCGAGATCGTTCAAGAGCTTTTGCGTTTCTTCCGACGCGATTTCGAGCTGTTTAGGAAACCAAAGCAGCAGGCTTCGATTGATGAGCGAATAGCTCACGATGAACATGAACACGATGGGCAGGAGCGACAAAGCCATCGCGCCGACAACCATCTTGGTCTTGAACCTGGCCCCAAGTTGCTCCCGCCGCCGCTCCACCCAAAGCCGCAGTGTCGTGCGGCCCAAAATCAGCAGGAAGACCAGGAGCGCAGCGGTAATGAAGCTCGATACCGCATACAGCGCCATAACTTCGCGCCAGCTTTTCGGATGGAAAGGGACGTCCAGCGAACCGAACGTAAAAACGGCGGCCAGCAGGAGCGTCAGCAGAATTCCGCCGGTACCCAGGACCCAGCGCTGTTTGGAATCGAGACGGCTCATCGGCTAATTGGCTTCACACAGAACGCAAAAACGAGAATTCGTCCCCGGCAACCAAATTCCGGCGCATTCCGCACCGTCGGATGCGTTCCAGCCGGCCAGGCGGTTTGAGAAATTGGATCCAGATGTATCCTTGGGCATCTCTCTGGCAAGATAGCATCCTGAGGAAGCAAGTCAAGATTTCCACCTGTCCCTGCGTGGAAAAACCTGCCCCTGCGGACAGTGTTAGCGACTTCAAAACGGCAAAGGAAATTCTGACTCCGCTCTTCATCATACTTTGTTAAGGTTGGCGATGGGTGCAAGCCCTTCGAGGGAGTGCTGCGGATGTCCGTCCGTCTTGGCGAAATACTCGTTAAAGAGAGCCTGATAACACAGGACCAGCTCCAGAAAGCTCTGGAGTTTCAGCGCGCCAATGGCGGCAAGCTGGGAAGCTGCCTTACCAAAATGGGATTCATTACCGACGACGACATCACCGGCGTGCTCTCCCGCCAATACGGCGTCCCGTCCATTAATCTCAAGTACTACGAAATTGATCCCAACGTTATCAAACTGATTCCTCAGGACACTGCGTCGCGTTATCAGGTCATCCCGCTTTCTCGCGTGGGTTCCGTACTCACGATTGCCATGACGGACCCCACGAACGTCTTCGCCATGGACGATATCAAGTTTATGACCGGGTTCAACGTGGAACCGGTTGTGGCTTCGGAAGCGGCCATCGGCGACGCCATCACGCGCTTTTATGGCGGCACATCTTCCAACAGCGAAGAAATCAGCAACTTGATGAAAGACCTGGTCGAGGAAGACCAGGAACTCGAGCTTGCCGCGGAAGAATCCGAACTGGACACCGCGACCTTGGAAAAGGCGGCGGAAGAAGCTCCCATCATCAAGCTTGTGAACTTGATTCTGACGGATTCCGTGAAGCGCGGCGCCAGCGACATTCACGTGGAGCCGTACGAGACGGAATTGCGCGTGCGCTTTCGAATTGACGGTCAACTCCAGACCGTCATGTCCCCGCCGATGCGTTTGAAGGACGCCATCACCAGCCGTATGAAAATCATGGCCAAGCTGGACATCGCGGAAAAGCGCCTGCCGCAAGACGGCCGCATCATGATCAAGTACAAGGCGGAGGGGAAGAGAAAGGAACTGGACTTCCGCGTTTCCACGGTCCCGACGCTTTACGGCGAAAAGATCGTTCTTCGGTTGCTGGACAAGGAAAACCTGCGCCTGGACATGACCAAGCTCGGTTTCGAACCGCAGTCTCTCGAAAAATTCCATCGCAATATTATGAAGCCCTACGGCATGGTGCTGGTGACCGGCCCCACGGGTTCGGGGAAAACGAACACGCTGTACTCATCCGTAGCCACGCTGAACACCGTGGATACCAACATCATGACTGCCGAGGACCCGGTTGAGTTTCAGCTGGGCGGAATCAACCAGGTCCAGATGAAAGAGCAGATTGGCTTGAACTTCGCCGCCGCTCTGCGCGCCTTCCTTCGCCAAGACCCCAACATCATTCTCGTCGGCGAGATTCGTGACTTTGAAACCGCGGAAATAGGCGTGAAAGCCGCCTTGACCGGCCACCTCGTGCTTTCCACTTTGCACACTAACGACGCTCCCTCCACCATCAGCCGCTTGATGAACATGGGCATCGAGCCTTTTCTCGTGGCCACTTCTGTGAACCTGATTTGCGCACAGCGTTTGGTGCGGCGCATTTGTTCGAACTGCAAAGAAGAACTGCAAGTCCCCGAGCAGGCGCTGATTGACGCCGGCTACACTCCGGAAGAATCAAAGACCACCAAGATTTACCACGGCAAAGGGTGCACTACCTGCGGTAAGCGCGGCTACAAGGGCCGCACTGGTTTGTACGAGGTTATGGAGATCAATGACGAGTTGCGCGAGCTGATTCTTGTCGGTGCCTCCGCTTTGGAATTGAAGAAGAAGGCGATCGAGCAGGGAATGATTACGCTGCGGCGCAGCGGCCTGCTCAAAGTGGCCCTTGGGCAGACGACCATGGAAGAAGTTCTGCGCGAGACCGTTCTATAGAATTGAGGATGACGGATGGCCGGAATTACGCTGAGTGAATTGCTGAAGAAGATGATCGAAATGGGGGGAAGCGACCTCCATATCACGACGAACAGCGCTCCTCGCGTGCGCGTACATGGAAAACTCCGCCCGCTGGACATGCCGCCGCTTACGGCTGCCGACACCAAGTCTCTTGCCTACAGCGTGCTGACCGACGCGCAAAAGCATCGCTTCGAAGAAAATTTAGAACTGGACTTTTCCTTTGGTTTGAAGAACCTGGCCCGTTTCCGCGGAAACTGCTTCAACCAGCGAGGCGCGGTGGGCGCGGTTTTCCGCACCATCCCCTGGGATATCAAGGGATTTGACGCTCTCGGCCTCCCCACCGTCGTGAAAGGTCTTTGTGATAAGCCTCGCGGACTGGTCCTCGTCACCGGTCCAACCGGCTCCGGTAAGTCCACCACGCTCGCCGCCATGCTCGACAAAATCAATAGCGAGCGCGACGAGCACATGATCACCATCGAGGACCCCATCGAGTTTCTGCACAACCACAAGCGCTGCCTGGTGAATCAGCGCGAGGTCCACGCCGACACACATTCCTTCGCGAACTCGCTTCGCGCCGCACTGCGCGAAGACCCGGACGTGGTGCTCATCGGTGAAATGCGCGACTTGGAGACTATCGAATCGGCTCTGCGTATCGCCGAAACCGGCCACTTGACCTTCGCGACGCTGCACACCAATTCCGCGTCCTCCACGATTAACCGTATTATCGACGTCTTCCCGGCCCACCAGCAGCCACAGATTCGCGCGCAGCTCTCTTTGGTGCTCGAAGGGATCATGTGTCAGGCCCTTCTTCCTCGCGCCGACGGCCGCGGCCGCGCCATGATTATGGAGATCCTTATACCCACACCGGCCATCCGCAACCTGGTTCGCGAAGACAAGATCCATCAGATTTATTCCGCGATGCAGACCGGTACGGGGCAAACCGGTATGCAGACTTTCAACCAGGGTCTGGCCAACGCTTATTTTTCGAAGTCCATTACCTTGGACCTGGCGCTTTCCCGTTCGTCAAACCCCGACGAACTGCAGGACATGATTAATCGTGGTGTCGCCACGACGGCGGGCAATGGGGCAAAGGTACCTGTGCCCGTGAGGCGATAGGGCTAGGTGGGCAACCAAAGGCGGGGAGATCGAAGAGTTTAGGAGGCAGTTATGCCGGATTACAAATACCAAGGCACCAGCCGCAGCGGCTCCAGCGTTAGCGGCGTGATGACCGCGGCGAACAAGTCGGAGCTTGCCAGCATCTTGAAGCGCCAGCAGATTACCGCCACAAAAATGACCGAGAAGGGGAAGGAGTTCAACATCCCCACGTTCGGCGGCGGCGTCAATTCAAAAGAGTTGGCCATCTTCACGCGCCAGTTCTCGGTCATGATTGATGCCGGTCTCCCTCTGGTGCAGTGCCTCGAAATTCTTGCCAGCCAGCAGGAAAACAAGATTTTCCAAAAAGTCTTGACCGGCACACGCGCTCAAGTCGAAGGCGGCGCGACCCTCTCGACCGCCATGCGTAGCTCGCCGAAAGTCTTCGACGCACTGTACGTCAACATGGTGGAAGCGGGCGAGACGGGCGGTATTCTCGATACCATTCTTCAGCGGCTTTCCTCGTACATCGAAAAGAACGTCAAGCTACAGCGCGCCGTGAAATCGGCGTTGGTCTACCCGGTAGGCGTAATAAGCGTGGCCGGGGCCGTCATCACGCTGCTTCTCTGGAAAGTTGTTCCGATTTTCGCAACCTTGTTTGCCGGCCTCGGTGTGGACCTTCCTCTGCCCACGCGAATCGTCATCGCGCTCAGCCACTTCATCGGCAGCATTTTCGGATTCCTGATTCTCGTCGCCTTTGTGGGAGCCATCTTCGGGTTGAAAGTCTGGTATGGCACGCCGCAAGGCCGTATGGTTATGGACACCATCGTCCTCAAGCTGCCGGTCATGGGCGTTCTGATGAGGAAGATTGCAGTGGCCCGCTTTACCCGAACCTTGGGAACGTTGATCTCCAGCGGCGTGCCCATCTTGGAAGGCTTGGACATCACAGCCAGAACCGCAGGCAACGCCGTAGTGGAGAAGGCTTTGATGAAAGTCAGAAAGTCGCTCGAAGAAGGCAAGTCCCTGACAGAGCCGCTGAAAGAATCCGAAGTATTCCCGGGCATGGTTACGCAGATGATTGCGGTCGGCGAACAGACAGGCGCCATGGACGCCATGTTGCAAAAAATCGCCGACTTTTACGAAGAAGAAGTGGACGCGGCGGTGAAGGACTTGCTAACCGCTCTCGAACCTATCATGATTGTTTTTCTAGGCTTGGTGGTCGGCGGCGTGGTTGTTTCCATGTATCTGCCGCTGTTCTCGCTCATCGGAAAGCTGGCCAATCACTAAGCCGGCTGCGCCCGCACCGTCAAAAACCTCTGCAGAGGGCGGCACGTAGATCCGCCCTCTGTTTTTGCCTGGACTCGGGGATGCCCTGAATGCGTGTGGGGCGCGGGGAGACCATGGACCAGAGTTTTGCGACGAAAGCATGGCTGGAATGGCTGGCGCGTGTCCGCCTTCTCACCATCACCCTCATCCTGACCGTTGGCGTTGTGTGGCCCCAGTATGTTCCGGGCCTGACCGCCAACCGGTTCTTTCTCCCCTTGATTGTCAGTTGGATCACCCTGGGAATCCTTCACCTGATTCTTCTTCGTTGGATGCCCCGGGCATCCTGGCACGGAGGCGTGCAGGTTGCCGGCGACGTGGTAATGGTGACCCTCCTGGTTTACCTGACGGGCTCGCAGGAGAGCTACTTCATTTCGCTCTATTTGCTGGTCATCATCGTGGGGAGCATCGTTTTTTCGCGCGGTGTCGCGTTCCTAAACGCCGCAATCTGTTTCTCCCTCCTCGCCGCTATGACTATTCTCGCCTTTACCGGCAGATTGCCGCGCTGGTCCACAGGCCTGCCTTCCGTCGAGAACCTGCGCTCCTGGCTGGTCATGAACCTTCTCGGATTCTTGGCAGTCGCTTATCTGACCAGCTTGCTCGTTCATTCCCTCCGCAGCAAAGGCCGCGAACTTGAGGAGAAACGCGAAGAACTTCTCAGCCTGCAGGATTTCACGCAGGACATTATCCACTCCATGCGCGGCGGCTTGATCACCACCGACCTCGACGGCGTCATTCTGCTCCTCAATCGCACGGGAGAAGATATTCTGGGACACCGCTTTGCCGATGTGCGCGGAAAGAAACTACAGGAGCTGAACCAGGATTTTTGGCTGCCCGGGCAGTATCCCAACGTTGAGAGGCTCTCCCTCCGCAAAGAAATCGACTTTCGGACTCCGCAGGGCGATTCGCGCTACCTGGGAATCAGCGTGTCGCCCTTGCGTTTGGGAACGGAAGAGCGCAGTGGCTTCGTCTTCAACTTTCAAGACTTGACGGATCTGCGCAGGCTGGAGCAGGAAGTGGCCACGAAAGATCGCATGGCCGCGCTTGGACGGCTTTCCGCGGCAATCGCTCACGAGATCCGGCAACCGTTGACGGCCATGGCTGGCGCGGTAAAGGAACTGGCTCGACTGGTTCCCTTGGAAGACGATGAGAAACAGCTTGTGAACATTGTCAGCCGGGAATCCGAACGTCTCAACAATATCATCACGGACTTTCTGAACTATTCTCGCGAGAAGACCTACCAGTTTCAGGACGAGGATGTTCGGGGGCTTTTGGACGAGACGTTGACCTTGATGGAGAAGAAGCCTGAAGTTGGCTCTAAATTCCAGATCGTTCGTGCTTTCAACGGTCAGGAATTGCGCGCACACGTGGATTCCAACAAGATCAAGCAGGTGTTCTGGAATCTCTGCGACAACGCGCTCCGCGCCATGCCCGCCGGAGGAACGCTTACCGTCAAACTGGAGCCGTATCCGTTCTGGCTGCGCATTGCCTTTCGCGATACGGGCATTGGCCTAGACCCCAGGCAAAAAGCTAAAATCTTTGAGCCGCTGCAATCCGGGTTTGAAGGGGGCACGGGGTTGGGGCTTTCGATCGTCTATCAAATTGTGCAGGCCCATAGCGGAAAGATCAGCGTGGTTTCGGAAAAGGACCGCGGCGCAGAATTCATCGTCGAATTGCCGCGTCTTGGGTGAGGCGTCATGCAGGGCACGAAAACCGCCACGAAAGAAACCGCACGGGAACTGCCGCACATTCTCGTCGTGGACGACGAAAAGTCGATCTGCGAACTGCTGGAGATTACTTTCCGCAAGGAAGGCCACCGCGTGGAAGTCGCCAACAGCGTCGATGCCGCCAAACGCAAACTGGAATCGCAGATTTTCGACATCATCATTTCCGACATTCGCATGCCTGGGGAAGATGGCGTTAGCTTGCTCAAGTTCGCGAAGGAAATTGCGCCTGATTCCTTTTTTGTGCTGATGACCGCGCTTCCAGCGCTGGATACCGCTATCGCCGCGCTGAACTCAGGAGCCGATCGCTACGTCATCAAGGACCACAACCACATTGACCAGTTGCGCCGTGCCGTCCAGGAAGTTTCTGAGAGTCTTCGATGGAAGAAAGAAGCGGGCTACCTGCGGCGGGAGTTGCGTCGCCTTACCGGGCTCGACAACATCATCGGGCAAAGCCCGAAAATGCGCACGATTTTTGATTTGATCCAGACCGTTGCGCCGCAGACTAGCCGCGTGCTGATCACCGGCGAAAGCGGCACAGGTAAAGAACTCGTGGCGCGCGCCATTCATGAAAACAGTCTCCGCGCGCAGGCTCCGTTCATCACCATAAACTGCGGCGCCTTTCCGGAAACGCTTCTCGAGTCCGAGCTTTTCGGCTACATGAAGGGCTCCTTCACGGGAGCCAATGAGAACCGGCAAGGGCTGTTCCAGGCGGCCCACGGCGGAACGTTATTTATGGACGAAATCGGCAACATGAGCCTGACCATGCAGGTGAAGCTGTACCGTGTCTTGCAGGAAGGCAAAGTGCGGCCGATCGGAAGCACGGAAGAATCGGATGTGGACGTCCGCATCATTGCTGCCACAAACAAGAACTTTGAAAAAGAGATTGCGGAGGGCCATTTCCGCGAAGACCTTTATTACCGCCTCAGCGTAATTCCCATTCACGTGCCGGCTCTGCGCGAGCGGCGCGACGACATCCCGCTGTTGGCCCGTCATTTCCTGGAGAGGTTCCGGAAGACCATGGATAAACCCATTGAGGGAATCTCTCCCGAGGCCATGAGCAAGCTCGAAGCCTACGACTGGCCGGGAAATGTGAGAGAGCTGGAAAATACCATGGAGCGCGCCGTGGCGCTGGAGGCCAGCAAAGAGATTTCCGTGCGCGTGCTGCCGGATCGCATCTTGGGCTACGGAAGCGCCTCCTCTTCCGGCCCCGGAGCGAGCCAGGGAGTCGAAATACCCGACGACGGCGTAGATTTCGAAAAAGTGGTCGCCAGCACCGAGCGGTTGTATTTGCAGGCCGCATTAGAGAAAGCTGGCGGCGTCCGCACAAGGGCTTCAGAGTTCCTCAAAATTACCTACCGTTCCTTCCGGCATTACGCCAAGAAACACAGCCTCTAGATCGAAGATGGCCTTGGCCGCTTCAAGGCCCGAACTGCTGCGCCCTTGCCGCTTCGCGGCCCCCGAACGGCCGCGTGCTTGTCGCTTTGGGCTACCGAACTGGCGCGGCCTGTTTGCGGCTTGGGATGAGTAGACGCAATATGGTGTTAATGGGTGACAAAAAATGTCGACGAAAAAGGCTCGTTCCCGTTTTGGAGCATATTCGGGATTAGCAGGCCCTTTTGATGGTCAGCTAAGTCCTTTATATTCTTTAGGATATGTAATAATGACACGAATCCTGTGCCCACGGTCCCGATTGGCTACGGACATGCCTTATCTTAGGCCAGTGCTTCTGGCACCTCAAATCCTAAGGAGATAGCATGAAGAAGAATCAAAAGGGTTTCTCGCTTATCGAGCTTCTGATCGTCGTGGCGATCATTCTGATCATCGCGGCCATCGCCATCCCGAACTTGCTGCGTTCGAAAATCGCGGCTAACGAATCGTCCGCCGTCGGTTCCGTCCGCACGATCGGCACTGCGGAAGTGACGTATTCGGCAAGCTGGGGAAGCGGTTTTTCCACCAACTTGGCCAACCTCGGTGGTGCAGCTCCTTGCGCAGTAGCAACTGCAGCCTCTGCTTGCTTGATCGACTCACTCTTGAGCCAGGCTCCGTTCACCAAGAGCGGTTATCAGTTCAACGCCGCCGGTACGCTTCTAGTCAATGGCGTTATGAACGGGTTTGAAGTTAACGCTTGGCCGACCACGTTCCAGACGACCGGTGTTCGCGCGTTCTGCGACGACCAGACGGGCGTGCTGAAGTTTAACGTGAACGGCGCGGCGATTGGCGTGGCGGCTGGTGCTTGCCAGGCCGTTGTGACCGCGGCTGGCGTTTCCGGTCCAGTCGGCAACTAACTTTAACTTTACCCAGCCAAGTCTCCAGAAAAGGGAGGAAGCCTAGCTTCCTCCCTTCTTCTTTTCGGGCCCTCGTTTCCTTCCAGAGCGACTACACCTGCGATTCGAGATTTACGATGTCAGGCGGAGGCGGCATCGGCCTGAGGTTTGACCTCGACCGCGACCTCGGCGAGCGCTTCGGTTTCGGGGCGGAATTCGTTGGCGAATTCGGCCAGGAACTCGCCCATAGTGATGGGCGGACGGCCGATCAGCTGCTCGAGGAGGCCGTCAATCTTGCCTCCTTTGCCCTTGAGGTAGTAGGCCTGCAGGTCGAGCAAGGCGTCGGCATGCCACTCGGGCAGGCCGCGGTCGAGCATGGCCCGGCGCTGCTTTTCGGCGGGGATGTCCACGTATCGGACGTCGCGGCCGGAATGTTTCGCGATTTTCTCGGCAAGTTCGGAATAGGTCAGCGCTTCCGGGCCGTTGAGTTCGTAGGTTTGGCCGGAATGGTCGCCGCCTGCGAGCGATTTGGCCGCGACAACGGCGATATCGCGAACGTCGAGGAAGCTGACGCTGGCGTTGCCCATCGAGGAGTGAAAAACTCCCTGCGACCGAACGGAGGGCGCGAAGTAAGTCACGACGTTTTGATGGAAGCTGTTGGGGCGAAGAATGGTGAAGGAGATTTTCGTGGTTTTGAGCTTGTCTTCGACGCGGCGGTGCCAACTGGGGAAGGATTTGCGCCATTCGCGCGCGCCCAAGGCGGAACTCAGCACAATGTGGCCTACGCCGGCGGCGGCACAAGCGTCAATCATGTTCCATTCGAGCTCGATCAGTTGCGGAATCGGGGAACACACCAGGAAGACGCTGTGGACGCCTTCGAGAGCGGGGGGCAGCGTGTCTTTCATGGAGAAGTCGGCGATAACGGTCGAGGTTCCCGCGGGAGCTTGGGCGGCGTCGGAGGCGGAGCGATACATGGCGCGGTGATCGGCGCCGCTTTTGGCGACCTCGGTTAAGACAGCTCTCCCCAACGCGCCGCTTGCACCGGTTACCAAATACATGATTGGGCCTCCTGAAGATTGCACGCCAGTGTAGGTGGGCTGGGGAGCGGAAGATGGCGTGGTGCGTGCCGGATAATCATATAAGGAGCCGCGAATCGTGTACAGGAATTTGGAAGCCCAAGAAGAGCCGCGAAAGCAGAAAGCAGAAGGCAGAAAGTAGAAAGCAGAAAAAGGCCCGGACTTAAAGTAAAGCTTGAGGTCGGAGCACCGGGAGGGGGTACACACCCACCCCACTGTTGGAACGCCATGAAAACGAAGGAGTTGCAAATTGCCACTGTTGTAAGTAATTGAAAACAAAGAAAGCCGGGATGGGGTGAAAGCTTGGAGCAGTTTGCAAGTCGTTGAAAATTGAAAGAGGTGGCCGCGGATCTTCGCGGATTTACACGGGTAGGCGAGTACCGAAATGGGAAGAATACCCCCACACCCCGGCGGTTTTCAGAAGAGTGTGAAAAGAAAGAGCTTAGAGTATACGGAACTTGGAAGAATATACGGAACTTTGTAGGTCGGGGATTTTCGGGGATAGGGCTGGACTCAGTGACTCTGAACGGAGGGCGTGGGGAGCCTAGCAAGGCCGGGATGCAGAAAGCGCGCATGGTTGCGGACCTGTCTTATTTGGCGAGATAATATAGCACAAAGTAACATTTTTGTCCAGCGAAAATGCGAAATAAATTGAAAAAAATTAAGTCTAGCCGAGTCTGGAGGTTACGACTGCGGTTTCATTGACTGTCAACCGGGTAGTCTTTTCCACCGATTGTTGCCATTGCCTTGCTGGCTCTTAGGTGGTCTTTTGCCTGGTACAGCAGGCGATCATAGGAAGCAATCTCAATGTTCTCCTTCCGAAAATCTGCAAGGCGCTGTTGTTCGAGTTCCGTCCGGCCACCATCCCGCCTTCCAATCACCACAAGGCCATCGCAGTCTGCATTTAGACCCCTGAATCCCTGCTTCTCCTCAAACAAAGCGTTGTCGCGTATCCAGCGTCGATAATCCCGAATTTGTTCTACGGCATGATGACAGTCATGGGACACAGTTTCGTCTTTGTTGGTCGCTTCCATCGCCGGACTTTCAAGTTCAATCAGTGTCCATTTGTAGCCGAGCGAGTTCAGGTCACAGTAGAGGAAATCCGGGATGTACTTGCCGCCGCCCAGACGAGGCTTTGGAAACACCCAACAACAATGGCATGGGAAAGCAAGGGCAAGCAGATAAGGGTGAGCAGTATAAAACTCCTGCAACGGTTTCTCGTCCGCCGCTTCGTTGAGGATTTTTGCAAGCTCCTCGATGAGTTTTGGGTCTCTAGGCAGATACCACTCGACAAAGTTCTCTGGCCACGGCTCTCTAATCCTTGGGTCGTGCGGCAAATCACTCGTGTTGAAAGTTTTCATGGCCATTGCGCCGTGCGCTATTCCGTGGCATCCCAGAGTTGGGCCACGAGTTGCTCTACCTGGGCATCTACCCCGGCATAGTCCCGCACCCTCTTTACGCCTTCAATCCGCTTGCGAAGCCTCGACAAATCGACACTTGTTATTGGCCGTCTCTCGCCGTAGAGCCTGAACGTCACAGTTGAGCCTGCATAGTCTGAAATGACCCTGTAACCGTTGCGGCGAATGACGGGCTTGAGATGATGTTCGTCGATTTCGAAGCCAGCCCTTTGCAGCTTGTTGTAGAACGGAACGATGAAAGGTAGCGCGTCCGGGAAATGGTGTGCAAGGCGGTAAGAGAGTTCGGGCAGTCGGTTCGACATGGGAAAACCTCCCTCGAAATTCTACACCCGAACGGGGAGAAATTACCGCGTGGTAGGGGACACGGGGACAGAGGCGCATGACTAGCCGACACACAACCCAAGCAGTACACTTCCCATGGGTGCACCAGCACTACTGGGCACCATGCTGCACCTGAGAAAGGACTAAGAACGCATGTCAACGCCCCCGCTCCCGCCCGCGCAACCGACCAACCCGACACCGTCCCAGGCCGAGATCGAATACCATAGTTTGAAGGAGCACTTCGAGGTACTGGTCAAATGGTCCTCCATCGCAATCTCCACAATCATCGCGGTCGCAGGCCTTCTCCTTTACAACAGCGTCTCTGACGCCAAGAAAGACGCCAGTGAAGCTATTCGCGCAACGAGAGAAGCGGCGAGCGCCGAGATCTCCACAATTGCAAAGTCAGCATCAGACACAGCCAAAACAGAGGCCCAGAAGGCGATCGACGCCGCGTTTGAGAAACAGAACGTTCAGCGACTGATCGAAAGTGCAGCCCAGAGAAAAGTCGACGCTGCAGTGGACGCGGCAGTCCAGAAGAACCTAGGAGCGAGAATCGAGGCGTTCAGGAAACTCATCGGGGACATTGGCGAAGTCGCAAACCACGGCGCACAACTCCGGCTCGATTACCGCTCAGGTCTCGACGCCCTGCTCAAAGCGAAGGAGAGCCCAGACCCAACCGTCAGAGCCTACGCGTCCTCCACTCTCACTGAGATAGCGGCGGACTACGAGAGGTGGATGACAGTCCCAGGAGCATACACGCAAAACGCCAACTCCTTCTTCATGCCCAACCTCTCACCAAAAATGTTGATGCAGGTTATCCGACAGGTGCAGGACCCCCTCGGCCCTATGCAGGTCACGCAAGCTTTCCTCGACATGAAAAAGAGGGTCGGCTGGGACGTGCCAATGTTCGATATCCCCGCCGCCGAGAAGTGGTGCGCTACCCACAAGCCCAGATGTGACGAATAGCCCTTCGATGACAGAACTAAGACTCATTTGGAAGTACATCCGAGCAGTTTCGAGATATTGGTGGTTTGTCACCATCGAGCTCATTCTTGTCTTCGCTGACTTCTTCGAGCGAATCTTCGGAACGTGGCTTGTGCCGCCGCCAGCGGTAAGAATCTTGATCGGCTCCGGTGCGCTCGTTGTCGCTCAGTATCTTGCCTACCGAACCGAAGTAACGAAGAAACGGTCCCTATTGGAGATTCGCCCGTCGACGGGAGAACAGTTGCACCCTTTCGTGGAGATGGCACACGGTGAGACCCACTATCGAATGGAAATATACAATCCTCCCGAAGCTGGGCCGGCACACAATGTTCAGGTGAAGCTTGTGCAGATTGACCCGGTGCCAAGATCCGAATACTTTCGTGCTCGAATCGACCTGCCGTATGTCGTTCGGCTTGCCCATTTAGCTGGAACCGTCGTTGACAACGCCACCGCACATGACATCAACCCTGGCACTAGCAGGCAGTTTGAGCTTCTGTACTTCTGGGAGTCCGGTGATCACCGCCTGATGGTGGATGGTCTTAACACAAAGCAGGCATTCACGGACGCCAGGTTTGAAGTCGAGGCCGACGAAAGCTGGCAGATGACCTACGAAATTTCCTCCGCCGAGACCAACATACAGCGCCCACTATTCCGGGTTGATCGTGAAGGCATGAACCTGTCGGTGTCGCGCTTGGCTTAATTACGGGAATCACAGGGCAGGAGTCACAGGCGACAGACGGGACGTTTCCCATCTTTCCGCAAGATACGCCCGAACTAAAATCTCAAATGAACGTTCCGTCTGCCCCAGATTTCCCAGATCTCCTCAGTTCTTTCGTGGCTTCGCAAGGCTGGATATAAACGCGGCTGCATCTCCGAAGACTGGGCCTTCGGTTTCGAGTTCTTCTGGGCGGACTCGCGCGGTAGGCCAAACGCCACCGTCGAACGCGTGTTTCAAACCAGCTTCCCACAATCCCTCAAGAAAAGGCTCTTTCGTTTTAGTTACCAACCCATTTGCGTGCGCACGCGCGGCGCTGGCGATCAAGTCCGCGACCTGCAGCTGTGGGACGTTGCGGGAATTCTCCAAGCGAAGCTCATTCACTGGAAGAGGAAATTCGATCGTGCGACGATCCTGCCCGACTACCGCAGCTGGGTTTGTTGGGTTCAGGATTGTCTCCCAAAGTTCTCGCTGCTTCTCAATAAATTTCGACTCATCATGAATTAGCACGAACTCCGACTCTGGAAGCCTTCGTCGCCAATGCTGGGTGTTTCCAGCAGGCCATAGTCGCCGAGATCCAACAGCCCTTGAGGCAATCGAATTAGTCGCTCGTATCCGAGTCTGTGCCGTGCAATTGGCAGCGCGCCAAGCACGTTTGCGACCAGTTCGTGTTCGCGGATAACTGTTTCTAGGCTGTCCCAAAAACTGTCAAACGCGAATCGAGTCCGATCGCGTGTCATGACCTGAAATTGCCGGAGAAGCTCGCGCCGACCTTCGACGCCGAGGCAGGTTCCGAGCGTCAAATAGGTGACGTTGTTCAGAGCAATGTTCCCTCCATGCTCGTAGAGGTTCAGTCCGTCCTCACGCATCATTGGTTCAAGCCAAAAGTCGATGAGGTAAGCGCATAGGACGAATTGCTTGTGGTAGGAATAGAAGGCGCAGTTGCCGCGACTCGGATCAAGGGCGCGCAGGAACTCGATGACCTGTGTTTGTCCGCGATTGCTCTTAACGAGGTTCGCAAACTTCACCTCTGCTGCCTGCCGCACTCCGAAACTGGAATCTAATAATGCGCGGGCCTCCGTCTCATCGACGACGGTGCTGGCCAGAGTAAAAACGGGCTGGTCATTGTTAACGAGATCAGGACCGGTGTAGCCGGATTCATCCAAAAAGAGCTCTGTAGTCGCCATCCCTTCGCCTTCACCTGCTGACAGTGATGATGCTTCTATTTTAGCAGCAGGTGGTTCTCCCACGGATTTTGGACAGGCCGAGCTAGGGCACTGGGGAAGAGTCACGACGGTCGGGTGCCCCGCCGGGGCGGGCTTGCGTTCTCCAAACACAAATGAGCCGTCCTGTCGGTTTGAGCATTCCCCAGCCTAACAGGATGTTGAAAAACACGGGATCCAGAGAAGGAAACCCAAGGCGCGAAGATGGCGACGTAAAGTCGCCGCTACAAAGTCCAAGAGAGGGAAGCCCAAGAGGGACGCGCTAAAGCGCGCCCCTACAAGGGAGAGCGGCAGCGGGAAGAGGGCGCGAGGATGGCGACGTAAAGTCGCCGCTACAAGGGCAAAGAGAGCCGCTACAAGGGCAAAGACGATGTTTGTAGAGGCGACTTTATGTCGCCAGGTTTTGGTTTTGCGTCTTCCAGGGAGGGATGTACGTTTTCTCTGGAATTTGAAGGCGTTGCCAATCAAAAACAAAAGATCCACAGTGCGGCCATTCCCAGACGGTGCAAGCTAATCCGGCGCGGACGGGGTTCAGGAAAATGTACCAAGCGATCTCGCCGGCCGACTCCGACTCACGGACCACGTGATCGTAATACCCTTTTTGCCAGAGGTGGCGGACGCCGAGTGTGCGAGCCGCTACAGTTGCCAGGCCTTTGAACGCTTTCACAAAGGCAGGAAGGTCGCAGGCTTTTGATTCCGCCTGGGCGAGCAAGTGCAGGTGATCCGGCATAAAGCAATACGCAGAGATCGCAAAGTGGTGGGCCGAGCAGGTCGCGCGAAGGACGGCAAGGAGCGCCTCAACCAACGCGCCGCTTTCAAACAGCTTTCTTCTATCGCCAGTGCAAAGAGTGAGAAAGTATTCTCCAAAACCGAGGTAGCAGGCTGGGTCAAGCCGGTTGGGCGTGCGGTGAAAATCAGCCATGGGTCTTGGGTCACCGTTCTCAGGGAGATTCGAAGCATATTACACCCGCGGAGAAAGACTGAAGATGGCGACGTAAAGTCGCCGCTACGAAGGCTAGCGGGTGAGCGGGGGCACCATAGGGGGACGGAGGGGGGCGGGACAGACGGGACGTTTCCCATCTTTCCGGAAGATACGCCCCGAAGTAAAGTCTCAAGTGAACGCTGCTGTCCCCGGGTTCCCGTATTCCGTCCCCGCCCTTGCCTAGGGGTGAGCACCGGTAGGTTTGAGCTGTTCATCCCTGGGCCTCCGCCGCCTTCCGGGGTACAGATTCGCAATGGAGTAGGTTGCGCCGAAAAACGCATGTCGATGCGGACCGCCGGAAGTGAGCCCCACTTCAAAACCGCCATCAATCACCAGCCTTGGAACAATCGTGTACGTCAGGGCCCAGAGTGAAGAGGTGAAACCTGGTGTCGCTGGGTTGAGTTCGGTCGCGCCATAAAACTCCCCTGCGAACTGAAGCCCACCATGGATGGCGTGTGAAAACGCAAGGGCTAGTTGCTGGTTCTCGTCAAAACCAGACCCAGTCGGGCGGGCGATCAGGAATTGCGTGAAATTGAAATCGAAGGTGAAATGCGCGATATTCTCGCTCGCTCCGAGGGTGAATGAGTGATCCACGCGCCCACTGCCCAACCCATTTTGCGTACTTGCCGAAGGTATCTTGAAGGCATAATTGAAAGCCATGGTTGGCAATCGTGCGGTCTGCCGATGAAACCTGATCTCTGTGCCGAGCCAATTGTCTCCGAAAGTTCGGTGTGTACTACTCGCGTCGGTCTGGGAAAGAAACGAAGTTGTACTCCAGCGTAACTCAATATCACAAAGCAATCCAAACTTCAGCAGCCCCCCCACTGAAGTCTGGCGAATCTCCTCTTGAGGCCACAGGCGATCCCAACCATACTCCAATTCCAGAACACCGTATTGCGTGACATGGGCCGGATTGCTCACGGTCGGCCGGTTCGGATTTGCGGCGAACGAATCGGCGTAGCAGCCTGTCTGTTTTCCCACCCACTGAGCGACAGCAGAATTGCATGCCGGAAGGCACGATAAGAGAGCCACGACCGCGAACCGGGAAACACCAGCGAGTGCGGAAGGAGATTTAATGCGCCTGTCAGCGCTCACTGGCTTTCCAACACAATCCGGTCGTATAACGGCTGAGTCGGACGTACGTTGTTGCGGTACAGTTGGGAGAACTGCTCGATTCCTTCCGCCGAAACGGTGACGGGATGCTTGAGCACGAACCACGTCACGTCTTCGCTACAAGGCGGCGTGGTGAGAGACCCCGAAAACGTGTAGTAGCCCCCATTAGAGGGCAGTATCCGGGATGCATCAATCTCGATGTTGTCCAATCGTTCTTCCTTCTCTTGCTCTCTCGGCAAGTCCTTCCATAGTTCGCGCATCAGAGGGTTATCTTCTCCCTGCTGAAGTAGAACTGCGACTACTGCCAGCTTGCCTTTCTCGTCGGCATGGACGAGGTGCACGGTCATAGCAAAGGTCTTTCCGTTAATCTTCTCCTCGCTGGGCCTGTGAAAGTGAAATTGTTTCAGGCCATATTTCTGGCCGCCCACAAAGATGGAGCTTCCGGGCGCGTAGTTGACCATAATGGTGTGACCGTTATCGATAATGTGAAGTGGAGAAGGCTTGTAATCGAACCGGATCGGGGGCAGGTCGGATTTCTGAGGATTGCGGATGTCAATGGGCGATTGACGATGCCCAGTTTTGCACGTTGCAAACTCGGGTCTCAGGTCACCCCAATGACTCGGCCCAAGCCCCTCGCCGTAGTCCCAGCTGTGCTTAGCGTTGTGCTCTTGGGCCGCGCGAGCAGCCGTCGTCAAGAGGAGGATAGCGAGTAGCAAATTCCTGCGTTCGTTCATCGCAATGCGCAACGCCACCAAATTGTGGCCACAATACGCCCAAGAAACGTGCGGAGGCGATCCTTTGTAATTTAGAACTGCGCCTCGTTGACCAACACTGCCAGAAATGACAGGGCGGCTGCTCGCGTAAGCGACCTGTGGGTATTTCGAGAGCACCGCAGACAGGATATTGGGAAAATCGGGGAGAGACGGGAAGTCTTCTAATGTGTAGGCGCTGGCGTTTACCTCTTGCGGGGGATGGGAAACATTCCGTCTGTCGCCGAGCACCTCCGAGCACCCTAGTTATGGATCTGCCCTCGGTTTCGGGTTGCAGCAGTTACCTGAGCTTCGACTGTGCCAGGTTAACGATGATTCCAAGAAGGTAGAGAGCCGCCGCTAACACAAGGTCGCGAAACGGTGCAGTGAAAAAATAGAGCTTCGCGATGACTGCATAGCCAAGCAGAAGTGCGAGGCCAAGGGCAAGCAAGAACCAAGACTGAAGAGCCATGCGCTGTGGCGAGTCGCGAGGTAACCGTACAGCGCGCCAAAGAGAATAAGGCCGAGACTATGGGTCGCGTTGAAGCCAACCCACGCCCGCCACATTGTGGTTTCTCCCGTGATGACGGGTGAAACGGCCGTCATTCTGGCGGCAAGGTCTGGGAAAATCGGGGGACAGACGGGACGTTTCCCATCTTTCCGGAAGAAACGCCACGAACTAAAATCTCAGATGAGCGTTCCGTCTGCCCCCGTAATCAATTGACCGTATTTCGAATCGTATTTGGAGTTCGGTGCATCTTTAAAATGCGTTGGGATGCTTAACGATACCCGGACGCGGCGGCCCATGCGGACGCTCGATTTGCGAGCAGGAGATGTTGGAGAAGGTACTCAGGTCGCCAGTGACTAGAGACGTTGTGTCGCAAGAAACCGAGGCTCCCCCGTTGCCTGTGACGGTGTTAGCGGTGATGAACTCTCCGGTGGAAATGCGCTGGATGTGGACTCCGTCGCCCGTGTTGTTCGAGATTGTCACGTTGTTCAAGCCAAAGTCGACTAGCTGTTCCACTGCGATGCCGGAGCCCTGATTGCCGCTGATATTTCCCGAGGTCAGGCGCAGCGTTGAGTTTCGGGTAGCAAAGATTCCGCCGCAGGTGGGGTCCGTGGGACACGCGGAGCCGTTGCCCCGGATGGCGTGCGGACCTCCTCCCATGCGCAGCATGGTCTGGTCGCCCACCTCGATTCCGCCCACGTTGTGGCCTTGGATGGTTGTGAACAAGGCAGGGTCGGCCGTCTGTATCTGCACCTTGCTCAAATCCACTGCGAGGATTCCGATGCCTCCCGCGTTGTTCTGAATGAGATTCTGCCGGCGAATGGTTACGCCCGAGCGGCCGAAGAGGGATATCCCCACACCCGCGTTGTTCTGGATGGTCATAGAAACCAAGTCAGCGGTCGAATCATTGCTCACGTCCAGTCCATCACCATTGCTGCTGTTCTGAAGTGTGGTGTTGCGGAGAGCGACCTGTGAGGCGCTGTCCGCGCTGACTCCACCGTCCGGGTTGTCGTGAATGTTACACGAGAGGATGTTGGCTTGGGAGTTGGTAAAAATGCTCACCCCGGCTCCGACCGAAGAGGCAGGGTCGCCTCGAATCTCCAGGTTCTGGAGAGTGATGTCCTGGGATAAATCAATATCGAACGTGTCGGAATCCTGAAAACCCACGATCGTGGCCCCGCCGGGCGCAGGGGCGGTGATCAAGATGGAGCGCGCGTTGAAGAGGAAAACGCTCTCCGCGCAGGTACCCGTCACTGTGATCGTGTGAGGGCCGATTTGGCCAATCGCAGCCAGCGCGGCATTTATACTCGGGTATGTGCCGCCGCTGCCCCCAGGACAGCCCACAGTGACGTTCGCCGCGCGGGATGCCGTTGGAAGCAGGAAAAGCATCAGCAGAATCCCTGATGCTATGGTTGTGATCGAACCCCTGGTTCTATGGATCGTACTGTTCATGGCGTTCCCCTTTCAGCTGTAGAGCGGCGTTATCCGTCTTGCTTTGACTTCCAGTGTGTGCTTGAGTTCGGGCTAGATTTACCGCTCCTGACAATTGCCGCATTCTAAATTCGCTACGCCAGCCCCGCAAGCGAAATAAGGCGACAACTCCCTGGTTATTTTGCCATTGTCGCACTTTGTCGCTTCTAGTGTGATCTGAGTTATCTGACACGAGCGCCGGTGCTCGTCAAAACGATCGTGTCAGAATAGTTGGCTATCCGGAAATTATCTGCCGTCGGTGATTTTGTAGCAGAAAAACTCGCACATTGGTGGTTGGGTCGCAAAGGCTCCCAGGAATGTTCATCGAGCAAAAACCGCTCGATGCGGCAGAGCGCCTCACACCGCTCGTAAAAGGCGCGGGCGGGTTCGGAAATGACAGGTGAGGAAGACAGACGAAGGATGCCGAGCCTGCCTGGGGCAAGCAGGCTTACTGGCGAAGGACGCCGGGACCGCACTAGTCGCGGGAAAGGCAGGAGCAACAAGGCGGCGGATCGGGAGAGGGACGCGCTGAAGCGCGCCCCTACAAGGGAAAGCGAAGATGGCGATGTAAAGTCGCCGCCACAAAGCGAAGATTGCGACGTAAAGTCGCCGCTACTATCTGGTGAGCGGGGGCATCATGGTGTTTTCGTGGTCGTAGGGATGCTTCCGCGAACGGCTATAGGTGAGGATCCCGATGACGGCGTACCAAACGAAAACGTAGATGAGCAGATTGCACGCGAAGGAAAGGCCGACCCAAAACCTGTGCCAGCCCTGGAAAAGAGTGCCCTCCGTGTTGAGCGCGGTGACCAGATGCGCGCCTGGCCAGGCAAGCGCTCCCTGAATGCGGGTCTCCCACGGGTTGTAACCGAGATGGATTCTGGCTTCGATTAAGAGGATAGAAGTAGCGATTCCCAGGATAATGGCCCAGAGGAATTTTGATCTGAACATGTAGGCCCCCAGAATTAGGATTTAGAAGCGGGCTGGGGGGAGATGATTTAACCTTGCAAGAGCACAGGCAAGAATGCCTGTGCCACCAAACAATATTCGCATAAAGCGAGCATGGAAGAAAAGGGGGAGCAAAACTCCCGCACTCTAAAAAAATGCAGACTGGGCGATTGTCGAACCTCGCGGAAAGCGAGGATGGAAGAAAAACGGGAGTAAGCTCCCGCACTCCAAAATTACGGCTGGGAGTCGGGGCGACGCTTGAGCGTCGGCCGATCATCATCGCTGGTGCTGTTGGGATCATTGCCCGCGTCCGTGGGCTTCTTCTTGGACTGTTCGGTCTTGCTGCGCAGCGTCGGCTTATCCTTGGCGTCGGTGGCTTTGCGAGAGAACATGATGTTGCGGAGGCGAGCCTTCACGGTGTCAAATTCTGAGGTCGTGACGATATATTCCTGGCGTGCCGGGAGGATGCGCGCGATTTCTTTTTGCGTGTTGCCGATGCGCTCCGGCGTAGGCGGATGCGTGGAGAAAGCCTTCGGGATGGACCCGGGACGGCGCTTCTCGTCAGCCTGGATGCGCTCGAAGAAAGTCACGTACGCGTTGGGGTCATAGCCGGCCTTGTACATGTACTGAATACCGAGAAAATCGGCTTCGCGCTCGGCGTCGCGCGAGAACTTCAGGAAGGTCAGGGGAACCGCCAAGTTGATGCCCTGGTACATGGCATATCCCGCCCAGGTGTACGGAATAAAAATCATGGCGGGGATCGAGGCGAGTTGCATCAATTCGCCCTTAGTGGCCTGGCACGTGCCGTGGCGCGCGGTGACGTGCGAAATCTCATGCGCCATCACGCCGGCGAGTTCGGACTCTTCCTGGGCGCGGAGAACGAGGCCGCTGTTCACGTAGAAGAAGCCGCCGGGGAGAGCGAAAGCGTTGACTTCGTCGGAGTCGATGACTTTAATCGTGAAGGGAACCTTGGCGTCGGAGTTGCGAACGAGGTTTTGCCCGACACGGTTGACGTATTCGGTGACGACAGGATCGTCAATCAGCTTGGAGGAGCGCTCGACTTCCTGGGCGAGGCCCTTGCCCAGGGCCATTTCCTTCTCGATCGAAAACCAGTTCATTTTGCAGCTGACTTTGCGGTCGCCGATAGCTTCCACGTCTTCCTTGGCGCTGTGTGGAGTGACGGTGTCTTTCTGTTGGACGACCTGCTCGGCGGGCTGCTGAGCCTGCTGCGGGGGCGTCTGTTGCGCAGGCTGCTGCGTTTGCGTCTTGGCGGGGTCCTGCTGCGGGGGATCCTGGCTTTGTGGAGCCGCGAAGGCAGGAATTGCCAACAGGGCACTGCCTAGGGCGAAGTTCAGTGTATATCTCAGGATGGCTTTCATGTGTACCTCCGCCTACCCAGTAGTATACACCCCGAAAGCTCGGGCCGGCGTCAAAACCTTCCAGAAGTATGATGACGAATTGGAAAAGAAGGTTATCCGGGCGTCAGTGGGGCAATGCGGTGTATTTGGGCCGCGGAACGGTCCCATTTGGTACCAAGGCCGAACGGCGTCGAAACGGCACGGAAAGTGCTGTTTGCGAACAGGTTGCGGCGTGAGCCTGTTGACACATTTTGGGGCTCACTCTACAGTCAAAGACAGTTAATTCTACTTATGAGCCTAATGAAAATTCAGGTGGGCCAGCTCTGGAAGAAGGACACGACCGGTGATATTTATCTGGTCACGCGGCTGTATTCGGAAGCCCTAAGCACGATGGTGATACTGCGGAAATCTGGCGCGGAAGGAGAAGCGCAGATTCGCGTGAGAGTGGAACGGGCCGCCAGAGGGCAAACCATTCCGGGGTTTTCGCCAGCGCAGGAGGAAGAGTCGTATTAAGGCAGAAGGCAGAAAGCAGAAAGCAGAAAGCAGAAAGCAGAAAGCAGAAAGCAGAAAGCAGAAAGCAGAAAGCAGAAAGCAGAAAGCAGAAAGCAGATTCCTTGCCTTGTTAGGGACACCAGCGGAGTTCTTTGGTAACACCTCGTTAAGGCGCTAAATCGAACGGACTTCCAGCTTTACGACATCATCCACCTTCATCAGCTCTTTTTGCAGGAAAGGCTCGCCGTATCGGACGCCGATCATTTGGCCGTAGTGGCGGGCTAGCTGGTTCATTTCTTCTTCCAGGCGGTCAATGGCCAGGTGGACTCTGCTTGGAGGGTCGGATTTTTTGGGGCGGAACTGGGATGCAAAAGCCAGGATGGCTTTGCGGCGCTGCTCGTACTGATCCGAGATGTCGACCACAAACGTGGGGCGAGCGTCGGCGTAGGAGACGGAGTAAAGAATTTTGAACGGGCGGTAAGCTTCGCCAGTAATAGGCAACTGCTTCAAGCCGGCGAGAAAGCAACCTTCGTAGCCAAGCTCCGAGGCATGGTAATGGTCAGGGTGGCGCGCTTCCCAGTAAGGAAGAATGACGGTTTTGGGGCGGAGCTGACGAATAACGCCAGCGAGGCGGAGTTTGAATTTTCGAGAGGATTGGACGTCGGAATCGGGAACGCCGAGAGTGTCGCGCCAGGATACGTTGAGCAGCTTTGCGGCGGTTGCGGCTTCTTTGGCGCGGATTTTGGGAGTGCCGCGGGTGCCCATTTCGCCGGCGGTCAAGTCGAGGATTCCCGTTTTGTAGCCGAGGTGGGCCATCTTGAGCATGGTGCCGCCGCAGGTGAGTTCGACGTCGTCCGGATGGGCCGCAATCGCTAAGAGATCGAGGTTCATTTTTGCCCCTTCGGGCCGCCTCCAAGTGTCCGCCGATTCTATCAGTTTGGAGATTTTTGCTGTGTAAACGGCAGGGCGCCGAGCATGGTCTTTGTGTGTCGAGGCCTATGGTATTGTCTTGAGCCATGACGCAGGCTGCTGGCGAAAAGCGCGAGTCTCTTGAAGGCAAGGTCGCTTTAGTGACAGGTGCAGGTAAACGATTGGGGCGTGCGGTGGCGTTGCGTTTGGCGGAAGAGGGCGCGGACGTTGTGGTTCATTACAGGAGTTCGCAGGCCGAGGCTCAGAGCGCAGTGAAGGAAGTGGAGAAGCTCGGGCGGCGGGCCGCTGCGATTGGGGCGGACCTCAGTAGCGTGGCGGAAATCAAACGGTTGTTCGACGAGGCAGGTAAACAGTTTGGGCGGCTGGATATTTTGGTGAATAGCGCGGCGAATTTCTTGCCGGCGAGCATGATCTCAACGACTGAGCAAATCTGGGACGCCGCGCTTGACACGAATTTGCGAGCGCCGTTTTTTTGCGCGCAGGCGGCGGCGCCCTGGCTGAGAAGAACGCAGGGTGCCATCATCAATTTTGCGGACACGGGTGGATTGCTCGGATGGACGGGATACATTCCGCATTCGGTGTCGAAGGCTGGCGTTGTCATGCTGACCAAGGTGCTGGCGAAGGCGCTGGCGCCGGAAGTGCGCGTGAATGCGATCGCTCCGGGGACCATTACAATGGAAGGCGATCCGCCGGAGTGGGAGGCGGACTTCGTCAAACTGGCGCCGCTGCGGCGAACGGGCACTCCGGCGGACATCACCGATACGGTGCTTTTTTTGGTGCAATCGAAATTCATTACGGGGCAGGTGCTTGTGGTGGACGGGGGCCGCACGTTGTAAAGGGTGAGAATAAATTGCAATAGTAAGCGAAGATGCCGGGCTTCCCGACAAATGGTGCCGTGCCCCGCATACCACGCGGGAAAGCCCGGCGCTACGTTCAAACCTAAACCCGCCAGTGGAAGAAGACGCGAGCAGCTTCGCAGGTTTAGCAACAAAGCCTTTCTGAGGTCGTGCAGAGGGGCGCGCGGCGGTGTATTCTAATAGACTGAAAACTTTGTGAAAATTGTTGGAGGGAAAGCGTGGCATCGGTTCAACCACAGTTTGGCGGGCAAGAGTCCGAAATGTCGAGCGAAACGGCGGTTCGTCCCCAGCATACGATTGAGGACGTAGAGATTCAGGAGTGGCTGGAGTCGCTGGACTCGGTGCTGGAGACCAGCGGGCCCGAGGTGGCCGCGGAGATCCTCGAGCGGCTGCGGGCCCATGCCACCGTCAATGGCATTGACCTGCCGTTTAGCGCGAATACGCCTTATGCGAACAGTATCCCCGCGCGCTTGCAACCGTTATTTCCCGGAGACCAAGAACTCGAGCGGCGGATCAAGAGCCTGATTCGCTGGAACGCGCTGGCCATGGTGGTGCGCGCGAACCGCTTGGAGCACAACATCGGCGGACATATTTCCACTTACGCATCGGCGGCTACGCTCTACGAAGTCGGCTTCAACCATTTTTTCCGTGGGCGCACCGAAGAATTTGAAGGTGACACGGTTTATTTTCAGGGGCATGCTTCGCCGGGGATTTACGCGCGCGCGTTTGTGGAAGGGCGAATCAGCGCGCATCAACTGGAGAATTTCCGGCGCGAATTGAAACCTGGCGGCGGGCTTTCTTCTTATCCACACCCTTGGCTGATGCCGGAATTCTGGGAGTTTCCGACTGTCTCGATGGGCTTAAGCCCGTTGATGGCCATTTATCAGGCACGATTCAATCGCTATCTCGAGGATCGCGGATTGAAGCCGCGCACGGATGCGAAAGTGTGGGCGTTCCTTGGCGATGGCGAAACGGATGAGCCGGAATCGCTTGGAGCGATTACGTTGGCCTCGCGCGAGAAGCTGGACAATTTGATTTTTGTGGTGAACTGCAACTTGCAGCGGCTTGACGGTCCGGTGCGAGGAAATGGCCAGATCATTCAGGAATTGGAGTCGGCGTTCCGAGGCGCGGGATGGAACGTTATCAAGGTGCTGTGGGGCAGCGAGTGGGATCCGATTTTGGAGCGCGACACGGAAGGGCTGCTGGTCAAGCGCATGGGGGAGATGGTCGACGGCGAATACCAGAAGCTCGTGGTCTCTTCCGGCGCGTATGTTCGCGAGCATTTCTTTGGCAGCGATCCACGGCTACTGCAATTGGTTGAACCTCTTCCGGACGAGGCGTTGCGACGGTTGCGGCTGGGCGGTCACGATCCGCGCAAAGTTTACGCGGCTTACAAAGCGGCAGTGGATCACAAGGGCAAGCCGACTGTGATTTTGGCCCGGACGATTAAGGGTTACGGGCTTGGCGAAGCCGGCGAAGGCAAGAACGTTACGCACCAACAGAAAAAGCTCAACGAAGACGAGTTGCGCGAGTTTCGGTCGCGGTTTGGGATTCCTCTGAGCGACGAAGACTGTGTCGAGCTGCCGTTTTATCGGCCGCCGGAGGACAGTGCGGAGATTCAGTATCTGCGGGCGCGGCGCGAAGCGCTGGGGAGTTATGTGCCGCAGCGCAAGGCGCGCGCGAAAGCGATCGTTGCGGATCACGACGAACTGTTCAAGGAGTTTTTCGAGGGCAGCGAGGGCAGGGAAGTTTCGACGACGATGGCGTTTGTGGGAATGCTGCGGAAAATGCTCAAGGATGCGGAGATTGGCAAAGTCATTGTGCCGATCGTTCCGGATGAGGCTCGCACGTTCGGTATGGAATCGCTATTCCGAACCGTGGGGATTTATTCGAGTTCGGGGCAGAAGTACGAACCGGTGGATGTGAATACCCTGCTTTACTACAAGGAAGCGAAAGACGGTCAGATTTTAGAGGAAGGAATCACGGAAGCTGGCTCGATGGCGTCGTTCATTGCGGCGGGTTCGGCGTACGCGACACACGGAATCAACACGATTCCTTTCTTCATTTATTACTCGATGTTCGGTTTTCAGCGGATTGCGGACTTCATTTGGGCCGCCGCGGACATGCGCACGCGGGGATTCTTGCTGGGCGGCACGGCGGGACGCACAACACTCTCGGGCGAAGGCTTGCAGCACCAGGACGGCAACAGCCATGTGCTCGCGCTGCCGGTTCCCAACCTGAAGGCATACGATCCTGCGTTCGCCTATGAAATTGCGGTCATCATCCAGGATGGCATTCGGCGCATGTACAAAAACGGCGAAAGCATTTTCTACTACCTGACGGTGATGAACGAGCCGTACGCCATGCCTTCGATGCCGGGAGACGTGAAGGATGGAATTTTGCGCGGGATGTACCGCTTCCGGAAAGCGTCGAATCCTAAGGCCAAGCTGAAGGCGCAGTTGTTTGGAAGCGGCGCGATTCTCAACGAAGCGCTGCAGGCACAGGAAATCCTCGAGACCAAGTACGGTGTGGCTGCCGATGTTTGGAGCGTCACGAGCTATAAAGAGCTTTATTACGACGGCATGGAGACGGAGCGGTGGAATCGGCTGCACCCAGGCGAAAAACAACGCGTTCCCTATGTTACGCAGATGCTGGCGGACGCTCCGGGCGCACTCGTCGCTGCTTCTGATTATCTGAAGACACTGCCGAACACAGTCGGCAAGTGGATGCCTCGGCATCTTGCCGCGCTCGGGACGGATGGTTTCGGACGCAGTGAAGGCCGAGCCTCGCTCCGCGAATTCTTTGAAGTGGATTCGCGCTTCATTACGCTGGCAACGCTGCACGAATTGTTCGCGGACGGCAAGATCGAAAAGTCCGTTGTGGACAAGGCCATCAAGGAACTTGGGATCAATACAGAAAAGCCTAACCCGGTTGTTTCTTAGGAGCTAGCTGCCTTCCAAGATTTCGGCGGGCTTGATTCTTCCTGTGGCCAGGTTTGCGACGAGACCTGCGTTGGCGGCGAGAAAATCGTAGTCGCCGAGTTCCTTTGGCAGAACCCAGGCGATTTTCTCGAAGCTGCGGGGAGTGAGTTCGCCGTCCGCAATTGATGCCGCGAAAAAGAGGATTTCCAGTTGGTCCGAAGTTTCCGCGTATTTGTGCACGACGCGGCCGATGGGCGCGCGCTTTTGCAACACGGCGCCCAGCTCTTCGTGCAATTCGCGAGCAAGAGCCTCTTCCGGTGTCTCTCCCGCTTCCACCTTTCCGCCGGGGAATTCCCATTTGAGTGGGGAAGTGTCGCCACGACGCCGCTGGCCAATCAGCAGCCGGCGGTCAGCGCGTTCAATGACCGCTGCAACCACCGTTCTCATGGGCGTGCCGCCATCGGTGCACGAGCGCTCTTCGAGCGAGCGGCGTTTTGATTGGAGTGGAGGATTTTCTGCAGGGCTTTGGCGCCTTGTATCAGCGGCGGGCCGGGCGTGTTCAGCAATTCGTCCTTCATCACATAAACGCGGCGGTTTCGGATAGCCGGAAGGTCCTGCCATTCTGGGACGTCGTAGGCTTTCTGTGGATTTGCGCGGTCTCCCGTTGCGGCCCATGCGAGAACGATGACCTCAGGCTGGGCGGCGGCAATTTGCTTTTCATCCACGCGCTCGCCCGCTGGAACTACGATCTCGCTGCCGCACATGCGCGCGAGTTCCGCCACCCAGGGTGGGGAGCTGATGCGCGGATTCGGCCACGCTTCGCAGTACACGCGTAGCCGAGTCGAGCCGTTTTTCGATTTGCGCTCGATGGCCGCAAACTCTTGGCGCATTTTGCTTACAAGAACTTCTGCCGACTTTGCGCGGCCGACGATTCCTCCGAGCATGTGAATGTCGGCGAAAACGTCTGCGAGCGAGCGCGGATTCATTGCCAGGAAATTCAGCGGATGCTCCAGAAGTTTGGCGACAGCTTCCTGTTTGTAGGGAACCGAACCAATCACGAGCGTGGGCTTGAGCCGCAGAATTTCGTCTACCGACTCCATGTGCCAGCAATCGCCCAGCTTCGGCAGATCGCCAACGGGTGCGACCTCCGGACACCACTTGGTGACGCCAACGAGCGTTTTCTTCGCGCCAAGATCGCACAGAATCGAAGTCGCGCTCGGCGCCAGCGAAACAATTCTGAGAGCAGTGTTCTTCATCTCCGTGCAAAAGGAGAATAACAGACGCGCCCTTGGGTTGCCGCTCGAATGGCCATGCATTGACTCTGCTCTCCGAGTGTGTTGGACTTCGTTTCGCAATTTTGGAGGACTCCGTGCGCCTGCGACTGCTCGCTTTAGTCTTCGGTCTGCCGTCTGCTGTTTTCGCGCAATCTTCTGTTCCCGCAATGCCGGACGTCGTGCAGTTTCACGGCACGATCGACAACGTGAAATACGTCTTCGGCGTTGCGCCGCCGGTGGCGCATTTGAGACCCGGGAATATTTTGGAGGCGAATTCGCTCGACTGCTTCGGCAATGCGCTACAGAAACCAGGCGACAGCTTTTCGCTGGTGAAGGGCGACAATCCGCTCACGGGGCCTTTTTACATTGACGGCGCGGAGCCTGGTGACACGCTTGTGGTTCGGATCCTCGATTTGCAAGTCGATGGCAAGCAGGGCGTCGGCACGTTTTCGCCTGGCTTCGGTGCCGTCAACTCAACACATTACACGCCGGTGCTTGAAACAAAGCCGCTGCCTGACCGCACGTGGTTCTATCCGATCGATAAAGAGAAAAATACCGCTACGTTTCAGGCGCTCGACTCCGATTTCAAAGTGACCTTCCCCTTGCATCCGTTCTTAGGTTGCATCGGCGTGGCTCCTGCGAACGGGGAAGCCCGCAGCTCCATTGTTCCGGCAGAGTTTGGCGGCAACATGGACGCGCCGGAGGTGTCCGCGGGCAACACGCTGTATCTTTCCGTGAATGTTTCGGGCGCGCTTTTTTATTTTGGCGATGGTCATGCCGCGATGGGGGACGGCGAAGTTGCGGGGAGCGCCGTGGAAGTTCCCATGCGCGCACGTTTCCAATTCGAATTGGTGAAAGGGAAGAGCACCGGGTGGCCGCGCTTTGAAAATGAAAAGGAGATCATGGCTGCTGGCGTTTACCGCCCCGTTGACGACGCCGTGCGCATCGCCGTGACTGAACTCATTCATTGGATTCACGCGGACTATGGGCTTTCCGAACTCGACGCTTACGAGTTGCTTTCCAAAGTTGCAAAGGTGCACCTGACTGAGATGGTTGACCCGAACTATGTCGTCATCGCTTCCATCGACAAGAAATACCTGCCGCCGAAGAAAGCTTCCGGGCCGCGGTAGGCGTATCCTTATAAGTGCAGAGACTTGGCTCGTGTTTTTAGATTTTTATTTGCTAACGATTTAGCCTGAAAACATGTTCAGCGAAGCTATTCTCGACCATTTTCGTAATCCGCGCAACGCGGGTGAACTTTCAGGTGCCACAGCAACGGTCGAAGTCAGCAATCCAGTTTGCGGGGATATCCTGAAGCTTTCTGCGCGCGTCGAATCTGGACGAATCGCGGAGGCTCGCTTCCTCTGTCGCGGTTGTACGACGGCCATCGCCTGCGCTTCGCTGCTGACGGAGCAGTTGCAGAATGTCACGCCAGGAGAAGCGGGCGCGATCACTGCCGAGTCGCTTTCCTCGTTGCTCGGCGGCCTTCCGCAAGCAACTTTTCACGGGGCGCAGCTCGCCGCTGATGGCGTTCATGCTCTCATTGGTAAACTTTCGATCAGTCGCTAGATTTCGGTGCCGATTGCCCGATTCAACGTCTCGGGATCGTTCAAGTTCAGCACGCAGCCTTCTTCGTTGGTGTGAACTTCGCCTACCTCTTCCGCGTGCGCCCACACCACAGCACGGGCCCCCGTTTCCAGTGGGGCGCGCAACAGTTCTGCATATAACGAGGCGGAAAAAATCACTGGGTGACCGCGACGTCCTTCGTAGACTGGCAACACGATCGGCTTTTTGGATTTGTAAAACTGCATGATCAATTCGCCAACCAACGCCGAGCTGATCAGCGGATGATCAATCAGGCAGAGGAGCATTCCATCGGTTCCCGCCGGAAGCTTGCGTACGGCTGCTTGGATCGAACTGAGCTGGCCTTTTTCCCAAGTCGAGTTGATGACCATTTCATGCGCTTTCAGCGGAATGGCTTTGGCGATGGAATCCGCGTCCGCGCCGAGCACCACTTTTCTAGTGACGATTTCCGGACGCGTGGTGATTTCGAGCAAATGTTCAAGGAAGGGCCGGCCCTGGTAGGGAAGAAGCGCCTTAGGCGAGCCCATGCGGCTCGAGGCCCCGCCGGACAGGATGACGGCGGCGAGCATGTGTCCTTTCAGCGCTTGGCAGCGACCTTGGTTGCGGATTGCATCGCTCCGCTGCGCTCCAGTTTTAGTTTTTTATGCTCTGGATTCGAAGCGCTTCGCCGTACTGCCACCAACTCCGCGGTGATGCTCACGGCAATCTCTTCCGGCGACAGCGCTCCAATATCCAAGCCCATCGGCGCGTAAACGCGTTCGAATTCGTCCAACTTATAGCCCTCGTTCTCCAGCGCCTTGTAGACCGACATTACTTTGCGCTTGCTTCCGATCATTCCCACATAGCGCGCTTCAGTTCGCACGGCCCACGCAAGCACCCGCATGTCTTCTTTATGCCCGCGCGTCACAATCACCAGGTAGCTCGCCGCGTTCGGCTTGATCTTTTCAAATGCGTTCTCATAGCTTGTAAAGGTTTCCTGGGCCATCGGAAAACGCTCTTGGTTCGCGAACGCTTCGCGATCATCCACCACGGCAATGCCGAACCCTGCGGCGTGCGCGGCTTTTGCAACGGCCATCGAGACGTGGCCGCCTCCAAACAAGTACGCCACCGGCTGCGGCAAAATCGGCTCGACAAAAACTTCCAGCGTGCCCCCGCAAATCAATCCGTTGTCGTAACTCGCTTCATTGTTCAGGTGGAACACCATTTTGCGAGGCGCTTCTTTCTGCATCACCTCTTTGGCCGCAGCCCAGACTTCGGCCTCGACGCAGCCCCCGCCAATCGTCCCTGCCATCGAGCCGTCTTCGCGTACCAGCATCCGCGAACTTTCGTAGCTGGGAATCGAGCCGTTCGTGTGCACGATGGTGGCTAGCGCGCCGCGTTGTCCCGCGCGCCTCATCTTCACGATTTCTTCGAACAGGTCCACCGGCCTTCCTCTCCTGCCAGCCTACGGCGCGACATCTGTGCTGTCAATGCACACATACAATGTGGATTCGAGGATTTTGGAATGCTAACTTAGTTGTTCCGAGAGTATAACCATGCCTGGCGGAGGTTATCGTTTTCAATGGATTGGAAAGCCCCCTCTGTATTGGACCATCATTTTGTGCTTCATGATGGTACACATAGCATTGAGTTTAGTCTTAGCCTTTACGCTATCTGATTGGGCGCGATCCATACCTGATGCGTCTCATCCTATTGAATTGCGAATGCGCGATGGGCATTTGTAATATTTGTCGCCCGCATTAGGTTGGTATATGAACGACGATTTATTGATCACCTTCGGCTTACTTGGAATTCTGGCGCTAATCATGATCATTAACCACGACAAGATTGAGAGGGTCAGGTGAAGGCAATCGTTTTCCATCAGCACGGCGCGCCAGGCGTGCTCAAGTACGCGGACGCGCCTGAGCCAGCACTCCGCGGGAATGATGTTCTTGTTCGCGTAAGAGCCTGTGCGCTGAATCACCTCGATCTCTGGGTGCGCCGCGGCTTGCCGAACGTGCCGATTCCGCTGCCGCACATTCCCGGCAGCGACATTGCGGGCGAAATCGCTAAAATTGGCGCCGACGTTACCAATATTCGCGTCGGCCAGAAAACCGTACTCGCGCCACTCGTGAGTTGTGGCAAATGCCCGGCCTGCCTCGCCGGCCTCGACAACCACTGCCGCCAGGCTACGAACCTCGGCTACATGATTGATGGCGGCTGCGCCGAATTTGTTCGCGCCCCCGAAGTGAACTGTCTTCCATATCCCGAGAATCTTAAATGGGAGCAAGCTGCCGCGATTCCCTTGGTCTTTCAGACCGCCTGGCACATGCTCATTACTCGTGCGCAGCTACAACCCGGCGAAGACGTGCTCATTCTAGGCGCTGGAAGTGGTGTCGGCAGCGCCGCGATTCAAATCGCCAAATTCTTCGGCGCGCGCGTCATCGCCACGGCCGGGTCGGACGAAAAGCTCTCCAAAGCCAGAGACCTGGGCGCCGATCATCTCATCAATCACAAAACGCAAAAAATTCGCGATGAAGTTCGCCGCATCAGCAACAAACGTGGAGTGGACGTGGTTTTCGAGCACGTCGGCACAGCCACCTGGGAAGACAGTCTTGCCAGCCTCGCTCCTACCGGCCGGCTGGTCACCTGCGGCGCCACAACCGGATACGATGCCAAAGTCGACTTGCGCTTCCTCTTCAGCCGCCAGCTTTCCCTCCTCGGCTCCTACATGGGTACGAAGTCCGAACTGCACACAGTGATGAAGCTTGTTGCTGCGGGCAAACTGAAACCGGTCATCGACCGGGTCTTTCCTCTTGCGGAAGCCGCCGCCGCTCACTCCTATCTCGAATCCAGCTCTCAATTCGGCAAGGTGGTGCTTTCTATTGCGTCCTAAGCGGGGCTGTTGTCCACGATGGGTACTATTGACAGGTTTCTTACAATTTTGTATTTTTCTCGCGTATCCACCTCGAAAGTGACAGCTCCCTGCACTGCCATCTCCTGGTGCCCGGCGATCGCCCAATAAAAGTGTGCCAGTATTCGGACGCGTTGCGAAGCGAAGCCTGTCGTGTGTCTGTATACCGGTCCGGCGACGCGGCGGCGTTTGCTCCGCATTCGCCTAAATCATCTTCGCGCTCTCTGATTTCTAGCCCAATGCCGGCGGGGACGCCCAGTCCCTCGCCGGAGCTTTGTTTCTTCCACTTCCCATCTCGTTAGAGCTGAACAAGGTCTGCTATGCTCTTGTCGCTCCTTGTACAACGGTGGGCGCAAGCAGGCATGGCCAGTCTTCAAGCGCATTTTGCGGTTTGGTTTACAAAGTGGCGCGTCAAGCGGCGGCTCAAGGGCTGCCGGGATTATCGTGTCGCGCGCGCGATTCTTCGGCCGCTTCCTTACAAAGTCCCTGCCTCCGTGCGCATCGGGGCGGCCCAGGTAAACGGGATTCCCGGCGAATGGATCGAATCGCCAAATTCCAGGGGCGCTGTCCTGCTTTATTTGCACGGCGGAGGCTATTTCGGCTGCTCTGCGGAGACGCACCGCCCTATAACCGTCTGGTTTGCGCTACACGGCTTTCGCGTTTTCGCGCCAAACTACCGCCTCGCCCCGGAGAACCCTTTTCCCGCTGCTGTGGACGACGCCGTTGCCGCCTATCGCGGCCTTCTCGCGGATGGGCACTCTCCCCAACGCCTGGTCGTTGCTGGCGACTCCGCCGGCGGCGGGCTCGCGTTTTCACTGATGCTTGCACTTCGCGCGGCGGGCCGGCCGCTTCCAGTTGCGGCTGCTCTTTTTTCTCCCTGGACCGATCTGGCCGCCACGGGCGAATCCATCCGCACGAACGCAGCTCGCTGCGCCATGTTCAACGGCGGAGACATTGGCCCGAGCGCGCGCTACTATCTCGGCGACACGGACCCGCGCAATCCGCTGGCCTCGCCTTTCTATGCGGACCTGTCCGGCCTTCCCCCTCTCTTGATCCACGTTGGGGCTGACGAGTGTTTGCGTGACGATTCCACGCGCGTCGCTGAAAAGGCCAAGGCCGCAGGTGTTCCTGTTGAATTGAAAATCTGGCCGATCGTTCCCCATGCCTGGCAGCTTGCGTTGCAAGTGCTCCCCGAAGCTCGCCAATCCTTGCGAGAAACCTCTGAATTCCTGAGCAAGCATGCTGCCGCGGCGAATTCAACTGGTGTAGGATTGGGCCAACATGCCTGAGCCTTCCGGCGATCACCAGAAGCCTGGGGACATTTCTGTCGACGTGCTCATCGTGGGCGCGGGATTTTCCGGTATCTGCATGGGCATCAAGCTGCTCGAAGCCGGAATGAAAAATTTTCTAATCATCGAAAAGAGTGACGACCTCGGGGGCACCTGGTACGAAAATCGCTATCCTGGTTGCGCCTGTGACGTGCCTGCCCATCTGTATTCTTTTTCGTTCGAACGCAATCCCGACTGGACTCGCATGTTCGCGGGCCAGCAGGAAATTTGGCAATACCTCAAATCCTGTGTTCATCGCTTTGGCCTCGCGCCTTACATTCGCTACAAAACTCGTTTTTGCGAAGCAGCCTGGGACGAAAAAGCGGGCTCCTGGCGAATTGTGGCGAGTCACTCCTCAAGCGGCAATGGGAGTCAGGGTGAGACCTTGAGTATCCGCGCGCGCGTGCTGGTTTCCGGCATGGGCGCGCTCCACGTGCCGCATTATCCGGAAATCCGCGGCATCGAGGAGTTTGCCGGCCCATCGTTCCATTCGGCCACGTGGCGTGCAGACGTGGATTTAGCCGGCAAGTCCGTCGCTGTCGTGGGTACAGGCGCCAGCGCTATTCAATTCATTCCGCACATCGCCCCTCGCGTGGGCAAGCTCTACATTTTTCAGCGCACACCACCGTGGATTGTTCCGCGGCTCGATTTTGGATTTACCGAAAAGGCGCGCGCGCGATTCCGCCGCATACCTTCGCTTACATGGCTATTCCGCAAATTCCTTTTCCTGGCTCTTGAGTGGCGCGTGCTAAGTTTTCTTGGCGATCGCGTTATCCGCGAATATTTGGAAAGAATCGCACGCGGTCATCTTGAGAGAAGCGTGGCCGATTCCAAGTTGCTGGCCGCGCTCACGCCTCGGTACCAGATTGGCTGCAAACGCATCCTGTTGTCCGACGATTTTTATCCTGTCTTCAAACGGCGTAACGTCGAGCTTGTCACAGACAGAATTGCTGAAGTCCGGGAGCAAAGCGTTGTCACTCAGGATGGTACGGAGCGTCCCGTCGACGTCTTGATCTACGGCACTGGTTTCCATGTTACGGAGCAATTCATCGGCATGAAGCTCTTTGGCAGAAATGGCCTCGAGATTCACGATGCGTGGCGCAATGGTTTAAGCGCCTATCTCGGCGTGAACGTCAGCGGCTTTCCGAACTTCTTCATGCTTCTCGGGCCCAATACGGGCCTCGGCCACAATTCTGTCGTGCTCATGATCGAAGCCCAGGTGCGATACGTCATCAACTGCCTGAAGCTGATGCGCAAGCGCAGTATTTCCGTAATGGAGGTGCGCGCCGAATCGCAAAAGCATTTCACCTCGAACTTGCGAGACCACATGGCGCGCACCGTGTGGCAATCGGGCGGCTGCCACAGTTGGTATCAGGACGTCCGCACCGGGGAGAACACCACACTGTGGCCCGGCTCTGTCATTCAGTATTTCCGCGCCATGCGTTCCGTCTCTCTCTCTGAATACGACCTTAAGCTTGCCGCTTCTTTGGATGGTCGGTAGCCCTTCTGTGGAAGACACGCTCATTTGTTTCGTCGCAGTCCCTATGCGAAAATAGTGTCGAGGAAAGAAATGAGTACTTCGCTAGGCAAACACGTCACGCTGAGCAAGCCCGACGATTTCGGCAGCCTGCTTCAGGACGAGGGAATCATCTTCACGCAATTGGACAAGGCCGTTAACTGGGCGCGCAAAAGCTCCATCTGGCCGCTCGGATTCGGCCTGGCCTGCTGCGCTATTGAAATGATGTCCATGGCCGCCGCGCGCTTTGACGTGGCGCGTTTCGGTGCGGAGGTTTTTCGCCCTTCGCCGCGCCAAGCCGACTTGATGATCGTTGCCGGCCGCCTCTCCCAAAAAATGGCCCCGGTCGTCCGCCAACTCTACGATCAAATGCCCGAGCCCAAATGGGTGATCTCTATGGGCGCTTGCGCCACTTCGGGCGGCGTTTTCAATAACTACGCCATCGTGCAGGGCTGCAACCAGGTGATCCCTGTGGATGTGTACGTTCCTGGCTGTCCGCCGCGACCGGAGGCTCTGCTGTACGCGATTCTGCAGCTTCAGAAGAAGATTGAGAACGAAAAGGGTTCGTTTAAGCGTGCCTTGAATCTTGCGTAGCACAGACTTCAATCTGGCCGGCAAACTCGATGTCGAAATCTTCTTCGATGCGATTGGTCCTCGCTCTGGCCGTTTTCCTTTCCTTCCTGAGTTGTGGCTGCTGCATTGCGTGTGACCCCAAAAAACCGAAACCTCCAGTAACATCTGACTACACTCTCGTATGGGCCGACGAATTCAACGGCCCTGACGGTTCGGCCCCCGACTCCTCCAAGTGGACCTACGACCTTGGCGGCAAAGGCTGGGGCAATAAGGAACTTGAGTGCTACACAAATCGCTCACAGAATGCGCACGTCCAGGGCGGCAACCTTGTCATCACCGCGCAAAGAGAAGGAACACCCTTTGCGTGCTCGGATGGCACTACCAGCATCTACACTTCAGCACGGATCAAGACAGAAGGGCTTTTCAGGCAGGCCTACGGCCGTTTTGGAGCGCGTATCAAAATTCCTGCAGGGCAAGGGATGTGGCCCGCATTCTGGATGCTCGGCAATGACATCACTTCCGTTGGTTGGCCCAAGAGCGGCGAAATCGACATCATGGAAAACATCGGCAAGGAGCTTGGGACCGTGCACGGCTCGCTCCATGGCCCAAGTACGACTAGCCGTACGAGCGACGCCACAGCGCCCTTCAGCCTTCCCGTCGGCCAGAACTTTGCGGATGCTTTTCACCTCTACGCGGTCGAGTGGGAGCCGGGCGTCGTCCGCTTTTACGTGGATACCAGTCTCTACGCGACGTTCACGCAATCCCAATGGCCTTCCGGCGGCACCTGGGCCTTCGATCATCCGTTTTTCGTGATTTTGAACGTTGCCGTCGGCGGCAGTTGGCCCGGCTCGCCTGACAGCACCACGCAATTCCCGCAGCAAATGCTCGTCGATTACGTCCGGGTCTACACCAAGCAATAGCTTCTCTTCCTCATCTGTGCCTCTGTGTTCTCCGAGTTCTGTGTGTTAAAACACTTATTACTGAATCCTGGCTAGAAGGGAACCGCGCCATGACCGCATCAGCTGCCACTTCATCTCCTGATCCAGCACGCCAACTCTTGCGCCATACCCTTGCCACGGTTGCCTATCGCGGCGGAAAGGCTCTGCGCGGCGCTCCAGACCGCTTCGCTACTTTTCACATCGGCGACAAGACACGCACGCCCGCGCAAATCGTCGCGCACATGGGCGATCTTTTTGACTGGGCGCTCTCTATTGCACAAGGCAAGGAAGTTTGGAACAACTCCACGCCGCTTCCGTGGAACGCCGAAGTCGAGCGCTTCTTTGCCACCGTCCAAAGGTTCGACGATTATCTTGCCTCTCCCGAGCCGCTCCACGGCTCAGCCGAGGGTCTCTTCCAGGGTCCAGTCGCCGACGCGCTGAATCACATCGGCCAGATCGCCATGCTTCGCCGACTCGCGGGCTCTCCCATCTTGGGCGAGAACTATTTCAGGTCCGAGATCGTCGCGGGTCGCGTCGGTCCCGACCAGTCCTCACCTCGTCGCGAATTCGAATAAAGTTGAGTCAACGTTGCGGGACTGAATGAAGTGGCATCGGTGTTTGGGAAACACATCTCCACGCAGATCGTGAAACGTAGTAGTAAGGGAAGGACAGCCTTACTGGGTAATCGCTGCGGGCACTTCTTCCAGCTCTTCGTGGGTGGCGGATCTGCGATGTTCGAAATTACCAGACGCGACCAAAACGTCCCATTCTTTTGACATTTTTACCTCCAGACCCGAGGCAAACCAAACCGAACTCGGCTTGTCTGCGTTTTCTGTTTGCTGCTTTGCAACATTCTTTATGTTATTATCAGCCGCAAAGCTAAGGTCTTAAGTCTCAAAGACCAGCTGAACGGTCGGATCCTAATAGATCACTCCAATGGTCAATAGTGACGAAGACCGGGCATTGCGTTTCATCCGTTTCATCCGAAACAGCATTGTATCGGGCCCCCAAATTCTCGCATTGGGAAGAGGCGCGACATGATTCTTTCCGAGCGTTTGCGGTCCATCCGCGAACAGAAGAATCTGACCCAGGGAGACATCGAGGAGCGCACCGGGCTAAAGCGTTCTTACGTTTCGCGTTTGGAACACGGCCGCACGATTCCTTCGCTGGCCACGCTGGAGAAATTCGCCCTGGCGCTGGACGTTCCGCTCTACCAGTTTTTTTACGACGGTGAAACGCCGCCCAAAGCTTCGTCTCTTCCACAGGCCGTGCAAGCTACCAATGGCGACCACTGGGGCCTCGATGGCGAGCCAGCCCGCTACGTCCACAAGCTGAGTCTTCTCCTCCGCCGGATCAGTGAGAATGACCGCAAGATGCTCATCCACTTCGCCTCGCAACTCATCCGGCAGAAGAAACATTAAATCCTCACTGGTTTCGGCCTTGTTCTCTCCGAAAGAAATTATGATTCGCCGCGCTTGGCATCCTTGGCGGCGCGAACCGTCAAGTCAGGGGAAGACCCGAGTAAGGAAGAATGCGGAATCCTAGGGAGGGAACGAATCGAAGGTTGTAGCCACACCGGGAAGCCGGTGGTTGAGAAAAAACCTCAAGGAACGTGAGTGATCGCCGCGGTACCGCCAGACCAATGTAGAGTCGTGCCGGGAGTTTCTTTTCGGACGTAGCCCATGCCAACATAACCCATACCAATGATGCGCGGAGGATCCCAAATGCGCGCGGCTCGCGTGACGTACCCGGCTTCCTTGCCGTCGGAAGTCGTGAGCGTTGCGCCTGCTTCCGGGACAGTATCTCCCGCGAAAAGCAGGCTGACACGGCGGCGATTCACGTGGCCGCGAGAGCGCACACGCTCGACGATTTCCTGGCCGGTATAACATCCTTTCGTGTAGCTGATGTGGCTGTTCTCGAGGCCCGCTTCGTGCGGAATCTGTTTTTCGCCAAAGTCATAGCCGAACCATGGCACGCCCTGAGCGAGCCGCTGTCCGCTCAAGGCCGTATAGCCTACCGGACCGCCACCAAGTTTGCGCGCACTTTCAAGCAAAGTCTCCCACAGCGTGGCAAGTTGTTCGCGCGCCACAACGAATTCGGCGCCAGGCACGCCCCCGGGCGATCGCCTTACAACGCGGCATGGAATCGCGTTGACTGCGCCACCTACTGAAGTCAATTCACCCCAGGGTACGATGTCTACTTTGGCGATTTCCTTTACGACTGCGGCGGCTTTAGGTCCTTCGAGGGCGAGCGTACCCCATTGGCCGGTCTCGTCGCTTAACGTGACGTCGTCCATGATGATGTATTTGTCCATCCACTGGATGAGCTGCTCGCGAATCATGTCGTAGGAAACGCAGAAGTGCCGGTCAGCGAGCGCATAAGTTTCAAGTTCCGCGAGGATGTGACCCTGGGGATTAAGCAGTACGGAAATGGTGCCTTGTCCCGCGGCGAGGTCCTTGATGTTATTCGTCAGGATCGCGTTGAGGTAGCGCACCCTATCGGGGCCGGTGAACGAAAAATAGGCGCGGTAGTTCTTGTCCAGAAGCGCAACAGTTTGATTCGCATAGCCATACTCCGCCGCGGGATCGCCAAAATCGTTTGGCAGCGTGCAGCCGAACCACGCGCCGAAGTTCGCACCGCCATTCGCTTGTAACTTCGCTAACGCCGCGTCATGTGTCCTTGGCGTCGAGTGTGTTTGAGTTGTTGCGGACATTTCCATGCGTTCTGTGATTCGCCTCAACTCAGTTTATCGCCTTTTGTCCCGGCGGGCGATTGCGCCCTGGCAACGCGGCAAAGGGGCCGCGCAATCCGATGCTATAATCGCCTCATGCGCGACGACTTGCGAGGCTTGCCGGCCCTCAGTGCCGTCCAAGAGAGTTTGATTCATATCACCATTCCTGTCGGCATGCTGCAATGCAATTGCTCGATTATCGGCGACCCGCTGACCCGCGAGGCTCTCGTCGTCGATCCCGGCGACGAGGTGACGCGCATTCTGGATTTGCTCGGACGCCGCCGCCTCACAGTAAAGGCCATCGTGAGCACGCATGCGCACATTGACCACGTCGGCGGACTGAGCAAACTGCACCAATACACCGGCGCGCCCGTGCTGATGCATCGCGATGATTTGCCGCTGTATCAGGCGATGGATGTGCAAGCCGCGTTTATGGGTGTGCTCCCGCCGGATTTGACGGAAGTGGATCAATTGCTGAAAGAAGGCGACGTGCTTCGCTGGGGATCGCTCGAGGCGCAGGTGATTCACACGCCGGGGCATACACCGGGAAGCGTCTCGTTGTATCTTCCGCACGATGCAGGGAGAATTTCTCTGACGGACAAGGGCATCAAAATGGAAACGGAGGCTGGCGCTGAGGACGGCTCACAGCAGGCCGGGAACGGAAGCGATTTGGGAAAAACCGATGGCGAAAGGGCGGTTTCCGAGAAAACCGAAATTCGCGTGCCGCAACTTTTTTCGGGCGACACCCTCTTCAAAGGCAGCATTGGCCGCACCGATTTGTGGGGCGGCTCGATGGAAGAAATCATGGATTCTCTTCGCAGCAAGCTGATGCAGTTGCCGGATGCCACGATCGTGCATCCAGGTCATGGGCCGATGACCACGATCGGCCAGGAGCGCGAAGTGAATCCATTCTTACAGCAAGAATGAAAACCGCTTCATCAGGAAAAGAAATGTCAGCGTTTCAGGAACACAAAGAAGAGCTGGAGCACTACGAGCAAATGTTTGGGCGCGATCGCGGGCGGCTGGCGGTGTCGCTCGATCGCATCACAAACGCACTCGTGCTGGCGGGACAGCACGGCGTGTACTGCACCAGCCAGCGCAACCCGATGGTTCCGGCGATGGATTTGCGGATGATTCATCAGGAATTGGTCCACGCAAAAGAGTTGGTGCAGTCGGTTATGGAAGAGTTGCGCAAAGCGAAAGAGCAGCCTGATTCTAGCAACTGAAGGCTTTCTAACCCCCAGTTGTTACCAGTTGAGCGTTCACGCCCACGCCAATCCCAAAACAGCAGCGAAAGTGGAGTGGCACTTCGGGCACACCCGTTTCCACTTAGCTTTACCGCGCCGCCCTCGCAGAACATAATTCCTGAGCCACCAGATCCAGCCCTAATTTGCATTGCACTGAGAGGGATTCAAATGCAACTAGAGATGCTGGACACCTCAAGTACCGCTGGGGAATCGGTGTGGAGCGACTTAGCGATGCGACGGTCCGACTTGGTGCAGCATAAGGAGAAAGAGAAAGGCACGGTCTCCCGGACTTCCCAGATCGTTTTTGGGGAGAGGCAGCACCTTCTTCGCGTTCTCGACTCGCTGGAAGGCACAGATGTGCCGATCGCGCGCCGGCAGCAGGAGCGGCGCATCCTGGAAGAGTTGATTCACGCGCGCACGCGGGAACTGAATCAGATTAATGTCGCGTGGGACGAAAAGATTGGCTTGGTACTGAGCGCGGATGCCAAGCCGGAAATGCTGGAAAAATTGGTGAAGCAAGCGCCGCCGGAAGATTTTTATTTGTTAAGGTTGATTAGCGAACATCCGCGCGCGAACGCCAAAACGCTAGGGAAGCTGGCAAAGCATCCTTATGGCGCGATTCGCGAAAATGTTGCGCGGCATCCGAACGCCGACGCGCCGACGCTGGCGTGGCTGAGCCGCGACCGCAGCCAACCGCTCTGGTACCTGGTAGCCTTTAATCCCAACACCCCCACGCCGTTGCAACGACGCCTCCGCGACAGGCTGAAACGCCTGGGCGAAAACCAGGCAGTGAAGTAAGCAAATTTAGGAACGCGACTCAAGAACCCCGCCCTCGATTGAGGCGGGGCTCCAATGTCAAGGCGAAACTAACTGTAAAATCTTAAGAAGAAATCCGCGCTTCGGATAGAATGGCGCGCGGTCGTCGTGTGCGCGAGATGTTGAACGTTAGGAGTGTGAATGGGGCCGCTGCAGGACATTTTCGAAACGTGGGCGAAGTTTTTGTATGAAGAAAATGCCACGCTGGCGTTTTTGCGGCGACATCGTTGGCTCATTTTGGCGGTGAGCGCAGCGATAGTCATTCCTTGCTTCTGGCACCGGCGAATCGAAGCGGGCGACTTGGCAAGCCACGCTTATAACGCCTGGCTGGCGCAACTCATTCAGAAAGGGCAAGCGCCGGGACTCTATTTTTCGGGGCAGTGGAACAATGTTTTGTTTGACCTGACATTGCTTTGGTTCGCGAAAGCGCTTGGTCTCGCAGCTGCGCAAAGGATCGCGGTTTCAGTTTGTGTGCTCACGTTTTTTTGGGGAGTGTTTGCGTTCGTCAATGTGGTGACGGAGCGGCCGCCCTGGTTTCTTGCTCCTTGCATCGCCATGCTGGCTTATGGGTATTCGTTCAGCATGGGCTTCATGAACTACTGCTGGTCGCTAGGGCTGGCTTGCTTCGCTCTGGCAATAGTTTGGCGCCCGCGACGAGTGCATTGGATTGGCGGAGCGATTTTCGCCTTGCTGGCCTATGTGGCGCACCCGATTGGTTCTTTGTGGCTCGTGGGCATGTTTGTCTACGTGAAACTCAGGGAGAAATTGCCGGGATGGTGGAAGCTAATTTTGCCGTTCGGAGCGGCGGCAGGGTTTTACGCGGTGTTTTGGTATGCATCGCACCGGCCCGAGCTTTCAGCGGATTGGGACCGCGGGCCTTTTTATTTTTATAACGGAGCAGATCAACTGGCGCTTTACGGAAACCGCTACGTCGTGTTGGCTGTCGTGACGCTTTGTCTCGGCGTGGTTTGCGTGGCTCTGGATTTGTTTGCAGGCGAACGCAGTTCGTGGAAGCGGTTCACGTCGCCTATGGAATGGTATGCGGTGGCATTTTGCGCGACGGCACTGGTGCCCGAGAACTTGCGGCCTTCGCCGGATGCCGGGTGGATTGGGCTGCTCGGTTCGCGTCTGACCACGGTCTCCGCGATTCTCGGGTTGTGCTTTCTTGGATTGCTCAAGCCGCGCAAATGGCAGCTCGCTGGTTTTGGTTCGTGCGCTGTAATTTTCTTCGCGTTTCTTTATCAAGACACAGGATGGCTAAACCGGTTGGAAGTGAACGGGGAAAGGTTAGTCAGCAATTTGAGTCCCGGCCTAGAATCACGAGTGATTGTGACGCTCGATGCGCCGGCGGGTTCGCGGATTCAATTCATTCATCATGCCGTGGAGCGCGCGTGCATCGGGCATTGCTTCAGCTATGCGAATTATGAGCCCTCGTCGAAGGAATTTCGCGTGCGGGTTCATGAGGGAAATCCATTGGTTACTTCTTCCACGGACACCGCGGAAGACATGGCTGCGGGTGAATACAACATGGACGAAAGCGATCTTCCGATGAAGCAGATTTACCAGTGCGATGCGAATGATTTGACGAAGTTGTGCATCCGCGATTTGAAAGCCGGCGACGATTTGAACATAGACATTGGGCGGAAGCCGGGGCACCGGTGAAAAGCGCGAGTTGCACCCGGCGATTGCTCTGGAGTCGAGACCTGGTGCGCTTAGCGAGTGGCGCTCGGGTCACCCGTCGGGGGAGGTGCGTGGTCTTCCTTCGCCGGCGGACCGACCAACTCGGTAAAGACGGGCTTTAAGGCGTCGGCCCAGACCTGGTAACCCTTGAGCGCGGGATGCAGCTTGTCGGGATTCATCATGCCGGCGAATAGCTTGCCATCGCGGTCCGCCAATTTATCGTTGATGTTGAGGAAGCGAATTTTTTTGCCGTCCGCGAGCTTGGACAAATTGTCGTTGATTTTGTTGATGATGGATATGACAGCGGGATTATCGTTTCTCGGGAAAATCGCAGTAAGAATGATTGTGGCTTCAGGAGTCTTAGCTTGCAAGACCTGCAAGATCGCCTGAATGCCCTTCGTAACCTCGGCAACTTTGGCATCTTCGCCTCCTGAAGGAACGGAGTGGCCGACGTTGTTGGTTCCGACCTGCAGAACGATCACCTTCGGATTAACTCCATCGAGTTCGCCATTGTTCAGGCGCCAGAGGATATTCTCCGTTTTGTCGCCGCCCCAGCCAAAATCGGCGGCGTTCCAACCAAAGAAATTCTGCTTCCAGTTGGCAAGCAGCTCCGGGTAATCGGTCGCTCCCCAGCGGCGCGTGATGGAGTCGCCTTCAAAATAAATATCGATGTGATCCTCCTTCGCTTTTTTGAGTAGCTGTTCGTGCGCGATAAGCGAATTGGGATCGGTGCGGGGTACCGGCTGATCGGCAAGAGGCGAGCCGATTGGCGCCGCGGCGCTCGGCGTAAATGCGGCTTTGTGATGCAGGAATTTGTCGGCCCAGGTGATGAAGTATTTCCAATTCGGGCCGTCGGTATGCCCGCCATCGTCCTGGCGCCAGGCAAGTTCGCCATTGAGCAGGCCGTCATTCACGGGGGGCATTTTCGCGGCGCGATAGTCTCCGGAAACGCCGAGGTCTTTCGCTCCGAGAAGCCGGAATACTGGTTGAGCAGCCACAGTGGCCATGTAGCTGCCTTGCTGGTCGAGCCACTTCGCATCGCCCTTTTCGGGCACACCGTAACTGATGAAGGTAAGGCGTGGCGCGCACAAAGCAATGAGTTCATGCGCATCCACGGGCAAATCGCCAGCGTTCTTGGTGCCAAAGGTGGCTTCTGACGCGCCATACTTCAGGAAATTTCCGGCCATCCAGTGATATTCGCCAGAGCCGGTAAGATTTTCGACCGCCTCGCCAAAATTGCGGCGGTGCAGTTTGGCGCCGCCTTCGCCAGAAGAACCAACCAGAACCAGAGCGAAGCGCGTGTCGAAGGCCATAGTGATCAGAGCGGCTTTGCCATAGCGCGAAACGCCTTCGATGCCGACCTGCTTCGCATCCACGGCTCCGTCGGTCTCAAGATAATCCAGGCCGCGCGATGCGCCCCACGCCCACGCGCGCAGTGCGCCCCAGTCATCTGGCTTGCGAGCCTGCCCTTTGTTGACGAGGCCGATGATTCCCTTGGTAAGACCCGCACCGCTGTCTGCCTGAATGCTTACAGGGTTGATGTAGGCGTAGCCCCATCCATCAGTAATGAGCTGCTCTGTTGCTGGAGGATCAGCACCAGGAGAGCCGGGAGCGCCGGGAATGACGAACCGCGGAGCTATTCCCGGTGGGAATTCGCGTCCGAACATCATCATCACAGGAACGGGCGCGGCGGCGTCCGCTGGTTTGACCAGAAGCATCTGGATATCCACATTGATGAGCGGATACGAAGAATTGTCCACATGGCCGACGAGCTGTTGCTTGATGACAGAATGAGAGGCGACGACGGCGTTTTCCGAGCTCCCGACGCTCCAGGTGACTGCAGGTGCATTCTTCGGGACACGGCCAACCACTTCGCGCTCGAAGTCTTCGACAATTTCCGGGCGGCGTTGTTTCCGCCACCCTTCTGCTGTGGTGACCTTCTTGCCGTTTTTCAACGTGAGAGCATCGGGCAGATCAGGGAAGGGATTCGCTTTGGACTCGTCGTAGTTTGCGTGATTGGGGGCGCTTTCGTTTCCGTTGGGGCCGGGGCGAAGCGCCTTGATGCCGATCTGCTCCATCATGTTTTGGTGATCTTGTTCCGCGGTCCAATTTATGGGCTGTGGCAAATCACTTCGCCCGGTGGCCGAAACCGGGGTAGGGGAGGGCGCTGCCGATTGCTGGCCAAAGAGGTTGGCACGCAACGCGACGGTTAGAAAAATAATGAAGAAAAATGCGGACGAGCCAAGGAGCGATCGTTTCGTCAGTTTCATTGCGCACCGAGAATAAAGTGGTTCTATCTGGCCAGCAAGGCATAGTTGAGCACGAAATCAAAACGAGGCGTGAGGAGGGCGTGTCGTGAGATCAAGGCGAGGTCGAAGCGCCGGTTTGACGCTTTCTGCGCACCGCCATCCAAATGGTCGCCACGACGATAAGCATCAGTAACACAGAAAGGGTAATGTGCGAGGCAATCCAGGCTGCGGGGACGAGCCATATTTGCGCGGCGATGTCTTTTGGGCTTCGCGAGGGCAGGTGTGGCGCGCCATCGAACAGAATCGCTTGAATGTTTTGCTCGAGGCCTTCTGTGGAACCGTAGACATTACGCAGAGTGATGATGACCGCGTCGCGTTCCGGGTAGCGCAAGATCCATGCAAAGAAATTCTCCGGCATGTCGCCACGCATTTCCGCCATCGTGTTACCGGCCCCTGGTTGGCCGACAGGGATCTTGGCAATGAACCAGCCGTAGCCCCAGTCGTGTAGCCCGGGCGTGAAAATCTGCTCGCGCAACTCCTTTGAAATGAAATCGCCACCAGTGAGCGCCTGGTTCCATTTGTAGAGATCTTCCACGGTGGAGTACATCGAGCCTGAAGAGAAACCGTGAATGAGGTCGATAAGGGCGCCACGCGAGTACCGTGGCCCGGCGTGGCGGAGGTAGCCGGTGGCGCTCCCCGATGGGGGCCAATTATTTTGGCCCACTTCAGAATTCTTCATGCCCAGCGGATCGAGGATGCGTTGCTGAAGCAGCACTTCAAAGGGTATTCCGCTTACGCGTTCCAGTATCAGACCGAGCAGGTTGTAGCCGCAATTGCTGTACTCCCACTTCGTGCCGGGCTCCGAGGTTAGCGCGGGCTGGCAGAATTTTTCTGCGAATTCCTGATGCTCGTACCGGCGAGCACCTTCGGGCGTGGCATTAAACTCAGGCCAGTCAAAGTCAGAAGGCATGCCGGACGTGTGGTGGACCAACTGCTCGATGGTCATGCGGTTTCCGGTGTCTTTGCGATACCAGGCAAGGTAATCGGTCACCTTGCCATGAAGCGCGATCTTGTTTTCCGCGACTTGCTGCAGGATGAGCAGGGCAGTGAATTGTTTGGTGATGGAAGCGATTCCAAATTTCGTCTGGGGAGTGTTGGGAATGTCGTAATCGAAGCTCGCCTGGCCCACGCCTTTGGAATAGATAACCTTGCCGCGGTCCGCGACAAGGATGGCTCCATTGAAGTAGCCGAGCTTCTCATACTGCGATACGACCCGATCGATCCGTTGAGCCTTGTCGAGCGGGAGCGTTTGGCTTGCCAGCCGAGCGGGTGCGATCAGAAAAAGCACAGCCGCCAGGGAACGGAACTTGCCGGACATGCCGAAGAGGATACGAACCCCGCCGCCAAAAAATCAAATGCCCCCGGCCAAAGTGGCGTTGAAAGCCGCAAATGGCGGCCAAAATGGCGGAAGACAAATTGGCTCTTGTAGCAGGCCAATCTCTGCTAGAATTGGCTCAAGGTGAGAGACAATGCTGCCACTCCATCTCCAGCCACAAAGCCATGTCCCTCTGTATGTTCAACTTCGCGATCAGCTTCGAGCCTTGGTGCATGCCGGTGATTTGCGCCCGGGCGACCGCATACCCGCGAGCCGCGAGCTTGCGACCATGTTGGGCGTCCACCGCACCACTGTGGCCAACGCTTACGCCGAATTGGAATCGGAAGGGTTGATTCAGGGACACGTGGGGCGCGGCACGTTCATCAAAGGAAATGGCAACGGCCTGAAAATCACGCCGCCTGCTCCGCCGGTTTTGAACGGCAATGGAACCATTCGCTGGGAGCTGCTCTTTGCCGACGAGCGCGGCGAAGAAGTGCTGAGCCGGCTGACGGCCGGCGTGCCGGAAAGCGCTTTGTCTTTTGTGATGGCGTGCCCTGCGCCGGAATTCTTCCCCATTGACGAGCTGCAAATTTGCGTGAACGCGGTGCTGCGGCGCGAGGCCACGGAGGTTCTGACGCTTGGTCCCTCGGACGGCTATCCGCCATTAAAGGCGGCGCTGCTGGAATTACTGCGTCAGGATGGGATCGCGGCGAAGGATGAAAACCTGCTCATCACCGACGGCTGCCAGCAATCCTTTGATTTAATCAGCAAAGCGTTTGTGCGGCCCGGCGACTCGGTCATTATGGAGAACCCGACCTATCCGGGAGCGGCAGCAATTTTTCACGGAGCGCGGGCGCGCTGCTTGCCTGTGCCGATGCGCACGCATGCCGAACCGGGAACAACACTGGGGCTTGACCTGGAAGCGCTCGAAGCCACACTTGCCGCGAATCGCGTAAAGCTGATCTTGCTGACTCCGGATTTTCACAATCCGACAGGGGTTTCGATGCCGCTGGCCTCACGGCGGAAGCTGCTGGAATTGGCGGGCCGTCACCAGGTGCCGGTGGTGGAAGATCACATTTACGCGCGGCTGCATGCACGGGAAGAGCGCGTCCCGTCCTTGAAACAGCTGGACCGCTCGAATATCGTGATTCACATTGATAGTTTTGCGAAGGTCGCTTTCCCTGGGTTGCGCGTAGGATGGATCGTCGCACCGCCTCAAGCCATCGAGCGGCTGCGCGTGGTGAAGCAGTCCACGGACCTGCATACGGATCAATTGGCGCAAGCCACGCTGGCGGAATTCCTGCGGCGCGGACTTTTCACCAAGCATCTGGCGAAAATGCGCAAGGTTTACACTTCGCGATTGGCCGCGGTGGATGAAGCTCTCCGCAAATACATGCCGGAAGACACGCGTTGGATGCGGCCAGAAGGCGGGATGTGTTTGTGGCTGGAGCTGCCGCCGGGCTTTGATGCAAGCGAATTGCTGATCCACGTCAAGGAGCGGGGCGTGCTCTTCGCCCCGGGACGCTATTTCTACGTGCAAAGTCCGTTGCCGAATACGCTGAGGCTGGCCTTTTCCAGCCTCGATGAGAAGCAGCTTGCGCGAGGCGTGGCTACTTTGGCGGAAATGCTGAAAGTAGAAATGCGCAAGCGTCAGCGCGGCGTGCGCAGAGCGGAGCGCAGCCGAGTGGCGTTGGTATGAAAAAAGGAATTGAGGAGGCTAGGAGGCAAGGAAAAGAATCGGCGAGGAAAACTTGAGCGACACGATCAGGCTGGAGCCGAACCCCACGAATAAATGCTTTGGCTGTGGCGGAGACAATGCCGGCGGGATGAAGCTCACATTCGAGCAGGACAACGCAAGCCGCAAGATCGTGGGACGGTTCGTTCTGGGTGAACGGTACGCAGGCGGCGTGGGATTTGCCCACGGCGGAATCATAGCGTTACTGCTGGATGAGGCCATGGGCAAGGCTTGCAGGTTCCGGGAGGTTCGCGCGGTGACGGCCGCGTTGAGTGTGGAATACCTGAAGCCCGTCGCCGTGGACAAAGAGATTGTGGTGGAAGGGCGCGAGACGGAGATGAAGGGAAGAAACCTTTTCATGACCGGCGAGATTCGAAACGAACAAGGAGACGTACTGGCGCGCGGTAAAGGGCGGTTCGTGGTCATCAAGCCACGATAAATGGATTTGAGTTTGCGAATTCAAAGTTTTAAAGGAGAAGCACGATGGAAGTGAAAAAGCCAAATGGCAGCGGCAACGGGAATAAAGGCTCGAACGAGTGGCGCGTCAAAGTCGGCCTCGCGGAAATGCTCAAAGGCGGCGTGATCATGGACGTCACGAACGCGGAGCAAGCCAAAATTGCCGAAAATGCCGGTGCCTGCGCCGTGATGGCCCTGGAGCGCGTACCGTCGGACATCCGCAAAGAGGGCGGCGTGGCGCGCATGGCGTCCATCAAAGTGATTCGCGAAATCATGAAGACGGTGACCATTCCAGTGATGGCCAAAGTGCGCATCGGGCATTTTGCCGAAGCGGAGGTCCTGCAGGCGCTGGAAGTGGACTTCATTGATGAAAGTGAAGTGCTTACACCCGCGGATGAAGAGAACCACATCTGGAAGTACGACTACCGCGTCCCGTTTGTTTGCGGCGCGCGCAACCTGGGCGAAGCGCTGCGCCGCATTGCGGAGGGCGCGGCCATGATTCGCACCAAGGGTGAAGCGGGTTCGGGCAACGTAGTGGAGGCGGTGCGGCACATGCGCGCGATCGTGAGTCAAATGAAAAAGCTTACCACCATGCGCGATGATGAATTGATGCACGAGGCCAAAGAGCTGGGAGCCCCGCTGGATTTGATCCGGCAAATCGCTAAAACCGGGAAGCTGCCGGTGCCGAATTTCTCGGCGGGCGGAATCGCCACGCCTGCGGACGCCGCGCTGGTACGCAGGCTGGGCGCGGAAGCAGTATTCGTCGGGTCGGGGATTTTCAAGTCCAGCGATCCCGAAGCGCGCGCGAAAGCGGTCGTAAAAGCGACAACGCATTTTGAAGATGCGAAAGCAGTTCTCGAAGCCCACGAGGAACTGGGTGAAGCAATGCGCGGCCTCGACGTGCGGCAGATGGAAGAAAAAGACCTGCTTTCCACCCGCGGCTGGTAGACCGAGTTGCTACATGGGTGTTCTTGTAGGGGCGCAGCATTGGTGCCCTGTTTGGACTAGCGGTCAAAAAATTGAGGCACGCGAAGTGAAGATCGGGATTCTCGCGGTACAAGGAGATTTTCAGGCGCACGCAGCGTTGCTCGAGCAGCTCGGCGCGAAGACAGCGGAGGTGCGTACTCCAGCCGACCTCGAAGGCTGCGACGGATTGATTCTCCCGGGTGGCGAAAGTACAACTCAGCTAAAGTTCCTCCAGGAAGAAGGCTTGGCAGACGAAATCGTAAAATTTGCCGAGCGAGGCGGCGCGATTTTCGGCACGTGCGCGGGGGCAATTTTGCTCGCCAAGCATGTAAAGCATCCTCAGCAAGGCTCTCTGAATCTCATGGACATGACGGTGGTTCGCAATGCATACGGGCGGCAAATCGCCAGCGACGTGGTAAGCGGCCCCACCGCGCTCAAGAAAGAGCCGCTCGAAATGGTATTCATTCGCGGGCCCGTGATTGAGCGCGCCGGGCCAGAAGTGAAAGTACTCGCCGAATATGCGGGAAAGCCGGCGTTGGTGCAGTGCGAAAACATTATGGCGGCTACGTTTCATCCGGAGCTTACCGACGACACGACCGTGCACGAATATTTCCTGCGACTCGTCGGCGCACAAGCCAAGCAGCCTGCGAACAGCGTAAAATCCTCTTCGTGAAAAAAGGTACAACGCAGACGCCTGGGCCCTCGCGCTCCCACCGCGCGCGGGTACTGTTTGTGTGCGTCGGGAACGCCTGCCGGAGCCCGATGGCGGAAGCGATTGCACGTTACGATGCCGCGGACGTAATCGAACCGTCGAGCGCCGGGCTGTATCCTCTCGGGTACATTGCGGAACTGACGAAGCAAACACTCATGAAGAACGGCTATTCCGGAAATGGACTTACGTCCGACCGAATCACGCGAAACTCGATCGACAACGCTGATGTAATCATCAACATGACGGGTACACCGAGCGAGCATGTTTTCGGTGCCAAGGAAAATGTGGAAGACTGGCTCGTGGAAGATCCTTATGGCGAAGATCCGGAAACCTATCAGCGCGTCTTTGAAGGAATCCAGCGAAGAGTGAACCAGCTTGCGTTGAGCTTGCGCGAGAAACGCTTGAGCGGGAAAGCAGCAGGATAGGAGCGCCGTTGCGCCGAGAAAAAACCAGCGTATCGCAGGAAGACTATCTCAAGGCGATCTGGGAGATGCTGGAGGAGAACCAGACTCCGATCAGCGCGAGACTCGCCGAGGAATTGCAGGTTACGCCGCCCGCGGTAACGGCCGCTTTAAAACGCATGACGCGCGACGGCCACGTGAGCGTCGACCGCAAAGGACAGATTCTCCTCACTCAGAAGGGAAGAAAGTTTGCCGAGCGCCTCGCTCTGCGCCACCAGCTCGCAGAAATGCTGTTGACGGACGTAATCGGGCTTTCCTGGGCAAAGGCGCACGACGAAGCCGAGCGTTTGGAACATGCAATTTCTCCCGAAGTGGAAGCGCTGCTGATCAAGCGCTTCGGTGACAAAAAAAGCTGCCCTCATGGCGTGCCGATGCGCGGAGGAATCGCCACACTGCGCAAGCAAGGTGCGGTCCTGCTTGCTGACTTGCGCGCCAAGGACTCCGGCGAAATTCTCTGCGTGTACGAGAAGGATGCCCAGTTCTTGGCATTCCTGGAAGGCCTTCACCTGCGGCCGTCTACAACAGTTGACGTATTGAAGCGCGAATACGATGAAACCATGACTCTGCGCGTGGATGGAAAAACCGTGCACCTTGGCAAACCCGCCACGACCCGCATCTGGGTAAAGAAGCTCGCTTAAGCCTGTGCCTTTTCTGCTTGTGCGGTCATCCGCCGATTACTCCGTTCCGCTGAGCGTTGAGGGAATGCCAAACGTCCCATCCACGACCTCAACGAAGTTTCTTTCTTCGCGAAGAATGAAGCGTTTCGTTTGCGCCATCTCGAAATTCTCGCGCGCTTCTTTGTCAGACTTCAAACGCGTCTTGTAGCGCTCGTACGATGCGAGGCTGTCAAAGGCAATCAAGCCCCAGCCCACGTCATTCGTGCCTTCGTAAGGCAGAAAATATCCGACGAGATGCACGCCAGTGGAGTGCCTGAGGCTGCGCGCGCGCCCGGCAGGCGCGCCGAACTCCCCGGCGGTAGAGAAACAGTTCTTCTGGTCGAGGACGAAACCGCTCTTCGCGAACTTACCCGTGGCTTGCTCGAAACGGCCGGTTACACCGTGCTGGAAGCCGCCAACGCCGAGGACGCCATTCGCCTTGCCGAGTCTGCACACCGAAAGATTGATTTATTGCTGACGGATGTGGTGATGCCCGGAATGGACGGCCACGAATTGTCGCGGCGTCTCACCGCCACTTGCCCGTCTCTCAAGGTTCTCTTCATGTCCGCCTACACCGACGATGTGATTGTCCAGCGCGGAGTTTTGAACCGCGGAACCACGCTCTTGCAAAAGCCTTTCGGCCGCGCCAGCCTCCTCGCAAAAGTCCGCCAGGTCCTGGACTCGTGATCAGCGAAGCGGAGTTTCCTTATTAACTGTGAGGCCTGAACTCTTCCACGTACGAAGGTTCACCAAATAATTCTAGAGTTGCCTGAGTTCCGACCACAGATAGAATTTCGCCAGATGATTCAAGACGTACTTCAACACTGCCGTTGTAGTTCAGGGGAATGGGTATCAGGTCATCTGAGACTTCTTCGTCGGTCTTAATGAATCCGTCTTCGAGATCACGCGGCAGGCTAGAGAAGGAGCTTCTTATAACTCGGTCTTTCACTAGAAGTCGGGCTTCTTGAGTCCATCCCTTCCCGGCATCTATTCCTGGTCTTCCTTCTGAGTAGTGGATGTAGGCAGATGAGAAGTGAAGCTCAAGGAGCCCGTCATGAACGATGAAATGGTCGAGAGTTGAATCGTGAATTTCGATCGCGCGGTTCGGCATAGTTTTCTCAGGATACAGCGTTTTTCACAACGCGCAATTCCCAGAAGTTATTTGCGTTCATCAAGAAGAGATTGCAGGCGAGCGTAGCCAGTGCGGCTGACGGGAAGACGTGCGCCGTCGCTGAGAATCGCAAGGCGGCTGTCTTTGCCGTACGGCTCGATGCGCGCGACTTTCTCCAGATTCACAATATAAGAACGGTGAATGCGCACGAAGCAGTTCGGGTCCAGGCAAGCTTCAAGACTGGCAATGGTCTGCTGCTTGAGATGTTTCTTGCCTTGACTGGCAAGCGCCACGTAATCGTCTTGCGCTTCCACGTACTCGAGCTTGGCAATCGGAATCAAAGTCACGCGCGTGCCATCTTTAACCACCACGCGCTCGAGGAATTGTTGCGGAGGGCGCGCGGAGTCAGCGAGCTTCTGCGCCGAAGGCATTTTCTCGCCCAGTCGCGACTTTGCGCGTTCGAGCGCTTCCTCGAAACGCTGCTTTCCAATGGGCTTCAGCAGATAATCCACCGCATGGACTTCGAACGCCCGCATCGCGTACTGGTCGTAAGCAGTGACAAAAATGACGGAGGCATCTTCGCCGATGAGTTCGAGCACATCGAACCCCGTCAATTTCGGCATCTGCACATCGAGGAAAATCAAATCTGGTTTGTGTTCGGCGGCGGCTTTGACGGCTTCAAATCCATTCGCGCATTCGGCGGCGACTTCGATTTCCGAATGCGGCTGTAATAACTCGCGGATGATGTGGCGCGCCAATTCCTCGTCATCTACGATCAGTGCTCGCCACCGTTTCTTCGCAGAGGCGTTCAACCTTTTTCCTCGCTTTCGACGGGGATCGACAAACTCACTTGAAAGAGCTCGCCCTCTGCCATTACGCGCATAAGTGCATCTTTTCCGTAGCGCGCTTCCAGCCGCTGCTGCACATTTCTCAACCCGAGCCCGCTTGACCGGCGCGGTGGGGCGTCCGGATCCCAGGAATTCTCGACCAGGATTTCCAGTCGGCCGTTCTGGCGTTCGGCGGTCAACCGCACTTCGCCGCCTTCCGGCAGGCCAGCGATGCCATGCCTTATGGCGTTTTCCATCAGCGGCTGAAGCAGCAAGGGGGGAAGCAGGCAGGCTTTGGATTCTTCCTGGATGGCTTCCAGCGTTTTCAGCCGGTCTCCGAAGCGGATTTTTTCAATGGTTAGATATTTTTGAAGAAGATCCAGTTCCTCGGAGAAGCGAACCACCGCTTTTTCGCCAAGCCCCAAGGTCAGGCGCAGAAACTCACCCAGCAGCACGCACATTTCGCGTGCGCGCCCCGCGTCAATGCTGGTCAGCGCGCTAATCGAATTCAGGCTGTTGAACAGGAAGTGAGGGTTGATCTGGGCCTTCAGGGCTTTCAATTCGGCATCGCGAGCAAGTATCACCGCCTCCGCCGCCTGGGCTTCCGCGCGGCGCGAATCCTCCATGGCGATCAGGACATAATGAAAAGCGACGGAAAGCAAATAGAGAAGCACTCCGATAGTGAAGACGGCGTTCACTTGCGGCACAAACTGACGGGTGAGGCCGGCCAACTCTTCGGGACTAAGAATTGCGTACGCAAAGGCGTCGCTAGCCCTGGTCCAAACGAAGCTGAAGAATGCGGCAGCGGTCAGGTGCGTCAGCAGCAAGCGCGTAAAGCTGACTTTGCCCAGGGGAGTTGCGCGACAGGGATACCAGGCCGAGAGGCAAAGAAAAGCGTAGAACAGGTATACGGGTACAGTGAGAACGATTGCATGCGGCCAATCAAGCAGCCCGCGCGAGACTAGGCTATAGACCGAGGCAAGAATGAACGGCACCCAGGCCAGCAGGTAGAGTCCCAGACGGTTGCGCGTGAACAGTGGGTGCATCGATCAGTTCAGTTCTTGATTTCCAGTCCGCCAAAAATGACCGCGCCGGTAATAATCAGGGTCTTGAGGTTGGCAGTTGGATCATTTACGCGTGCCGTGCGAGTTTTGTCTTCGATCCCGCCAAAAATCGGCGCCCCGCGAAACGCCACTTGCCAGGTGGGAGGCACGCGGATCTCCACGCCGCCGAAGATGGTCGTAATCGCCAACGTGGCCTCGTTTGCTTGAATGGCGGCTTCCGTAAGGTCCAGCTCAACGCCGCCAAATATCGCCGTAACGTCGCCGCCCTGAAAGTCTTGGCTAGTCATGCGGCGTTCCAGCCCGCCGAATACAACGGCCTCATTCAGCGTCGTGCGTGGATCGGTCTGTGGTGATGAGCTGGTGCTAGGCTTATTGCGGAACTCCATCGATCCCCAGAAGACGAAGAAGCCGAGCGCGATCAGTAACATGGGCCAAAGCTGGTTCCAGCCAAAGTGCGTAATCCCGAGCTCATTGAGCTGTAAGACGACGCCCGCAAGCATCAGCAACGCACCCCAGGAGCGGTGATGCGAGCTGAAGTTCACCAGGCCGGCGAAAACAAGGAGCAGGGGCCAAAATCGGAAAGGGTTGCCAATGTAAATGATTCCCATGTGGTCCAGCAGGAAGGCGATTCCCACCAGGACGAGAATGCCGCCCATAATCATTCCGCCTCGGCCGCGCCCGCGCAGGTCCAGGCCGACGACCAGGGGGCCGCGCCGGCGCCCCCGCCCTTTCCAACTCTGATAGCCGTTCTTCATCTGACCGTCGATGTCTTGATGAATCTGATCGTGGAGGTCATCACTGAACCTTTTCGCATGGTCGCGCAGATCATCACTTAGCTTTTTCGCATGGTCGCGAATATCGTCGCTGAACTTCTTGGGATCGAAATTGTGCTCGTCGCTCACAAACTCTCCTGTAGTTGCCTGGGATCGCCGATCGCCAGATCGGCACATCTGTCCTTAAGATTCACTCTCGTATTCCCTTGATGAAAAATTCCTAGCCAACTTCGCGTTCGCGAAACGCACGCCGATTGCGTCATGCAAAAGAATAGCTCCGATAATAACGAGAATCAGGGGCCAAAGGGATACCAAGATCGAAAGAAAGCCGTCTTGAAACGAGGATGGATCGAAGAAATACGCCTGCACCGCCCGCAGTCCCGCCAGGCCAATTTCGATAGCCGAGCCAAGCGAGCCGGGCGTTGCTGAAAACCACGTGCTAGCCTGAACCGCGAACGCATCCAGATTCGCGGCCAGCAACGTCAGCCCGAAAGAGAAGAGAATCGCGCCAGCCATGGCGCGGATGGTCTTGGAGGACGTCAGCGACTTTGCCCTGTTGACCCCGTTGATCCTGTTGACGAAGTTGCCCTTGTTCGCCATGTTGACCTCTCTGCTGCTGAAGGCCCGCCGCTAAGGTGGGCCCTGGCCGGTTCCCCGTGCCAAGACGAGAATAAGTACCCTCCTTTGAGCGTGCACGCCCGATTCGGCGGGGAGAAGAGAATTACCGGCGAACAGCGCCTCCCAACCGGGGAACGCGCTCGCGGCCCTGAGGCCGCGGAACGCACCGGCAGTATTTGGTAGCACAAGCACTCTTTGTTTACCCTGAGTCGCGAAGGGCCTGTGTGGTCCTTCTCCATTGCGGCAAACCCTCTTTGTAGTAGCCTGCTGCGGCAGACAGGCTTGCGCCGGGTGAAATGTGTCATGCCCGGGACACCTGTGGGCAGAGGCCCGCAAACAATACGGTCGAACGCGTCCAAATTGTTTATATTCAGTGATTTCATTCGGCAAAACGATTGCTTGTCTGGGGAACACAGTGAGGCAAAAAGCCATTTTCGGTGGCATGGCAACTCTGCTTCTAGTGTGTTTGGCGGGCTGGTTTGGCTGGAGCGAGAACGTCGGGAGTCTCCGGTCCAGCTTTGCGCATGCCGGCATCTTGCGGCCCTTCGAGAGCCGGGCAACTTTCGCTTCATCCCGTATGCGGCAGCTTCCATCTGTTTATCTTTGGGCCTGGGAGCGCCCGGAAGACTTACGCATTCTTACGGGTAAGAATGTTGGCGTCGCGTTCCCGGCCAAGACGCTGTTCTTGCGAAATCGAGTCGAAGTCATTAGAAGCGACGCCGCGAGCGGGGTTGAAGTGCGGCCCCGAATGCAGCCGCTTCGGGTCGCGGCAGGAACCCCGTTGATGGCTGTCGTGCGGCTCGAAACGTCCCAAGGAGCCTTTGCCGCAACGTATCAGGAATCTTTAGGAAGATCCCAGGCATTCTCTGAAAACCAGATGGCTCGCGCGGCGGAAGAGATCGCCGACGCGACGCGACTGCCGGGCGTCAACGCCATTCAGATTGATTTTGACGCAACGCTGAACGAACGCGCCTTCTATCGGGCGCTACTGGCCGAAACGCGACAGCGTCTCCCCGCGAACATCCCGTTGAGCATTACTGCTCTGGCCTCTTGGTGCATCGGCGACCGCTGGCTCGACCAGTTGCCTGCCGGCACGATTGACGAAGCCGTCCCCATGCTGTTTCGCATGGGGCCAGGAAATGCGGAGGTCGTGAATTTTGTTCGTTCAGGGAAAGAGTTCCCCGTAGCCGCCTGCAGGAACAGCATCGGCATTTCCACGGATGAAGCCTTCTCTCGCGCAATTCTAAGTGGAAAAATCCCTGTCGCCCGCGATTTGCGAACCTCAAAAAGAATCTATCTGTTTTCCCCACAAGGATGGGACCCAAAGAGAACCGCACCTTTGCTTCAGGAGATCGGTCAATGAAACGCAGAATTCTGTGCATCATCATGTCCTTCCTTTTGCTTTCCACCGTGGCGCCATTCCCGCCGCCCGCCCGCGCTTGCGGGCCGTTCTTTACCGTGACCGTTTTCATCCAGAGAATTCATCCCGATCTCCCGCTGGAAAAATATGCGGCCGGCGAACTGGGCATCGTGCAGCCCAGTTATCCGCGCTCGTACCAATTCGCTGCGTACCGCTATTTTGTTGGCAAAGGGTTTGACGCCGCCGAGCAGCAACAACTTGTCACCTTATGGCAGAAGCGGCTTCAGATTGGGGAATTCGAACCGGATTGGCGCAGTGAAAACACAGGCAGGCCGAAGCACGTTTTTCCGGTGGACGAATGGCTCCAGGCCCTGCAGGAAGTCACAGGCGAGGCCCCGCACGAGTTGCCCAACATGGGCGAGTTGCGCTCTTCATACGTCGAGTACCGCGTTTGCGGCGACGATGCGTTTCGAACCGCTGCAGCTACGTTGCGCTCCCGCGCCAAAGAGTTCGGCCCCCGGAGCGAAGCAACGCTGGCATGGCTCGACGCGCAGGAGGTCGTCTTCGGTAACTGCGGCGGTGGACAGACCCAAGAGCCCATTCCTGACCCCGCACCGGCCCAGCTTCCAGCAAAAATTCGCGCCGACCGCGCTTACCAGATTGCTGCCGCCCATTTTTACCTTGGCCATTGGGACAAGGCGGAGAATCGCTTCCTGGCAATCGCGAAGGACCCGAATTCCCCGTGGCAAAAAATGGGTGCAATCGTCGCCCTGCGCTGCCGCATCCGGCAAGCAACGCTGGAAAAAGCAGATCCCGCAGACACGCTGAAACCGATCGAGGCCCGCTTGGACCAGTTGGATGCCGATCCCAATATGCGAGAGATGAAGCCCGCCATTCACCGGCTTAAGGGCTTCGTCGAGTTCCGAACCGATCCAGACCGCTACGCAAAGGAGCTCGCACAGATTCTCGCAAACGACGAGTTGCCCGCCAGCCTGATGCAGGATTTGGACGACTATAGCCGCGTGCTCGATGCAACCATGGGCGACAGTGGCGACTACTCCCAGGATCCGCGCGTCCAACCGCAGGCCACGGCGAAGTTCGGCCCTCTACAAAAAATGCGCGAAGGCAACGACCTCACGGACTGGCTTCTGACATTTGAGGCTGGTGGCAAGGACGCTGAACAACATGCAATGGCGCGCTGGGAAGAAACCAAGTCGCCTGCCTGGCTTGTTGCCGCGCTGAGCAAAGCCACAAAGGACAGTCCGAAGCGGGAAGAGCTTTTGCAAGAGGCCGCAAAGATCCCGCACAGCTCGAAAGCGTATGACACGGCCCAGTTCCACCGGCTAAGACTTCTCGAACAAATTGGCAAGTCCGAGGAAGCCAGAGCCGGCCTAGACGCGATTCTGAACGCGCACGACGCCGCTTTGCCGATTTCCGCCCGCAACGCCTTCCTTGCGCTGCGAATGAAGGCCGCAGTGGATTTTGACGACTTCCTCAAGCATGCCTTGAGGCGACCGAGTGTTGTGACCACGGACATGGATGGGCTCGACCTGCCCGACCTTCCGGAGGAATTCTGTCAGTCTCTCACCGGGAACGAGAAGGGAAAATGCCTCGAAAGAAGCAATCCCGGTCCGCTCCTTGATTCGGACGCAGCGCGCATTTTCACTTCGAAGCTCCCTACAGAGTTGCTGCTGCGCGCGGCCAAGAGTCCGCACCTGAACCCACGCGCCCAAAAAGACGTCGCGCAAGCGGCATTTGCTCGCGTCCTTCTCTTGAAACAGGATGCGCAAGCAAAAGAAGCTGCCCTCATCGTGAGTGCATTTTCTCCTGCCCTGAAAGCCGGCCTCTCCGGGTATTTGGCTGCCAACAACGAGGGCGAGAAGCAATTCTCAGCTACGCTCTTCCTCCTGCACCATCCGGAGTTTCATCTCGATGTTACTGCGGGCCTCGGCAGGGAGAGTGCCGACGGCGAAATCGACTCCCTTCGGTACAATTGGTGGTGCGCCAACTACGGGCCCCGGGCGGAGGGTGACTACTCGCAGCACTACAACGAGTTTTACACGCCTTGGAACGAACTGCTGAGAACCATCTATCCCGACGAAGCCTCGCTTTCACCCATTTTCTTAACCCAAAACCAGAAGGCCGAGGCGGGCAGGGAATGGGATGCTCTGGTGCGCGCCCCATCGGGCGTTCCCTGGCTCGGTGACCAGATCCTCGCTTTTGCGAAAGACCACCCGGATGACGCTCGTGTGCCTCAGGCTCTCCACCTGCTGGTGCGCGCAAGCCGCTATGCCTGCTTTGACGTGGACACCGGCAGAGTTTCAAAAGCCGCTTTTCAACTCCTCCACCGGAAATATCCTTCCAGCGAGTGGACAAAAAAAACCCCGTATTGGTTCGGCCAGCAGCCATAAAATCTTGAATTTCGCGGCACTGCTGCGCCCTTTTCAGCAGTTCAGCCGCGGCTCACGTTCCGTAGGGCAACGATACGTCGTGCCCTTCCGCCTTCGCCCGCCCTCGTTTTGGGCTCCGTCTCCCTGTCCTTTTCCGGCCGTCACTTTTTCAAAGAAAACAGTTGACAGGCCCGTCCGCTATGCTATTTTTATAGCATATGTGCTATAAAAATAGCATAAGGAAGATCATGAAGAGAAACTCCAGGCTAAATGCGCTGACGCGCCGCGAGCGCCAGATTATGGACATTCTTTACAGAGTCGAACGCGCTTCGGTGGGAGAAGTGCTCTCGCAACTCGACGGCAAGCCCAACTATTCCACCGTCCGTGCCCAGTTGCGTGTGCTGGAGGAGAAGGGCCACGTCCGTCACGAAGAACACGGCCTGAAATATGTGTACCTTCCTTGCGTCCCTCGGGAAGTCGCCCGCCGCTCCGCGCTACAGCACCTCGTCGAAACATTTTTCGAAGGCTCCACGGAGAAGGCCGTCGCAGCCCTGCTCGGCGGCGAGGGCTGGAGGATTTCCTCCGGAGAACTCGACCGCCTGGCCCGCCTCATCGCTCAAAGCAGAAAGGAGAGCTGACCATGCACTGGCCCGGAACAATCGAATTAATGCTTTCATTCCTGATCGGTTGCACGGTCAAAGCGACGTTGGCACTTTTGCTGGCGACAATTGTTGCCTGGGCCGTGCGCAACAGCTCCGCGGCAATGCGCCATCACGCGTGGGCCCTGGGAATCACGTGCTCGTTGGCCCTCCCCATGTTGACGCTGCTGCTTCCGTCATGGCATTCCGCAACGCTCGGTAACGCGGCAAAATTCTGGGGCGCGAGTCACGCGGTAGGCGGAAGCGCCGACTTTCAAAAACTGCCGTCTACCATGATTGATGCCGCGCTCGCCTCGCCGTTCGCCGGCCGGTTGATCCAGTTGATTTTGCTTTCATGGGCGCTTGGCGCCGTGTTCATCGCCGCTAAACTGCTGGCTGGCTTAACGCGGCTCGCGTGGATTTCCACCCAAGCAACCCCGATAGCCGGGGACGATTGGGCTCAACTCGATTCGCGTTGCTACAAGGCCCTCGGAATTACGCGTTCTATTCGATTGCTCCAAAGCCCGGATGCATCCTCCATGCCATTGACCTGGGGATTTCTCCGGCCACGCATCTTGCTTCCCGCCGGCGCGATGGAATGGTCCCCAGAGCGACGAAGGGCCGTGCTCTTCCACGAACTCGCGCACATCGTCCGCCACGACTGGCTGGTTCAGATTTGCGCCGAACTAACTCGCGCCATCTATTGGTTTCATCCGCTCGTATGGTACGCCGTCGCAAAACTGCGTAGCGAAAGCGAACGCGCCTGCGACGACTCCGTCTTGAACAGCGGAGTGGATCCCTCGCACTACGCAAATCAACTTCTCGAGCTCGCGCGCACCTTAAAGAACGCGCATCGCGGCTGGTCCACCGCACTCGCCTTTGCTCGCCCAACCAATCTGGAAAGGAGATTCATCGCCATGCTGAATCCGAATCTAAACCGCGGAGGGATCTCGCGGAGAACGGGGCTGCTCCTGAAAGTTGCTGCCCTGTGCTTGCTGCTTCCACTCGCCGCCCTGCGCCTGCCGGGGCAGAACCTGTCAGGCAAATTCACCGGTACCATCTTTGACATCAGCGATGCGGCTTGTCCGAACGCCACCATCGTGATGACCAACCACAAGGCGGGCACCGTTGACATGACTACTTCGGACGCCGAGGGCAATTTTGTTTTCAAAGCGTTGCCTGCCGGCGAATACGAAATGAAAGTGCTCAAGCCCGGATTTGCCACGTACCTCGCCCCGCAAGTCGTGCTCGATCCGGGCCGCGACCTCGCTCTGAACGCCAAGCTCCAAATGGGAGTCTTGAATGACGGGGTGGATGTACAGGCCGAGTACCGGGGCCAGCCTTACGCCATGAACGCAGAAGCCGCACAAGCTGCCGAAGCCAGGGCCAAAATGGGACTCTCGACCCCGAGCCCCGACATTCATGACGAAGGTACTGCGAAAGCCGCAGAGGCCGCGGAAGCCGAGGCCAAAGCAAGAGCGAGACGCATCCGCATTGGTGGAAGTGTGGAAGCGGCCAAGGTGATCACTCGAGTGCAACCCATCTACCCCCAAAGCGCCAAGGACGCTGGCGCGCAAGGCACCGTGGTGCTTCATGCGGTTGTCAGCAAGGACGGCAGACCGCTGTCGCTGCAAGTCTTGAACAGCCAGATTAATCCGGACCTCGCGCGCGCCGCCGTCGAAGCCGTCAGCCAATGGCGCTATCAGCCCACGCTGCTGAACGGCGAGCCCGTCGAAATCGACACCACCATCCAGATAAAATTCACACTGCTGCCGTAGTTACGATCGCACAGCCAACCTACTCCTTCGAGCAAACGAAGTTGGAGGCGTCGCCCGTGCTGCCGGAGCCTTTATACTTTGCCACTTGAGGGTATGGGCAGAGCGGCCGCGTGCGGTCTGGCTTGGCGTCATGCGCTCCTCTGGGGAAATGAGCCGCGAGGATGCGGTCCGGCGCTTCCCCTTTCTCAACCCACCGTTCGAGGGCCGCGGCGGTGTCAAATTCAAAAGGGCCATCGCCGCCATAACAATGATTCATCCCTGGAGCCATGAATAGCCGCATGGAGTTCTGCACGTTGCTGAGTCCACCCATGGCGTCGACGACGCTCTCGTAATAGTTGATCGTATTTTCTGGGGCGATCCCTGGGTCATTCCAACCGTGATACAGCAGAAGCTTTCCGCCCTGCGCGAAGAACTCTCTCAGATTGGGATTGGTTGCGTTGAGCACGCCGTTATCCAGTTTGTCCGCCAGGGCGACATCGCTATCGAAGTTCAGCTTACGGTAATCCCACTTGGGATCATAGAATACTACGTACTTGAAGTGGGAAGCGACAATCGGCGGCTCCGATTCCCCGTCGCCCGCGAAAAAGTTCCAGCCATTTTCGCTGCCAGGCTCCAGACCGGGGAAAATCTGTTCGCCGGTCCGGGAATTCTTCGGCCCGGAATAAATTTTTTTCGCGGCTTCCACTTGGGCTGCTGTTAAGCAGTCTGGCCCGTCCGCGCCCTTGCATTGCACCACCTTCGGATCAAAGTGGCAGCGCTTCGGATTCTCGAGCACGCCGTCTTTCACCCCGTCCAGCGCATCGCAAGCTTCGAGCACGGCTTTATGCAAAACCGCGTACTTTTTCTCGGGGAGGTAGTTGCCTGGATTCTCCCGAGTCAACTCGCCAATCCAGATGCCGCTGACCATGAGGTGCGTCCAGAAATTAGCGGGCGCTCCGGCAACGATGCCGTCGTAGTCGTGCGGAAAACGTTGCGCTTCCATGAGTCCTTGCTTGCCGCCCGACGAGCAGCCACCCCAGTACGAATGTTTGAGGGCGTCTGCACCATAAAACGCAGCGATGATGGTTTTTGCTTTCACGGTCATTTCGTGGACCGCTCGATAACCGAAATCCACCAGCCTCTCGGGGTGACCAAGCGCGAAATTTGCCTCACCGCCATCCCCTTCGTGCCCGGTATCGGTTGACGCCGTGGCATAACCGCGGCGAAGCGCACCGCCCATGGGGCCGTACCAGATTTCTCCCGACCAGCCGCCATTTCCTTCGCCCATAAACTTGCCGTTCCAGCCTGATACCGGCATCCACACTTCAAACTTGATATCGGAATCTTTCGTAGGCTTGATTTCCGCTGCAACGCGGCAGAACGCGGGCAGGTTGTCCACGGTTCCCCCGAACATATATTCGGGGTGGGGTCTTGGCGGGGTGAAGGTACCCGCCGGTTCTACCTTTGCGAGGGTGATGGTCGTGTCGGGTAGCGCGAGGGTCGCGAGGCTTTCGCAAGTGGCGGCACTGGCCGGCCGAGCTGTGAGAACGAATGTGGCCAAAAACAAGAACGATACGGTCGGGGTTCGCCGGGAAAAGGTCCGCCGGGAAAAAGCGAACGGCGTTACAGATGCGCTAGCAGTCATCACAGAACCTCCGCTGGGCGAAGTGTAGCAGAGACTAACGCAACGGGAACGGCGCACTTCATGCCGGCGTGGCTAACGGTTGATTCTTTGCGCCCATAATCAGAAGCCACAAAATGAACACTGGTTCTCCCAGCGTCAGCGCGATGCTCGCGATTCGGCCCACAACATCCGCGTACTGCGGCACAAGCAGGGGCGTAAGGCTGTCCGCCAGGTAGCCGCAGCCCGCCGCGATCAGCAACACGCCCAGGATGCGCGGCAGGAATCCCGACTTGTACACCAGCATCCCTAACGGGAAAAAGTAGAGGCCCATAATCCAGCCGATCACGTACCCGTAGCGATGCAAATCGAGGAACAGCATCGCCAGCGCCTGCCGTTGCGGCTGGTCGAGCGCCGTCAGGTAATCCGCGCCGCGCAACAGCGTCAGCGCCGCGACCTCGTTGAGCGCATTCATGCAGATAATGGGAATGAACACCGCGCCAAAGACCACCATCAGCCAGGCATGCGTCTTGTTCACTCCGCCGAGTAACCAGTAAAACGCCCAGAGCACGAAGACCCATTCCGCCGCGCAAATCACTTCGGACACGATGCCCAGCCGGAACAGCCTCTCCGAAGCCAGAATATTGCCGGCGGTTGCCGCCGCGTTCCCCGATACCATCAGCTTGCCGGGCACATAAATAATGCCGAAGAAGCCCGTCACCGCGTTCACCAGGTAGAGCACGCCCGCAAGCCTCGCCGCCTTCTTGGTCGAATTCATGCCTCGCCTCCCGCCGTCCCACGCGGCGAAGAGATATAGCAGTCGCATCCATTAGTTTCAAATCATCTGTGCACAGCTCGGAGCCGTAACGGAAGGGTGGCTCGCCTTTCTGAGCCGGCGTTCCAGAAGCCTCACGGCAACCAAACATTGGATAGGCTCGGCAGCGTTTTACTGCACAAGCCATTCAAAGAAAGGGGCTTTGTAATTCACGCACTCCAACGTGCGAGTTTTTTGCGCGACTCTCAGCAGTGCTGGGGAAGGAAGGGCATCGACAAGCGGGTGGCTTGGAGAGTCGAGCGGGATGGCCGGGACTTTAACTTGCAGGCACGGGTTACCGGACATGGCGAATCGCTGATCTGGTAAGTGTCCGGTAACTGATCTGAGTTCAAGCGGACGTGGCGGTGACTAGAATGGGATTTGCCATCTGGCTGGACTCTTTCATTGCGGCAGTTCTTTGCCGGACTGCTCCGCCACCATGTACGTGGCGTACCAATCCGGCCAATTCTCGTCGCGTTGGCCGCCGGTACGGGCTTCGTGCTCGCCATGTGCCTTCGACGCGCGCCGCATCGCGCTCGCCAGATCGTTCACCGACGCAAAAGTTGTCGCCGCGGAGTCGATTCGACCCGGCAGCCGCGTCGTGACCTCCTGGAACAGCCATCCGTTGCCGTCCGGATCTTTGAACGATGCGTACGAGCGGTAGGTGCGATGCTCGGGATCCGCGCCGCTGACACGCACCCGACCAAACAGGTAGGGGTCGTCCGGGCCTGCGTACACGTTGTTCCCGCCATGGAACACCTCGCTGACCTCCACGCCGCGTTCGCGCAGTTCATTGCGGGCGGCCTCGATGTCGGAGACGATCAGGTACAGGCCCTGGGCGGAGCCGGGTGTCGAGCCGCTGACGTTCTTGCCGAAGATGACCGAGCACCCGGAGCCGGGCGGCGTGAACTGGATCGCGCGCCAGTCTTCACCGTGTGCGAAGTCGCCGTCGAGCCGCCACCCGAGCTTCGTGTAGAACTCTTTGGCGCGGTCGACATCCGAGACTGGGATGACGACGATCTCAAACTTCATGTCAACTCTCGCAACGCCCGGTTTTTCGCTTCGATCTTGTTCTCTTGCTGGTTTGGGTTGAGTCATTGGGGATTCCTTTCTGCTGTCTTGAGGCCGAAGGTTCGCCACAGTAGAGCCGTGTAAATGCTGCTTCGATCAAAGGGCGAAGGCCGCCAGAGAGAGACAAAGACACTAGCACAGCAAATCGTCCGGTGCATTAAATCCTGGTAAGTCGTGCCGGTTCAAACGGTCGATGCAACACCCCTCTAATCGTTTGATCCCACAATACTTTTCATAAAGAACCGATCTACTGGGCTGTACTCAATTAGACCTGAACAGGACGAGGTTTTCTTTGAATCAACACTCGCGAACGAATTAGCCCATGAAACTCCTGCAAATAGAATTCGAGCTAGTGTTGCGTCGACCCATTGAAACCACCCGGATAACCGGACATGTCAACTTTTCGCGACTTTTCTGAACCGCTGGAGAAATAGTGGCGGCCCGCCATAGAGGTTTGACTGTTTTTGTCCTGGGGCGAGCATCAAAAACAATAGTGCCATGAGGTCTACCAATGGAACAGCCATAACGATAACTGCCCAACCCGTCCAACCGATGTCGTGGAACCTAGACACGATCGCTCCGAAAATCACCAATGTAGCCGCCAGTATCCAGACGGCTTGCAACCAGGGATGACGCTCGGGGTGTATCGGCGTGTTCGTGAGGGCGGCGAGCGCGATTCCGGGCCCAAAGATTAATACTGCGAACCAAAACACGAGTTCGACTCTACCGATTCGATTAGCCATCATGATTGTGTAGCATTCCTAAGGGCCTTGTGTAACTGGTACTAAGTCCGGCGTCAAGCCTTGGTAAGTCAGCTTATCGGAGAAGTTGATTCTAGTACCGTCCGGGAACCGCCGAACAGTGGACAGCTTCGGCAGTGTTCGCCATCGTGAGGGGGGTGGAGCACAGGGCTTATGCACGGAGGGCGTAGGGTGCCGCACCTGCGATTTTCAGGCGCGGCTTTTGCGCTCCGGATGGAGTTGCGGAAGTGAGGGTTTTGATTCTTTCTGTCGTCCCGCTATCCCACAGCAAACAAACCACTTGCCACCCTGCACCCAATCCGTTTCATTGGACAGAAAATGGGAAATTCTTTTCCTTTCCATCCTGCTGCAAACACAGCACTTATATTTATGTTGACTTATTTTACTTTATAGTATATGATGGTTTCTAGACTTTCGCCCTAGCTCTTACAGGTCAACTACCGTGTCCCGCCGCCCTCTTTTTCCAGATCCCGCGCTACCTTTCTGCCTTACCCATTTTCAACGACTTACAAACTGCTCCAAGATTCCACCCCATCGCGACTTTCTTTGTTTTCAACAACTTCCAACAGTGGCAATTTTCAACTCCTTTGTTTTGATAACGTTGCAACAGTGGGTGGGGGTGTGTACCCCACCATCCGGTGACCTAAAGTATTACTTGAACTCCCTTGTCGTCCGAGCCGCTCGCCTATTGGATCGAACCGCTGAGGGCAGCTTCGCGCCATCGGGCGCCCCAATGTCGGGCGGTCGTTACCCGCACTGGCATGTCCGGTTCGCCGACTCAAGGGTCCTAGCAAAGGGACGCGTAGTTTTGACAGTGGAGAAGGTCCATGAGTACGCGATACTCCGAGTCGAGCGGATCCTATGGACATAAAGGTAAGTCAAGTCGCTGACTGGGTGATTACGGGACCGAGGCAGGGTACATGGCAAACTGAAGGCCGTCGAACGACCGACTCCTGTTATCTCACAACTCTTCTGAGGAATCACATGATGAGCCCCAAGCTGATAGTCCCAATTCTCGTGGTTGCACTGTTGTCTGGAATCGCGGTCAATGCCGGGGATGACAATGAAAAGAAGCGGGAGAAATCCCGTAAGATGGCAGCACAAACGCTGGAAGATTTGAAAAAGCTGCAACCAACATCGAAGGAGGCCATCCAAAAGGCGGCCGGATATGCTGTCTTCAATAACATGGGCATGCACCTGCTTCTGCTGAGCACCGCACGAGGCGCCGGGATCGCCATCAACAACGGCAGCAAGCAAGAGACCTTTATGAAGATGATTTCCGCAGGCGCCGGTCTGGGAGTCGGCGTAAAAGACTATCGAGTGGTTTTCTTATTCGAAAATGCGGAGGCGCTGAACCGTTTCCTCGATTCTGGCTGGTCGGGTTCGGCGCAGACAGATGCAGCGGCCAAGGTGGGTAAGTCGGGCGGCGCGTATTCGGGAGCGGTCGAGGTGGATCCCGGTATCTGGGTTTACCAAATCACTAAAAACGGCCTCGCTCTTCAGCTCACCTTGCAGGGTACGAAATATTACAAGGACGGCGATCTAAACAAGCAGGCCGAGAACAAAAAGGGCGACGACCCAAACACAAAGTAGGCCTCTCTGCCCCGCATCGGAGTGCCGATTATCCTAACACGCTGCTAGTAGCCGGTGGCTTTGCCCGAGCCGCGTTCGTCGTGGCCGCCTTGGAGCCAGCCGTCGCTCAGCGCGATCGCTTCGACGCGCGCGATCACAATGGGCTTGGATTCTTCGATGTTGTAGCCGGCTTTTTTGAGCAGGGCGATTGTGTCGGGGGAGACGTCGCGCTCGACGCCCAGGATATCCGGCTTCCATTGATGATGCACGCGGGGGAAATCGATGGCGTCTTGCACGTTCATGCCGAAGTCCATGACGTTGAGCATCACTTGCAGGACCGCGGTGATGATCATCGAGCCGCCGGGAGCGCCCAGCGCGAGATAAGGTTTTCCATCCTTGAGCACAATGGTGGGAACCATGGAAGAAAGCGGGCGGCGGCCGGGTGCGACGGCATTCACCTCGCCCTGGACCAAACCGAACATATTGGGCGTGCCGGGCTTGGCGGCGAAGTCGTCCATTTCATCGTTGAGGAGGAAGCCCAAGCCGGGCACCGTCACTTTGCTGCCGTAACCGGCGTTGAGCGTATAAGTCACGGCGACAAAGTTGCCTTCTGCGTCAGCGATGCAGTAGTGCGTGGTGTCCGAGCCTTCCGCGGCGCCCGTGGGTAGGCCGGGGCGAATCTGGTCGCTGGACGTTGCGAGGACGGGACCGATGGTGTCGCGCCGCGCTTTGATGTAGGCGGGGTCAAGCATCGCGGTAATGGGGTTCTTCACGAAATCGGGATCGCCGAGGTACTCGTTGCGGTCGGCAAAGTAGCGGCGCATGACTTCGGCAAGATAGTGATATTCGGTGGCCGAGCCGGCCTTGGATTTCTCGTAACCGGTGCCGTCGAGCATGCCCAGCATTTGCAGAATGCCGACTCCGCCGGAGCTGGGCGGAGGCGAAGTGATGATGTGGTATCCGTGGTAGTCGCCTTCGAGCGGCTTGCGTTCGACGGCATGGTATTCGCGAAGATCGTCCAAGGTGATCAGGCCGCCGTTTTTCTCCATTTCGCGGGCGAAGATACGCGCGGTTTCGCCTTCGTAGAAATCGGACGCGCCGCTCCCGGCGATGCGCTCGATCGTGTGGGCCAGCTCCGGCTGCTTGAAGTTTTGGTTCCAGTCGTAAAAGGCGCCGTCTTTGAGGAAGATGCGCTTGGATTCGGGGAATTGAGAAAGAGAATCGGCGCTGGATTTGAACGAGCGCATCTGCGAATAGGAAATGGGAAAGCCGGATCCAGCGAGCGCGATAGCGGGTTGCAGCAAGTCAAACCAGGGCTTGTGGCCGTATTTCTTGCTGGCAAGCTCGAGGCCGCGTACGGTGCCGGGCACGCCCACAGCGCGCCAGCCAAGCACGCTGTCCTTCGTGGCGTTGCCGCTGGCATCGAGATACATGTCGTGCGTGGCCTTGCGCGGAGCTTTTTCGCGGAAATCAATGAACGCAGTGCGCCCGTCGGCCATGCGGATCAGCATGAAGCCGCCGCCTCCGAGGTTTCCGGCGTAGGGAAAAGTTACCGCGAGCGCAAAACCGACGGCCACCGCGGCGTCAACCGCGTTGCCGCCGGATTTCAAAACGGCGAGTCCCACGTCCGCCGCGAGCGGTTCCTGCGCGACCACCATTCCTTTCTGCGCGTAAACCGGCTGGTGCGGATACGTCGGCGGTACGAGAAGACATAGGGTCATTGCGAAGGAAAGAAATTTCAGAGCAGCTTTTTGCAAAGCTCGAAAAGCGTTTTTCATAGGAGGGAATTATAGGACAACCAGGGAAATTGTTGGTGGCCAGTGAGAGCATCGCGCGGGTGGTTGCAGACCTGCTAGAATCGCAATAGGGTAATCCTTCGCAAAAAATGTTCAAGACGCTGAGCTACTACTGGACCGCGGCCCGGGGCTATCGTTTGAAACCGTGGAAGAGCCCTTACCTGTGCTGGCGTTTCGAGACGTTCCTGGGAAAAGAAGCGGCGGACATGACGCCCAGCAAGTTTTTTCATCTCGCCTGGAAATACCGCGAGCAAATGGAGCACTTCGTCGACTGGGCCGCCGAACGCCGCCGAGTCCAACGTCACCACGCGTGAGTTTTGCCACAGAGCAGCAACTCCTTCAGTTTGGCGCGCGTATAATAATTTTAAGGAGGAGGGTCGATGGAAGAATTGAAGATCCTCCAGAAAACAGAAAAACTTCACGAAGCGGGCTGGTGGGAGCCAGAAGCGGACGGCCGAGTTCACTGCTATCTTTGTCCCCGCCACTGCCACATTCATCCTGGGCAATCGGGATTCTGCTTCATCCGCATCAACCAGGATGGAAAACTGTATAACCTCGGATACGGTTCGCCGGCCGCTTTGCAGATTGATCCCATTGAGAAGAAGCCGCTGAATCATTTCCTTCCCGGCACGCGGATTTTCAGCATGGGGACGGCGGGCTGCAACATGGGCTGTTTCTTCTGCCAGAACTGGGACATTTCCAAATCGCGCTCGGACCAAGTGCGCTCGCAGGAAATTCCTCCGGAAGATGTGCCGCTTCTGGCGTTGAAGTACGGCTGCGAGTCGCTGGCGTTCACTTATAACGAGCCGACCATCTGGGGCGAGTACGTCATCGACATCAGCAAAGAAGCAAAAAAACACGGGCTGAAAACGGTGATGGTGACCAACGGCTACGTCACCTACGAAGCTTTTCACGATATTTATGACCACATTGACGCGGCCAACGTCGACCTGAAGGCTTTCACGGAAAATTTCTACGGAAAAATCACGCTGACGCATCTGCAGCCGGTCTTGGAAACGTTGGAGTGGCTGAAGAACGAAACGAAAGTGTGGTTCGAGATCACGAACCTCATGATTCCAACGTTGAACGATGATCCCGTCGAGACGCGAAAGCTTGCGGAATGGATTCTGACTCATCTCGGGCCGGATGTTCCGTTGCATTTCACCGCGTTTCATCCGGATTTCAAGCTGCAGGACAAGCCGCGAACTCCCGCCACCACGCTAGATCGAGCGCGTCAAATCGCGATGGAAGTGGGCCTGCACTACGTGTACGAAGGGAATATTTACAGCGATGGTGCGAACACCTACTGCCCAAATTGCAAAGAACTTCTCGTGCGCCGCTCGTGGCACGATGTCGTGGAATATCGCATCAAGGATGGCGTCTGCCCAAAGTGCAAATTCCCCATCGCTGGTGTTTGGGAGGACGATGCAAAAGGGAAGCGCGAACCAAGCGGCGCGAGGACAATAGCCCCGCGGAAGTACACTCACCTGAATCTCTGAAGTACTGGCTTGATATCGACGAGCATGGACAAAAACGGATTTGCCAAAGAGGCGAGGATTCGCGGAAAGACTGTTTTTCAATATCCGTGAAAGTGATAAAACCCGGGCCCCACTCGCATGCTGTGATGCCAGGCGATCGGAAAGGCCCACCAAATCAGCGAGCCAAGAATTGTTTGCCACACGACGAGTGGCAGAATGTTGCGCTCTTTGCAGAACAGCCACGCCATTAAGGCTCCCCCAACAAAGGTGAGGGGCACAAGAACAGGGTTCGGCCAATGGAGCAGGGCGAATAAGAGCCCGGCGATAAACGAAGCGCGCATGGGACTATCGATTGCAGAGAGCAGGCGATTGGTAACAAGAGAACTCAGCCCAACCTGTTGCAAAAGACAGAATGTCATGTACCCAAAGAAGCGGCTTGGCAGAAGAACATGCTGGAACGTGTGGTGCTCGTCTCCCACGAGGCGCCCCACAACGACAATGGCGAGTGCGCAAGGCAGAAAGACCAACGAGGCGCGTTTCGTGGCGCTCCACAGATTGTCCACGCGCCACCCGAGGGTTTGCGGCGTGTCTTTGTTCCAATTAAAGCTGGCAATCAGCCAAATTGGAAAAATCAGCCACGCGTAACGGTAAGAATCCTGAAGCTGCCAGATAAACCAAGCGATAAAAGCGGTAAAGCCAAAAACTTCTACGAGAGGCAAGAGCCTCGAGTTTCTTGCGGTCATCGTCAGGCTAATCATCGGGTGTCTCTTCGTTTGGATGACTCAAGTCCAGAAGTTGTAACGCGCTTTCAAAGAGCTGATCGATTTCTTTTTCGCTGACCTCCTGAGGAGCAAGGAAGGACTGCAGATCAAAATCGGGAAATCCGCGATTCGTGACGCGCGCCGGAAGCAGTTCCCTTAAGTGGCGCGAATCAATAGAGCCCATTTCACGAATTTCTTCGAAAACAACGCGCCGCAGCGGGTCCTGAAAAACGCCGGGATCGAGCACCCGGCAAATTTCGCCGCGCGTTCCGCCTTTGATCAACACGGAACACAGGAATCGCAAGGTATTTCTTTCAAGCAATGGCCGGCTCTCCGATTCGATGGTCATAAGAATCAATGTTACTTTTCAATCTTACGGGAATCACGCTGTCGTCATCACCAAAGCGTTTCACACTGTCCACCTGAATAGTAAGGAGAACTGGAATTCCGCGCCGTTCGAGTTCGCGGGCAAGTTCGACCATCGCCGAGCCGCCCCAGCTATGGCCATACAAAATGATGCGCGCCTGCCGCTTTTCGTTTTCCGAGAGCACGCTTGAGCGGTCCACACTTAGTTGTGTGAGAATTGCTTTCAGGGCCTTTTCACGATTTCTGTTCTCGAAGGTTTCAACGAACACCCCGCTGGGGTATTCGGCGCGAAGGTGTTCGGCAAGTTTCACTTCGCTGCGAACGGGGTCATCGTACTTGACGACGCCTCCGACAAAGCCAACGACGACTACGGGAGGCTTCGTAGCAACGAGCGACACGGGCGGGACCGACGGCCAGTCGTGGCGTTGTATGAGAGGCGCATTGCAGGCAGCGGCGCTGAAGGCCAGCAACAGGATCGGAGAGACGCGAAGAGCATGGAGTCGTTCACAGCCCGCGCGCATCAAACACAATAGCTTCACGCTAAATGAGATGATGTTCCCAAAAACCAGGGTTGCTGAGGCGGGGAGAATGGAACCGAAACACAACGTGGTGATTCTAGGCGGGGGCTTTGGCGGGCTGGCCGCCGCGCAAAAACTGAAGCGGGCCCCTGTGGAAGTAACGCTGATCGACCGCCGGAATTTTCATTTGTTTCAGCCGCTGCTATACCAGGTGGCCACGGGCTCGCTCTCTCCCGGAGAAATTGCCGCGCCGCTGCGAAGCGTTCTAAGCCGGCAGAAAAATGCCCGCGTGCTTCTTGGCGAGGCGGTGGACGTCGACCCCGAGGCGAAACGAGTCGTTTTGCGCGATGGAGACTCCTGTCCCTATGACTCGTTGATCGTTGCCACCGGCTCGCAAACTTCGTATTACGGGAAGGATGAGTGGCGCCAATGGGCGCCTAGCCTCAAGTCCGTTGAGGAAGCCACCTCGATCCGGCACAAGATTTTGTACGCGTTTGAGCGCGCCGAACGCGCTGCGTCCGATGAAGAAGAGCGCGCATGGCTGACATTCGTCATCGTTGGAGCCGGCGCGACGGGGCTCGAACTTTCCGGAGCGCTTGCAGAAATTGCCAGAGAGACGCTGCGGCACGATTTTCGCAGGATTCATCCGCAAGAAGCGCGGATCCTTTTGCTCGAAGGCGCGGCGCGCGTGCTTGGCGCCTATCCGGAGGATTTGTCGGTAAAAGCGGAGAAACTGCTCACTGGCCTGGGCGTGGAAGTCATCAAAGGCGTGGTGGTGACGAATATCGACGCGCAAGGCGTAACTTTCAAGCGGGGAGAGGCGACCGAGTCGTTGGCTGCGCACACCGTCCTCTGGGCGGGCGGCGTTACAACCACTCCTTTCGGGGAAAGACTCGCGCAACGTACCAAAGCTGAAACGGATCGCAGCGGCCGCATCAAAGTGCAGCCGGACCTCACCATTCCAAACTATCCCGACATCTTCATCATTGGCGATTTGGCACACGCCGTGGATGAAAACGGGAAACCACTTCCTGGAGTCGCGCAAGTTGCCATGCAGGGAGGCACGTACGCGGCAAAAGCAATTCGCGCCCGCGTGGGAGGGAAGACGCCGCTTCGTGCGTTTCACTATTTCAACAAAGGCGACATAGCGGTCATCGGGCGCGCGGCGGCAGTGGCCAACATTTTTGGCGTGCATATTTCGGGATGGCCCGCGTGGCTCATCTGGCTTTTCATCCACCTGATGTACATCGTGGAATTTCAAAGCCGCGTTCTGGTTTTTGTTCAATGGGGATTTGAGTATTTGACATTCAGCCGAGGCGCGCGCCTCATCACTGGGACCGCGGCCACCGACTCCTTGGCGAAGCCGGACACTCTTGGAAATACCGGCGACGGGTGATAAAGAAGCGCAAGCGACCAGGGGTTAGGGACTGGGGATTAGGCCGTCATTGCCCGAGTCTGCCTCGAAAAAGGCAGTGACTCCTAGAAACTAAGTTTCATTCCCAGCTGAATTTGCCGTGCGCCCGTAGTGAAGTCGGGGCGAAACGTTTCGGCAGTCGAGTGTCCAAAAAGAGTCCCGTCCGCGAGAAGAGTGTCCAGCTGAGCGAGTTGCACACGATTGAGACGTACAGGGCCCGGATTGTTTGCCTCAAACATTTTTGTGAGAAGCCTGGCTGCCGCAAGTAATTTTGCGCGGACACCGCCATTCAAAAAAAACTATGTGACGTTGCAAAGCTATAATTCGGACTCGAATTGACGGAAGCGGCGCTCGAGTTCCCACTGCTGCGTGGCTTTCTCGCTGGACTTCAGAAAAGCACCGCACGGGGAAGAAGGTTTTTCGCTTCCGAGAGAATCTTTCGAACACGCGGAAACGGCTTGCGTGAAATTGTCCGCGGCGCGCCACAGGCTTTCTCCTGGCAGAAAGGTATGTTCCAGGCTGGTGCGGACCATCTGCTTGAGGTCGCGGTAGCTGAGATTGTAAGTCTGCGCCGCGCGCACGTATTCGTGAGTTAGGTCAATCCGCGAGACGCCTTCATCGTCAGTTGCCAGCGCAACGGGCACGCCGAACTGGCGATACAGTGGAAACGGGTGGTCTTTTCCGCTAATGCCGAGAATCACGTCGTTGCTGGTCAGGCCGATTTCCACCATTACGTGATCGCGCGCCATTTCTTTCAGCAATTCGTGAGGATGATTCTCATACATGATGTCCACCCCGTGCCCGATGCGCTCGGCCTTCGCTTCCTCGACTGCCATTCGGATGTGGCAGCAGAGCCCTTCATACGTCACGAGACCTGGCGCAAGTTCTCCCGCATGCAGGGTCAAATGAATTTTAGGATAGAGCCTGCGCAAGAAAGCGATCATGCGCATGTGCAATGCATAGTCGGACATGGAAATGTACCCGTCTTCCGGCATCACAAAATTAATGCCGACAAAGCGCGGGTCTGCCACCGCGGTCTCAAAGCACAGCACCGTTTGGGCAAACACCTGCTGCTTGGGAAAGCCGCGCAACACCTGGCAAAGATAACGAATCTCCACGCGGCAGGCGGAAGAGGCATCCGCTTGTCCGCAGCGCTCGCGCCGTCTTCGCAGTGCATCGGCCTCATCGATTTGCGCTTTCGCCGTGGCGATTTCGTCGCGCAAGCCGCGGGCTAATAACGCCTCGCGAAACGCGCCAAAATCTTCCTGCCAGCCGATTTCCGCGGAAATCGATGCGGCGTGGCCAAACTCCGGTGTATGCATAAGCTCGAGATATTGCTCGTTCTGCGCATCCGCGCGGGTCGCGACTTCATCAAGCCATTCTCCGAGGTGGCGATGACTCGTGCCGCCAAACTTGGCGAACGTATCGAAAAAATGGTCGTGCGCCGTCACTCCGGGAGAAGGCACAAAGCCCCGCATCGAAAACGCATCCACCAACGCGTCAAACAGATGTTGATCCTTGTAAGCCTCCGCCGCCGGAACTTTTCCGTTCCCGCAACCCGCTTCTCCGGGCTTTGCGAACGAAAGGGAAGCGAGATTCACGCAAAGCTGGTCTTCGGCAGCGGCGCGAATCCACGACTCCGCGTACACCGCGCCGCTCAAATGATTGTGCAGGTCCGCTCCTTTGGGCATTTTCTTCAGCAGGTTGCGCAGTTGAAGCGGATTAGTGCGCGCCGCCTCCAAGTTCAGCGTCCCGCGCCGCTCCCCTTCAGTCTGAGCAGTGGCGGAACGCTGCGTTTTGCCTTGCGCCGGTGTCCAAGGCGCGAACAGTAGCAGTAAGCCAGCGACGCTACCAATCCTTAAACAAGAGCTTCTGTGCAGAAGTTTCTTTCCAGGGTGCTTCCTGGCTGGCTCTTTCATTTGTCTTCCTCTCGCTCTGATGTAAACTCTCGGTCTCGCCGCACAGCATATCAGGAGACGGGGAGAGAGTGCGTCCCCAGCCGCACGTTACCCGGAGAACCATGGCAGGAAAAGTATTTCTGAGCTTCGCGCTGGCCGCCGCGCTTCTCAGCAGCGCGGGTTGCGAAAAGAAATCCACCGCCCCACCGCCGCGAAAGCCTCTCCCTCCCGCCAGCGTCGATGCCGAGCGCATCATTCACGCCGACAGCGAGCCCGGCAACTGGATGACCCACGGCCGCACTTACAGCGAGCAGCGCTTCAGCCCCCTCAATCAAATCACTGACCAAAACGTCAGCCGCCTCGGCCTCGCCTGGTCACTCGATCTCGACACGCACCGCGGCCAGGAAGCCACGCCCATCGTCGTGGACGGCGTTATGTACTTTTCTACCGCCTGGAGCAAAGTCCTCGCCGTCAAAGCCGCCACCGGAGAAAAGCTCTGGTCCTACGATCCCAAAGTTCCTCCCGAGTGGGCCATCAACGCCTGCTGCGACGTCGTCAATCGCGGCGTGGCTGCCTGGCAAGGCAAAATTTTCGTCGGCACGCTCGACGGGCGCCTTATCGCGCTTAACGCCGCCACCGGCAAAGTCGTTTGGGAAGCGCTCACCATTGACCGGCAATACCGCTACACCATCACCGGCGCGCCGCGCGTCCTCAAAGGCAAGGTGATTATCGGCAACGCCGGCTCAGAACTGGGCGTGCGCGGCTACGTCTCCGCCTACGATGCGGACACTGGCAAACTCCAATGGCGCTTCTACACCGTGCCTGGAGATCCCGCGCAGCCTTTTGAGAGTTCTGCTCAGGCAAACGCCGCGAAAACCTGGAGCGGCTCCTGGTGGAAGCTCGGCGGTGGCGGAACCGTGTGGGACTCCATAGCCTACGATCCCGACCTCGACTTGCTCTACATCGGCACCGGCAACGGAACCCCCTGGAGCGAGCACGCGCGCAGTCCCCAGGGCGGCGACAATCTTTACACCAGTTCCATCATCGCGCTCCAGCCGGACACCGGCGTGTACGTCTGGCATTACCAGGAAACTCCTGGCGACGTCTGGGACTTCGATTCCGCCGCGCAAATCGTCCTCGCCAACCTCGTGATCGACAACGTTCCGCGAAAGGTTCTTCTTCACGCGCCGAAGAACGGCTTCTTTTACGTCCTCGACCGCACCAACGGCCACTTAATTTCTGCAATTCCCTATACGGTTGTGTCCTGGGCCGACGGAATCGATCTCAAGACCGGGCGCCCCATCGAGCACTCCGGCGCGCGCTACAAAGAAGGCGACCTGGGCATTCCGCTCGCTCCCGGCCCTTCGGGTGGACATACT